>JBCBTK010000001.1:0-519742 GCA_039818725.1 Pseudomonadota bacterium
GGGTGCGATGACTCGATAGCCCGCCTCGAGCAGTACGGGAATCTGGTGTCTCCACAGTCGGGCGGAGTCGGGAAAGCCGTGGAGCATCAACAATGGAGGCCCGGAGCCCTCATCGGTAACGTCGAACTCGTAGTCGCCCAGTTTCAGCCTTTTCACGGGCATAGTGCCTTCTCCTTGCGAACCATTTGATGCCAGCTAGCTGAGGTAGTCATGGACCACGCGTCCAGGCACCAGATCAAAGTCAAAGACACCGAAGAAGCCTCCGGTGATGTTTACGGGCGCGGCGAGCCCCCAGGGGTCCGAGGCGCTGCTTTCGAAGCGAAGTTGCGCCGGGCCCTTGTAGAATTCCGCAGCGCCATCACTGCCGGTCTTAACGGATACGGGCAGCTCCAGTGCCACCAGCTGTGCGATCGACGGGCGGGAAAGGTCCTCTCCGTCGGGAATGATGCGAAGTGAAAGGATGGGATATCCCGCGTCCAGTTCTTCCGGGTCGGCGCGCTCGGCACATGCCATGGAAGCGGACATGAGCGTGTGATTAAGCGGTCGCTCGACCTTGCACAGAAGCTGCTCGCCAAAGCCGGCGCCGCTATTGCCCCAGCCTCGGGTGAATGTACCCAGCTTCTTCGGATAGCCCCAGACTTCGCGGCCGACCGCAAGGGCGACCTCGTTGTCCACGATCATGAACGGATTGTAGAGATAGGTGTCACCGTCGAACTGAGCTTTCACCATCGCGTAGGCCTCGTGGTAGGGCCCGAAAGACGAAAACGGTATCCAGCGCGTCCAGGCGAGACACTCGGCTACCTGCCCGGCGACGGTGACGCCGGGCGGCAGGAGCGGCTTCAGACGCTCAGCATCGGCCTCGTAGGCCACTACCATGTCTTCCACTCCGCGATAGATGTAAGGGGGGCGACCGTAGAGGGAAGAGCCGTAGGGCATGCTGAAGCTGCCGGGGAATAGGGCGTCTGTCATTGTGATTTCTCCTCGGATTGATTGAGGCGACATCGACCAGCGCCGATCCTCCGGCATAGCATCGCTGCCGCCCTGCAAAAGTGGTTTGGCCGATCGGCCGGTGGCCCGTGTTCCGTTTTCATGCGCGGGGAAGGCACACAAGCGAAGAGAAGAGCGGGATGTCGCGGAGTCATTGCGCGCCCCTTTTGTCTTGTCGTTATGTTGTGCGAGCGTGAAGAAGACGCGAGACTAAGTCAACATCAACCTACAAAATCGTAGGATAATTTTGGGTCACCGGGGCTTGCGCTCGGCTCCCGGCTCCGCCCGCCGACAACGCGGGGCGGGCGGGAAAAAGGGCGTTGAAATCCACGTAAGACCCCAGCAAGGAGACAAACATGATCACCCTGGATCGTCGTGAACTCGACTTTCAGCTCTTTGACGTTGCCGCTGTCGAAGATCTCTGCAGCGGGCCTTTTGCCGACTACGAGAGGACGGTCATCAGTGGGATCATGGATACGGCGGAGGACCTCGCCCGGGAGAAGTTCTTACCGCACGCCGAGAAAAGTGATCGCTGCGAGCCCCGCTTCGAGGACGGGCGCGCAATCCTGATTCCGGAGATCGGCGAGGCGCTTGCCGCCTTTCGCGATGCGGGCCTCTTCGGCTCGACCTTCGACCATGAGTGGGGTGGGCTGCAGATGCCGGAAACGCTCCGCAGCGCTCTGTCCTACCTTTTCTTCACGGCAAACATCGGCACCAGCGGCTACGTTCTCCTGACCAATGGCGCCGCCAACGTGCTGGCGGCCTTCGCATCCCAGGACCAGAAAGCCCGATTTCTCCGCCCCATGGTCGAGGGAAGGTTCTTCGGCACCATGTGTCTCTCCGAGCCTCACGCCGGCTCGTCGCTTGCGGACATCGGAACCATGGCGCACCCGCAGGACGACGGCAGCTATCACCTGCGCGGTCGGAAGATGTGGATCTCCGGAGGCGAGCAGGATATCTCTGAGAATATCGTGCACCTCGTGCTCGCGAAGGTTCCCGGCGGTGGCGAGGGCGTCCGGGGAATCTCCTTGTTCATCGCTCCGAAGTATCACGTCGATGAGGATGGAGGTCGCGGTGAGCGCAACGGCATCCAGCTGGCGGGGCTTAACCACAAGATGGGCTATCGGGGTACGACCAATACGGTCCTCAATTTTGGCGAGGAGAAACCTTGCGTAGCCTTTCGCGTGGGTGAAGAAGGTCACGGGTTGTTCTACATGTTTCATATGATGAACGAGGCCCGTATCGCCGTGGGACTGGGGGCCACGGCACTGGCGGCCGCTGGCTACAGCGTTGCTCTCCAGTACGCTCGTGAGCGAACGCAGGGTCGCTCGCCGGACGCCAAGGACCCTGGGCTGCCGCCCGTGCCTATCATCGAACACGGCGATGTCCGCCGCCTGCTGCTCGCTCAAAAGGTCGCCGTTGAGGGCTCCCTGGCGCTCTTGCTGTACACGGCGGGATTGATCGACAAGGCCCGCCTGAGCGAGGACTCACAAGAGCGCGCAGCGCTGAAAAGTCTTACGGATTTCCTGACACCGATCGCGAAGTCATGGCCTTCGGAGTTCTGTCTCGAGGCGAACAAGCATGCGATACAGGTACTCGGGGGTGCGGGCTACACGAGGGATTACCCTGTAGAGCGCCTCTACCGCGACAACCGCCTGAATCCTATCCATGAGGGTACGCACGGCATTCACGGCATTGACCTCCTCGGCCGTAAGATCCTGGATGACGATTGCCGCTGCCTGAGGCTGCTGGCTGAGGAAATGCAGACCGACATCGATAGGGCCGAACGCAGCGCTCGGCTGCGCGAGTTCGCTCAGTCATTGCGCCGTGAACTCGAAGACACAATGACGGCGACAAGTGAGCTCGTGGTTGCAGCGTCGTCTTGTAGTCGTTCGCGCTTGCTGGCCAACGCCACCCTGTATCTGGATATGCTCGGCCACCTCGTGATTGCCTGGATGTGGCTGCGTCAGGCGGTGACAGCGGAGGCCAAAAGGGAGGACAAGCCAAGCGATGACAGCGAGGCTTCCGCTTACCTCCAGGGTAAGTACTTTGCCTGTCGCTACTTCTTTCGCTACGTGCTGCCCCAATGCGCCTGGATGAGAGAGCTCGCCACCGCCGCCGACGATACAACGCTTGCTATGCCCGAGGATGGCTTCTGATAGATGAGATGACCGCCGGGGGAGAGGCCAGGCGGATCTCCGGGCGTGAGGTCAGAGAGTCATGGGCCGACAAACAAACTCGCAACGAGAAGGCATGAGTGGTCGGTGTTGCCTTACAGCGAGCCTCGATGTGGCTTCCGATCAGACGTCATGCGATTGGGCACGCGACCACCTCAAGCTGCAGTATGGCCAGCATGCGGCCAAAGCCGATGTACTGGCCCGTCAGCATCATGAGTTCCAGTACTTCAGCCTCTGAAAAATGCGCTCTTAGTTCACGAATAGCCTGGTCGTCGATGGAAAAATGATCCACCGCCATCTGTTCCGCAAAGTTGATCGCGGCCCGCTCTCGTGGCCCGAAAGGATAGGCGGGATCATCCACGCCAAAGTCGCCTTCATCCCGGCTGATGGTGGGATCCAGGCGAGCGGCCTTGCAGGTTTTACAGCCGTTGAGCGTAGCAATCCGCAGGCGCACGAGCTCCTTCAGCCGGGGCTCCAGCTCTCCCACACCGTCGTTCCTGTGCCATCGATAGTAGAACCCCAGATAGTCCTCCAGCAGCTGGGGCTGCGTGGCAAAGGCGCGCGCCACGTGTTGAGTGGACCAATCGCTCTCCGCGGCATTACTGTGCAGTTCCGCGAGGAAGCCTGTCAGACCGGTGGGTTCCGTTAGTGTAATTCTGGCCATCGCCTCTGTCTCCGGTGTTCGGTTTGTGTAAGTACGTGTAGAGCCGACGTTCGGTGTACTGCGATTTCTAGCATGCTGATCCAGGAGCAGCCGGCTGGAGCGAAGGATGTCGACCGATGGGTCGCCGACGAACTGTAAGCGAGTAGCGGGCCGGACACCGCCTGGGTGTAAGCGGGTCTTGCTCCCACCGTCGAAGCGTTTAGGCTTTGAGAACGTTCGTCATGGGGCATCGCCAGATGCTGCAGGTCCTCGAAGCACTCTGGGCAGATATGGTGGCTCTGCCCGCGATAGCCCTATTTCTAAGTCTGTTTACGTTCTGGCGTTGGTGGCTGACGCGCAGCTGGGCGGAAGCCGACAGCCGCGCCGGGCTGCTCTCCTTTCTGCGCCGGCCGGACGCCCCTCGCCTGTATCAGCGGTGCGTATGCTGGGCGCTGGAGAAAACCGACGACTGGGTCCTGGATGAACACCAGCGACAGCTGCCTCGGTCGTTTCGGCCCGCCTGGTCACTGCGATTATTCCATCGCGCTTTGCTCGTTGCGCTTATCTATCCGACTGGATGCATCCTGGTTCAGTGGGCCTGGGGCGTGGATGTCAGCTTCGATCAGCTTGAGCGTTGGGATGTCTGGTTCTACAGCGATGTCTACCGTGGTTTCCGCTGGTCAGCCCTGGCTGCGTTTGCGGTCTGGCTACTGTCCTTCGTGTTACTCAATAGGAGCCGATATATCGCTGCGGCCTTCGCGGTGTCGCTTCTCGCCGCGCTGGTCGTGGCGTCAGCGCAGATCGTACCCCGCTCCATCGACGGCTATGGAGGGACCGGGGCCAGTCTCATGGTAGCGCTCTCGACGGCCGCGCTCCTGTGTGCGGGGGCGCCCGCTGCGGTACCTCTATCGGCGCTGTCCGGGTTTGTCTTCTCGCGACTCGCGCTGAACGCGGTCGGTGGCTCGGTCTATGCGACCGCGCTCGATTTTCTCAATGCACTTGGGCTGGACGCGGCACGTCCCCTTCGAATTCCGCTGATCACGATTTTGACAGTGGTCTTATCGACCGCCGCCGTAGCGCCGCTGTTCCGGCGAGCACCCTCGGTCGGCTTGCGGGGCTTCATGGTGACCGGAACTACGATTGCCGCAGTCATCGGTGTCGCGTATCTCTTTCCCCTTGGCCTCGGCTGGCGCGGCTTATCAGCTGTGCTGTCGCTGGGGCTGTTTCTGCCACTCGTCAACGCCGCGTTCGACTTTCTGTCCTTCGGCCTGACGCGGTGGGCTCTGCGGAAGGGTGTAGACAATATGGGCTGGCGCACCCCGGGATGGGGCGCGGCAGACCTGTTCCTGGGCGTTATCGTGATGCTTGCCCTTGGAACAGCGTTCATAGTGTTTCTGCAGTTACAGAATGCGATCTTGGGCTTCCCACTTACCCAGTTGGATCGCTTTTTCGAGCAGGTGCGCGTGCAGCCCGAAAACTGGTACTGGTTGGGCGCGGCGATCGGCTCGACCATGCTACCGACCCTCGTTCATATCACTTTAGCGGTGTGGTCTATCGGTCCGGTCGTGCTCACCCCCAGGCGGGGGCGCGCAATTGCCGACAGGCTCGAGAAGAGCGACGCGCATTTTGGCTGGCGCTGGACCATGTTGACGGCGCTTGCGGCCTGGTCGGCAACGGCCGTGGCGGCCCCGCTGATCTTTATTGCCTTTGCGCTTGACTGGATTGTTTCGAGCGGAGTCCAGGTGCTACAAGTCTGGCTGGACGCCCTTGAGTGGATCGCGGCTTTAGTACCCGGACCTTAACAACGGGGGCCGAAGGAGGGCAACAAGATCTCTATGCCCTTCACTGAACCATCATCGCTTTCGATCGGACTGAGACTGCCGGTCGCGGTTTCGAAGGCCCGCTTCGCGACGAACAGATCGAAGTGAGGGGAACAATCTGGCGACTGGGTGCCAAAGCGAGGGTCGGTGAAGCCTGCGGCTCGGTTTGGGTCCGTGTAATTGAACGTCAGACTTACCACCTCGTCCCCACTTTCCAGGGTCACCGCCAGCTCTTTGGGCGGACCGTTCGCACGGGCGAGGTAGCGAATGCAGTGCTCGAGGCCCACGCGCACGGCTACCTGTGGCGCATTGACCACAAACGCCTCGCCGCGAGTTCGAAGACGCCATTCGCCGGGTGTTTCGCCGAATTCGGTTTCGATGGCCCGCTGAAGTTCGGATTCAAGATCGGTTGAACCCTCGGACTGCTCAGAGAGTTCTGCCTCGGTAGAAGTGGCATCCCCAGCTCTGTCCAGGAGTTTACGCATGCGAACTACGCTATCCTCGGCACTCTGCGCCAGTTCCAGCTGCGTTGAAGACTCAGCGCGACGCTTTATGAGTACCAGCGATGTGCTGATTCCCGTAAGCGCATTGCGCAGCTCGTGGCGCAGGAAATGCGCCGTGAAAGACAGCCATTCTGTATCGCGCCGGTGCTCTTCTTCTCTGCGCACGCGGGCCTCCGCAATGGAACCCTGAAGAGACCAGTTCTGCCGGGCCTTGATTTCAAGCATTTTTGCCGCCGCAAGTAATACGACATTGATGCTCACCAACTGTTGGAGGTAGAAGTCCGCATCGGCCTCGGACCAGCCATCCGTTTGACCGGTGGCAATGGCGGTCGAGATGCAAACGATCAGGGATAGAAGAAGTAGCGCCCGGAAAGGCAGCACACTGAACACGTGTACCACGACCAGAACCTGGATGATTCCCTGTATCAGGAAAGCTCGCCCCGGATCATTCGCCGCCTTCAGCAGTAGCAGGTACGTCCCGCAAAGCGTCAATGCAGCCAGGAAAAACGATCCGAAAATTAAAGTGACGTTGATTGAAAACTGAATCCCTGCCGCTCCCAGGAGGGCCAGTACGCTAGCGATCAGTACGGCGCTGATGAAGAGTATCTGGGGCGCGTATTCCCTTCCGAAGAAGGACATTACAGTACCCGGGTTAAAGGGTTCGATCTCAAGCATGATCTGGTAAACGACAATCATGTAGGCCGCTATGAGACCGGCGGTAATCAGGATGATCCGCCGGCGCGATTTCAAAGCAGCCTCATAGAAACCCATAGGCTAGGTGTTCAGTACAGCAGGCTGCGGACGCAATCCAACGCTAGTCGACCCAGCGGTATCCACGGCCACGTTCCGTTTTGATGGCGTCGAAGGCGGCATCGACATCCTTGAAAGCCGTCCTGAGTGACTTTACATGCGCGGTGATTGTGTTTTGCTCTACGACGATGTTGGCCGCACGCATGAGATCGCGATGCGAACGCACGATCCCGGGGTGGGTCACGAGATCTTTCAAGATCCAATACAAGGTCAAAGGTAGCTCGAGTCTCGTACCTTGCCAGCTTGCTCTCGAGTAAAGATCGTCCAGACTTACTTTAGAGTCCGGGACCGGGTTGGTGTTTTTTTTTTCTTCCGCGGCGCTCCTGATGGCGTCGAGGCGTCGGAACAGGGTTTCGATACGAACCACGATGTAGTCGATCGTCGAGTCTTTGGTGAGATAGTCATCGGCTCCCATGCGCAAACCAGAGATCCGGTCCACTTCTCCGTCGTGCGATGTCAGGAAGATGATCGGGAGTTCGGCCGACATACGCCGTAGTTCAAGGCAGATCTGATACCCCGCATCCCTTTCCCCATGCAGGGATACGTCTAGCAACGCGAGATCGGGTAAGGATTGAGCGAACGCAGACATCGCGCTCTCCTTCGTGGCGAAGGGGCTCACTTCAAAACCCTCCTCCCGCAGTATCTCCGCGTAGTTTTCGCGAATGATGTCGTCGTCTTCGACGTAGGCAATTCGACGGGTCATGCTCGATCCAGCGCTGCAGTTAGCAATCTGCCTATCCTACAGCGCGCTTGCTTGGCGCAAATGATGGTTTATGAAGATTTATGAACTCAGTGCTCTGCCACCTTGAAGGTCATCGAGAACTCAACACCTTTCCCGTTCTCCAGATTGCGGGCGTTCAGATGCCCCGAATGCGCTTCGACGATGCGTCGGGCGACAAACAGGCCGAGCCCCATATTGCCGGTATTTTTGTGGGAGCTTACGTGCGCATCGAAGATTTTTTCAGAGTCCGTCATGCATGGACCGCTGTTTCGGACCGACACTGTCACCAGTCCGCCTTGCGTTCGTGCTTCGATTTGGACGGGCTCCTCGTGGTCGCTGTGTTCAATCGCATTGTTCACAAGTTTATCGAGCGCCTGCGTGAGGCGGTCTTCGTCGCCGATCAATCTGTCGCTGGACGCGAGCGCTAGCTCAAACTTTGTCGCGGGATACTGAGTGCGATAGTCGCTCAGTTTTCGACCCAGCATCTGAGCTACGTCGATCTCGATCATGTCCATGTGAGCAAGAGCGGACTCCATGGTCTTTGCCTTGCCCACCTCGGTCAGTAGTCTCTGAATGAGCCTCGCGCTTTCCTCGCATCTGGACTGGTAGGTTTCCTGGGCCGCGGGAATGCCTGCGCGTCTCATACGCTGCAATATGCTGCGAACGGCGGTGAGTGCGTTTCCGAGTTCGTCCTTGACGAAGGTCGTCATGGTATCCAACCACACTAGCCTGCCGCGCATGATCCTGAGGCGTTTCTCATCGTCCTCTTTCAGGCTGCGTTCATAGATGAAGTTCTGCCTCGCAATGCTTTCAATGGTGAACGATGCATACAGAAGTATGAGCCCCAGAACGGCGACCGAAGTTGCGGCAAAGCGGGTGCCGGTCAGGAGAGACGCCTCCGGCTGCTGGATGTAGGCGACGACCAGGAATACGCCGGCGATGACAACGGTGAGCGGCACAAGCGTTCGAAAAGAAATGACAAGAAACATGTGCGATAACAAGAGTATGTGAGCGACGGAATAGGCACAGAAGGGCGCCAGCTCTGCATCCTGAGCTAGGAACAGCAGGGAGTAGGAGACCCCGGACAACATGCTCGCGGTTGCGATCAGAGGGCTTACGCGCTGCCAGACCTGTGTGTTCCACATCCGCCAGCACGCAAGCCCCAGGGGAATTCCGCCGGTAATGGCCGGGACCAGGGCATCCATGACCTGGTGCCGCAAGGACATCTTCTCTGACGCGAATGGCACAAAGAGTGCCGAGGAAAACGGTATGAGGATGATCAACGTGAGCAACGCCAGCGTCAGTATGTTGCGCCGCTGGTAGTACAGACTACTCCAGAATTCTTCTTCCAGTTCCGGTTCAAAGGCCAGCAGAAAACGATCCAGTCCCAAGGCGGAGCGCGAGCCGGCCGCCTTCCCCGGAGCACTTTGGACTGTTTCCTTTGCCATTGGTGTGCTCACAGAAGCTTCGCTACCCGGTATCAGTTGGCTGTGGCCACACGGCGGTTTTCAACAGCACCCGATGCTCCATCAAGGCTGGAATCTGAATGTGCTGAGTTCTCATGGGGACTTTCCGCGGATACCGTTCCCGAGACAGCTGCGCTTGCCTGACCGTTAAACTCCTGGGGTATTGACCCGGTGTAACCATCAGTCTGCTGCGTCGAGACGGTCGCGCAGTGACCTTCTGCTCTCGAGTACGCGATCGGTGAGTCGCCGACAACACCCGACGCGAGGCCTGCTTGTCCCGGCAAGTTTTCTACCATGACTACCGGGCGAATGCTTGGACTGAAGTGCTCCTCAGTGACTCTGGCGGATACGAAAGTGACTGAATCCAGGATCGTGGTCAGGCCACAGAATACATTGATCGTTGAGATCCAGAACGCTTTGTTTAGGCTGGCATTGATCGTCTTAAGGACTGTCATGGTGTTTTCCTCGTCGGTTGAACCACGAGAAAAAGCTTAGTTTTCTGCCTGTGACCGGGCTTGCGTGTACGCTGATTGTGATCGCGACGATTATGAATTTCCGTGAATGAGTCCTGGTTATTTGTGGCGAGCGCAGCCTTCGGTGGGTGGTCCTGGATTCGCGGCCAGCCAGCTTACCGCTGCTCCGAGACCTGCCGGACTATGTTGCGTTATGCCCTGAACCCCTAAAACTGAACGGCGCTTTCAGTGTCGGGTAGCGCAGGCTCCACCGTACTCATTTGCCCATGGCCACCATAAACGCTCTGATACGTTCCGCATTCGCCCCGACGTCGCTGCGTCCCACACGCGACTTCGATCGCATATCGAGACGGCTGCCGCCCCGGTCTTCTCCTATTCGTATGACCACATCGTCCTTGAAGCCGAACCAGAAGGTGGTGTCAGTCGCTTCGATACGACCTTCGGCGGCTTCGGCGGCAACAATTTCCCATCCCATGGACTTCGCCAGTTCCAGCGCCTGATCAAAAGCGGCTTCGACCGGTTGCGCGAGCGTCATTGGTTTCAGATCTGGATACCCGTCGCGTTGCTGCTGGGCCACTTCCTCGCCAAGATATTCTGCAGGATTCGGCGCATCAGCACGCAGGGGCAGGATCGCAACAAACGCGGGTGGATTGGTTGTATCCGTAGTGATGTCGTGGATGAAAGGCAGGGAGCGTGCCTTCTTCACACCGCTCCACGGCACGTAGGCCGTGCACAGTCCCAGCACGAGGGCTACCGCGAGGGGCACTACACCAGTGGCTCGCGTCTTGGGAATGAGCACAAGGAGTAGTCCTAAGGCAGCAGATCCGAGTCCGGCAAAGAACGCGATTCGCATCAGTAGAAAGCCGGTTCCATAGGCCCAGAGCCCGAGGCGAGCACCCGGGCCGGCGATGAGCAGAAGCAGTGCTGCAAGGATAGCGACGCCAAGTGTCAGTCGTTTGAAAATGATTGCCATGTTTTTCGCAGTCAGATGAGGAGAGGCCAAGGTTATAGATTGACGAGCTGGGTCGCCAGCGACGGATGGCGCGGAACCTCATGTTTTCGTAGCTCGGTGCCTCGGGGAGCTCAAGAGGCTTACCAAAACGTCTATTTCTATACTATATATTAAACACCTACCTTTCCGGCCTAGCGCCCCCGAGGATGTCATGACGAAAACGCTGGCCAAGAAGTGCACGCTTCGACAGTTCGTACATTCCAGAAGCCTGATCATTGCTTGCCTTGCCCTCTTCGGCGTCGCTTCGACGGCGCAGAATGAAGAAAGCGATGGGCCTCTCCAGGCCGATCAGGTTCCGCAGCCGCGCTTCGAGTATCTCGGACCCCTCAATGCCGGTCGTATCGCCGCAGCGGCGGCGGTCGCCGGCCAGCCGGGCATGTACTTCGCCGGTGCTGCTTCCGGCGGCGTGTGGAAAACAGCGGACGGTGGCGAGACCTGGAAGCCGACCTTTGACGACGAAACGTCGCAGGCTATCGGTGCCCTCGCCGTGTCGGCCAGCAACCCGAACATCGTCTGGGCCGGCACCGGTGAGGCCTGGGCCGTGCGCGACATGGATATGGAAGGCGACGGCGTCTACAAATCGACGGATGCCGGAGAGACCTGGACGAACATGGGCCTTGAGGTGACGGGCCGCATCGGGACCATCGTCATCGATCCTCGCGATGACAACATCGTGATGGTCTGCGCTCTCGGTCGTGCCACCGGGCCACAGCAGGAGCGAGGTGTGTTCCGAAGCGAAGACGGTGGCGTGAGCTGGACGCGAACGCTGTTCGTCAATGAAGACACGGGATGTTCCGGTCTTCAGCAGTCCCAGGAAAACCCGGACATCGTCATCGCCGGAACCTGGGAGATTTTTCTCGCAACACACGTGCTGGAAAGCGGCGGCACAGGCAGCGGCATCTGGCTATCGAAGGACGGGGGGAGAAGCTTTACCCGAATCACGCATCCAGGGCTGCCCAAATCGCCCTACGGCAAAACGGATGTGACTATCGCACCCTCCGATGACAGCCGCATGTACGCCCTGATCCAGACTGGACGGGACGGCGTCAAGGGCCTCCCGTCAGAGGCCCAGGGCTCGCTCTGGCGCAGCGATGACGGCGGGACTTCCTGGAGCAATGTCAGCTGGGATCGACGCCTCATCGGTCGCGCCGGCTACTACATTCGCGTGCGGGTGGCGCCGGACGACCCCGATCACGTGCTGATCGCCAACAGCAGCCTCTGGGAATCCAAAGACGGCGGCAAAACATTTGAGCGCGGACCGCGCGGCTGTGGCGACTGCCACGATATCTGGTGGGACGTAAACGCCGATAAGGCGGACCATTTCATCATCACCGGCGACGGCGGCATGACCATCTATGGATCACCGCTCAAGCCCGACGGGGGCACCCGCGTGCGCCTGCCCATCGGTCAGATGTACCGCGTTACCGTGGACCAGCGCGACCCCTACTGGGTCTATTCGGACCGCCAGGACAACGGCAGCATGCGCATCGCGAGTGACCGACCGATCGTGCCGAAAAACGTGCCGACCTACGCTCCACCCCCCGAGCCTGAGGAGGAGAGCGACGACGACGGCCTCGGTTTTGGCCCTGAGATTGACGACCCGGTCGGCCCGCCGCAGGAGCGCATGCCTTCCTGTGAATCCGGCTATACCTATCCGGAGCCTGGCAATCACCATTTCGTGTGGGGTACCTGCTACGCCGCCCACGTGGCCACCTACGATGACATTGGCGGATTGTTCCGCTCCGTGAGTCCCTGGCAACACACGCTCGACTCGGACCCCGTGGACCTGAAGTACCGCTGCCAGTGGTCCCCGCCGCTGGCCATCGACTGGTTTGACGACTCCGTCTACTTCGGCTGCCAGGTGGTGTTCCGTACGCGGGATCGGGGCCAGAGCTGGGAAGTCATTAGCCCGGACCTGTCCACGCAAGACCCGAGTCGCATTGTGTTCTCCGGTGGCGTCGTGGGCGACAATCTCGGCCAGTTCTACGGGGCCACGATCTCGGCCATAACCCCGTCGCGTCTGGAACAGGGCGTGGTTTGGGTCGGCACCAACGACGGCAAGGTCTGGATCTCGCGCGATGCGGGAGCTACCTGGAACGATCTCACAGCGAATATTGACATGCCGCCCTGGGGACTGGTGCGTCGCATCGACGCGTCGCACCACGATCCGGCAACGGCCTACATGGCAGTCGACTACCACCTCATGGATCTGCGTGATCCCTATCTGTTCAAAACCTCGGACTATGGTGAGACCTGGACTCGCCTCGATGGAGGTCTGCCCAGGGGGCATCCGCTGGATTACACGCTTGCGATCGCGGAGCACCCGCAGCGGCCCGAGGTGCTCTTTGCGGGCACCGGCCACGCCTTCTTTTACTCGCGCGACGGTGGAGAGACGTGGACGCAGTTCAAAGATCGGCTCCCGGCGGCGCCGGTGAACTGGATCGAAGTGCCCGAGAACGCCGCGGAAGTTGCCGTGGGAACCTACGGGCGAGGTATCTGGATTCTGCGCGACACCTGGCGGCTGGAGATCGGTGAGCAGGAAGCAAGCAGCGCCGATCTCGTGATTCACAAATCGCGGCCGGCGATCCGCCACGCCAGCGGTGGCAATGCCAGCTTTGTGTTTACCCTTAACGAGGAGCCGACGGCGCCGCTGACCCTGGATGTCTTTGACCGCGCCGGTGATTTCGTATCGGGCACCGAGTTTGTCGCAAGCAAGGGTCTCAACAAAATCAGCTGGGACATGCGTTATCCGGCGCCGGACCTGCCAGTGCTGCGTTCCCTGCCGCCGGACAATCCCTATATCTGGGAGGCGGGTCGCTGGGACAAACGGGAGCGTGAAGTCAGCCATTGGGGACTGGGGGCCGCCGGATGGCAGCCGACCGTGGCGCCGGGCCGCTACACGCTCCGCCTTAGTTACGGTGATCAGAGCGTCGAGCATCCCTTCGACGTGCGTGCCGACGTAGAACTGCCGTCTTCCGACGACGATCTTGTGTCGAGTAGCCGGCTGCAGCTGGCGATCATCGAGGCTATCAATACGGTCGTGGATCGGATCAACCGCATCGAGATCATGCGGGCGCAAATCGAAGACCTGCTCGACGAAACCGATGACCCGCAACTGAAGGATCGGCTGCGTGCGCTGTACGTCGAGCTCTACGAAACCGAGTTGCACTACCTGTCTCGCACGGAGATGCACAGCGACGATAAGTGGTACGTGGAGAAGTATCGACTCTATATGAATCTGGTATGGCTGCTCGCTGAAGTGGGGGGTCGCGGCGGCGATGTGTTCGGTGGGGCCGGCTTCAGACCGACAAACGCCTCCGTGGATGTGTTTGACGATCGGCTGCGGGAAATCGAAGCGGCGGAAGCAGACTTCGAGCGAATGATGGTTCGGGTCCAGGAGTTTAATGCTCGCTTTTCCGGACGGCTGCCGAAGATCAATGACGATCCGTCGGGCCTCAAGGGACTAGTAGGGCGCCAAGCCGACCTTGCCATGGACCGGTAAGCGTCTCTTCCGCCCTACAGGCACGCTCGACCCGGCGCCGTGATGGACTAGTCTTGTGAGACCATCCCTCCCGCGGAACTCTCGCTATGCGTATCGTCGATTACCTGAAGAGAAATGGCGCACTGACCGTCCTGAGTGCACTGGGTTGTAGCTGCGCCCTGGGACAGGACATTCCCGACCCAGCGGCCTGGTACCAGGAGTCTTACGCTCCGCTCTGGAGCGGAACACCCGCGAAGGACGTCGATAAAATCCTCGCGCACTACGCCAGGGAGATCGTCACTCACGAGGGGGACGGGGCCATAAGCCGCGATGAGCGGCGGGCCTGGCTTGCCGAACCCATGGCGGAGTGGGTCGAAGAAGGGTGGCTCCGGGCGGAGATGACCGCGTTGAAAACGCAGCGCATCAACGCAACGACCGCGGCCTTTATTGCAACCTGGAAGGATTACTACGATGGCGGGGCAACGGAAGTCTCCTGCGGGTGGTACCTCGCAGACTATCTGGAAGAAGGCTGGCTCATCACCGAATATGCGGATACGGACTGTCCCTAGTCCGCTTTGAACCGGTAAGCGCAACGCACAGCTTCCCCAGTTCGGTCATCGATCGGTGAGCTGCCGAGATACGGAACGAGGAGGGGAGAGGTGAGAAAGTCTGACAAGCGACTCGGCATGCACGCCGACATCTCGCGTCGCGATCTGATTCACGATGCAGCTATTGTCACGGCGGCGCTAACCCTGGGCCCGGGCGCAGCGGCCGCGTCTCACGCTGTGGACTCTGCTATGGAGAAGGGCGAGAGTGCTGCGCCCGTCCCCGGACCTTTCTCGGCCGAGGACTATCCCCCGGTCCGCACTGGGCTGCGCGGATCCCACCCCGGCGCCTACGAAGCCGCCCACGCCATTGCCCGGGAAGGTAAATCTTTCCCCTCGCCCCCGTCTTTTGATGAGGAATATGACCTTGTTGTGGTGGGCGCAGGCATATCGGGCCTTGCGGCCGCGTACTACTACGGCAAGCGATTCGGAGACTCCGCGCGCATTCTGCTTCTGGAAAACCACGACGATTTTGGTGGCCATGCCCGGCGCAACGAGTTTCACCAGGGCGGAAAAATGCGACTCTCCATGGGCGGGACGCACAATCTCGAGTGGTGGAGTTTCAGCCGGGATGTGAAACGGTTTCTGCGAAAACACGGTGTCGACTGGAAGCGCATGCGAAAGGACATGCAGTTCGAGTATGGACGCAGCGCAAAAAATGGCGCCGCGACCTGGTTCGACGCCGACACCTACGGCGTTAACCATTTGCTGACGGACTGTGACCTCGCTTCAGCAATGGGTCCAGCCCCCGAGCTGATCGACCAGATTCCAATTTCGAGGGCGGGTCGCGAGTCCCTGAAAAAGTTCTACAGCGCGAAGACCCATGTGTTGAAGGATCGATCTGACAAGGAGGCGGAGAACTACCTGCGCGGTATTTCCTACCCGGAGTTTCTCCGTCAGCATTGTGGAGTCACGGAAGATGCGATCCAGCTTTTCGCGAAACTCGAGCACGGTGGCTGGGGGGTAGAGTTGCGAGCCATGTCAGCCATGGAAGGTTTCGAGGCCGGTTTGCCGGGGACAAACTTCCTGGGCAGGAAGCCGAGCCAGGATGGATGGGATTATCCCGTGGCGATGTGGCCGGACGGAAACGCAAGTCTGGCCCGGCTGCAGGTCGCGAGGCTTATTCCCGGCGCTGCGCCGGGAACCAATGCCGACAACGTCGCCGTCGCGAGCTTCAACTACGGTGAACTCGACAAGCCGGAAAACCGCGTTCGACTGCGCTTAAATTCGACGGTCGTCAATGTGAACAACCGGGGCGACGGTGTCGACATTGCCTATGTGGCGGCGGAAAACCAGACCGTGCACGGCGTAAGAGCCAAGCACTGCGTGCTCGCCTGCTATCACTCAATCATCCCCCACCTCTGTCCGGAGCTCGAGGAGGCGCAGGCCGAAGCGATGCGCTACCAGGTGAAGCATCCGCTGTTGATGACCAATGTACTCATCAGAAACACGGATGCCCTCGACAAGCTGGGTATCGATGGGGTCCGTTGCCCGGGACGACTCCATTCGCATCTCTTCACCTTCCGGGGCATCAACACGGGTGGCTACGAGCATGACATCGAGGACAGCGGCCCCGTCTCGCTGAATTTCTGGGGCTCGATCTCTCCGCCGGCGAGTGCGGTTGATCTGAAAAGCCAGCTTCGCGCATCGCGGGCCATCATGCTGGGCCTGAGTCTGGAGGACTATGAGCGCGAGGTTCGCTCCGTACTCGACGGGCTCCTGGGCCCGGCGGGCTTCGACGTTGAGCGAGATATTCTGGCGATTACGGTAAATCGCTGGCCGCACGGCTACGCCTATGCTTACCTCGATCTGTGGGATCCTGAATGGCCGGAGGGTGAGGCTCCGCACGAAATCGCGCGAAAACCGTTTGGACGCGTTGCCATTGCCAATGCCGATTCGGCTGCAGATGCCTACACCCACGCCGCGATCGATCAGGCGCTTCGCGCTGTGAATGAATTGCCGGATTGACGCGGCTACGCGCGCTAGCCACTTATCCAGAACATAGATTTATTCGCCAGGTCTTATGATCCGTTCTTACGACCCGGTCTTGTGAGAAGGGGCGATAGGCGGACGCCCAAAAGCGTTGATGCGGCTTTTTTCCTGCCGCGACGAAATGGGACTGCAAGGAAGTGACGCTCTCCTAGAGACGTGTCTCCCAGGGCAACACGCTCCGGGGGTCTTGCAGTTGGTGTCTGAGGGGTTACGGCACCACTCGGTCAGAAGTCCATAGCGCAGCAATCGGCTCGCGATGTGCTGCTGTTCACAAAATTCGCTTCGGATTGCACCGCTCTGTGAACCACGTCCCCATGGCCACGCCTGGCGGGTGTATCGACTGTAGCGATGTGCCTAACTGGCGGTGAGTGAAGGGGTCACCGCTATGCATTCGTTTGAACTACCTAAATCCCAGCCTATAACCGAGGAAATGCTCAGCGTTGCGCGAGAAATCGGCGACTATCAACGCACGGCCGAGCTGAGCAGCGGGCGCGTTACCAAAGCTCTGCGGTCACAGCGCTCGGCAGCGGTCGATGCCTCGCAATCCCAGCCGCTGCGCTCTAAGGGAAAAAGAAATCCCGCGAGGTAGAGCAGTCTAATCAAGGGCTCTCGCGAGCTTCCCCAGACACGCTTGCAACGCTGATCTGTTTTCCCGGCGACCGGTCGGTCGCATTCGATGCTGTGCTGGGTAGCGCACAGCGTCGTTCTCTGATCCATCAAAAACAAAACTCACCGCGTTCGGCAGGGCGCGGAGCGGTAGCGCTCATGGGTCTCCTTCCATACGGGCAGCGTCTGCTACCGCTTGGATCGCCGGAGCATCAGAATCCACGAGCATGATCAAGTTCGTCCACGAGGAGAACGTCGGTGAGTGGGAGCGTGAGCGGTGGACGGAAACGTCTGAGTCCATGAGACTCGGCGGCCATAGGCGCTTCTCGAAACCCGCGTCATCTGACTTGGTAGCGATACTGGCGGAGCGACTGGCCAATGTGCGCGGATCACGATGACCGGGCGCTCGATGCTGCCTCAAACGTCGCGCCGCGAAGGACGATCATCTAACGTAAATCTCGGGCCGAGTGCTTAGGCAATACTTTCCGCTGAAAAACGTCATAGTAGGAGAGTCGAACTCAGTACCGCCGCACAGCCTGGAGCGAATGGCCAGCAACCCTTCTCATCCCGAGCATCGTAGCCTCCGTGAGGTCCTTTCGGCCGCTCGCTCCGTTTTCGTCACCGTGGGGCTGTTCAGCCTCGCGACGAATCTTCTTATGCTCGCGGTGCCGCTGTACATGATGCAGCTATTTGACCGCGTACTTGCAACGCGCAATGTGGACACGCTGATTGCGCTGACGATCATCGTCCTTGTTTCTATCCTGGTCATGGGTGCGCTTGAAAGCGTACGCTCGAGGCTGATGGTGCGCTGCGGTACAGGCATTGAACGGCGCCTGGCTCCCCAGGTACTGGAGTACAGCGCCCGCGCGGCGCGGCGCGGGGATATGGGGGCGGAGCCCGGCGGGCAGAGCCTGCGCGATCTCGCCGCGGTTCGCTCCTACCTCGGCAGTCCCGCCGTGATGTCCATTTTCGATGCGCCTTACGTGCCTGTCTTCCTTGCCGTGGTGTTCCTCATTCACGCTTTGCTCGGCTGGATTGCTCTGGGCGGCGCTCTGCTGCTGTTCGGTCTTGCCTACGCCAATGAGCAGTACACGCGATTGCCGGTGCAGGAGGGCAACCGCGAATCCGCGCGCGCCCTCAACGAGGCCGACGCCGCCCTGCGCAACTTCGACGTGATCGAAGCCCTTGGGATGATGGACGCGCTCAAGCGCCGATGGCGCTCTGCTGGTGGCCGTGCCCTTGCCTATCATGAGGAAGCCAGCGATCGCGGGAGTCTGATCAGCGCCAGCGCGCGGGTGCTGCGGCTGACTATCCAGGTTGCCATGCTGGGTACAGGGGCGTGGCTCGCCATGTCCGATGCCATTTCCGGTGGCGCAATGATCGCCGCATCGATCATAGCTGGGCGTGCCCTCGCTCCCTTCGAGCAGAGCATCAGCGGCTGGAAGATGTTGATCGGTGCGCAGCAGGCCTTCGCGCGCGTGCGCGATCTTCTTCAGCGGGAGTTCGTGCCCGGCGACGTCATGACCCTCCCCGAACCCGAGGGAAGGCTCAGTGTGGAAGGTCTCATCTATGTGCCGCGTGGCAGCACGGAACCGGTTCTGCGGGATATCAACTTCGAACTCGCTCCCGGCACCAGTCTGGGCATCATCGGACCATCGGCGGCCGGCAAGACAACTCTGGTCCGGCATCTCGTCGGAAGTCTCGAGCCGTCGCGGGGCCACGTCCGCCTGGACAGCGCCGACCTCATTCAGTGGGACTCCGCGGATCGTGGACAATGGATGGGATACCTGCCGCAGGACGTTGAACTTTTCGCCGGCAGCGTCCGGGAGAACATCGCACGCCTGCGCGAAGTGGACGACGATACAGTGGTGCGGGCTGCCATGCTTGCCGGTGCCCACGAGACCATACTTCGTCTGCCGCAGGGCTATGAGACGCTACTGCAAGCCGGAGGTGGGGGCCTTTCCGGTGGTCAGCGGCAGCGCATCGGGCTCGCTCGCGCGGTACTGGGTGACCCCAGGCTGGTTGTCCTCGACGAACCCAATGCGAACCTGGATGGCGAGGGCGAACAGGCCCTCATGCGCGCGCTTAGGGAACTGAGGCGCAACCGCACGACTCTGGTAATGGTCGCTCATCGACCCAGCGTCATGGGATCCATGGACAAGCTCCTGCTCCTGCGAGAGGGACGCGTCGTGGCCTTCGGCGACCGGGAAGAAGTCCTGGGGCGTCTAGCGGCACCGCAGGGTATCGGCACGGCCCAGCGCGCCCCATCCATACTATCCGAGGGTTCCTGATGGTTGCGCTCACCGACCGTGTGCCCGCGAGAAGGATTGGCGTATGAAATCGCGCCTGGCCAGTGATCTTCGCGGTTTTGGCGCGTTGCGCACCGCTACCCTGGGCGCCGCAATACTCGGTGTGTTCTTCGGTGCTTTTGGCGCCTGGGCGGCGCTGGCTCCCCTGGACAGCGCCGCGATCGCGCCGGGCGCCGTTACAGTGCTGAGCCAGCGAAAAACGATCCAGCATCTCGAAGGCGGCATCGTGTCCGACATTCTCGTCGAAGAGGGGAGTACGGTAGCCGCCGGAGATGTGCTTGTGCGGCTGGACGCGACCCAGGCCGAGATACAGCTCGCTCTGTTAAAGCGCAGACTCTATGCGGTGGAGGCCCGCGCTGCTCGACTTACCGCCGAGCGCGATGTCCTTCCAGAAGTCGAGTTTCCGCCGTGGCTGAGCGCCGAAGCTGCCGTTGATCCCGAAGTTTCGAAAGTACTCACCGGTCAATATGGGATCTTTGAAGCGCGAAGAAGCCGATTCAGAAATCGTGCCGATATCCTCGAGCAGCGTGTTCTCCAGCTAGAGGAAGAGATCAGCGGTCTGCGCGCTGAGATTGGGACTCAGGATCGTGAGCTTAGCCTGATTGCCCAGGAAAAGGAGGCCGTGGAGGACATGGTGGAGAAGGGGGTCGAACCCCTCACTCGACTTCTGGCTCTAAAACGCAACACCGCGCGCATCGAAGGAGAGAGAGCTCAGAATCGGGCGTCCATAGCGCGGGCGAAGCAGGCCGTGGGAGAGACTCGGTTGAAGATCGACGATCTGCGGGCAAACGGACTGACAGAAATCGTTGGCGAACTGCGCGAGGCCGAAAACGAAATCGTCGACACCCGCGAACGCATTGCGGCGGCCGAGGATATTCTACGGCGCACCGAGGTCGTCGCTCCCGTATCGGGAGTGGTGGTGAATCTTCAGGCTCACACGTCCGGGGGCGTAATCGGTCCCGGCGATGCCCTGATGGATTTGGTGCCGGGGGAGGACCAGCTGATCATCGAGGCCCGCCTGGCGCTCAACGATATCGACGTCGTCCGTGCGGGCCTTCCTGCTCGTGTACGGCTCACCGCGTTCAACCAGCGAACGACGCCATCCTTTGCCGGTGTGGTGCTCAACGTGTCCGCCGACAGCGTTGAGGACCAGCGGACGCGGGAGGCCTTCTATCGCCTGCGTGTGGAACTCGATAGCGAACAGCCCGGGATGGAGCTGCCGGAACTTCACCCCGGGATGCCCGTAGAAGTGATGGTACGCACCGGCCAGCGTACGCTGCTTGCCTATCTTGTCGAGCCTATTCTCGATAGCTTTGGTCGCGCTCTTCGCGAGGATTGATCGGTTGTTTCGCCGTCGATCATTCCGGCGCGGCTAGCTGGCATCGGTCCGAAGCCGAGTACACTAGCGGCGCTCCTCGCCTTGTTCATTCTCGTCATCCTTAGCCGTATCCATCTCCTCGGTGCGGCGGAGGAACTCCGCCTGATCGCCGTAGTAATCATCGACGGCATGTTCCGACGCGATGGGATGTAGATAGTGTTCCGCGGTCAAGCCCTTTTCCCGCATAGCAAGGCCAGTCAAACACGCCTTCACAATATGCGCGCTGTTCAGCGTCGTCCGGTAGGTGGGATCCAACGCCGGATGCAGTTCCACCAAGTCAAAGCTGACAACGTTGGACTCGGCGCAGAGGCGTCGGACAATGGTTATGGACTCGCGCATGTCGAGCCCGCCCGGCACCGGGGTGCCGGTGGCGACTGTGAAAGCGGGATCGATAACGTCGATGTCGAAGGAGATATGAAGCTTGCGCCCTTCCTCGCTGGCTTCGGCAACCACGCGATCGAGCACCGCATCCCAGCCGCGTTGCTCGACCTCGGCCATGGTGTGGTAGCGCAGTCCCACTTCACGCATCCAGCGGAACGCTTCCTCGTCGGGCCCGCTCGAGCGCAGACCTACTTGAATATAGTCAGCCGCCCGGACGTGACCTTCGTTGATCAAGCGATACACCGGTGCGCCGTGACTGATGAGGTGCCGACCGCCCCACCACGCGTCATAGTGCGAGTCGAAGTGAATCACGGACAGTTTTTCCTTCCCATAGACATCGGCGAGGGCCGCGACGTTCGGGTACTCAAGGGAGTGATCGCCGCCGATGATTACGGGGACAGCGCCTGTCTCGACAATCTCCCGAACGACCCGGCGCACCTCCTTCATGGATCGTTCGGTGCTGGCGTTATCAATGGCGATATCGCCGTAGTCCACGATATTGAGCACCTCGCTCGCATCGATCTGCACGTACTGGTCGGCGCTACCGATGGCCCAACCGAGGATCCGCATCTCCACCGTCGCCTGAGCGCCGGAGTCACGCCACCCCGAGCCCATGTTCAGGGGAGCCCCTACTACCGCGACGTCCACTTCGCCGGCTACCAGGTCCTCTGGCGTCAGTGCGAGGGGAAAGCCACCGAAGGTCGGAATACCCCGGTTGAGTTCGATGGGTCCGGGTTCCCGTGGTGGATCCATGGCGCGCGGCCGCTCAAGCCGCCAGGCATTGAAGCTGGGCGAACCGGTATTGAGTTGGATGCCCCGCGCGTCCCGGCCCTCTTCATAGCGCATGCTCGTAACGAGCGTGTAAATCGCGTCAGCCCAGGCGAGTAATTCTTCGGCACTGCGCTCATCCAGTTCTTTCTCGAAATTGTCCTGGCTCTTGGTGTAGCGCCGCGCCTCATCACTGAGCAGGAACGTTAGCAGCTCGGGACTGAGGAGGGACAGTTTTTCGGCATACTCGCTCGGAAGCTCCAGTGGTTCCTCATCTTCCTCGTCGCGGAAGTCCTTCATGGGGAAGGGGTAGGGGTTGTCGCCGGTCACGTGCTCTGGGGTTTTCGTCAACTCGCTCGCCAGCGACGGGAGAACGAGCGAACTCAAGAAAACGGCAATCGCCAACGCAAACCACGTCCCCCGGGCTTCACCTCCCGGCGCCGGAGTCACACCGCTGAATTCCATAGCTTTAGCCTGCCGGTCGTTCACAACGCGATTACCGACTTACTGACCGTGGTCGCGGGAAAGCGGGTGAATGTAGTCCGCGCTGTACCCGGCCTTACGCACGGCAATGCCCACAAGGCACGCGTTCAGCACCGCGTTTGCATTCACCGCGGACAGCCGCGAGTAGTCAAGCATGGGGGCCATATCGGTGATCTCGAAGCCGGCGATGTCCTTGCTCGCACACAGGTGCCGTATGGCGCGGCTCACTTCCTGAATCGTCAGGCCGTGGGACGCGATGCGTCCTGCCGATACCATCTGCGAGGGTTCGATGACGCTCACATCGATCGATACGAACAGCTTTTCCGGAGCGCGGCCGGCTTCATCGAGCACGCGTGTCAGGACGGCGCCGTAGCCGCTCTCGCTGATCTCCGCCATGGTGTGGTAGCGCACCTTCTGTTCCCGCAGCCACCGCAGGTTCTCCACCGTGACCGCGGGGCCCCGCAGTCCAACCGTGACCATGTCGGAGCCGTTGATGATGCCCTCCTTGAGAAGAAGGAACAGGGCCTGATCGTCGGAAACACTGTGCGCCGAATGCCGATTGACATCGGGATGGGCGCTGAAATGCACCAGGCCGATCGTGCCGTAGCCGTGGTGCTGGGCAACCCCTTTCACCCCGGGATAGAGCATCGAGGTATCGCCGCCCACCAGCATGGGTATCGCACCGGTCGCCGCCGTTGCCCTGGTTTTTCGGGTTACGTTCGGAACCGAGGTTTCGGTGGCCATGTTGTCGATACGAAAATCTCCGTAGTCGACGATCGAGAGTATGTCATGGGGCTCAAGCAGAGCGTAAATGTCCGGCGTTGCAATGGTGTTGAGTGCTCGCATGACCCGCGGACCGGCTTCGGCGTTGCGTCGCCCGCTGCCCATGTCGTTGGGGACGCCGATGATCGCAACATCCACGTCGCCCGCGACCAGGTCCTCTGGGTATTTCGCCACCATGGCACCCGCAAAGGTGGGCACGCCCGACTCCGGGTACAGATAGCGATGAACGCCAAAGGGTCCTGGCTCGCGTTTTTCGTCACGCAGCAGCGCGGGCTCTTCCACGCCGAGGTTGTAGCCCCGGGTGCTCTCCGTATTCAGAGGAATCAGCCCCATGTCGCGAGACGGGTCGTAGCCCATCTCGCGGGCCACGGCGAGCAGGGCGCTGAGCAGCTCTTCCAGGCTCTGAACATCGCGTTTCGCGATCTCGTGCCGAAGCTGACGCGGCGGCATGAATTGCTCGTACTCGCCACTGTTAACGAAGCGCTGAAGCTCGGCGCTCAGCGATTCGATCTTGTCGCTATCGATGCTCGCTGCAACGCCTGGGTTGGGCGGCGGGCTGAGCTCGGCAGCTGACTCGGCCGCTGACAAGGAAATCGGAAAAAGTGTGATCGCGAAACAGAGTGCATAGCGCTGGATCGATCCCTTCGAAAGCCATGCTGTCGGAAACATCATGGATGTCTGCATCCGCTGCGCAATCAGGTTTCGGAATGAGAGGCGTTGAGAGCAACGCGGCAGCTTCAGCGCGCGCCACTGCCGCGAACCTGGCGTCTGCCCTGGGACATCGGAAGGCGATTCTTGACAGTCGTCTCCCCGCACTGCGGCAGCCGCGCCATGTCCGTCGTACACAGCCATTCAGCTGCCGGACCGTTCCGCGGTCTCGCGGACGACGGAAAATCTTTCGGCGATTTGATCGAGCTGCTCCCGGATTCGTTGCTCCCGCAGCGCGCCCATGACGTCCGCTCGAACCGTCACGTACACCTCATCGAAGCGCCGTGGCTCAGGTTTGCGAACGCCGTGAATGCGGACGAAGTGAAAACCCCGGGCCGACCTGATAGGTCCCTGCCATTCGCCTGCGTTTGTCGTCGACAGCGCCACATAGAATGCGCCCCCAAAAACGGATTTGATCGCGCTCTCGGCATAGCCGTTCAACTCCTCTCCGGCCCAGAACTCATCGCCCTCCACCGGTTCTCCGGCCCGCAGTCGGCGCAGGGTCGCGTTGGGAGTGAGGGGTTCATCGACCAGGAAAACATGGCTGAAACTGAAGCTGGGTTCCGAGTAATACTCGGACAGGTTCTCCATGTAATACGACAGCAGGGTGTCATCGTCCGGTTCCTCCGGAGCGCCGACCCAAAGAGCCGTCATTTTTTCCACCAGGTGCTCGCGCATTCTGCCGTCATTCAGGTGCAGGTCCTGGCTTAGCGCGTGCCGGAAGATCATTTCATCATCGACCCAGGCGGCAACGAGGTGCTTCAGTTCTTCGGCCGAGGGCTCAAGGCCATCGTAGAAAATCGCCCTGGATCTCAGCATCGCCAGAACGTCCTCTGTGACCCGTATTTCCCTGAGCGAAGCGCTCGTAGGGTCGCCAGCGTGGTTCGCAGGAACTTCCGCGGAGTAAGCGGTTTTCTGCGACTTCGAGACATAGCTGTGGAGGACAAAGATGGCCGCCCCCATCAGCAGGAATACGAAGAGCGGTTCACGCAACAATCGCGCGAAGGGCGCTAGCGGGGAGTGGGCCTGCATGAGCGACACGCCTGAAGAACCCGTCCTGTATAAAGCATTGGACGACAGCATACTCGGCTGCGCAAAAAGAAAAAGGGCGCCCCGGAGGCGCCCGATTCACGCGTTCCCTCGCCTCGATCAGATCCGATAGTTCAGAGCGAGGAAGCCAAAGCGACCGCGAGGGCCCGCGGGCCGGGCGAGGCTCCCCAGGTAGGGCTCGCGATCAAAGGCATTGTTCAGCCCTCCGTAGACGGTCATGCGATCGCTGAGTTCAAGGTTGAAGTTGAAGTCGTGGACCCAGGAGTCGCCGGTCTCGGCGGGATCAGAGAACAGTGGGTTGCCAATGAACTGCTGGTTGAATAGACCCGTGAGAAGCTGGCTGTCCTCGTAGCGACCCGCCCAGCCGATGGTCACGGGGCCGTAGGTCCAGTTGATGTTGGCGTTGACGATCCATTCCGGATAGCCAAACTCGCCGACCCGGTCCTCGAACACCGAGCTGTCCACGGGATCCTGGAACTCCTCGAACTTGAGCAGGTGGGTGCCGGTGATTCCGAACAGCACCGAGCCCAGGCCATTGCCGAAGCCGTCCAGATCGAGGGCGTAGTTTGCGCCGAAGTCCACACCAGACACCTCGAAGGCGCCCAGGTTGACCTGGCCCGACTGGTGGAACGTGATGAACCCTTCCGGTGCACGCTGAATCAGCGGGCAGAACTGGTTGCTGGTTGACGCCAGGTCGACGCAGGCCTCGGCTATACGCTCTGGAGCTAGAGCGTCGATGGCGCCTTCAATCTCCGTCTCGTAGTAGTCAACGATGATACGAAATCCGGGAATGAACTCCGGCTCGAAAATGATACCGGCCGTGTAGGTCGTCGCTTCCTCGGCTTCAAGGTCCGGGTTGCCTCCGGTTACCCCGGGGATGCCGGCGGTGATGAAGTCGTTGACGTCATAGCCCGGCGGCACAAACTGCGCACAGTTGCTTGCGCGATTCGGCGAGCCGAGGTTGATGTTCTCGATGCTGCAGGGATCGTCCTGGAAGGCGAAGAAGTCCGGCTGCTGCGGTGAGAACAACTCAGCGATGTTCGGCGCGCGCACGGCCTCGGCGACGGTGGCGCGAAGCGTCAGACCGAAGCCCGGGGAGTAGCGGAAGCCCGTGGACCAGGCCTCGTTTTCACCGACGGTGCTGTAGTCGGCAAAGCGGATGGCCGCGGTAAGCTCAAGCAATTCCACTCCAGGCTGATCGGCGATTATCGGCGCCTGGGCTTCGAAGAAGTACTCAAAGACATCGAACTCACCGTCGAGACCGATCGCGGCGTTGCCGTTAGAGCCGTCCCAGGTGTTTTGCGTCCCTTCGAATTCGTTGACCGTGAAGCTGCTTTCCTCTTCGCGGTATTCGATACCGGCCGCCCAGCCGATGGCGCCGCCGGGCAGTTCGAAGAAGGACGAGGTGTCACCGGAGAGAGAGCCGAACAGGACGCGCTGCTCCAATTCGGAACGGTCGATGGCATCAACGTACACAAAGTCGGCGTAGGCCTGGGTCGTGGAGTTGAAACCGAAGGGATTGAACGGCGCACAACCGCTGTCCGGGCCCGGAGTGAAGCTTACGAATTCCGTAAAGCGTCCACCGGAGGTAAAGACCGGAACTGGGAAGGTTCCGAGAGCAATCGGGGGCAGGGCGCTGGGGTCCAGGTTCGAGCGACACACGATCTCACCGCTGGCCGGGTCTACTACAGAATCCAGGGCCGCGTAGAAACGGTCCTCGAGACGCAAGTTAACGTTGTTTGTCTCGACTTCGGTGCGACCGTAGTTGTAGGACAGCTCGTAGTTGATGCCTCCGGCAATATCGAGCTCGCCCATGATGCCGGCGACAATGCGCACCGTTTCGCGATCGACTTCGTCCGAGGGCATTACCAGCGCGTCGTCGCTGTCGCGGCTCGAGGAGAAGCCGTAGAAGCTGCCGTCACCCGGGTCGGCGGGAATGATTCCCTGGCCCTGGAGTTCGGTGATCTGCGCGGCCAGGGCGGGGGGGATGTAGGGGTTGTCGTAAGCAATGGGGATGCCGTCGTTGAAGTCGACGCCCTGTACCTGTGCGTTGCTGGAGAACGCGTACTTGGATTCGACGAAAGCCGTCATGCTGTCGTTGATCTGGAAGCTGCCGTTGAGATTGAAGTTGTAGCGTTCCTGCTCGGGCAGAATGGTCTGGCGTACCGATTGCAGACCGTCGCCAATTCCGAAGGACTGGCTGACGTTAGACGGAACACCGGGATTGTAGACCCGGGGAGAGCCGGTGAAAGGCGTGTCGATCACCTGGGCGACAGGGATGTTCGTGCCGGGAATGTTGGGTACGCCCGTGCCGTCGCGAACACCGTTCACGGCGGGAATTACGGAATCGAAGAATGAGTCGGGCGAGGCAATGTTGAACACGCCCTGCGCCGTCGAAATGGGGTTCGTTACGGGTGTAACAAAAGCCCGGGTCGCATTGGGATTGACGCCGGTAAGCGCCGCGATGGTCGGGTTGTTGTTGATATCCAGTGCGCGGTTGGGTCCGGCGAAGGCACTGCGGTCGCTCTCGAGTACTTCGGCGGTGGTCAGACCTTCGGCCGCGAAGACAAACTCCCCGCGCCCGTCGGCAAACTCAAAGCCCGTGCCGAAGGACATGTAGTACTCCTCGGCATCCCAGCGGCTGGATATTCCGCTCTGGGCGGTGAATTCGACGCCGTCAAAGTCTCCGCCTTCGCGCAGGATGAAGTTCACGACGCCCGAGACCGCGTCGGCGCCGTAGATTGATGATGCCCCGCCGGTCAGCGTTTCGACCCGCTTTAACATGACCGTCGGAATCGAGTTGACGTCCACCGCGGCGGAACCCTGACCGCCCCCTACGTGACGTCGACCGTTGACGAGCACCAGCGTGCGCACGGCACCCAGGCCGCGCAGATCGAGAAGGCCCAGGCCCACATCGGAGTCGGTGGTCTGGGCGTCGCCCTCGTCCCCGGGAATTACGGAAAAATTCGACGGCAGGGAGTTGTTCAGCGCCGGGGATTCGCGCAAGAGTTCGCCGAGGTCCGATTGACCCGAGCTGCGGATCGTGTCCCCGCCGAGGACAACGACCGGGCCGGCGGCTGCCGTGGCGCTGTCCCGGGCGATCCGCGTTCCGGTTACAACGATCTCTTCCAGGGCGCTGCCTTCGATCTGCGCCAGGGCGCTGGCCGTCGCCATCGACAAGCCGACCATCGCGCCGTTATGAATGAACTTCAGATGTCGACGCATCCCGTCCTCCGAATAGTTTCTCAACCACGTGAGCTCGCGTTGCGGGCAGTGCTTGCGGAGTCAGCTGACGGCAACTTTCTATATCGCAGCCGCTGCTTTCTCGGACACCAGCCGAGAGATCCCCTATGAAGGAGAACACCCGGATTGCGTCATCTCGAAGCGTGAGATTTGTCGGCTGCACTGTTTATGGCCGCCCTGAGCCGGCCTTCAGTGAGCTAATGCAAAAAGGTTGCCAGGTTGTTTTGGGCGAATTCGAACGCTCTCAGAGCAATCTCGGCTCCAAATTGGGGCGAATCGATTTTGCGGCGCTTCAAAAATGGACAAATTGCTTTCGTGTCGGGCGTGAGGCCTATCCCATCCCAGGTTCTGCGCGACGCAACTGCCTTCCTGCGCGGCTAGGACCAAGGATCGGCGAGCCCGTGCGTCAGAAAGTGGCATCGCTGGAAGCGTGGCGCTTCACCGAGCCATTAAATGGGGCAGGCGTGTGAGCCGTGATACGCATTCAGCGATCAAGCGCTCTCCCGGGTTGGAGGGGGAAGGACGGAGGGGGATGCGCGACTCAGAGCGCGTCGTAAGCCAGGGCGAAAGTATCAGCGCCCTCCATGGAACCGAGCTCCAGACCCCGACTGAACCAGCGCATACGCTGCTCGGACGTGCCGTGAGTGAATGCGTGAGGCACCACGCGTCCCTGGCTGCGCCGCTGAATGGCGTCATCGCCGATCTGGTTTGCGGCGCGCATGGCTTCCTCAATATCCCCGGTCTCGAGGTACCGCCCGTTGCGTTTAGCCCACATGCCAGCCAGGTAGTCCGCCTGGAGTTCCAGCCGCACGGACAGCTGGTTGTAGTCCGGTTGTCCGCGCCTTGCGGCCACCTGGCGAGAGATACCCAGCAGGTTCTGGATGTGATGGCCGACCTCGTGGGCGATGACGTAGGCCTGGGCGAAGTCGCCGGGAGCATCGAATTGCTGTGCGAGTTCGTCGTAAAAACCCAGGTCGATGTAGATCGTCCGATCCGCGGGGCAGTAAAACGGGCCCATGCGCGCGTTGCCGGGTCCGCAGGCCGTTGTGATTTGCGAGGTGTAGACCTCCAGCACCGGCTCGCGGTACTCGCGGCCTAGGCGCGAAAACTCCTGTGTCCAGATGTCTTCCGTATCGGCCAGGACCACACGCACAAACTCGTAGCGTTCCTGTTCCTGGGCTGTGCCCCGGTATGCGGAATCAGCTCCGACGCTTCCTCCGCCCAGCAATGTGGCCGGGTCTACGACGCCGAGCCCGACGCCGAGGAGACCGATTGCCGCAAGCGCGAGCACGCCCTTCACTCCGAACAGGCGCAGGGCAAGATTGACCAGCGCGCCGATGGGCGCTCCGCCCGAATGCGCAGAACGTCCGCGCATGTCTCGAACGTTGTCGCTACCTCGACGGCCCTTCCATTTCACGCTTGGCGACTCCTCGGCTCTTTCCGCTGACTACGCCGCGGAGGCTGCTCCAGGGGGACTGCTCAAGGGGAACGGCCAGTGGACCAGACAGCGAGGCTGAGAGGCGGCAAAGCCAGGCCCCCCAATCAATCTCACAGTCGCCGACCCGAACAGAGTTCGGGTTGCCTCGCTACTGTAAAGCGGCATCGTGGCCGACACGACGGCGCCCGGGTTTCGCGAACTAGCTTTGTCCCAGAAATGCGGCGAGGTGCACGAGGCCGGCCTTGCTGCATCTCGAAATGCCGTCCAGACCGTCCGGGGATAAGGCAGCGTCGGCGACCGCCGAGGCAACATCGGAACTCAAGGACGCGGGGTATTTCCCGGCCGCTACTATCGTTTTGATGTCCTGCGTTAGCACACCCACACAGGCCTCGTGCAGTTCTTTCTTGGTTTTGGCACCGAGCTCTTCCAGGTCGTCGGATATCTGAGCGCCTTTGCTCGTAAGGCCGCTGCGGTACTTGGATCCTTCGGGCCCGATCAGTGCCGCCATGGCAAGTGCCTTGGCCATTACCTCGAGGTCATTGAGGGGGCCACCTTTCCAGTGTTCGGGATCCGTCGATCCGGTCAGCTTGCCCAGCATGTCCGTGATCTCATCGCGGGTTTTCTCACCGTCCGCCAGTACGGCGAGACACAGCTTTTCCTGCGCGGACTTAAGGTCGCCGGCTGAAGCCGATGCCGGTGCCGAGGCGGGCGCAGCGGCTTTCTTGGCTTTGGGCTTTGGCGGTGCCGCGGATTTTTTTGCAGCCGGGGCCGCGGGCGGGGGCTTCGGTGTACGGGGGGCGACGGCGGTAGCGGGTTCCAGCGCCGCGTCTTTTCTGTCGAAGCTCATGCTTTCCGGATCACCCTGGCGCACCCAGACCCGGTAAAGCACAAAGCCGAGGATAATAAGAGATAAAGGTACGAAAGCAGATGTCTTGCTGCCAAACGCGCCTCCGGTGAATATGATGAGCAGCAACGTGCCGATAAAAATCCAGGCCGGCGGTGTGATCGAACTTAACTTGCTCATTCTGCAAGCTCCTTATTCTCTGCTGTGTGTCCCATGAATGATTCAATAACTCGTTGTCCAGAAGGTTCTCGCTGGCGCTGCGACATGATTCCCGGAATCTTGTCTCAAGCTTCTTCTTACCCCGTCCCTCGAATCATGTCGAGAACCTTGTGCTGATGGCAGTCGTTTTAGTTATCTGGGCCCTGGCTGAGTCAGGTCAAAGAATAGTCCACTCTCCCAAAGAATTCCTGAGTTTTAAAGGGGATATACATGGATAGAACAAGTCCTCGGGGCCGGGAATCGTGATGCTTGCAGGCAGTCACCTACCGTGAGTAAGCGCGGAGAACTTCGTCTTCGCCGCGACATCGGCACCCTCGGTGCCGCGCTGCTGATCCTGAACGGGCTTATCGGCGCCGGGATTTTTGCGCTTCCTGGGCAGGTCGCGGTTCACCTCGGCACGGCCAGCCCCTGGCTATTCCTCTGCGTGGGAATTGTGTTCCTCAGCGTGGTGCTCACCTTCGCCGCGCTCTCGAGCTACTTCGAAGAGTCCGGCGGCCCCGTACTCTACGCCCGCGCGGCCTTCGGTGACGTGGCGGGCTTTGCTACGGGCTGGATGATCTTCGTATCGCGCTCCGCGGCGTTCGCCGCGAACGTCACGGTGATGGCAACCTACCTCGGGGCCGTGCTTCCGTGGTTGGACGGTACCGCGGGTCGGGTTGCCGTAATCAGCGTCGCGACCGCCGGCCTGACCTGGGCAAACGTCCGTGGCGTGCGAAGCGGCATCGGAACGATGCTGGTACTCACGGTGTTCAAGCTGACCCCCCTGCTGCTTCTCGTGCTTCTCGGCTTTTATCGTTTGAGTGGAACGGCGCTTATGCCCGACCTCACAGCTCCCCTGGAAAACCTTGGGAGCACAACGCTCCTCATGGTCTACGCCTTCGTGGGCTTCGAGACCATTGGTGTCACGGCCGGGGAGACCGCAGAGCCCCGCCGGAGGCTTCCCGGTACATTACTGCGTACCGTGGCGGCGATTTCCCTGTTCTACTTTTGTATTGCCCTGGTGTTCGTGTCCGTCATCCCCCCGAAGAACTATGGCGAAAGCACCCTTGTCGATGTGGGTCGCAGCCTGCTCGGTCCCTTTGGAGCCGTCGCTATTACCCTGGCCGCGGTGTTTTCCATCGGGGGCAATATGTCGAGCTCCATGCTGGCTGCGCCGCGAATTCTCTTTGCTCTTGCACGACTGAACATGCTGCCGCCGGCGCTAGGCAGGATTCACCCGCGGTTTCGCAGTCCGCATGTAGCGATCATTGTCATGGGCGCGCTTTGTCTCGGCCTTGCACTCAGCGGCACCTTCACGACGCTCGCCCTCGCCAGCACGCTATCGCGTCTCCTCTCCTATGTGCTTTGCATTGGTTCGCTGCCGCGGGTGCGCGCGGCGGCAAGCACCGAGCGGCGTCGCGAAGCCTTCACGCTGCCCGGTGGCCTGCTGATTCCGGCGCTGGCCCTGTCGATCTGTCTGGCGCTGATTGCCCAGACAACGCTCGAAAACTGGCTGGCGGTAACGGCGCTGCTGGGCGTGGGGATCGTTCTCTATCTCCTGGCGAGTCGAAGCGGTGCGGCGCAAGCGGCAGACGCTCCCTAGCGGTACTCCAGGGTCGGTGGCCTGTTTTCGCGGGCGGTAAACGCCTAGACTCGCAGCCTCCAGGCCCCAGTGGCGCAACGCAAAGTACCTGGAGAAGATCGCAAATGCGGAGGGTGTTCGTCCGGTTCGCTGACACATCGCCCAGGTGCTGGTATCGAGCGGCGCTGGCCATGCTGGTTCTTCTCGGTGCTTGTGTCCCCGTAGTCGCCGCGACGGCGGAGGAAGACGCCGACGTGCTGATCGCGGGTTATGTGGAGGAATGGAGAGCGTTCTATCCTACCCGTGCCTTTGCTCGCGGTGATGCACGCCAGGCCTCTTCCTTCGAGAGTTACCCGGATCGGAAGCTAGATCTCTGGCTTGCACACAACGCCGCGACGGAAGCCGCGGCACTACGGCTGCTCGAAGACGCAGCCTCTCTGCCCGATGCCAGGGTCACGGACCTGCGCGTCCTGGCTGCGCAGAGTCGCCGCGAACAGGCGCAGTGGTCTGAAGACCGGCCCCGGGAGACGCAGCCCCAATGGTACGCGGAACAGGTCTCGCAGGCGCTTACCCACCTGCTGGTTCGCGAACAGCTCTCTGAAGGAGACCGCAATGCCGCCCTTATAGCCCGACTCCAGGGCGTCGCCAGGCTCTGTGACTCTGCCAGGCTTCGCCTCCGTGAGGGCAATCGTATGCGCAGCGCCCGCGCGCTACAGACTCTTGGCGCCACCCGGGGGTTTTACGACGACGGGCTTCGGCGCCTGACCAACGCCTGGCCCGCCGGGACTGCGGCAGCGGACCGGAGCAGGTCCATCGACGACGCGGTCAGTGCCATAGAGATGCTTGAGGTGTACCTGCGGAATCGCATTCTGCCTAAAGCATCACCGCGCACGTCCATGGGCGCAGAGCGCTACGCAGCAAAGCTGCGACGCCGCAGTGCCGGCGCCTATACACCCGCGGAACTCCTCGCCGAGGCGCGGGCCGAGATGGAGCGAACCACGGAGCTGATGGTGCTGGAGGCAAGACGATGGAACGCTTCCAGGACTGGAAAAACCGACGATCTTGAGATGGAAGGCGACAGGCTCCTCGCCCTCGCGCTGGAGGCCATGGAGGCCGACCGAGACTCCAATCAGGCCGAATTCCTGCGAAGCTTTCGGGAGCTGACCGCGGCGGCCGAACGCTTTGTCATCGAGTCCCAGATCGCGACCGTGCCCCAGCCGACGACGCTCTATACAGACCTGTCACCAGCACACTTCTCGGGGGCCGCGGTGGGGGGCGTGTATCCCAGTGGTCCCTTCGACCCGTCGGCGCAGACGCTCTTCTACCTGCCATCGATAGCCGATAGTGCCGCTGCACAAGCGCGGGAAGGCTTCTATCGATCGTTCAACACCCACTTCAATACCATGATCATCTCCCACGAGATGTTTCCCGGTCACTACCTGCAGTACAAGGTTGCCGTGTCCGAGGCGCCGTTGCTGCGCTCGCTGTTTCCCGATGGCGCCTACGTGGAAGGCTGGGGAAGCTTCGTGGAGGAGCTGATGCTCGATGCCGGTTGGGCGGGCAATGCACCGCTTACGCGCCTCGCGCATTTGCGGAAACGACTCGAGAATGCCACCCGGGCCTATGTAAGCGTGCAGGTGCACACCCAGGACTGGAACGAGGAACAGGTACTGCGCTTCGGCGTAGAAGAGGGTCGACTGGCGCCGCAGTTTGCGCGCAATCTATGGCAACGCGCCGTTCACTCCCCACTGCAGATCACCGACTATATGCGGGGCTACAAGCAGTTCCAGCGCCTCTGGGCTTCCCGGGACCGATCGATCGCAACCCGCGCATGGGTGGATTCCGTGCTGCGGGCCGGCCCCGTGCCCGTCGCTTTTCTAAGCGACGAGGCCGGCCTGTAGTCGCTCGTAAGCGGCGGGCCTGACCTAAGCCGCCGTATCGCCTTCGGGGTGCACCGGTACTTCGTCGTGCTACCGAAGTCCCGGGTATGCAAATCGGGCGCCATGCCTGGCGATGCCGACGCCACAGTGCCCCGGATTGCGGAAGCTTCCCGCACCCGGGGCGATGCGCGCTTCAGTCTCCTCGGTCGACGCTGATCATGGAGACCCCCGCGTCACGTACGGCGCGATTCAGGGCCGGGAGTCGCTCCTCCCAGACGCTGGTCAGCGCAGCCAGCTGCTCCTCGATGGCCGTGCTCAACATTTCCTTGACTTCCCAGGCCTGGGTTGTGGGGCCGCGATCGTCCATTGCCACCTTGCGCATCAGGCTGGTCAGCTTGTTGTTGAGACGGATCGGGTAATTGAGCGGATCCTGACGGCTCTGGTTCTGGGTCTGGTACAGCGCTTCCTCGACGGCCGTGATCGTCTCGTCGATCGCTTCGATCTCGGCAACGAGATCCTCCCCGGCGCCCGAGGACTCGATGCGCCCGCGGGTGGCCTCGAGTTCCGACCGTAGGCTGCGGATCGCCTTGATCTCGCGGTGGGTTCGGGTGAGAAGATCGCGGGCGCTGCTGACAAAGTCGAACTGTGCCTGATAGTCCTCGGAGGTCGCGGACGCGCGGGGATCGACCGCGACTTCAAAGCGCTGCGTCAAACGCGTATCGCCCAGGGTCAGCACGGCGCGGTAGTTTCCCGGAACCGCCGTGGGGCCTTCCTCCATGTCACTCCACAGGATCAGGCCCTCGAAGCGCTCCATGCCGGGGTAGCCCAGGTCCCAGACGTGCCTGTGCAATCCTGGCTCTGTAGAAAGTACCTGGGTGTTCGCCTCGTCGACATCGGCGTCCGATGCATCGCTGTCTGAGGGTTCCGCGGTCCAGGTCCAGATGGGCTCTTCCTCTTCGCCGCGATAAACCGCAAGTTCCATCGCGTCGGCGGCCTCATCGCCTTCCGGCAGGTAGTAAAACAGTGAAACGCCGGGGTAGGGGTTGGTTCCCGCATTACCCGGGTCTTCGGCGCGGCCGCCGGCAACGAGCCGATGAGCCTGCTGAGGAGCGTAGAGCTGTACCGCCTGGGGAGCGCCATCGCGCGCCTGCGTCCGCAGTACGCCCAGATCGTCGAGAATCCAGTAGCCGCGGCCCTGGGTCGCGGCAATGAGGTCATCTCCTTTCACGAGCAGATCGGTAACGGGCACGATGGGCAGATTGAGCTGCAGCGGCGCCCAGGTCCGGCCGTTATCCCGAGAGTGATAAAGGCCACGCTCGGTTCCGGCATAGAGAAGACCCTGCTGTTCCGGGTCCGCGCGCAGGGCCCGGGTGAAGTGATCCTTGGGCAGACCGGCACTGATCTCGCGCCAGCTCTTACCCCAGTCCGTGGTGTGATACAGCATCGGACTGAAGTCATCCATCTTGTAGCGTGTGGCCGCTACAAACGCGCCGCCTTCGTTGAAGGGATCGACGTCGATGCTGTTGATCATCGCCCACTCCGGCAGTCGCGAGGGCGTCACGTCGCTCCAGTTTCCTCCACCGTCGCGGGTAACGTGAATGCGACCGTCATCGCTGCCGGCCCAGAGCACGCCGCTCTGCGTTGGCGACTCCGTGAGCACAAATACGGTGCCGTAGTACTCAACGCCCGTATCGTCCTTGGTGATCGGGCCGCCGGACTTGCCCATGCGGGTCTTGTCGTTGCGGGTCAGGTCCGGGCTGATGGCCTGCCAGCTCTGGCCGAGATCGTCGCTGCGGAAAACAACGTTGGCCGCCGCGAAGAGCACGTCGGGATCGTGCAGCGAGAAGCTCAGCGGGAAGTTCCACTGGAAGCGGTAGCGCAGATCGCCGGCGCCGTAGCCCATGGGGTTGTCGGGCCACACGTCCAGGTAGCGGCGTTCGCCGGTACGGTGATTGCGCATCTCCAGGTAGCCGCCGTAGGAGCCTCCCACGACGATGTCGGGGTTGTCGGGCTTCGCGGAGATATGGCCGCTTTCACCGCCGGCGGTGGGCTCCCAGTCGCGAACGCCGATGGCGTCGCCCTGGGCCGACTGGGAGCGGATGCGCACGGCGGAGTTGTCCTGCTGGCCCCCGAGAAGGCGGTAGGGGAAGTCGTTGTCCGCGGATACGCGGTAGAACTGCACCGTGGGCTGCGTGCTCTGCACCGTCCAGGTCTCTCCGCCGTTGGTGGACACGTTCGCGCCGCCGTCATTGGCTTCGATCATGCGCAGCGGATCGTTCGGGTCGATCCACAGATCGTGGTTGTCGCCGTGCGGCGTGGGTATCTGCTTGAAGCTGGCGCCGCCGTCGCGGGAACGATGAAAGCGGACGTTGACCACGTAGAGGCCGTCTTCGTCGGCCGGGTCGGCATAGATCCGAGAGTAGTACCAGGCGCGCTGGCGCAGCTTGCGCTCTTCGTTAACCTTCTCCCAGGTCTTGCCGCCGTTGCGCGAGCGGAACACGCCGCCGTCCTGGGCTTCGATGATGGCGTAGAGATTCTGATTATTGCTCGGTGATACGGCGAGACCGATGATGCCGAGCGTTCCTGTCGGCAGGCCGTCGTTGCCGGTGAGCTCGGTCCAGCTGTCTCCACCATCCACACTCTTGTAGATGCCTGAGCCCGGTCCGCCGCTCTCGAGAGAGTAGGGGGTGCGCTTCACGCGCCAGAAGCTCGTGTAGAGAATTCGCGGATTGGTGGGGTCCATAACGAGATCCACGGCACCGACTTCGTCGCTAACGTGAAGGACCCGTTCCCAGCTCTGGCCGCCGTCGCGTGTGCGGAAAACTCCGCGTTGCTCATTGGGTCCGAACAGATGTCCCATGACCGCCGCATAGGCGACATCGGGGTCGCGCGGATGGATGCGGATACGTGAGATGTGCTGCGAGTCTTCAAGCCCCATGGGCTGCCAGCTCTCACCGGCGTCCACGGATTTCCAGACGCCATTGCCTGGCGAGACGTTGCCGCGCACGGTTTTTTCTCCCGTGCCTACGTAAACGACGTTGGGGTCCCACTCGGAGACCGCGACGGCGCCGATGGACCCACCGAAGTAGCCGTCAGATACGTTGTCCCAGCTTTCACCACCGTCGCTCGTTTTCCATACGCCGCCGCCCGTGGCGCCGAAATAGTAGGTGTCTCGGTCCGAGGCGATGCCCGTGGCGGCCGAGGATCGGCCTCCCCGGAAAGGGCCAACCTCGCGCCATTCGAGCGCGCGCAGCTCGGCGGGAAACGTCGCCGGATCGACGTCGGCGACGGCAACGCAGCTGCCGAGAAGGGCAAGGATGGCGGTGACCTTGCGTGCCAGGGTGAAGCGGACGGCCTGATTCATGTTATGGGTCCTGTCGGGGTGGCAACAAAAGCGGCGCAAGGCTAGCACAGCACCGGGGCATGCGTTCAAGCGCGGCGCTCCCTGGGGCTTCGGGTATGCTTTTCCCCTAGGTTTTGGGAGCAGGTGATGGAGGAATGGCAGCTGGACGAGCGCTTCATGAAGCGCGCGCTGGAACTTGCCGAAGAGGCCGCCAAGGCCGGCGAGGTACCCGTGGGCGCCGTGCTCGTGCGTGACGGCGAGGTGCTCGCCGAGGCGGGCAACGCGCAGATCGGAGAGCACGATGCTACCGCTCACGCTGAGATTCGGGCGCTGCGCCTCGCTTCCACCCGCTGCGAAAACTATCGCCTGCCGGGGAGCACGCTCTACGTCAGTCTCGAACCTTGCACCATGTGCTGCGGAGCCCTGATCCATGCCCGCGTCGCCGAGCTCGTGTTTGCGGCGCGGGAACCCCGGGCCGGCGCCGTGGTGAGCACCCGGGCACTGCTCGACGACGAAGCGTTTAATCATCGCGTACGCTGGCGCGAAGACGAGCGCTTTGCGCAGGCAAGCGGTGAATTGCTGCGTCGCTTTTTTCGTGCGCGTCGCTAGCCCAACACGTCACAAAACTCGTCTCAGGAGGGGCTCCGGCTTCCAATTTCACAACGCAGAACAATCCATACGCATTTCCAATTAGGTATCGGAATCCTGCCTGTAGACAAGCGACTTGAATCTCGCGCTGGCCCTGGTGTCGCGTCAACACTCTTCACTCGCACGCTCCAGTCGCGGGTTGCGGCCCGACCGGTCGGTAGGTCAGCGCGAACACTCAGCGTCTGAACCTACGATCAGAAGGTGACGCTGAGACCATAGACGGCTTGGGCGAAGCACAGAGACCTGAGCGATGGCATCGAATTGCCTGAGCCAGCGTATCAGCCAGGATTTTTTCACCCCTACAGCGCGACGTGCACCAGAATCCGAAAAAGTCCTGTGGCTGCCTGTCGTTTTTCCATGAGATTTCCGCTTTAGACCTCGATAGCTACCTACTTGAAACAGCTGGGGGTCGGAAATGCAGTCCATTAAGAATTGCGGAGTCGCGGTTTTACTTGTGTTGGTTACGTCTTCACTCGGATGCTCGTCGGTGCAATCCCCGACACATCGCTGGGAAGCTGCCTCGGGAGGTTCTGTACGACAGTATCGGAAAGATATCCGAGCTTGCTCCAATGAGGGAAAACCAAGACGCGTATACTTTTCAGCAAGCGTTGAGTTCGACGATTATCGAGCGTGCATGGAACTCAGCGGCTACAATTTGGTCGCCTTGGGGAATGATGGCGAATAGCGCGATGAGCGCGAACGTATCCAGTAAATCCGCTGATGTCACCCGCCTGCTGCGTGCCTACGCGGCGGGCGATTCATCAGGTTTGGACGATGCGATTCCGATTGTGTACACCGAACTCCAGAAACTTGCACGCGCGCAGCTCAACAGATCCAACCTAGGCGGTTCGATGCAAACAACGGTGCTGGTGCACGAAGCCTATGAAAAGCTCGTTGTTGGAAAGCTTCAGCGGCCCAACGATCGCCGCCACTTCTTTGCGATCGCATCACGCGCCATGCGCCAGATCGTTGTCGATACGTGGCGGGCCAGTAACGCTGCCAAACGTGGTGGCGGTGTGATGGCAGTACCGGACGCAACCCATGAACTTGCTGACCTTGAGAGCCCGGAAGAGCTAGCGCAGCTTGAGCAGGCAATTGAGAAACTCACCCAAGAAAGCCCAGAGCTCGCTGAACTGATCGATCTTTCCTGCTTTGCAGGTTTATCGAATAGCGAGATTGCGACGCTGCACCGTAGCAACGTGCGCACTGTGCAGCGAAATCTCCGTAAGGCACGAGCTTGGCTGGAACAGTTCATTGGCGAGCAGTGACGGATCCAAACGCGTATGGCGGGTGCCGACGGACTCGACTTTTCCACCCTCGACAAACTGCTGGATCAGGCACTCGAGTGTGACGAAGAGCAACTAGCGACCCTTCTCGAAGGGCTGCCCGAGGCGCAGCGCTCGGCGCTGGTCCGGCTGCTTGGAGCCACCGATTCAAATGTACTTGAAAAGATCAGTAAGGCCGCCCGCAGTTCGCCGGCCGTCAAAGCCGCGGGGCCAATTCCTTCGCAAGAAAAATCGCGACGTGCGGGATCGTGGCGACTGTGCCGAGAGATCGGTCACGGCGGAACGGCGCAGGTTTTTTTTGCCGAGCGAGTTGATGAGAGTCACGATAAGAGAACGAACTTTAAGCAGCGAGCAGCGGTAAAGATTCTCTGGTCCCACCGGATAGGATCGCAGTTCAGCGATCGCTTTTTTCGCGAACGGAGAATACTAGCTTCCATTGATCATCCCGGCTTGGCGCGATTTCTTGACGGGGGGTTGCTGGGAGACAACAGGCCATGGTTCGCCATGGAGTACATCGCGGGTGAGGATATCGTCACGGCCTGCCGCGGCCGGCCTATAGAAGATAGGCTCAGGCTGCTGTGCGACGTCTGCCAAACGATCGACTATGCGCATCGCCGTTTGATCGTGCACCGCGACATCAAGCCCGGCAATGTACTGGTCGACTCAACGGGTCGCCCGCGCGTTCTCGATTTCGGAATTGCGCGAATCCTCGACGATGCCGAGGAGTCGGCATTGACTCATGCTGACGGAGTACCCTTAACACTGCGCTACGCCAGTCCGGAGCAAGTGGCCGGCCGAACGGTTGATGTCGCCAGTGATATTTATCAGCTTGGCGTCCTCGCGTATGAAATGCTTACGGGATTTCCGCCGTACGAAATCTCGGAGTCTTCTCTTCAGGAGAGTGTGCGTGTTATCACCGAAAAGGTGCCACCGGCAGCCAGTGCGTACGATTCTCGTATTCAGCGTGATGTGGACGCGATCGTCGCGCAGGCCCTGGCCAAGGATCCGTCGGATCGCTATCCATCGGCTGCCGCTTTTGCCGAGGACATCAGGCTGTTCCTTGACGACCGGCCGGTGGCGGCTCGTCCCCGGACAATCATGTATGTTGCCAGACGCTTTGTCCGTAGGCGCGCACTTACCATAAGCATCGTAGCCGCATCAGTTCTTGGCCTGACAGCCGCCACCGTATTTTCACTTGATCGTGCCCGAGAGGCTAAGGAGGCGGCCGCTCGTAGTCGCACTACGTTGGAGATATTGGCCGACGTCTTCGAGCAAGCTGACCCGTTTGGAGATGCGGGGGCTGAAGTTACTCTTGCAGAGGCGCTCATCCGGGCTCGGCCAGCAATTGCCGAGAAAACCGCTCACGCGCCTAAGCTAGCCATTGAAGTCAATCAGACCCTCGCGGACATCTTTTTAAGCCTCGACATGCTGGATTACGAGGTCGAAGCACACGAGGCCGCTTGGGCTGCGGCGGCACAGCTAGGCTCCGGGTTCGAGAGGCAACTAATTGCGTCGATTGCCGCCATTGGCAATACGAAGACCAGGCTAGATCCTCGGGAAGCCGCACTCTTCTTGCAAAAGCATCTACCGGAGTCACCTCCAACAAAAGATGCTGCAAGGGATTGGCTGTCGGGTAAGTACGCAGAAGCGCACGCGTGGCTACGCTTGCGTGATGACCACCGTACCGATGCTATCGCGGGACGCATGCACGAAGTAGCCGTCAAGTACGAGGTAGACGATCCGCGCACCCTAGGACGCATTAGCCAACTTCTCGCCGGGACTGCCCGCCGCGCGAACAACCTGCCGGCGGCTGACCGCCACTGGCAGGAAGCCGTCGAATACATGAGCCAAGCCGGTCAACCGGCGGGCCACGCCGTCATTCTGAGCAACCAGGCGCTGCACTACGGGTCTACGGAGCGCTACAAAAAGTCTGAGGAGGCTTTCAGGAAGTCGATCGCTGTGTTTCGGGAGCACGATCCTGAGAACACCACGTTCGCCGATATACTGAGGCTGTATGCAGGATTACAGTTTCGCATGGGTGACCCGGCCGCAGCGTTGGGGACGCTCTCCGAAAGCCTAGCAATTCTCGATAGAGAACGTGATCACTACTCCTACTTTGTCGCGCAAAACAAAGTAGCGGAGTACGCTTTTGCCAGCGGTGCCTTTGACGCAGCATTCGATGCGATCGATGACGGCCTTGATCTGGCTTTTGAAGCTTTTGGGTCCGAGGACGAGGTCACTGCCCGTATGATTCGGCTTCTCGCCAGGCTTCTAGCGTTCGCAGGCGCCGAAGAGTCGTCGGTCAGAGCGCTCGGGATGCACGATGTCTTGTGCGAGCAGGCTACGGTCCGGGCAAACGCTATCTACTCCGTCCTTTCAAGAAACAAAAGCACTGATGATCAGTGGCGCCAGACTAGCGAGGCTTTGACGCGTGCCCGGACAGACGTAGCTCTGGATCGGCGGGCCTTCGACGCGCTGATTGATCGCTATCGGTCGATCAACGGCACAGTATTGGACCCCTTGGATAGATTGACGTTGATTGAGGACCTACACCAGCTCGCGTTGCGACACGCTTACGAGCTACCCGCGGAACTGGCATCCGCAAGGCTACGGCTGCTCGGACAGAGGGCCGGAACAGCGGAAAAAGTCGCAGGTCGATGGAACGCTCGTATATCTTATCTGCTGGACAGCCTAGATTCACACGGAGCCGGACAAACTTGCGCCGGTTCCTGAGCGCACTGACGTACGAGGCCCCCGATTTCGCTTAACTCAATAGGTAGTGGTAAAGCCCCTCATCCATGAATAGAGAGCCGGTAGATTTGGAAGACAGTGAAACCTCTCTCTACGAGCGACTGGGTGGCGAACGCGCTACTCAATCGCTGGTCGGTGCACTCTATTTCCAAATATTGAATGACTCTCGTTTAGCCCGTTTTTTTGACGGTGCAAACGTTGGCATGCTCTTGCGGCACCAGAAGGACTTCCTGAGCATTGCTTTCGGTGGAGAGGCTGCCTATGCCGGGCGAAGCATGCGAGAAGCTCATCACCGGCTTGTCGAGAAGCGTGGATTGAACGACGAGCATTTTGATGCCCTGGTTGAGATTACGACATCTGTTCTGAGGGATCTCGGCTATGCTGATTCGCTCGTCGAAGAGGCAGTCAATCGACTCGAACTCCTGCGAGGTGAGGTCCTCGGTCGCGATGAGACATGTGGACAATGAGTATCGGGAGATGTGCCGCGAGTCGTGATCTCCAAAACAGCGCGCTCCGCCCGAGCTAGGCTGGCGCGGCAGGCTGTGGATGCCTTGAATACTGACGACACATCCGGCACGGCACCGCACAGCCAATGAGCTGGCACTCAAGACTCGATCCGTATGCTATAGCGATCAGGCTGCCACGAACGTACCCCCGCAGTCGACAGTGTTTGGAGGGGTGCTCGGAGGCGTGGTTGGAGATCAGGATCAAAAACTCTCGTAGCAGGCTGCAGCTATACCGCGCCTGTCACTTTCAACACCTCGTAAAAAACTGTGGAGATAAGCTGTCTGATCGAATGCTCGGGTTGGCGGGGGATTTTCAGCTGCTGAAACGTCGCGCCGTACGGTAGCGAACTGCCCGTGCAATGAAAAGAAGGTGAGGAACCCACCGAAAAGCGCGCTTCCAGGTTATGCCTGACCCTTAGTCGATATGTTTCGCAAGCTGTGTTCGAAGCCGCCATTCAAACGTAATCAGGCGCTGGTGCTTTGCCTGCTCCCAGTGCATCTTGGTAATAGTGGGGCGCATCAGGGCACCAGCAACCGCAAATCCTGAAGCCCTTGCGGAAGTAGTTCCGCAATATCGACTGGCGGCTGAGGCGCCTTATCACGTGCCGACTGCAGGCGGAGCACATCGTAGTAGTGCCGAATGTTCTGCACGTAACGCACTGCTTCAAGGCCGCGGGCATAGCCGTAGCGCAAGGTGCTGAAGTGGTTCTGGCTTTCCAGCAGGGGCAGGTTCTCCATGACATCCTCCCAGAGATGCGGATCGCCGCCGCGCCGCTCCGTAAGCACCCGGGCGTCCTCGAGATGGCCACGGCCGATGTTGTAAGCCGCCAGGGCAAACCAGGTGCGATCCGGCTCAAGAATGTCGTCGGGCAGGCGACGGCGGATACGTTTGAAGTACCGGGCGCCGCCGCGCATGCTCTGAGTCGGATCTGTGCGGTCATCCACGCCGAGTTCGCTCGCCGTGGCCTTGGTGAGCATCATCATGCCGCGAACTCCCGTGGGCGAAGTCGCGTTCGGATCCCAGTGAGACTCCTGGTAACTGATGGCGGCGAGGAGTTCCCAGGGAAGGCTTTCCTCTCGCGCCACGATCTCGATCAGCTGCTGGTAGTCCTTCAGGCTGTTGCGCATGCGCTGAACAAAAGTCTGGGTATCGACGCGGGTGATACTGGCGTCCTTGCTGAAGTAGCGCTCCCGGAGTTCGGCGAGCTCACCGCTTTCCCGGCGGCGACGAAGAAAGTCATTCACCCGCACAAGAAGCGGCGAGTCCGTGGCGCGCCGGGGCAGGTACCAGACAATGTCATGCTCCGTGCCGATGTCGAAGGCGACCTTCAGTCTTGGCAGAAGATTCTGGTGCACCACGAAATCCCGCGAGTCGACGATGGCGACATCCGCTCCATCGGAACTGACAAGGTTCAGCACTGCGAAAGGGTCGCTGGTCGCCACCGCCTCCCAGCTTAGATCCAGACCCAACCGGCTGCGCCCCTCGATGAGAAGATCCTCGTGGATGCTCCCGGCGATAACGGCGATGCGCAGTCCCGCCAGGTCCGTGAGTTCCCGCGGCCGCGCGTTGCCCGACTTGTACACAAGCTGAGGCTGCTGTCGGGCATAGGCCTCGGAAGCCGTGAAGCGCTGCCGGCGTTCGTCCGTAAGGCTCAGGCCCGCCGCGGCGATGTCGGCCTCGCCGCGCTGCAGCGCGGCGAAGATGTCCTCCAGCGTAAACGCTTCCTCGACGCTGATGTCGACATCAAGTTCGCGGGCGAGGGCGGCGGCCAGTTCGTAGTCGACGCCCAACTCGCCGCCACGGCCCAGGTAGTACGTGGTGGGGCCGTTGCGGGTCACGAGGCGCAGCGTGCCGCGTTCGCGAATCTGCTCCAGAGGATCGAGGTTCTCGGTGCAGCCGTCCAGGCACAGGAGTACCGTGAACATGACCATAACTGCGAGACGAGGACTCCCCATGGCTTGGATTCTAGCGATCTCGACTCGCATCTGCCCGCCTCCTTAACCATGCCCGGTCACGCAGGTACAATCGCGCGCCTGAAAACCAGCGAGACCACCTCATGCATCTGCTGCCCGGCGCCCCTGCCTTCTCGGCCCACCGATTCCAGGCGCTCGCGCGGCGACTTGAGGATGTGCTGTCCGGCAACTCGCTGCGCCGCGCCGGTTTCGTGCATCTTGTGCAGGGCGCGGTGGAAAACGACCTGGATCGACTCGCTCGCCTGCTGGAGCAGGACGGTCTGCCGTCTTTCTGCGAACCCGGGGAACTCGAGTCCGGGCCCTGGTTGTTCGTAGGACCGCGGCCGGGCACGATTTCACCCTGGTCCAGTAAGGCCACGGACATCGCGCAGCGCTGCGCCTTCAAGGCTGTGGAGCGCATTGAGCGCGTCATCGCCTTTGAGTTCGCCGCAGCACCATCCGCAGCGACGCGGGGCTCGATCGTGGGTCTTCTGAGTGATCGCATGGTCGAGGCCGGCGTCTGGACAGCGGCGGATCTCGTCGCCCTGTTCGAGCAGCCCGAGGCGCGGCCCGCGGCATCGGTCGACATTCTCGGCGGTGGCCGCGACGCGCTGGCGGACGCCAATCTGAGCCTGGGCCTCGCGCTGGCAAGCGACGAGATCGACTACCTCTGCGAGCGATTCACGGCCCTCGGCCGCAACCCGCGTGATGTCGAACTCATGATGTTTGCGCAGGCCAACTCGGAGCACTGCCGGCACAAGATCTTCAACGCGGACTGGACCATCGATGGTGAGCAACAGACCAAGAGCCTGTTTGCCATGATCCGCAACACCCACGCCCTTGCCCCGGAGGGCGTATTGTCGGCCTATGCGGACAATGCCGCGGTGGTCGAAGGCCCGCGCGCAAGTCGCTTTGCCCCCTTCGATGGCGGGCGCGAATACGCGACAAAGGCCCAGCCCGTGCACCTGCTCATGAAGGTTGAAACGCACAATCACCCCACGGCCATAGCGCCGGGGCCGGGGGCGGGGACCGGGGTTGGTGGTGAAATCCGCGATGAGGGGGCGGTGGGCCTTGGATCCAAGCCCAAGGCCGGGCTCGCGGGCTTCAGCGTCTCCAACCTGCATATTCCCGGAGCGGCGCAGCCCTGGGAGGAGCAGAACGGCAAGCCCGGTCGCATCGTCTCGGCGCTCGACATCATGCTGGAGGGTCCCATCGGGGCCGCCGCCTTTGGGAATGAGTTCGGACGCCCCAATCTCTGCGGGTACTTCCGCAGCTATGAACAATCCGTTCCCGCGGCCGATGGTGCGGTGGACCTGCGCGGCTATCACAAACCCATCATGATCGCCGGCGGGATGGGCAACATCGCCGAGGAACATGTTCACAAGGGTGAGTTCCCGGCGGGCACGCGCTTGTTGGTGCTGGGCGGTCCCGCCATGCTGATCGGTCTCGGCGGCGGTGCGGCCTCAAGTGTGGCCAGCGCCGACGGCCAGGAGGCCCTCGATTTTGCCTCCGTGCAGCGCCAGAACCCGGAGATGGAACGCCGCTGTCAGGAAGTCATCGATCGCTGCTGGCAGCTCGGGGTGGCAAATCCCATCGCATTCATTCACGACGTGGGCGCGGGCGGACTGTCCAATGCGCTTCCGGAGTTGGTCAAGGACGGCGGCTGCGGAGGCGCCTTCGATCTGAACGCCATACCCAGCGATGACCCGGGCATGAGTCCCCTGGAGCTGTGGTGCAACGAGAGCCAGGAACGCTACGTGCTTGCCGTGGCCGAGGCCGATATGCCGCGTTTCCTGGCGATCTGTGAGCGCGAGCGCTGCCCCGTGGCTGACGTCGGCGCGGCCACGGGCGAAGCCCGGCTGCGCCTCGAAGACGTCGAGCGGGGCGAGCTGCCCGTTGATATGCCCATGGACCTGCTGTTCGGCAAACCCCCGCGCATGCACCGCGAAGATGAGCGTCGCGCGCGTCCCGTCCTATCCTGGCGCGGGCGTCCTGCTGTGGCCGAGGCCCTGGAACGCGTGTTGGCGCTGCCCACGGTGGCGAGCAAGAAATTCCTGATCACGATCGCCGATCGCACGGTGACGGGTCTTGTGGCCCGCGACCAGATGGTCGGTCCCTGGCAGGTGCCCGTGGCGGACTGTGCCGTGACGCTGGTCGACTATCGCTCGAGCCTGGGCGAGGCCATGGCGATGGGGGAGCGTACGCCCGTGGCGGTGCTCGATGCACCAGCGTCCGGAAGGCTGGCCGTGGCCGAGGCGCTGACCAATCTTCTCGCTGCGCCCGTGAATCAGCTCGCCGATGTTCGCCTGTCAGCGAACTGGATGGCCGCGGCGGATACCCCCGGCGAGGGCGCCGCGCTCTACGATACCGTGCGTGCGATCGGCGAGGAGTTTTGTCCGGCCCTGGGAATCGCCATTCCCGTGGGTAAGGACTCCATGTCGATGCAGACCCGCTGGCGCGCCGAGGACGGTGAACGCGTGGTGACGGCTCCGGTGTCGCTCATCGTCTCGGCCTTTGCCCCGGTGGACGACGTCGATCAGACCCTCACACCCCAGCTCGTATGTGACGACGAACTCTGTCTGCTGCTTGTGGATCTCGGCCGCGGGGCGAACCGTCTCGGCGCGTCGGCGTTGGCGCAGGTATACGGTGAGGTGGGCGACGCCAGCGCGGATTTACAGGATCCCTCGGATCTCCGCGCCCTCTTCGAGCTGCTGCGCTGGGGTCGGGAGCGCGAACAGCTGGCTGCCTACCACGATCGCTCCGATGGCGGTCTCATCGTCAGCCTGCTCGAGATGGCATTTGCCGGTCGCTGCGGCCTCGACCTGGAGCTGCCGGAATCCTGCGAAGATCCCACGGCCTTCCTGTTCAGTGAAGAAATCGGCGTGGTCCTGCAGATTCCGGATACCGCCGTGGAAGACTGGAAAAAGCGGGCGGCCGAACTCGGCCTTGGTGACTGCCTGCACCGCGTTGGTCAAACGCGAGCTGACGAGCGGGTGGTCGTCCGCGATCGGGACGCCGTGCTCCTGGACGCTACGCGGGCATCGCTGGAGGAGCGCTGGTCCTCCACGAGTCGCGAACTGGCGCGGCTGCGCGATGACCCTGAGTGCGTGGACGAAGAAAGTGCCCGGATCGCAGCCGAAGACCCCGGTCTGTCCTGGACGACAAGCTTTGATCCTGACGAAGACATCACCGCCACGCCGGTATTTCTTGTCTCGCGTCCGCGTGTCGCGGTGCTGCGGGAGCAGGGCGTGAACGGACATGTCGAAATGGCCGCGGCCTTCGATCGTGCGGGTTTCCGGGCCTTCGATGTGACCATGAGCGACCTCCAGGATGGCAGCGTTGCGCTCGATGGCTACGCCGGAATCGTGGCCTGCGGCGGCTTTTCCTTCGGTGATGTGCTCGGTGCCGGTGAGGGCTGGGCCAAATCGATCCTCTTCGACGCTGCGCTCCGGGATGCCTTCGCCGAGTTTTTCGAGCGCCCAGACAGCTTTGCCCTCGGCGTGTGCAACGGCTGCCAGATGCTCTCGGTGTTGCGCGAGCTCATTCCCGGCAGCGATGTATGGCCGCGCTTCCGGCGCAATCGTTCGGAACAGTTCGAGGCGCGCCTGTCCATGGTGGAGGTACAGCGGTCGGCGTCGCTGTTCTTCGCTGACATGGAGGGTTCACGAATGCCGATCGCCGTGGCTCACGGTGAAGGTAAGGCGGTCTTTGACAAACCCGCGGATCGCGAGAGCTGCGAGGCGCAAAATCTCGTCGGTCTGCGCTTTGTCGAGAACGACGGGCGTGTGAGCGAAACCTACCCGGCGAACCCGAACGGCTCTCCCGGCGGAGTCACGGCGGTCTGCACGCCGGACGGTCGCGTAACGATCATGATGCCTCACCCGGAACGTGTCTTTAGACGCCAGCAGCTATCCTGGCACCCGGCCGATATGGGCGAGGCCTCGCCCTGGCTGCGTCTGTTCCGCAACGCGAGGCGCTTTGTCGGCTGAATCCAACCCGGTGGCCGCGGGCGCCTTGAGCGCCGCGAGGCAGGGTCTATAATGCGCCACCCCAAATTCATCGCCGCCGGGCTCGCATGACGCCAGCCCCGGCCCTCTGACAATCCCGGACTCATGCTCAATCGCTATCCCCTGTGGAAGTACCTTCTCGTCCTCCTTATCGTGCTCGGCGGCGCGCTTTACGCGGCCCCGAATCTCTATGCGCCGGATCCGGCGCTGCAGATCGCCGGTGAAAGCAGCGCTACGCAAATTGATGAGGCAACGCTCAATCGTGCCATCGATGCCCTCGACCTTGCCGACATCGAGCACTTTGGCGAAGAGCTGAGCCCCGACGGGCGAAGCGCTCTTGTCCGCCTGGAAGATCAGGAGGAACAGCTGCGCGCCCAGGCGCTTGTGTCCCGGGCCCTCGGTGATGGCTACATCATCGCTCTGAATCTCGCCGAGACCACACCGGACTGGCTGACGGGCCTGGGCGGTCAGCCCATGAAGCTTGGCCTCGACCTGTCCGGCGGCGTGCACTTCAAGCTCGAAGTGGACGTGGACGCCGCCGTCGAGCGGCGCATGGACTACTACCTCAATGCCACCAAGCGGGCTCTGCGCGAGGAGCGAATACGCGGCTTTGTAGGCCTCGAAGAGGCGCGCACCGTGGTCGGTCGCTTCCGCAGCGAAGACCTTCGCGAGCAGGCCCGAGAACAGATCTCCGACGCCTTTCCCGAGCTGCTTCTCGACCGCGTCGACGGTGAGGACGAGTGGGTCATCCGTGCCTCGATGACGGATCCGACCGTCGACGAGATTATCGACTACTCCGTGAGCCAGAACCTCACCACACTGCGCAACCGGGTCAACGAGCTCGGTGTGTCCGAGCCTCTGGTGCAGCGCCAGGGTCGCACGCGAATCGTCGTGGAGCTGCCCGGTATCCAGGACACGGCGGAGGCCAAGCGTATCCTGGGGAAGGTCGCAAACCTCGAATTTCGCCTGGTTGCCGCCCCGGACGCGGACGCCTCGGATCGCCAGCGCTTTGAGTATCGCAGCGAGGACCGCGCCGGACTGACCGAATATCTCGAACGCAGCGTGATCATTACCGGGGAGCACGTCTCCAACGCTCAGGCCAGCTTCGATCAGAACGGTCAGCCCAACGTGCAGATCAGCCTCGATAGTGAGGGTGGAACACTCATGTCGCGCGCGACGCGGAACAACATCAAACGTCGCATGGGCGTGCTGTTCATCGAACGCAAGTACCGCACGCGCTATGAAGACGGCGAAGATGGAGTAGAGGTGGCGGTACGCCAGGCTTTCGATGAGAAAAAGCTGCTCACCGCGCCTGTGATTCAGAGCGCTCTCGGCGCCCAATTCCAGATCACGGGGCTCGATTCCCCGCTGGAGGCCTCGGAGCTTGCGCTCATGCTGCGCGCCGGCGCCCTGGCCGCACCGATCACGTTTGTGGAAGAGCGTACCGTCGGGCCGTCGCTCGGAGCTGAGAACATCCGCCTGGGCGTGAAGTCCGTGCAGTACGGCCTCGCCCTCGTCGTACTGTTTATGGTGGTCTACTACCGCATCTTCGGCCTCTGCGCGGTCGTCGCGCTCACCGCGAATCTGGTGCTTCTGGTAGCCTTTATGTCGCTGATCGGAGCGACACTCACGCTGCCCGGCATCGCAGGCATCGTGCTCACCGTGGGTATGGCGGTGGATGCGAATGTGTTGATCTTTTCTCGCATTCGGGAAGAGCTGCGCAACGGCCTATCGCCACAAATGGCGATTCATTCGGGCTTCGAACGAGCCGTGGCGACGATCCTCGACGCCAACATCACCACGCTCATCGTGGCGCTGATCCTCTACGCCGTGGGTACGGGCCCGGTGAAAGGCTTCGCCGTGACGCTGTCCGTGGGCATCCTGACCTCCATGTTCACGGCGATCATGGGCACTCGAGCCCTGGTCAACCTCATCTATGGCGGGCGCCGTGTGAACAGGCTGGCCATAGGACGTGACGTGGTTGCCGGAGGTGCCGCATGAAGACCATCAACTTCATGGGCAGCCGCCGCCTTGCGGCCGCCTTTTCCGTCGTACTGCTGCTTGTGGCTCTGGGATCGTTGGTGCTGCGCCAGCTCAACTGGGGACTGGACTTCACCGGCGGAACGCTGGTGGAACTGCACTATGCCGAGAGCGCCAACCTGGGCACCATTCGGGACACGCTGACGACGGCCGGCTACGAAGGCGCGGTGGTGGTGAGTTTTGGTACCGACCAGGACGTGCTCGTGCGCCTGCCCGAGGGCTATTCCGACGCCCAGGGAGCCGAGATGCTTGCGGCGCTGCGCGCGGACTCACCGACGGGTGTTGAACTGCGGCGCATCGAGTTTGTGGGCCCGCAGGTGGGCGATGAACTGCGCGAGCAGGGCGGTCTGGCCATGCTTCTGGCCCTCGGCCTGGTCATGCTGTACATCGCCTTCCGCTTTCAGTTCAAGTTCGCCGTCGGTGCCGTGGTGGCCCTGATACACGACGTGTTGGTCGTGCTTGGCTTCTTTTCGCTGTCCGGGTTTGAGTTCGATCTTACGGTGCTTGCGGCCCTGCTGGCGGTGATTGGTTACTCGCTGAACGACACGATCGTTGTGTCGGATCGTATCCGCGAGAACTTCCGCAAGCTGCGCCGCGCCGAGGCCACCGAGGTGATCAACATTTCCCTGACCGAGACGCTGGGCCGGACGCTGGTAACGTCCTTGACTACCTTGCTCGTGCTGCTTGCGCTGGCGTTATTCGGCGGGGAAATGATCTTTGGATTTGCGGTCGCGCTCCTCGTCGGCGTCGCAATCGGCACCTACTCTTCGATCTACGTCGCATCGAACGTTCTGTTGGCGTTGGGCGTGAGCAAGGAAGACCTCTTGATCCCGGTGAAAGAAGGCGCGGAGCAGGACGACCTGACGCCATGATCCGAGATGTAGCGGATCGGCATCGCGAGTCGGGATCAGGAGGCGTCGAGAATCGGGCGGTGCGTGTTCGGTCAGGCTTCGTGATCAGCCGCGCAGTGACTGCAGCACGGCCTTGAAGCACTTCGGATTGCCGCACACAATATTGCCGCTGGCCAGGTAGTTGTCGGAGCCGTCGATATCGGCGACGAGTCCGCCGGCCTCGCGGATCAGGAGCGCGCCGGCGGCCATGTCCCAGGCGGACAGACCCCACTCCCAGAACGCGTCGAAGCGCCCCGCGGCGACGTAGGCCAGATCGAGTGACGCGGCGCCCATGCGCCGGATTCCCGCACACTGGCCGGCGAGCTTCGCCATACCGCTGGCATAGTTGTCGAGGCGCTCGTCCTCATGACCGCTGAAGGGTATGCCCGTGCCGAGCAGCGCGCCGTCCAGGGACGGCAGCTTGCTTACCCGCAGGCGGTGCCCGTTCAGCTGGGCGCCGCGGCCGCGAGAGGCGACAAACTCTTCGCGGCGTACCGGGTCTACGACCACGCCATGTTCGAGCCGGCCGCGATGGGTACAGCCGATGGAGACCGCGTAGTGCGGTATGCCGCGCAGGAAATTCGTGGTGCCATCCAGGGGGTCGATGATCCAGCGATACTCGGCGTCTTCATCGCCCACCAGGCCGGACTCCTCGCCCAGGATCGCGTGGTCCGGGTAGGCGCGCTGGAGCTGGCGGATGATCTCGGCCTCGGCGGCCTCGTCGACCTCGGACACGAAGTCATTGGCGTGTTTGTTGCGGACCACCACGCGCTCGAGTTCATCGGAGGCACGGACGATCAGATCGCCGGCCCGCCGCGCGGCGCGCAGGGCGATGTTGGCCATGGGTTCCATGCTGATCCGGGAAGCGCGTTGAAGAAGGCGCGGGAGTATAGCAGAGGGGCCGGTTCCACCCGCGCCCTTTGCTACACTTCGCGCCCCTGAAGCTACCTGCCGACCCGCCATGCGCCCCGAGCGTATCCGTATTGTCCTTATCGAACCCAGCCATCCAGGCAACATCGGCGCTGTGGCGCGGGCGATGAAGAACATGGGCCTGGGACGCCTGGTTCTTGTTTCCCCGGAACAGTTCCCCGATCCGCAGGCTACCTGGAGAGCTGTGTCGGCGGCGGACGTGCTGGAGTCGGCGCGGGTCGTGGATAATCTCGACGAAGCCGTCGCCGATTGCGGCTTCGTGGTGGGCGCCAGCGCCAAGGAAAAGCGAATTCCCTGGCCCGTGCTCGACGCCCGGCGCTGCGCCGCGGATGTCGGAGCGGCCTCGGAGCGGGGCGAAGTGGCGATCCTGTTCGGCCGCGAGGACAACGGCCTGGCCAATGCTGAGCTCAGGCGCTGCAACGTACACCTCGCTATTCCCACCAGCGACGCATACAGCTCGCTCAACCTTGCCATGGCAGTGCAGATCGTGTGCTACGAGCTGCACATGCTCACATCGACGGCGCCGATGGAAGCCATGGACGCACACTGGGATACCCCGCCGGCGACCCAGGCCAATATGGAGCTGTTCTACGAGCATCTGGAGGAAACGCTGTCCCAGATCGGGTTCCTGAATCCGGCGGCGCCGCGGCAGCTCATGCCGCGCCTGCGCCGTCTCTACAGTCGCCTGCGTCTCGATGAGATGGAGTTGAATATACTGCGGGGTATGCTTACGGAAACGCAGAAACGCATAGACCCCGTGGACTGGTCCACGAGAGCGAAACGGGGACGTTCCTCATGACGCCGGTCTACTTCGATTACCTGTCAACGACCCCCGTCGATCCCGCCGTGGCGGAGGTCATGGCGGCCTGCCTCACCATGGATGGCTGCTTCGGCAACCCGGCCTCGCGCTCCCATCGCTTCGGCTGGGAGGCGGAGATGGCCGTGGAGTCCGCGCGGCAGCAGATCGCCTCGCTCATCAACGCCGACCTGCGCGAGATCGTGTTTACCTCCGGCGCCACAGAGTCGGATAACCTCGCTATCAAGGGCGTGCTTGAGGCTCGCTGCGGCGCATCCCTTAAGGGCGCTCACGTCGTGACATCGGCGATCGAACACAAGGCCGTACTCGACAGCTGCGCCGCGCTCGAGGGGCGTGGCGTCGACGTGACGTACCTCAGACCGCGGGAGGACGGCCGGATAGACGCGGAGCAGGTGCGTGAGGCTCTGCGCGCTGACACCTGCCTCGTGAGCATCATGCACGCCAATAATGAGATAGGCACGGTCAACGATATCGCGTCCATCGCCGGGGTAACGCGGGCCGCCGGTGTTCCGCTGCACGTAGATGCAGCGCAGAGCGTCGGCAAGATTCCCGTCGACGTGCGTGCCCTGGATATCGACCTGCTCTCCCTGTCGGCGCACAAGTTCTACGGACCCAAGGGTATCGGGGTTCTGTACCGCCGGCGCCTCGATCCCGCCGAGGTCGCCGAGCAGATTCACGGCGGTGGCCACGAGCGCGGCATGCGTTCCGGAACCCTGGCGACGCACCAGATCGTGGGTCTCGGCAAGGCCGCGGAGCTGGCTGAAGCCGGCCTTGCCGAGGAGTCGGCACGCCTCATCTCCCTGCGCCGCCGACTTTGGGACTCCCTGCAGGACATCCCCGGTGTCACGCTCAATGGCAGCGAAAGCGAGCGTCTTCCCGGCGCCCTGAACATCAGCGTCAGCGATGTGGAAGGGGAGGCGCTGCTGCTGTCCCTGCCGGAATTTGCCTTGTCCACCGGCTCCGCCTGCACCTCGGCAAGCCTGGAGCCGTCCTATGTGCTGCGGGCCCTCGGGCTCCCCGATGCCCTGGCGCACAGTTCGCTGCGCGTCAGTCTGGGGCGTTTCAGCCGTGATGAAGATGTGGAACTTTTCAGCCGGCGCCTGCACGAAGTGGTTCCGAGGCTCCGCCGCAGCGCGGCCTGACGGAGGCCCAAAGGGCCGCCAAGGCGGCCCTGGCAGCGCGGTTTTCTGTGCGCCAAGGATTCGACTTTGCAGGTGCGTAGGCGAGGCAAAATCCGTATACTGCCGCGCAATTTTTTTGCCGCCGACGGGCACTAAGACGTTGGCGCGCGGTCATTTTTTTGTTCGGCGGCGCCTGAGCGGGCCGATCGTTACCGATACCAAAACCCGGAGCGTGGATTCGCTCGCTAGACCCTGGAGACCGAAACATGGCGGTGGAACGCACCCTCTCAATCATCAAGCCCGACGCTGTAGCCAAGAATCACATCGGCGAGATCTATGCGCGCTTCGAAGCGGCGGGGCTGTCGATCGTCGCCTCCCGAATGCTTCGTCTCAATGACACCGTGGCCGGTGGCTTCTACGCTGAACACAGTGGGCGCCCGTTTTACCCGGCGCTCATCGAGTTTATGACCAGCGGACCGGTCGTGGTACAGGTCCTCGAGGGCGAGAATGCGATCGCGCTGAATCGCGAGCTTATGGGTGCCACCAATCCCCAGGAGGCTGATACCGGAACTATCCGCGCTGACTTTGCCGAATCCATCGATGCCAACGCCGTGCATGGCTCGGACTCTCCCGCTTCCGCCGAGCGCGAGATTGCCTACTTTTTCGCCGCCAGCGACCTCTGCGCGCGCGCCTGAGACCCTGTGACCGAGCTCATCGTCAGCAGCGAGCCGCCAGCGAAAGCCAATTTGCTGGGGATGAGCCGCGTTCAGATGGAACGCTTCTTCCTCGATCTTGGTGAGAAGCGCTTCCGCGCCGAGCAGGTGATGAAGTGGATTCATCATCAGGGCGTGACTGACTTTTCGGCGATGAGCAATCTCGGCAAAGGCCTTCGCGAAAAACTTGCGCAGGTCGCCGATGTGCGTCCTCCGGCGGTCCACTCCCAGCATGATTCGGCGGATGGTACGAGAAAGTGGCTGGTGCACATCGACGGTGGCGGCCTGGTGGAGACCGTGCTCATCCCAGACGGAAAGCGGGCGACGCTGTGCGTGTCGTCACAGGTGGGCTGCAGCCTGAACTGCTCGTTCTGCTCGACGGGCAAACAGGGCTTTCAGCGCGATCTCTCCGCGGCGGAAATCATCGGCCAGGTCTGGCTTGCCATCGATTCCTACAACGCCTTTCAGTCGGGCAAGGGGCGCGTTGTTACCAACGTGGTGATGATGGGGATGGGCGAGCCGCTGCTCAACTTCGACAACGTGGTCACGGCGATGGACCTTATGATGGATGACCTCGCCTACGGTATCTCCAAGCGCCGGGTGACGCTGAGCACGTCGGGGGTGGTACCGGCCCTGGATCGTCTCGCGGAGGTCTCCGAAGCGAGCCTGGCCGTGTCCCTCCACGCTCCGAATGACGCCCTGCGCAACCAGCTCGTGCCGATCAATCGCCGCTACCCCATCGCCATGCTGCTGGACAGCGCGCGGCGCTACATCGATGCTCAGAGCGATGCGAAACGGGTGGTTACCATCGAGTACACGCTCATGGCCGGGATCAACGACAGCCGTGAGCAGGCCCGGGAACTGGTCGACCTTCTCCGGGACTTTCCCTGCAAGATCAACCTCATCCCCTTCAATCCCTTCCCCGATTCCGGCTACGAGCGTCCTAGCGGGAACACCGTATCGCGCTTCTGGCAGGTGCTCGTGGACGCGGGCTTCGTGGTCACGGTGCGCACCACCCGGGGCGACGATATCGACGCGGCCTGCGGCCAGCTGGTGGGCGAGGTTGTCGATCGTACGCGGCGCAGCGCGCGCCACCGCGAGCGCCGCGCCGCGCCGGCTTCTGGCGCCGTGGTTGGTATCTGATGCGGCGAGCGTACACGCAGGTCTTACTCCCGCTGCTCCTCGCGCTCGGACTCGGTGGCTGCATCACCCAATCGGAATCCGTGTTCACGGAAGAGGCTTCACCGGAAGATGTCCTCGAGCAGCGTCTCTCGCTGGCGCGCCGCTACATCGGACGCGGTAATTACGAGGACGCGAAGCGCAATCTCTCCGTGGCCGTTGAGATCGACGATAGTAACCCTGAAGTGCACGAGGCCTTTGCCCTGGTGTATCAGTCCACCGGTGAATACGAGCTTGCCGAAGAGAGCTTCAAGCGGGCGATCCGCCTTGATCGTGAATTTTCCCGAGCCCGGAACAACTATGCGGCCTTTCTCTTCGGTCAGGAGCGCTATCGGGAAGCGGAAGCGGAGCTGAAGATAGTGGTGAAGGACACCCTATACAGCGCCCGGCCGCAGGCTTTTCTCAATCTGGGGCTGTGCCGCCTACAGCTTTTCGACAACGACGGCGCGGAGGAGGCGTTCATGCGCAGTCTGGCCATGCAGGGCAGCAACGCGATCGCCCTGCTCGAGGTCGCACAATTGCGCTTTGATGCGCAGGACACGCGCAACGCCAGCATCTATTATGAGAGATACCGGGAGGTCGTGCGCCAGCAGAGCGCTCGCGGCTTATGGTTTGGCATCCGCCTCGCTCGCGCGGTAGGTGACGAGGACGCGCTCAGCAGCTACGCGCTCGCGTTGCGCAACCTGTATCCTCAATCCGCCGAATACGAGGAATTTCAGCGCTCGCAGTAAGACTCGCGGTAATGGCTGGATGACGGCCCGAAGGCGTATGGCGGCCGCCAGCGGTCGATTGAAGTGCGGCCAAGACGGCAAGACCAGCACGGCCACGCCGCAGTAAGACGGAGTTCGGTGCCGCTTGTTGCCAGTTGGTTGCGAACCGTTGCGGGTAGTTGCGAACGGTTGTGTGAACGGTTGTGTGTAGTTGCGATTAATTGCGAGTTGTTCAGGCACCAGGGGCTTCGGTAACAGGAGTAGTAGTAGCGATGCAGAAGCACTCTCCCATCACGCGGCGTAAGAGCCGCCAGATCCACGTCGGCTCCGTTGCGGTGGGTGGCGATGCACCGATCAGCGTGCAGAGCATGACCAATACGGAAACCTGCGACGTGGATGCCACGGTGGCGCAGATCGAGGCGCTGGAGAACGCTGGCGCGGATATCGTCCGCGTATCGGTGCCGAGCATGGACGCCGCGGAAGCCTTCCGCGCGATCCGCACCCGGTCCAAGGTACCCCTGGTCGCCGATATCCACTTCGACCATCAGATTGCCCTGAAGGTTGCGGAATACGGAGTAGACTGCCTGCGTATCAACCCGGGCAATATCGGTCGCGACGACAAGGTTCGCGAGGTTGTGGCCTGTGCCCGGGACCGCGGCATCCCGATCCGCATCGGCGTAAACGCCGGTTCCATCGGTAAGGAACTGCAGCGCAAGTACGGCGAGCCGACCGCGGAGGCGCTGGTGGAATCGGCCATGCACCACGTCAACATACTCGACAAGCACAACTATCCGGATTTCAAAGTCAGCGTAAAGGCATCGGAAGTATTCATGGCGGTCGACGCTTACCGTCTCCTTGCCGACAAGATCGATCAGCCGCTGCACCTCGGCATCACGGAGGCCGGCGCGCTTCGTGGCGGCACGGTCAAATCGGCCATCGGGCTGGGTATGCTGTTGCGTGAGGGCATCGGCGACACGATCCGAATTTCCCTCGCCGCCGATCCGGTGGAAGAGGTAAAGGTTGGCTTTGAGATTCTCAAGAGTCTCAAGCTGCGCAGCAATGGCATCAACTTCGTCGCCTGTCCGAGCTGTTCGCGGCAAAACTTTGACGTCATCGGCACGATGAACGAACTCGAGCGGCGCCTGGACGACATTCGCACGCCCATGGATGTCGCGGTGATCGGCTGCATCGTCAACGGCCCGGGCGAGGCTCGCGAGGCCGACATCGGCATGACCGGTGCGACACCCAACAACCTTATCTATGTCGACGGCGAACCCGATCACAAGGTCAGCAACGAGGATTTCGTGGACCACCTGGAAAAGGTGATCCGGGAGCGCGCCGCGCGTCTGGAGGCGAAGCGTGCGGAAGAAGACGCGGCGCTGATTGCGCGCTCGGCAAGCTGACCGGAAGACAACCCCACTTCAAGAACGATGAATTCCCTGCGATCCATTCGCGGCATGAGCGATGTGCTGCCTGCGAACACTCCCCCCTGGCACTTCTTCGAGGCCACCGTGGCCCGCCTGCTCGATGCCTATGGCTACGAGGAGATTCGCATGCCGGTGGTTGAGGCGACGGCACTTTTCAGTCGCTCTATCGGCGAAGTCACGGACATCGTTGAGAAAGAGATGTACAGCTTTGACGATCGCAATGGCGATAGCCTGACGCTGCGACCCGAGGGCACGGCGGGCTGCGTCCGGGCCGCGATCCAGCACAATCTCATCGCCAGCCCCTGCCGTCTGTGGTACGCGGGGCCGATGTTTCGCTACGAGCGACCGCAAAAGGGCAGGCAGCGCCAGTTTCATCAGGTGGGCGTCGAGCTCTTCGGCTATGGCGGACCCGATGCCGAGGCCGAACTGCTTGTGCTCACGGCGCGACTCTGGCGGGAGTTTGGCATTGCCGACGCGGTGAAGCTGGAGATCAACAGCATTGGCAGCGCGGACGCCCGGCGGGGCTATCGCGCTGCCCTGGTGGCCTTTCTTGAAGACCATCGGGATGAGCTGGACGAGGACAGCCAGCGACGCCTGACCAGCAACCCGCTGCGTATTCTCGACTCGAAGAATCCACAAACCCAGGCGCTCCTCGACGGCGCGCCGGAATTCGCGGATTTTCTGGATGAGGAGTCGGCGCGGGATTTCGCAGAACTGCGCGCTCTGCTGGATGCAGCGGGCGTGGCCTATCAAATCAACCCGCGCCTGGTGCGTGGCCTCGACTACTACAATAAAACGGTGTTCGAGTGGGTGACCGATAGCCTTGGGGCCCAGGGCACGGTCTGTGCCGGGGGGCGTTACGACGGACTCGTGGAGCAGCTTGGCGGTCGGCCCACACCCGGGGTCGGCTTTGCCATGGGCGTCGAGCGTCTCCTGCTTATGCTGGAGGCCGCCGGACGTATCCCCGAGCCCAGTGCGCCTGATGTGTTCGTCATTGCCATGGGCGACGACGCCCGGCGCGCGGCGCTGGCCGCCGCTGAGGGGCTGCGCGATGCGCACCCGGGTCTGCGCATGCAGCATCAGCTTGGCGGTGGAAGCTTCAAAAGTCAGATGAAGAAAGCGGATCGCAGCGGCGCGGCCATCGCACTGCTTTGGGGAGACGACGAGGTGGCTGCGGGCGAGGTGTCGGTAAAGCCGCTGCGCAGCGACGCGGGCCAGCAGCGCATTGCGTTGAATGATCTCAATGCGGCATTGCCGCAGCTTCTTCGCCAGTAGGCGCGGCGCTCCGTAGCAACATTTTAAAAAATCGCAGGACAGCAAGTGGAAACGTACAGAACAGAAGAGGAACAGGTCGAGGCGCTCAAGCGCTGGTGGCAGGAGAACGGCCGTAGCACGGTCATCGGAGTCGTGCTGGCTCTGGGACTGGGTTTTGGCTGGCAGGCGTGGCAGAAGAGCCGTGACCTTTCCGCGGAGAATGCGTCAACGCTATATCAGCAGATGTTGACGGCGCTCTCGGCTGAGGACACCCAGGGAGCGGCACCCGCCACGGAACTTGCCCGGCGCATCAAGGAAGAACATCAGGGCTCGACCTATGCGCAGTTTGCCGCGCTCCACCTCGCGCGGCTGGCGGTCAACGACAGCCGCCTCGACGACGCGGAGACAGAGCTTCGCTGGGCTCTCGCCCGGAGCAGCCCCGGGGAGGATCTGAACAGCATTGCCCAGCTCCGTCTGGCCAGAGTTGTGGCCGCGGGGGGCTCCCTGGAGCCGGCGCTCGACCTGCTGGTGACCGACAACGATGCCTACACCGCCGCCTATGCCATGGCCCGGGGAGATATTCTCGCCACGGCGGGCCGCAATGCGGAGGCCCTGGAAGCCTTCGAAGCGGCCGCCGCGGCCCTCGATCCGGAGCTTCCTCTTCCGCCAACGCTGCGGGACAAACTCGAGTTTCTGCGCGCCCTGCGGGGCAGTAGCGCGCCCGAGGCCGGCTGACATGGTTCGGAGTTTGCGCCGTCTTGCGCTAGTGGCGCTGCTGCTGCCGCTCGCGGCCTGCAGTACCTTGAGCGGCTGGTTTTCCATGGGCGACGATGAGGAAGATCCGCGCCAACCGGCCGAGCTGATCGATTTCGAGTCCCAGCTCGAGGTGCGTCGAAGCTGGTCCGTGGGTATCGGGAACGGCCAGGGAGGCGGCCTGTATCGGCTCCAGCCCGTGCTCGCCGGCGATCGCATCTACGCCGCCGCGGCCAACGGCGAGATCCGCGCCCTTGAAAGCGATAGCGGCGCAACCCTGTGGAAGGACAAGCTGGACCTTGAAATATCCGGCGGTGTCGGCCACTTCGAGGAATCACTCTATCTTGGCGGCACCGACGGCGAGGTGCTGCGCGTCGATGCCACAAGCGGTGAAGTCATCTGGGAAGGCAGCGTCAGCGGGGAAGTGCTGGCACCGCCGCAGGGTGACGGTCGCGTCGTGGTCGTGCAGACCTACGACGGCAAGCTGTACGGTCTCGATCACGACAGCGGCGAGCGTCTGTGGCGCTACGACAGCAACGTCCCGGTGCTGACGATCCGGGGAACGAGCACGCCCATACTGCAGGACGGGGTTGCCTATGCCGGCTTTGCGAACGGACGCGTGCTCGCCATCGATACGGACGACGGCGCGACACTCTGGGAAGCGCGTATCGCCATACCCGAGGGCCGCTCCGAAATCGAGCGCATCGTGGACGTGGACGGCGCCATGGCGATTTCCGGAATGGAGCTGTATGTCGCGAGCTACCAGGGGCGAATCTCCGCCCTGGATCTTCGCACCGGCCGCAAGCTCTGGCAGCGCAACGTGTCTTCGTTCTACGGAGTATCCCAGGGCTTCGGCAATGTCTACGTCGCCGAGGAGGCCGGCACGGTGACCGCCTATCTGCGCAACGGGCAGGGTATTCGCTGGGAGCAGGGCGCGCTCAGCTGGCGCGGGCTGTCGCGCCCCATTCCGGTGAGCAGCTACCTGGCGGTGATTGATTTCGAAGGCTACCTGCACCTCATGTCACAGGTGGACGGCGAGTTTCTGGCTCGCGAGCGTCCAGACAAGTCGGGCGCTCGCGCCGATATGCTTGCGGACGGTACCCGGCTCATTGTGTACACCAACGACGGCAAGCTTATTGCCTACGACCTTCGCGCCCGGGGCTGAGTTTTGCTGCCCGTCGTCGCCCTTGTCGGACGCCCCAACGTCGGCAAGTCCACGCTCTTCAACCAGCTCACTCGCTCCCGGGATGCGCTGGTAGCGGATTACGCCGGCCTCACCCGGGATCGCCGCTACGGGGAAGCGCGGGTCGGGGAGCGGCCCTGTATCGTCATTGATACCGGCGGCGTCACGGGTGACGAAGTCGGCATTGACGCGGCCATGGCCGAGCAGTCCCTGCGGGCGATGGACGAAGCCGACATAGTCCTGCTCCTGGTAGATGCCCGCGAGGGCCTGAACCCCGTGGACGAGCAACTCGTGCGTCATCTGCGCCAGCGCGGCAGGGACTTTCATCTCGTCGTCAACAAGGTGGACGGCCAGGACCCGGAAATCGCGGCCAGTGAGTTTCATGCCTTGGGCGTGGGCTCGACCTTCGCCATCGCCGCGTCCCAGGGCCGCGGCGTGCGCGCCATGATGGAATCGCTCTTCACCGACCTGCCGGAGTACGAAGCCCCCGAGGACGGCGAGGACGAGCGTACTCGTGTGGCCGTCGTGGGTCGCCCGAACGTGGGCAAATCCACTTTGGTGAACCGGATTCTCGGCGAGGAGCGCGTGGTTGTCTTTGATCAGCCGGGTACCACGCGCGACAGCATCTACATCGACTTCGAACGTCGGAACAGGGCCTACACGCTCATTGACACGGCCGGGGTGCGGCGGCGCAAGAACGTGCGCGAGAGCGTGGAAAAGTTTTCCATCGTCAAGACGCTGCAGGCTATCAACGACGCCAACGTGGTGGTGCTCCTGGTGGACGGAAGCGAGGGCCTGGTCGATCAGGACCTGCATCTGCTGGGTCACTGTATCGAAGCGGGGCGCGCGCTTGTCCTGGCGATCAATAAATGGGACGGCCTCGATGACGATCAGCGCGAATGGGTGCGCCGCGAGGTGGAACGCCGTCTACGTTTTGTGGACTACGCGGACACGCACTACATTTCCGCGCTGCACGGCTCCGGTGTAGGAAAGCTCTTTGCGTCCATTGACGCCGCCTTCGCGGCGGCCATGCAGGGCCTGGGCACGAGCCGTCTGACGCGCATTCTGGAGGATGCGGTGGCCGACCACGCGCCGCCGATGGTGAACGGCCGTCGCATCAAGCTCCGCTACGCCCATGCCGGGGGGCGGAATCCGCCGCGGGTGATCGTGCACGGCAATCAGACCGAGCGCGTACCCGACAGCTATCGCCGCTATCTGGAGAAAGTTTTCAGCCGCGAGCTGGCTCTCAAGGGAACGCCACTGCGCGTTGAGTTTCGTGGCGGGGACAACCCCTATGCGGGTCAGCGCAACAAGCTCACCCAGCGCCAGATCAATCGCAAGCGCCGCCTCATGGCGCACGTGAAGCAGGCCAAGAAGCGCCGTCAGCAAAAGAAGGGCCGACCCTGATAGTTCCGGAGAAAAGCGCCTCACGGGACCTGGATTCGCCGGCCGCCATCGATGATTTTGTGGATCGCTTCTACGATCGGGTGCTCGCAGACCCTCTGCTTGCCCCGGTCTTTCTCGACGTGGCCCGGGTGAAGCTCGCGGAGCACCTGCCGCGAATCAAGGCCTACTGGTGCAAAATGTTGCTCGGTGATGACAGCTACCGGCGCCACATGATGGCGAAGCATCGGGCCATCGATGCGCGTCGTCCATTTTCCACGGAACACTATGCCCGCTGGCTGCTGCTTTTCGAGCAGAGCCTCGCCGCCCACTACCACGGGCCGGGTACGGAGCGCGCGAAAACGCTTGCACGACGAATCGCGGGGAATATGCGACGGAATCTCGAGGTGACTCGGCCAAAAAATTAGAATGAGTCTAATTTATCGTCGATAAGCTATTGTAATAAATAATTATTTTCTCTATTCGTTTCATCCGATATCGCTCTTGAGAGCCGTTCGAGCACTGTTATAGTTCGCCATAACAGTTAGCCCATATGGGAAAAAGAAAAATGATCACTTTGCGCAAACGGCTGGCGGGAAACCGCGCTCGTTCCATGCTCCTGCCGGCCCTCCTCTTCCTGGGCAGCGCCTCCTTCAGCGCCGTTGGTGGCTCCTCCCTGGCGGTGCTCTGCCTGCTGCCCGCGGGGATTGCCGCGGAGCACGCCCTTCGTGACGGAACGCGAAAAGATCATGCGTCATAACCTCGGCGTGCGTACGGCCGGTGCCGCGGTCGCGCTGGCGCTGGGCTGGGTCGCGAGCGCCGCTGCCGATGACGACAAGACCCGTCGCGTCGAAGGCCTCAGCTTCGAGAGCGTGCTGGTGATGGACAACATCCGCGTGGAGATCAGCCAGGATGAAGAGCACGTTCTGCGCTATCGAACCGATGTTGAAGAATTCGACCGCGAACCGTTTTACATCGCCCGGGGGAACACGCTTGTGCTGCGCAAGTCCCGCCGCGGTGATGTGCGTTTTCGGGTAAGCATGCCGAGCCTCGAGAGCGTGACGGTAAGGGGTTCCGGGAGCGCCTACGTCAAGCCGTTCAGCCTGCCGGACTCGTCGACCGGGACAGCCGAGTTCATCCTCGATGGTTCCGGCGACCTTCGGCTGTACGGCTTCGAAGGCCCGGAAGTCGAGCTCAGCGTCAAGGGCCCCGGTGACCTCAAGGCCGTCAACGTGGAAGCCGGGGATATCATCGCCGTGGTCAGCGGTAGCGGGGAGCTGTATCTGCGCGAAGTAAAGGCCGACCGCGGTATGTTTACCGTGACGGGAAGTGGCGATCTCGAGGTCACGGAACGCGGCGAAGTTCGCGAAATCGAAGTTGACGTGGTCGGCTCCGGTGACGCTGAGCTCGATGTCGTAGACTGCCGGGATGCTGAGGTCAACGTCGTCGGCTCGGGTAATGTGAGCCTGGGACGCGTGGAGCGCAGCCTCACGGCGACCATTCTCGGCAGCGGCGATATCCGCTACCGAGGCGATCCGAAGATCGAGCGCACCATCTTCGGCAGCGGCGACATCCGGGCCCGCGACTGAGTCGGCCGCGGCATGGAGTGGGTCGAAGGCCAGCCGATCTATCGCCAGCTTCGTGATCTGGTGATCGAGCGCGTAATCGACGGCAGCTTCCCTGAAGGAGAAGCCATTCCCTCGGTGCGCCAGGTGGCCACGGACTATCGCATCAATCATCTCACCGTGGGCCGTGCCTATCAGGAGCTGGTTGACCTGGGCTTGCTGGAAAAGCGGCCGGGGCTGGGTACCTTCGTAGCTCTCGGTGCCCGGAGCGTCCTGAAGAAGAATGAAAAGCAGCGTTTCCTGGACGAAGAGTTGCCCGCCTTCGCCGAACGCATCCGCGTGCTCGGCCTCTCACTGGAAGACGTCGCGCAACGCTTGACGGGGGAACCGGGGAGTACACATGCAGACCATCATTGAAGCGCGCGATCTCAAGCGCAGCTTCGGGGACGTCCGGGCGGTGGATGGCGTCAACCTGACCGTCAACACCGGCAGCGTGGTTGGCCTTATTGGACCGAACGGGGCGGGGAAGACGACGCTTCTTCGGGCACTCCTGGGTCTCACGCGCTGTAAGGGCTCCCTGTCCGTGCTCGGCCTCGAGCCCCACGGTCAGCGCGCGCGGATGATGGAGGAGGTGTGCTTCATCGCCGATACCGCGGTCCTGCCGCGCTGGATGCGCGTGTCGGAGCTCCTCGATTACGTCAGCGGTACACACCCACGTTTTTCCCGGGATCAGGCCGAAGAGTTCCTGGCTAGTACCGATGTCGACCTGCGTCGCCGTGTGGGCAACCTGTCCAAGGGCATGACCGTGCAACTGCATCTTGCGATCGTGATGTCGATCGACGCGCGGCTCCTGATCCTCGACGAGCCGACGCTGGGTCTCGATATCCTGTTCCGCAAGCGTTTCTATGAACAGCTCATCAACGACTACTTTGACGGCGAGCGCACGATTCTCGTCTCGACGCACCAGGTCGAAGAAGTACAGAACATCCTCACGCACGTTGTGTTCATGAATCGCGGTCGCCTGATTCTTCACGACGCTCTCGCCGCCATGGAGGAGCGCTTCATCGAGCTACACGCTCTTGGGGAAGCGGCCGTGACAGCGGCGTCGCTGCCGCATATCGGCAAGCGCAGCATTCTCGGCGGCAACGCGTTTATCTTCGAGGAGATCGATCAGGCGAAGCTTCACGGGCTTGGGGAGCTGCGTACCCCGTCTGTCTCGGATCTCTTCGTGGCGAAGGTGGGGGCTGACTGATGGCTTCATCGCAGAACTTCCGCTTCGCCGCGCTGCTGCAGCGCGAGTTCCGGGAGTACCGCACGTCCCTGTTTTGGACGCCGCTGGTCACGGCTCTGCTGTTGGCGATCCTCATGCTGGGCAGTGTCATCCTGGCCAACCGCATCAGCTTCATTGGCGATGCGGTGCTGGAATCGATCCTCGCGGGCAACAGGGTCAACCTGAGCATCTCCGTGAACGACGCCGGCGAGCGCGTGGAAGAGCTGACGATCACCGAGCGCGCGTCCGACCTGGATCCACCGGATGCGCCGCAGCCGCCAGCCTACGATGTGATTGACGAGGGCCCCACGTCCGAGGAACAGTGGAATTTCTCCCGTGAATGGAGTTTTGAGCCCCAGGGCGACGATGGCGTCGCCAAAGCAGTTGAGGAAGACGAGAGCTTCGAAGGGCGCGAGCTGCACGTCATGCTTGCCATGGTGCATGGCATCCTGCTCCTTGTTCTGTTCGTCACCACGTTCAACTATCTGGTGAGCTGCCTCTTCGACGACCGCAAGGACCGCAGCATTCTGTTCTGGCGCTCCCTTCCCGTCACCGAGTGGGAGATCGTGGCCTCAAAGTTCGTGATGGCACTTATCGTTGCCCCGCTGATCTTTATTGCTGTGAGCATCGTTCTCCAGCTTGTGTATGTCGTACTGCTGATGGCGCTGGTCTGGCGCATGGGCGAGGATGCCTACGCCACGGTTGTCGCCAATATTGACTTTGTCGCGGTGCTTCTCGATCCCGTCAGCGGCTGGCTGATGACTGCTCTGCTCATTGCGCCCGCGTACGCCTGGTTGTTGCTGGCCTCATCGCTCGCCGTGCGGTCGCCTCTGTGGCTGGCGGTCGTGCCGCCCCTGGGGCTGCTGATCGTGGAGCAGCTGTTCTTCGGCTCCAGCATGATCGGCAACGCCATCCTGCGACATGTCCCCAATCTTTCCGACGCGACCCCCATCGGCTTCTACATGTTCGGGCCGGACTGGACCCGTCTTGATCTGTCGAGCGTTGCCGCCGGTCTGGTGTTTACCGCGCTATGCCTGACCGGGGCCGTCTGGCTGCGAACCCATCGCTGGGAACTCAACTAGATGGCATTCACTGGATGAATGTCACACATATAAAACATACATTTGGATGATGGTTTTGGTCTGACCTAGACTCTCCCCACGCCAAGCCTCGCCTTTCGGCGAACGCGCTTCGCTTGCATCGTCCGCGATCTCTACTGACCTTATTTTCGGGATGAGTGAGAGCCGCCGGACCGACCGGACCACTAGGGGGAGAAGCATCCATGAGCTACCAGCAGGAAATCCAACAGGCCGCCGATACCGTGGCCGCCCATGGCGCAGGCTGGAAAGACATCAATCCTGAATATGCGGCGCGTATGCGTCTGCAAAACCGCTTCCAGACCGGCCTCGATATCGCGCGCTACACCGCGGCGATCATGCGCAAGGACATGGCCGAGTACGACGCCGATACGGCACAGTACACCCAGTCCCTGGGCTGCTGGCACGGATTCATCGGTCAGCAGAAGCTCATCGCGATCAAGAAGCACTTCGGCGATACCAACAAGCGTTACCTCTACCTCTCGGGCTGGATGATTGCGGCCCTGCGCAGCGAATTCGGTCCGCTTCCGGACCAGTCCATGCACGAGAAGACCTCCGTGTCCGGCCTTATCGAGGAGCTCTACACGTTCCTCCGCCAGGCGGATGCGCGGGAACTGGGCGGTCTGTTCCGCGAACTCGACGCGGCGCGGGACGCCGGCGACGAGGTCGCCGCCAAGGCCGTGGAGAACAAGATCGACGGCTTCCAAACCCATGTTGTGCCGATCATCGCCGACATCGATGCGGGCTTTGGCAACGCTGAGGCAACCTACCTGCTGGCCAAAAAGATGATCGAGGCCGGTGCCTGCGCGATTCAGATCGAAAACCAGGTCTCCGATGAGAAGCAGTGTGGGCACCAGGATGGCAAAGTGACCGTTCCCCACGAGGACTTCCTCGCCAAGATCCGCGCCGTGCGTTACGCCTTCCTCGAACTGGGCGTCAACGACGGCGTGATCGTCGCGCGCACGGACTCGCTCGGAGCGGGGCTCACCAAGCAAATCGCCGTGACGCACCAGCCCGGCGACCTGGGCGACCAGTACAACAGCTTCCTGGACTGCGACGAGGTTGACCCCGCGCAGATTCACAGCGGTGACGTGATCCTGACCCGCGATGGCAAGCTTCTAAGGCCCAAGCGTCTGCCTTCCAACCTGTACCAGTTCCGCAAAGGCACCGGAGTGGATCGCGTGGTGCTCGATTGCATAACCTCGCTGCAGCACGGCGCCGACCTGCTGTGGATCGAGACGGAGAAGCCGCACGTGGGCCAGATCGCCGAGATGGTCAACAAGATTCGCGAGACCGTGCCGAGCGCCAAGCTCGTTTACAACAACTCGCCCTCCTTCAACTGGACTCTTAACTTCCGCCAGCAAGTATTTGATTCCTGGAGCGAATCTGGCAAGGACGTGTCCGCCTATGAGCGTGACATGCTCATGAGCGTGGACTACGACGACACCGAACTGGCGGCCGAGGCCGACGAGCGCATTCGTACCTTCCAGGCCGACGCCGCGCGCGAAGCGGGCATCTTCCATCACCTGATCACCCTGCCGACCTATCACACGGCGGCCCTGTCCACGGACAACCTCGCCAAGGAGTACTTCGGCGAGGCGGGCATGTTGGGCTACGTGAAGGGCGTGCAGCGTCAGGAAATCCGTCAGGGCATCGCCTGCGTCAAGCACCAGAACATGGCCGGTTCGGACATGGGTGACGACCATAAGGAATACTTCGCTGGCGACGCCGCGCTTAAGGCCGCGGGCGATGACAACACCATGAATCAGTTCGCCTGATTCAGGCAGCGAGCCATCAGAGCCCGGCTGGCGACAGCCGGGCTTTTTTTATGTGCCTCACCATGCAATCCTCGATGCGAGCGTTGAACGGCGAAAAATCAGTGCATTGACCGAGTATTCTTTTACCGCGATGGCCGTGGGCGGTGGCGCGGGATTTCTCTTCGTTCTGGGAATCTGGGCACTCTCGGAACGCAGCGCGCGACGACACCAGGCGCGCAAACTCGAGCTCCTCCGCCGAAAGCTGGAGCAGCGTCGTCGGAGCAAGGAAACCACCCCGCCAGATCAGGACGCATGACCCCTTTGATGAGAGTGCAGCGATGAGCGAAGAAGTCACGTTTTACACCAACCCCCATTCCCGCGGACGCATCGTTCGCTGGATGCTTGAGGAAGTGGGGGCGCCTTATCAGGCAAAGATCGTCGAATACGGCGAGATGATGAAGGGTTCGCAGTATCTGGCCATCAATCCCATGGGCAAGGTTCCGGCGATCGAACATCGCGGGGCCGTGGTGACCGAGTGCGCGGCCATTTGCGCCTATCTGGCGGACGCGTTCCCCGACGCGCAGATGGCGCCAGCGCCCGGGGAGCGCCAGAGCTACTACCGTTGGCTGTTTTTCGCTGCGGGGCCTATGGAAGCCGCCTTGACCGACAAGGCGCTGGGTGTGGAGATTCCCGAAGAGCGCAAGCCGACGGTGGGCTATGGAGAATTCGGCCTGGTCCTCGATGTGCTTGAGGAACTGCTATCGCGCTGCGAATACGTGGCCGGCGAGCGCATCAGCGCGGCGGATGTATACCTGGGTGCGCAGCTCGCCTTCGGACTTCAATTCGACTCCATCGAAAAGCGCGACGCCTTTACCGCCTACGTTAAGCGATTGACGGGGCGCGAAGCCTGGCAACGGGCCAACGAACTCGACGGTCCCTTGGGTTAAGCGGCGTGCGCTGGGACGACATCGATCTGCAGGTCTGCTCCGTGGCGCGCGCACTTTCCGTGGTGGGCGAGCGCTGGACGCTTCTTATTCTGCGCGACGCATTCTACGGTACGCGACGCTTCGAGCAGTTCCAGAAAAGCCTTGGGATCACACGTCATCGCCTCGCCGAACGCCTCAACAAGCTTGTGGACGAGGGCGTGCTCACCAAGGTCCAGTACAGCGAGAAGCCGCCGCGCTCGGAGTACCGCCTTACTCGGAAAGGTCTGGGACTGTATCCGGTATTGATGACCCTGGGACGCTGGGGCGATGAGTGGATGGACCGGGGCGAGGGCGCCCCCGTGGAGTTTTTCCATCAACGCTGCAATCAGAAGATGCAGCCGGTCGTTACCTGCAGTGAGTGCGGCGAGCCCCTGCGACTGCAGCACGTGACGCCCATGGTGGGTCCGGCGCTTGCCCGGCACGTACCGCAGGTGCGCGAGGGCGAAACCTCACTGCCGCAGTTTCCGCTCCTGGAGCGCGAGGACGCTTAGCAGCAACGCGAGGCTCAGCCCATCTGCTGTCCGGGAGTCGACTGCGACAGCGCTTTCTCATCGTCGGTCATGTCTTCCGCGATGCCGTCAAACAGCGGCGTGGACAGGTAGCGTTCGCCGGTGTCCGGAAGCATTACCAGCAAAACGGAGCCTTCCGGCGCGGCCTCGGCAACGTCCATGGCTGTGGCAAAGGTGGAGCCGCCCGATACCCCGGTAAAGATGCCTTCTTCCGCCGCGAGGCGCCGAGCCCAGGCCATGCCATCCTGAGCGTCTACGACGTGGAGTTCGTCGTAGTAGTTGCCATCGATAGACTCCTGAAGAACGAGGGGAATGAAGTCCGGAGTCCAGCCCTGGATGAGATGCGGCTCGAAGGAAGGGTGACTGACCGCCGGCTCGCCGTCTTCGCTGCGCTCCTGCGCATGCCCGGAACTCACGATGGCGGCGTTCGACGGCTCGGTGAGAATGATCTTCGTATCTGGGCGCGCCTTGCGCAGGACGCGGGCGACACCGGTCACCGTTCCGCCGGTGCCATAACCGGTCACCCAGTAGTCGAGTCGCTTGCCGTCGAAGTCGGCGAGGATTTCAGCTCCCGTGGTGGATTCGTGGATATCGGCGTTGTCCGCTGTTTCGAACTGGTGCGCAAGGAACCAGCCGTTGGCCTCGGCGAGCTCCCGGGCCTTGTTGACCATACCGAGGCCTTTTTCAGCGCGGGGGGTAAGCACCACGCGGGCGCCGAGGAAGCGCATGAGTCGGCGTCGTTCGATGGAAAAGCTCTCCGCCATGGTGATTACCAAAGGGTAGCCTTTTGCGGCGCAGACCATGGCGAGACCGATGCCCGTATTCCCCGACGTGGCCTCCACGATGGTTTGTCCCGGCTGCAGCCGCCCATCGCGCTCGGCGGCTTCAATGATGTTCAGGGCGAGGCGATCTTTGACCGACGCGCCGGGATTGAACGCCTCGGCCTTAACAAAGACGGTCACATGGCCAGGTGCGATGCGATTGACGCGGATGCAGGGCGTGTCCCCGACGGTGTCGAGAATGCTGTCGTAAGTCGTCCCGCGACCGGCGGTGCTTCGGATACTCATGGAACTCTCCCGGAAAGTGGTTGTAGGGAAGCCTGCGCTGGCTAAGTGCGAGGAATAGGCACCTGTAGTGGCGAAGCGTAGCGTCAAACCCCTTACTCCGCGAGAGTAAGAAGCGGGAACAGACCGCGGTACGGTCGATGCAGGAAGAGCCGGTCGATGAAAGAGGCTGGACTGTCAGCCGAGGTCGGGTCCTCGGCCATCACACGCAGCTCGACGAGGACATGGCGAGACTTAGGCTTTGGCGTTGAGCGTCCGCAGGATAGCGGGAACGTCCGCCGGCGAAAGCGGCGCGCTGAACAGACTGCCCTGGGCCAGGTCGCAGCCCCGGTCTCGCAGGAACTCGGCCTGCGCGTCGTTCTCCACTCCCTCGGCCACCGTGCCTAAGCCAAGCTGGCCGGCCATGGCGATGACCGCGGATGTGATGGCCATGTCATCGCTATGCTCGGGTATGTCCTCAATGAAGGATCGGTCAATCTTGAGAATATCCACGGGCAGGGATTTCAGATAGGAGAGTGAGGAATAGCCAGTCCCGAAGTCGTCAATCGCGATCTTGATCTCGAGTTTGCGCAACGCGTCGAGAAGCGTGGTTTTCTTGGCCGCGTTCTGCATCATCGTTTGTTCGGTCAGTTCCAGTTGCAGATAGGCGGGCGGAAGCTTGGACCGGGTGAGCGCTGACTTGATGGTTGCGATAAAGCTCATATCGAGAACCTGGCGGGTCGCGACGTTCACAGCGATGTGTCCGAACTCCACGCCCTCTTCGAGCCACTGCGATGCCTGCTGACACGCCGCGTTCAACACCCACTCCCCGATTTCGCGGATCATCCCCGAGTGCTCGGCCACGGGGATGAAGCGCTCCGGTTCGATGTAGCCTTCGTCGGGGTGCCGCCAGCGGATCAGGGCCTCCAGGCCCACGCAGCGCTGCGTCTCGAGATCCACTTTGGGCTGGTATTCGAGGTGAAACTGCTCTCGGGAAAGCGCCTGCTTAAGGGCCTGCTCAATGAACATCCGCTCCACGGCGCTGTGCGTCATCTCCTCGCTGTAGAACTGATACCCGTTGCGGCCTTCCTGCTTGGCGCGATACATCGCGGCATCGGCGTTCGCCACGAGCTCATCGGCGCGGCTCCCGTCCTGCGGATACACCGCGACGCCCAGGCTGACGGTGATCAAAACTTCGGAACGCCCGATGACAAACGGTGCGGTGAACGCGTCGATCAGCTTGCCGATGACACGGCTCAGGTGATCGAGATCACTTGCGAGCCCGAGCAGCAGCACGAACTCATCGCCGCTGATGCGGGCCACGGTGTCGTCGGCGCGCACGGCGGCTACCAGCCGGCGGGCCACTTCCTTGAGGAGCGTATCCCCGGCCGCGTGGCCAAGGCTGTCGTTGACGCTCTTGAACAGATCCACATCGACGAAGAGCACCGCGAAGTCGGCGTGCAGGCGCTTTGCCTGGAGGATCCGCTGCTCAAGACGCTCGAGAAACAGGATCCGGTTGGGCAGTTCGGTCAGGTCGTCGTGGTGCGCCAGAAAACGCAGGCGTTCCTCGGAGCGTTTGAGGCTGGTGATGTCGTAGTTGATACCCACGATGTCGGTGACTTCACCACCTTCACCGCGGATCGCGACGCCGGACGCGCGGATGTGGCGAATATCCCCGTCCGTCCGGCGGATTTGAAACTCCACGTCATGAACGCTGCCGCAGCGGATGATCTCCGCGCTCCACCTGTCGATCTCCGCGAGGTACTGAGGCAGGACCCGGGGGCGCCAGGCGTCGGCGCTGTATTTGAAATCCTCACGCCTGATGCCGTAGATCTCCAACTGCTGGTCGTTCCACTCCTGCCGTCCAGAGCTGATATTGGCATTCCAGATACCGAGCTTCGCCGTATCGACCGCGAGGCGCAATTGCTCGACGGTTTTTTCCAGCTGTTCCTGCGTTCGAAGCCTTTCCGTGATGTCACTGGCAACGGCAAAAAACAGTCTGCTGTCGGCTGAGGCCGTCGCCGACCAGGCCAGGACCCTTTCGGATCCGTCGCGGCAAATGTATCGGTTCTCGAAATACTCGATGCGTGAACCCCTGGACAGGCGCGCTATTTCCGTCCGGGTTCGTTCAAGGTCGTTGGGGTGGACGAGATCCAGAATATTGCTCTGCACCAGCTCGCCCGGCCGGTAGCCGAGGATGGGTTCACAGCCGCGGTTTATGTGTCGGATCACACCGGAGAAATCGGCAACGAAATGCAGGTTTATGGACTGGTCGAAGAACTGGGCGAGCATGTCGGCACTGGACTGCGCGTCGGTAACGTCGATGGCCGTCCCCATCATGCGCAGCAGGCGATTATCGCTGTCGAACTCAACGCTCCCCACGGCGTGCACCCAGCGCACGGAGCCATCCACGGCGCGCACCCGGAACACCAGGTTGTGGTCTCCTTCGCCTGCCATGCAGCGCTCGACGTCAGCCTGCCAGGCTTCCCGGTCCTCCGGATGCACGTGTTCGAGAAAGGCTTCAGCGGTGCCCGGGAAGGTACCGGGCGCAAAGCCGAAGATTGCTTCGAGACCGGTGGTCCAGCGAACTTCGTTGGAACCGGAAGCCCATTCCCACACGCCCACCTCGACCTCGTCGAGCGTACGCTCCAGGAGAGACCCCAGCATCAGTGGTTTTTTATGAAGCCCAGCCATGCCTTCCTCGCGCCGGCGTATCCAGGCCTGATCTAAGCTTCGAAGCCTCGGCGTCGGAATGAGCAATCAGGCGGCGCGGAGTACCCTACCACGGCGGGCGGCAGGCACCACGGCTGGGCCTCGTTGGCGCAGTGCCGATTCAAGGCCTGACATTGGCGTGCAAGTTACCTATCATGCGGCCGGCGGGTGGCAATGGCGCCGCCTGCCCCGGATGTTGAAACCAATAAGAATTCGCGACTCGGAGTCCCGGGAACGCGAAGGAGTCCGCAAGATGGCTGTCCCACGGATGCCGCTGACACTGGCTTTCCAGCGTATGACGCTTCACGGGGTCGGAGAGCACCTCCGCGCCACGGCGCGCGGGACCTCGCGAGGCACGATCCTGCTCCTGCTCTGCGTGACCACGCTTCTCGGCTGTTCGGCGCGCGAACCTGACAGCCCGGGCACCCAGGCCCTGGTAAGCCTTGTCACCGCCGAACAGTACCGAAACTCCCTGGGCCATATCTTTGGCCCGGGCATTGACCTGCAGGTTGAGTTCGCGCCCGTTGCACGCACCGAGGGACTCCTCGCCAACAGTGCTGCCATTGCGGGTGTCAGCAGCGCCCAGCTCCAGGGTATCCAGGGGATTGCCTCTAGCGTCGCAAGCCAGGTGGTCGACCCCCGGCACCGCAACTATCTCGTCCCCTGCGCGCCCGAAGCCCTAGATAGGCCCGATGAGCGCTGCGCCCGTCTGTACCTCGCAAAAGTCGGTCGTCTTCTGTTCCGCCGCGCGCTATCGGAGGACGAAGTTGCCATGTACGCCGGGCATGCGGGTGACGCCGCGACTCAACTTGAGGATTTCTACGCGGGCCTCGAGATCGCCCTCGAGGGAATGCTCATCAGCCCCGAGGGGCTGTTCGTTGTGGAGCGATCCGAGGTCGATCCCGACGACGCGGAGCGGCTTCGTCTCGATGCCTACTCCCTCGCTTCGCGGCTAAGCTTCTTCCTCTGGAACGCGGGTCCGGACGACGAACTGCTTTCCGCTGCGGAAAGCGGCGCATTGAGCACGCCCGAGGGCATTGAACGCTCTGTTGAGCGGATGCTTGCGAGCCCGCGTCTGGTCGACGGCATGCGCGCCTTCTTCGACGATATGTTCGCCTTTGAAGAAGTCAAAACGCTCAGCAAGGATTCCACGATCTATCCGGAGTTCACCGGTGTCACCGCCGAGGACGCCCGGGAGCAGACCCTGCGCACGGCTATCGATCACCTGCTGACCAGGGAAGCGGACTACCGTGATCTTTTTGTCGCCCGGTCAACATATATGTCTCCGGCCCTGGGAATCATCTACGGCGTGCCCGCGGAGCCCGGCTGGACCCCGCACACCTTTCCCGATGACAGTCCGCGCTCAGGCCTGCTGACCCAGGTGAGCTTTCTTTCACTGCACGCGCACCCGGGGCGAAGCTCTGTGACCCTGCGCGGCAAGGCTCTGCGTGAGCTCTTCCTGTGCCAAACAGTACCCGAACCGCCGCCAGGCATCGATTTTTCAGTGGTATCGAACCCCGATTCCGCCTACCCAACACAGCGCGAACGCGTAGCGGCGCATCTGGAGACGCCGTCTTGCGCCGGCTGTCACCGGATCACCGATCCCATTGGTCTGGCCCTGGAGCAGTTCGACGGAGCTGGGGCGTACCGCCTTACGGAGAACGGCGCGACCATCGATGCGAGCGGCGGTCTGGATGGGTATGAGTTTGACGGCGCCATCGGACTCGGCGCCGCCCTGCGGGAGAACCCGGAGCTGCCGCGCTGCCTGGTACAGCGCGTGTACAGCTACGGCACCGGCGAGCCGCCCAGCGTAGAGGCCCGGGAGGTCATGGACTACTTCAATGAGGAGTTCGTCGCTGGCGGCTATCGGCTGCGGGAGCTGCTGCGCAGCATCGCGCTGAGCAGCGCCTTCTCGCGAATTCAGCCTGCCAGGCCCCAGGACATAGCGGCCAAGGACGAAGTACAAGAACAGTCTGCGCCGGCGAACTGACCAGGGGGCAGGAGTCCCCGGCGGTAAACGGATCAGTAAAAGAATGCAAACGTGGGTGCAAGAGCCCGCACATCGGCTCAATAATGCGATAAGGGAGAGCTGGTATGAGTAAGTGGAACAGGCGCCGCGTGCTGAAGGGCATGCTCAACGGTGTCGGTGTGTCGGTCGCGCTTCCTTTTCTCGAAGCGTTTCTCAACAGCAATGGCACGGCGCTGGCTTCCGGGCGACCCATGCCCGTTCGATTTGGCACCTGGGGCTATGGCCTTGGGGGTACCAAGGAGATCTTCGTTCCGAAACAGACGGGGCCGGACTACGACCTCCCCGATGAGATCTCGTCCTGGGCTCCGGTGCGCGATGACATCAATCTGTTCACAAACGGTTCCGCATTTCCAGACTCGTCTCCAAACCGCAATCATTTTACCGGTTGGGTCGTGTCCCGGACCGGCGTGGCTCCGGAGAAAGATCTGGTGCCGGCCGAGACCATAGACGTAACCGCAGCCAAGCAGATCGGACGCACAACCCGCTTTACCTCGTTGACGGCGACCGCCACCGCCGACGCCCGGGACACCTACAGCTACCTGAACGCGACTACGCCGAACGCCCCCGACTGGTCTCCGCTGCAGTTCTACATGCGCCTCTTCGGGCCCGAGTTCCAGGATCCCAATGCGGATGAGTTCACCATGGACCCGCAGCTGATCGCGCGCCGCAGCGTGCTTTCAGGTGTGATGGACCAATCGCGTTCAATGATGAAGACCCTGGGCGCGGCGGACCGGCAGCGCCTTGATCAGTACTTCACGGGTCTGCGCCAGCTTGAGAAACAGTTCGATCATCGACTGACCAAGCCTGAGCCGATCGCGTCCTGCGCGGCGCCTGGCGAGGCCCCGGAAAACCCCCTGATGGACAAGTCGGCGGATGCGGTGAAGCTGCGACACAAGATGATGACAGAGCTGATGGTCATGGCCATTGCCTGTGACCAGACGCGTGTTTTCAATATGACCTACTCCGCCGCATTTTCATCCATCATCAAGCCCGGTTATCCGAAGCCGCACCACACCTGCACGCATGAAGAGCCGGTCGACGAGGCGCTGGGTTATCAACACCACGCCTCCTGGTTCACCCGCCGGGCCATGGAATCCTGGTCCGACTTCGTGGCGGCGTTCCGGGAGATACCCGAAGGGGACGGAACCCTGCTGGACAACGTGCTGATCCTCGGTACGACCGATGTCGGCTATGCCCGCACTCACGCGATCGACGGTATGCCGGTATTCCTGGCGGGACGCGCCGGCGGCAAGGCCCGGAGCGGTCTGCACGTCGATCTCGATGGCGGCTCCGTCGCCCAGGTCGGTTACACCGCTCTACGCCTTCTCGGCATCGACACACCGTCCTGGGGAACCTTGAGCAATCAGTGTTCGGAGGTGCGAGGCGAGGTAGTCGCGTGAAAGCTTCATCACCGATTCGTTGCAGCTTGAGCGGGGCGCGCGCTGCCTGCACCTCATCGTTCCTGCTGGTCTGCATGGCGGCCACCGCCGTGTTGGCGAGTCCTGTGCAAGAGGCGCGCTATTGGCAGGCTCCTGACAGCACGGAGCGGGAGGCCTATATCGCCGAACTCATGCCGCCGGGGTTTCAGGTTGTCAGCAGCGCTCTGGAGGGGCCCGTCTACGCCGACGAGCGGGGTCGTACGCTCTATAAATGGCCGCTGGGTGCCCTGCGAAACGGATCTACCGGCGATCGGAAGGACGGTCCTTCCAACTGTACCGACGAGGTTCTGCGCGTGTCAGCGGGGCTTATGAGTCCCTATCCCCCCGATCTCCTGCTTCCCGATGCCGAAGAGCGCCTGAGCTGCGCCGAGGTTTGGCCGCCCGCGCTGGCGCCGGAAGGTGCGGAAGAGCGCGGCAAATGGACCCTGCGAGAGCGGGAAGACGGTAGCCGGCAGTGGGCCTACGAGGGCTATCCGCTGTACACGTCCAACCTGGACCAGAACCCCGGTGATGTGCTGGGCGGATCCAAGATACGCTACGTGCGCGACGGCGGCATCCTCCGCCAGCCCGTGGGACCGCCCCCGGACATACCGGCCGGGTTCAAGGTTATCCCGACCACCACGGGACGGCTGCTGGTGAACAAGGACGAGTTTTCAGTCTATGTGTGGGACGGCGATGCGCCGAACCAGTCGAACTGCGACGAGCGCTGCCGCAAACAATGGAACCCGGTGCCCGCGCCGGAAATCGCCGTCGATCGCGGCGACTGGAGCATCGTTCGCCAGGCATCGGGATTTCGCCAGTGGGCCTACCGGGGACGGCCCCTGTACACGCACAAAGACGACCCCGGCAGTCGCAGCTTCGTGGGCAGCGACATGCCCGACTGGCGCGCTCCGCGCTGGCACAACGTGTATACGCAGCGCGCGGTAACCCCCCCGGATGATTTCACCGTGCAGGACGTAGAGTTCGGCGGTCAGGTACTGGCCGATCGCGATGGGCGGACCATCTATCTTTACAACTGCCGCGACGATTCCTTCGCCCAGCTTGCCTGTGATCATCCCGGTGCGGCCCAGGACTATCGAATGGCAATCTGCGGCGACGGTGATCCTGAGGTCTGCCTCGAAACCTGGCCCTATGTCCGCGCCAGCGACAGCGCTCGCAGCCAGAGCGATCTCTGGTCGAAGATCGAAATCGATCCGGCTACGGGGCGGCGCGCAGCACTCGGGCAGCAAGACGCCCTGTTAATTTGGGCCTATCGCGGCCGGCCGGTCTATACCTATGTCGGCGATCAGGGCCCGGGCACCAGTAATGGCGACGGGATCGGAGAGTTCACCGGTCGTCGTAATGGCTACAAGGCCTTCGTCCTGCGCGATGACTTTGGCGAAAACGCGTTCCGCCGCTGAGACCAGCGGCTGTGATTCATATGGGAGGTTCAGCGATGTCACATAGCACACTGAGGAAGCAGGGACGATCAGCATCGATGACGAGGCTCGCCGCAAGCCTGGGTCTCTTTGGCATCGCCGCTTTTGCGACCGCGGAGCCCCTCGATGGAGGGCGCATCGGCTATGTGCTCACGGAGCGCCACTGGGCTCTCTATCAGACCGATGGCGCGGAAGACGAGTGTCCCCAGGGATTCAACATCGGCCCGCGAGAACAGTACGACGCGCTCTATCCTGAAAAGGAAGGCGAACTTCGCACCGAGGCCGACACCCGACTCGTGCGCGAGGGCAGGCGCTTCCACCTTGAGTTATCGGAGGAACCTTTCCCCTTCCACGATGCCCAGGGTACCTATGCCTACGGCGTCAATCTGGACGGAGAGACCGGCACTGAGGACTACCTGAGCCCCGATGGCGAGGAAGGCATCGACAACCAGTTGCAGCGCGCCCTCGGGTGCATCCCGATCTACCGTGGCCCCGACGGTGCGTTCTATCACTTCTCGAATCTCTTCATGTACGGCAACGCCTACAACCGCTGGATGATCGAGATCACCGGGGTGGATGACCTTCGCAACGACGCCGATGTCACGGTGAATTTCTATCGCGGCATCGATGACCTCATGACCGACGCCTCGGGCATGGGCTTCGTCCCCGGCGGCACGCAGCGCGTTGACGCGCGCTGGGGCAAGAGTTTTGAGCAGCAGGTGCGCGGCAAAATCGTCGACGGGACGCTCACCACGGATCCCACCGATCGTACAAAGTTTCCCTGGTCTTTCCCGGGCATTGGCGGCGGTTTTCACATCTTTCGCGACTTCCAGCTCAAGCTTGAGCTGACGCCGGATACCGCCGAGGGCCAGCTCGCGGGTTACGTCGATGTCGAGCAGTACAACCACCGGCTCAACCGCAACTGGACGACGCATCACCAGAGCTATGGCGCGCTCTCGGCAGCCTCCCTGTACCGGGCAATGAAGCGGCTTGCCGATGGATATCCGGACCCGGAAAGCGGAGCCAACACCGCCATCTCTTCGGCAGTGAATATCACCATGCACCGGGTGTATATCCTGCATCAGCGGGAGACGCAGGTGGCCGCGAGTCCCGGCGGCTAAGCGCGTCAGTCCGGAGGCTAGGCTCATGAAGCAAACACTCACTGTATTCGCTGCACTGCTGGGCGCGCTGTGCGCCAATTATTCGGCGGCGGATGAACACTTCGCGGCCACGCCCCTGATAGAGCTCTGGGCTGCGGGCGCGCCGGCCTTCGGGCTTTATGTGCGCCCCGAAGAATCAGCGGCGGAAGATGATTCCGACTCGGCGGTACCATTCTATTCGCGAGAGACGGGAGAAAAGCTCGCGGCAAACCCCTATCTCGACTTCGCATTTTTGAGCCTGGAATCGCACTACGACGCCAACTCGGCGCGGCGCGTTTCCGAGGGCATGTTCGGCGGCGATGGTGATTCCTCGAAGAGCCTGCTCGTGCGCATTCCGCCGATCTCCGTGGACGGCATCGAAGCGGCGCGGGTCAGGGCGCGGGAGGTACTTTCCCTGGGCGCGCACGGTGTTGTCATACCCCACGTGCTAAGCGCCGATGAGGCTCGCGAAGCCATTTCGTTCTTCGAGGATGTGGACGTGTGGTCGCCGGAAAACCCCGATGGCTCGGTCATCGTGATGCTCATCGTTGAAGACCCGGATGTGTTTGCTGAATTGGACGAGATCGCGGCTATGCCCGGTTTCAGCTCCCTCGTCTGCGGTATCGGCAGTCTTACCAGCGCTCTCGGTGGTGACCGAGAGGCCGCTGAAAAAATTAATCAGCAGGTATTGGCGGTGAGCAAGCGTAGGGGGAAGCCTAACCTTACAACGGTGGACCTGGACTCGGTCGCTCTTCGAGTGGAGCAGGGCTTCCTGGGACTGCTGGCCTATGGGCCGGACGGCGACGACGTCCTGCGCCGGGGTAGGGCGGCGGCGGGGCGAACGCCCTGATCGCAGGGTGCACACGGTCCCAAGACCTTACGCCGAGGCTGCGGCAAATGGCATCAAGGAGTAAGCAGTGGATATCCCAATTACACGCCGCGAGGCGATCAAACGGGGCCTGAAGCTAACGACGAGTGGCGGACTGCTCCTCGGTCTCGCGGCCTGCGGGGATGACGAAAGCGGAGGCTCCCTGGTCTGCGCCGATCCCGGGGGCATGACTTCAGCCCAGGCCAGCGTCCGTCGCTCCCTGAACTACACGGAACAATCATCAGACGCGTCCCAGGTCTGCACAGGTTGTGATTTTTTCAAGGCTGGCGCGGGTAGCGGAAATTGCGGAAGCTGCGAAATCTTCAGCGGCGGTCCGGTGAATCCGGCCGGCCGCTGCGACTCGTGGAGCGCGGACGCCTAGTATCCGATTCCCATTGGGCAACTACTCGGCCGCTCCGCCGCAGTGATGCGGTTGCACAGCGGCGCAAAACCGCAATGCCCTGCTCCTGAAAAACTCGTAGCGAAATCCAGAACCATTGTCCGGAACTGTCCCATGACTTTTGCCTCTTCGATCCATCGTCCCTGCGTCGCCCTGGCGCGCAGCGCCGCCGTACTGGCGTCCCTGTTCCTCGGGCTGTGTGGCGTCAGCAGTGATACCCGTGCCGCTGCTGAAAGTGCCCTCGAGAAGAAAGGGGAGTACCTCTCCCGGGCGGGCAACTGCGTTAGCTGTCACACCGGTGAAACGGGGAAAGCCTTTGCCGGGGGGCTGGCCTTCGAGACGCCTTTCGGTACGGTCTACTCCACAAACATCACACCGGATGTCGCCACGGGGATCGGAAACTGGACGCTCGAACAGTTCAGTTCCGCCATGCGTCAGGGGGAGCGACCCAACGGGGAGCATCTCTATCCCGTGTTCCCCTACACGTCGTTTTCCAAGACCTCCGATGAGGACATCGAGGCGATATTCGCATTTCTGAACACCCTCGAACCGGTTGCCTATACGGCGCCGGAGAACGACCTCGGCTTTCCCTTTAATCAACGTTGGGCTATCGGGCTGTGGAAATCACTGTTCTTCGAAGAAGGACGTTTTGAACCATCGCCCGGTGAGTCTGATGCGTGGAACCGGGGTGCCTATCTCGTCCAGGGTCTGGGTCACTGTGGCGAATGCCACACACCCAGAAACGTGTTAGGGGGTTTGGATGCGGAACACGCATTGACCGGGAACACGTACCTGGAGCGCGTTGAAGGCAAACTGTCGTCGTGGTCGGCGTCCAATCTCACGGCCGCTGAGAGTGGACTGGCGATGTGGTCCGAAGCGGAAATCGCGGACTATCTGAAACTGGGTTTCAGCCACCGTGCTGGTGTGTTCGGCCCCATGAATAATGTCGTTGTAAACAGCACGCGCCATCTCAGCTCGGAAGATGTAGGCGCGATAGCGACCTACCTCAAGAGTTTGCCCGCCGCCGGATCGGCTGAAGCGTCCAGCCCCGACGAAGAGGTGCTGCGCGCCGGTTCGATCCAGTACGACATCCACTGCGGGACCTGCCACCTGCCCTCGGGGGAGGGATCCGCGGAGACCGGTCCCCCGGTACTCGGCAGCCCCGTTGTCCTGGATAAGGACCCAGCGACGCTGATCAACATCACCCTCTACGGGGCCCAACTGCCTCAGGTTGCGCCGACGCCGGAGTGGCAGGCGCGGACATGGAAGCGTATGGAGGCGTACGCCAACAAGCTGAGCGATGAACAGGTGGCGGCGCTGCTAAGCTACATGCGCCGTGCCTGGGGACACGAGGCCGGGTCCGTAAGTGCCGAGCAGGTGGCGGCGCAGCGCTGACGCTATTCGCCCTGGGCGGAGGGATCCGGCAGGGTCAGCAGGCACACAGCCAGCAGCACCGTTGCGATGACACCGGAGGAACCGGCCAGAGGCAGCTCGCCAAAGACGTCACGGCCTGCCGCCATAGATGCCATGTTGCTTGCCAATGCGACGATCCCCACCAGCACGCTTGCTCCGCCCAGAAGCTTTGCCCCGGCACCAAGCCTTGCGAGGCCGAACACGATCAGCGCGAGCGCCAGCAGTAACTTCGCGGCGTTGTAGAGCATAAAGGACAAGGCCACGACGGAGCGCGCCGCGGGCGTCAATCCCTCGACGTCGCCGGCCGCCTCAAAGAACGGCCCAAACATCGTGAGACCGATACCCACCTGCACCACGTTGAGCACGGACGCGGCGGCAATAGCCGACCAGGCGAGGTGCTGTCGATCGACCTGAGCCAGGGCCGATCCGGCGAAAGCCGCCGTCACCACGAACAGGCACCCTTCGGCGCCCCACAGGAGCTGCCGGGGGACATCGGCTTCGGAAAGAGAAAGCGCGGTGTAGATCGATTGTGTGACCGCTGCTATGAGGAGCAGGAGGCCGGTAAGCTGAATAGTGCGGTTGAGCGTGAGTTCCATCGATGATCTGCCTGAGTCTGTGCGGGTGGCCACATGTAAGCACACGTGGTTTCGACGAACCTAGACCGCGTTCTTCAGATCAAGTTCCGGAGTTGTTTGCCTCGGTGGGTAAAGCTTGGCGAACGACAAAGGCGGGACGAGGCCGTGCACAAGCTGCCTCTGTCTCTGCAACCGTGGGCTTCACTCTTTTCTCTACCCACTGAACGAAAACTCCGAGGTTGCCGCTGTTCCCGCCACCACCAAGTTGTAAGGTGCCGCCGTTCCACGCGGATGGCGGGTCGACATGGAACTCCTCGATGGTTGGTGGCCTAGGTGCCAGCACGAAACGGGAGGTTACTCTCCTGCACGTAGATACGAACGTCGTCACCGCGCTTGATGAAGCCCATCGTGAAATGCACTTTTGTCTCTCGGCCTTCGAGATCCGTGAAGTAGTAGTTGCCCATCACATCGGCCGTGGTCCCGTAGAGGACCATGCCTTCGTTTTCGAAACGAACGCGAGTCCAGGGCTTGGTGGCAAACCCGTCGTCCTCGGCGTAGATCCGAAGGGTGGATCGATCCTCGGGTGTTAACTCCTGAAGGAAGCGAAGAGCGGAGTCGTACCCCACGAAGTAGCTCAGGGCGCCTCCAACGGTCGGGCGGTGGGGAACGTCGCTTGCCAGGGTAGGTTTGAACAGCACCTGGCCATCCCGGTAGTCGTAAATTCCCTCGATATGCGCCAGGGCCGCGCGCACGTAGTCACCGCCATCCCGCTTTACTTCGCCAATCCGTACGATGCCGTCTCCCCAGCGCTTCTGGGCGTCGAGTACCTCGTCCTCGGTGATGTTGATTCCCGCCGAGCTAATCGAGGGAAGCGCCAGAAACAGAACAACCGCTAAAACGCGCGAAAGCACCACTTTCATCTCCTATTCATTGATGCGACAGCCTGTCGGGCTCGATCGCAGGTATTCAGGAAAGCTCGTTCAAGACTTCAGCTTTGTTTCGGGGTCCTACAAATAACTTCCGGTAGTCGAGGCCCGATAAGCGTCAATGTTTCTGCTCGCTTCGATTAAGGACAGGAGGTGGGCGGGACCACCGAGGAACGACGATTGCATCTCGAACGGAACCGCGAAGAACCACTCTTTCGTGGTTGGCCAGACGGCCTGGGGCACCAGCCCAAGGGTTTCATCCGAGTGAATGATTACGGAGCGCCATTGCTCCCAAACGACATGCAGGGGCGCACGCATGAGCAGATGAGCCTGCTGGGCCATGCCTTCGATGCTCGCGGCCCCCGACCGTTCAAGCTGCCGAATTTCCTGATTCGCAAATCCTTCCCAGATGGCACAGATGCACTCTTGATCCGCGCCGCTGTGATGTCCCAGGCGATCAAACACCGTGTCGAGGACATAGAGCGGTAGCTCTCCTTCCAACGGCGGTGCAATACCTCCGGGCTGCGGCTCACTGATGGCGAGGCTGGGAGCGATGTCGTGCCATGTCCGACTTGTGCTGGGGTCTTTCCCGAACTCTTCCGCAATTTCGGACCACTTAACCGGCCACATCCGCGCTTTTTGTGTGTCTAAATCAAGTGCTGTGATTTCAGGGTCGAGGCAGTCGTCGGGCCAACGAAAACCGTGATGCTGTATGCAAAGGTAGCGCTCGTACCCGGCGGGAACGGTTCTATTGAGAGTCCAAAGCGGACCGCTGCAGGCTTTTACAACCCAATCCGCACGCGCGGTATCGAGTTCTGGTTTGTAAGGTGCGAGACGCGGGGGTTGGATTTGTTGTGAAGCGATGTCGGACGAAGAAAAGACCAAGGAGAGTGAAGTAGACATGACATGGATACCGCTGTGTCGTTGCGCTCATACTCCGAGATATCGCGATGGGCGTCAACGGTTGAGGGCGCTATGGGCAATGCTTGTGGATCTTTGTCCAGCTCTCGTTCGGTCGCTTAACACCTGGGGGCGCCGCGCGTGTGTCTTCCCTGGATGGCGCAATCATCCCCGGCGTGCGACGCGGATTCACTTCGGATGGGAAAGCGGCTGATGGGCTGAGCCGTTCAATCCGGGCCGGTTCAGTCGATGGGGGACGAGAGAGCAATTCGATTTCCCTCGCTGTCGTCGAATTCGGCAACCCAGAAGTCCCCTACGGAAGTCTTGGGGTAGGCGACTCTGCCACCCGCCTCCACGGCCAGATCGAGGGTTTCTTCGATACTGATGACTGAGAAATAGATGCGGGGACCCGAGGTGGAAGGCGTGTAACTCATACCTTTCGCGAGTGCGCCCGTCGCCCCTTGACCTTGCTCGTCGTAGGGGAAAAGAGCCATTTCATTGCCATCAATCACGGGCCATCTGAGGGATAGCTCAAAAACGGCTTCATAGAAAGCAATCGCTCTGTCCATGTCGGTGACTGGAATCTCGAAGTAGGAAACCGGATTTAGTGTTTTCGACGCTATGTCTTTCGAAGTTTCGGGGGCGCCGAAAGCGCAGGAAACCAGCGACACGCAGATCAGAACGCTGGAAAAGAAAGCAGATAAAGTCGATGTGGGCATGCCGGGAAGCGGACCTCGAAAGACCAGTGTGGGCAATGAATGGGGATTTACTTCGCCAGGATAGTCAAATCCACCCTCGCTGGATTCGCTGTTCGAATTCTTAACACAAAGCTGATATTGAGCCTGTAGAGTTCGGCCTTGAGCACAGGGTGGCACATACCGTATTTGTGGCTGAGCGCCATGTCCGGCAGCGCTCAGCATGGGCAAGCAGCTCCCATCCGTGACCTGGGTGATGGATAAGGGTCTAGCATAATATGAATCGCCGCGAACCCACGTGAGGATGGTCTGACTGCTTTGAGTGTGCTCATCGCTAGCTCCGTGAATAGCTCCATTAATAGCTCCATGAACAGCTACGTAAATAGCTACGTGAATAGCTGCGTAGACAGCTATGTGGCTGGACACGGTCCAGCCCTGCCGGGCGTCGAGGCGCCGGTATTGCCTTCGAAGAGCCCGGCCGCTGTCCTCCTGCTCCGGCCCGGGACGGGTTTTGCCGTCGGCATGCTGCGTAGCGCCGCATGCGAGCCGCTGCGCGCATCCCAGGAGTCTTCGTCATGACGCTTGCGTTCGGAGCCCGGCAACCCTGTGACAACTGCTCAACGCCGCCTGCTGTTGTCCATCAGCACTGTGAGGAGTCGCGCCGTGCCTGGGTCCTCGCCGCCGCTATCTGTGGATCCAGCCTCGCCTTTATCGAGGGCTCCGTGGTCAACCTGGCGCTTCCGGACCTCCAGGCCGCGCTTGGACTTTCCGCCGAGGCCGTGCAGTGGACTGTGAATATCTACCTACTGGTTGTCAGTGCGCTTCTGCTTGTAGGTGGGGCCAGTGGCGACCGCTTTGGGCTTCGCCGTGTTTTCGTCAGCGGGATCCTTCTTTTCGGCGCCGCCTCCCTCGCCGCCGCGCTGGCTCCGTCCCTCAGTGCTTTGCTGCTCGCGCGTACGGTTCAGGGTATGGCAGCGGGCGCGGTTATACCCACAAGCCTGGCGCTCATCAGCGTGCATTTCCCGGAGAGTGAACGAGGAAAAGCGATCGGACTCTGGGCAGGCGCCTCTGCGCTCACAACTTCCCTTGGGCCTGTGCTGGGCGGACTCCTGGTGGACCAGTTTGGTTGGCCATCCGTTTTTATGGCGATGGTTCCGCTCGCCGGCATGACGGCGCTGCTGACCGTTTATCGCGTACCGCCGACGGCGCCGCGCTCCGGCGCCACTCTGGATCTGGTCGGTGCTACGCTGATCGCCCTGGCATTGCTGACGATCACCTTTGCGAGCCTGCAAAAGGCGCTGGACGCGACGACAATGGCCGCCGTACTCATGGCAATTGCCTCGGGAGTGGCCTGGGTTCGGTGGGAACAAAAGGCGCCCAACGCCATGGTGCCGCTGTCGCTGTTCCTGGAGCGTCGCTTCGCGGGAGCGAACCTGATGACGCTGCTCCTTTACTTCGCCCTCTCTGGTGTTCTGTTCTTTCTTCCTTTTAATTTGATCCAGATCCAGGGCTACAGCGCAGCGCAGGCCGGCGCGGCGTTCCTGCCTTTGACGCTCCTTATCGGCATCGGTTCGTCGGTCTTCGGGGAGCGACTCTCTAAGCATCCGCCGCATCGCGTGTTGACCCTTGGCGCCTTCATCACGGCCTGCGGCTATGTCGCGCTCAGCATCCCGGGATTGCGAACGAGCTACCTTCAGCACTGGCTGCCGGGCATTGTGCTGGCGGGCTTAGGCATGACCCTGGTCGTTGCGCCGTTGACCACGGTAGTAATGGGGGCTGTTTCAAGTTCGCAGGCGGGGGTGGCGTCAGGAATCAACAATACGGCTTCCCGTATCGCCGGTGTGCTGGCCCTCGCCCTGTTGTCCGCCGTCGCGGTAGCGGGTTTTGAACTCGGTCTGGTCGACTCGGCACACGAAAATCTCTCGAGGCTCGAACAGCAGTACCTGATTGAGAATGCAGAGCAGCTCGCTGGTCTCACAGCCGACCCAGCATTGTCGGAGGCACAGCGAACGGCTGTAGAAGTTGCCTATATCGCGGTGTTCCGTCGCATCCTTTGGGTCTGCGCCGGCCTTGCCCTGGGCAGCGGCTTGATCGCGTGGGTAAGTTTGCGGGGTCCGTCGGTCCCCTCTGCACCGGCCAGGCCCGGCGATGCGGATACGCCTGATAGCGACTCCAGGCGACGTACTAAAAGTGAGGAGTGAGATGAGCCGTGTCTGAATACCAGGCGGAAGTCAGTTGGAGGCGAGGAGCCGACGAAGAATTCACGGACAACAATTACAGCCGTGGACACGCCTGGAGCTTCGATGGCGGTATACGTGTTCCTGCGTCCTCTTCCCCGCACGTGGTGCCACTTCCCTATTCGGTCGAAGCCAGCGTGGATCCCGAGGAAGCCTTTGTGGCGTCGCTATCGAGCTGCCACATGCTGTTTTTTCTCTCCATCGCAGCAAAGCATGGGTTTGTCGTGGACGAGTACAACGATAGGGCGACCGGGATTATGGAAAAAGATGCCGAAGGCAAGATGGCCATGACCGAGGTCATACTGCGACCCCTCGTCGTATTTGCCGAAGAATTGACTCCAAGCGCGGAACAGCTCGAGGAGATGCATCACCAGTCACATGAGCTTTGCTTCATCGCAAATTCTGTGAAGACAAACGTAAGCACGGAGATCCAGCGAGCCGATTGATCGCGGTGCGGGGCCCCGGACCGGAGAATCAAATCGCCGGATGCCGCGCTGGCCTGGCCGCACTATCGCCTGAAGATCGCGGCCGGCGCCTGTTTTAACAGTCAGGGATGCCCTCGGGGCGATGCGCAATCACTGGATGGTCGTGGGGCATCAAGCAAAGTGTCGACGCCAGACCTCTCGTGTGCTTTCGCGCTGCGATAAGGCGTAAGCAATAGCATCGATACGCGGACAGTGCTTCTTCCGCCAGCGTTTACCCGTGGACCAACGACTCACATTCGCGATGGCCAGGTCGGCAATTGTTGGTCCGCGCGAGGCCAGCCAGGGCTCCCCTTCGATAACGGATTCAACGGTCTCCCAGCGGCTTCGGATTCGCGCCAGCGCGCGCTCTTTAAGCGCTTGCGCACCTGACTGATCGACGAAGCGCTCGGGGTAATCCACGATTTCGATCATCGGATAGATCTCCGAAGCCACAAACAGAGACCAGCGTGTAGCTTTCGCTCTGGCCTTTCCCCGTCTTCTCGGCAACAGGCCGGCCACCGGATGTCGCTCGGCGAGGGTGATTAGGATCGCCGCGGACTCGGTGCAAATCTCGCCTTCGGGAGTAGTCAGCGCGGGAAGCTTCCCAGTGGGGTTTACGGCGAGATAGTCATCAGCGAGCTTGGCGCCGATGCCGAGCCGGGTGTTGACGAATTGGTAATCGACGCCGATCTCGGCGAGCGCCAGCTCCACCATCGCCGCCCCCGAACCCTTACTGCCATAGAGCCGGTAGGTCACTCTCGCTGCTTCGGCTTTCGGCAACGAAGCGGATGCGTGCCAACGCAGAGCCGGGGATTCACGGAGTCAGGGTAGAACCGGGGCTCTTCAGGCGTGATCCGGTACATCATCCACGCCCGGCACGACCGCTGAGGGCAGGTCCGTAAGCGCGGCCAGCGCTGCCTCATGAATGTTCGCAGCGCTGATGGCTTCGCCGCTTGTGCTCGAAGGCAGGGCCCGGGTGGCGGTAGCCGACGCCACGACCGTGGCTCGATAGCCGAGGGTGAAGGCGCCCCGGGCGGTCGAGTTAACGCACATATGTGACATAAAGCCAACGAGAATCAGGTTTTCGACGCCGGCTTCCTTGAGCAGGGCGTCGAGGTCCGTGTCCGCGAAGGAGTTGGGAAAGTTCTTCGTGATCACCGGCTCACCGTCCATGGGGGCCACAGCCTCCGCGATCTGACCGATGTGTGCCGTGACATCGTAGGGTGAGCCCACGCCGGCGTCATGACGGATATGGAAAATCGGCCTGCCTGCGGCGCGGAAGCGCTCCAGCATACGCTGGCAATCCTCAAGCGCCGTTTCCACGCCCTCAAGGCGCATGACACCCTCGAGGTAGGTGTTCTGGGCATCGATGATGATCAACGCCGAGTTGTCGATGGCGCTGGCGCTGTCATCGAGGCCGGCAATATTGCGTATGGTTTTCAGTTCTGACATGGCTACCTGGCTCCGCTTGATCAATGAAATTTGTTCTTTGCAAAAAGACGAGGGTCTTGCTGACGCCGCACATTGGGCTCGCGAGCGATGCGCCTACTCGCGGGATGCGAAAGCTAGACGCAATCCCATGGCAGCAAAGCCTCCGGCGACCAACCGCTGGGCGATCGTGGCCACCCGCTCGGATTCGACCACGTACGTACGAAAAGCCGTCGCCAGCACGCCATAGGCGAGGAATACGGCCAGGGTCATGAGCATAAAGACCAGACCGAGCGTGAGCATGGATTCCGTCGGCGCCGCAGCGTTGCTTGGCACAAACTGGGGAAGAAATGCGAGAAAGAACACGGTGAGCTTCGGGTTCAGAATATTGATCAGGAATCCCTTGAGCGCGATTTCTCTGCCCCGACGTTTGCGGCCTTCGTTCTTGAGCTGGAGCGGACCGCTACTCGAGAGCATCCCCCAGGCGAGATACAGCAGGTATGCGACCCCCGCGTACTTGACAATCTGGAACGCCAGGGCGCTAGCGTGAACCAGTAAAGCGAGGCCCGTGATGCTCGCCAGAAGCGAGGGAAGAATTCCCAGGGTACAGCCGAGGGCGGCAAAGACGCTCGCTCGCCGGCCCAGGAAGAGACCGGTGGCGACCGTAAAAAGGACGCCGGTTCCCGGCATGAGTACCACGATGAGGGACGTGAGAAGAAACTCGGTGCTGGGCATGGGGCGAGACTCGCGATCGGGGGCCTCAGTGTCGTCGATGGGCTGTCGCTGTCAAGCGCCAGGGTGACACCGCGCATTACACTGGCATCCCGGTCATGACAGTTTTCCAGCAAGAGGCAGCGCGGTCCGTGAAGCAAAGTCAGAATAAGATCGTTGTAGCGGGTGCCGGAAGTATCGGCTGCTTCCTGGGAGGCGCCCTTGTCCTGGCAGGCAGAAACGTCACGCTTCTTTTGCGGGAGCGGATTCGCGACGAGATTCTCGCCGAGGGTTTGCGAATCACGGACTACACGGGCTATGACCGGCGGATCGCGGCTTCCGACTTCCATCTGGCTACGGATCCCGAAGCGCTTGCGGCGGCCGACGTCATTCTTGTCACCGTGAAAAGCACGGCCACGGCCGAGATGGGCGATCTGATCCAACGCCACGGTGGCGCGGATTCAATTGTGGTGAGTTTCCAAAACGGGGTCAGCAACGCGGATAAGCTCAGCGCCACCCTGGGAGAAGAGCGGGTTGTCGCCGGGATGGTGCCTTTCAATGTGCTCAGCATGGGAGGCGGGCGCTTTCATCGAGGCACTTCGGGCGGCCTCGTCATCGGCGCGGGTATGCCCGGACTGTCCCAGCTGCTGGCCAGCCCGCTGCTGATGCTCGAGGAAAAGCCCGATATGCGTGCCGTCCAGTGGGGCAAGCTGCTCCTGAACCTCAACAATGCTCTGAATGCGCTGTCTGGACTTCCGCTTCAGCAACAGCTTGCATCACGGGCGTGGCGACGCCTGATCGCGGATCAGATGGACGAGGCGCTGGCGGTGCTGGCCGCGGCGGACATCGAGCCGGAGAAGGCGTTGGCCCTGCCACCGCGCTTTATGCCGTCGATTATGCGACTGCCGACGCCGCTCTTCCGCTTGATCGCCGGGCGTATGCTGAAGATCGATCCCAGCGCTCGCTCATCGATGTGGGAAGACCTGCAGCGTCGCAGGCCTACGGAGATCGACGAACTCCAGGGCGCCTGCGTGAGACTGGCACAAAGCGTCGGTATGGCTGCGCCGCTTTGCGAGCGCATTGCCAGCCTCGTGAGAGCCGCTGAAGTTCGCGGGGAGGGATCGCCGCAGCTTGCCCCCGAGGACGTTGCTCCCGCCTGATACGGGAACGTCGGATTGGATACTTTGGCATCGTCGTGCGTTCCTGGCGATGCGGGGTGTGATCCGGTGCTCAGGCGGCGGCGAACGTGGGGTGTAATCGACCCCTACCGCTGATCTGCTAGTCCGTTCTCAGCGCCGCGTGCAGCTCTTTCAGGTCGCTGACGACGACATCGGCTTCCAGGCCCCAGGGATCGAACACGGCACTGCTGTCGCGCTGCACCCATGCCGCCTTCATGCCGAAGGAAACGGCGCCGATCACGTCAAAGGGGTTGCTTGATATCAGCCAACTTCGCGTGGCGGAGGTCCCCGTAATTTCGCACAGGTGACCGTAGACCCTGGGGTCTGGTTTGAACGTTCGAACCGCATCCACACTAACCACTGCGTCGAAGTGGTGACCTATATCCGCGGCCCTTAGGAGGGTATGAACGGCATCCGCCGTGCCGTTGGAGAAGGCGACGAGCCGATGCCCATCCCGGGCGAGCCTATCAAGACCCGCACCGACATCGGCATAGGCCGGAAGCTCCCGGTAGCGGGAAAGCAGCTGCTCTTTTTGCTCTGGAAGCAGATCCACCCGGTGAGCGGCGCAGGCATAGTCCAGGGCCTGACGAGTGCACACCGCGAAGTTTTCGTAGGCGTTCATCAGGCCGCGGCGGAAGGTGTACTCGAGCTGTTTACCCCGCCAGGTGTTTGAAATCGCCCGAGCCTCGGGCCCGGCCATGGTCTCAAGCAGCGACACAAGCCCGTGCGGGTTGATCAGCGTTCCATAGATGTCGAAGGCGAGTGTGAGAGCCATTCGTAAAGGCCTCGCGGTTCCAAAGTTTGATGCGGGCGAGGCCGGCGCTCTAGCCGGGCGCCTGCCGCCACGACGCGGCAAAGCCGGCCGCTGTCAGCTATCCTATGCCCGGCCAACAACATAACAGCTACGGGAGACCAAGCGATGGACGATGCAAGCGACCTGGTAATGAACCGGTCCGACGACGACATGATGCCAGGTGCCCTCGACAATGTGGTCGAGGAACGCCTGAAGCGCAAGCAGCGCCTTGCCGCTGCGCTGCGAATCTTTGGAAAGTTCGGTTTCGACGAGGGCGTGGCCGGTCACATAACGGTCCGCGACCCGGAGCAGCACGATAATTTCTGGGTGAACCCCATGGGGCGCTCCTTCAAGCAGATGCGGGTGTCGGATCTGCTGCGGGTAGATCATGAAGGGAACATCGTCGAGGGCGATGGACTCCTGAACGGTGCGGCGTTCACGATTCACTCGCGAATTCACATGCACCACCCGGAGGTCACGGCGGCGGCGCATTCCCATTCCGTGCATGGTAAGGCCTGGTCCAGCCTGGGCCGGAAACTGGACCCGCTGACTCAGGACGCCTGCGCTTTCTACGACGATCATGCGGTGTTCGAGGATTACACGGGCGTTGTCCTCGATCTCGCGGAAGGGGATCGCATCGCTCAAGCCCTGGGTGACAATAAGGCCGTGATCCTGCAAAACCACGGACTGCTCACGGTCGGCGAAACGGTGGATGAAGCCTGCTGGTGGTTCGTGACCATGGAGCGAAGCTGCCAGGCGCAGCTCATGGCCGAAGCCGCCGGTACACCCAAGCCGATACCTCATGAAATGGCGGAACACACCGCGTCCCAGGTGGGTTCGACGCTCGCGGGCTGGTTCAGCTTCCAGCCCCTGTACGACGTCATCGTCGCGGAGCAGCCGGAGCTGCTCGACTAGGCCGCATCCCGGGGGCGTACAATGCGCCCCTTTTTTACTCCCCGAGGTTGCTTTGAAGCTTTCTGAAATCGGCCTGGTGCCGCGCATCCTGGCCGGTGTGGTCGCCGGTACGGTGCTCGGCGTTGTAAGCCCGCAAACGGCGTTGCCCTTCGGCCTGATCGGCGAGCTGTTCGTTGCCATGCTGAAGGCCGTCGCGCCGCTGTTGGTCATGGTCCTGGTGATGTCGGCGATCGCCAACCGGCACGAGCGCAGCGCCGATTCCCAGCGCATCGCGCTGACCTTTGGCCTCTACCTGTTTGGCACCGTCAGTGCGGCGGTGGTTGCCCTGAGCCTTTCCTTTGCCTTTCCGCAGACGCTGACGCTCAGCGGTGTGGCGGAGGGCTCACCGCCGGCCGCCGTCGGCGGCGTATTGCGCACCGTGCTGTTTCGTCTTGTCGACAACCCGATCAGCGCGCTTCTCAACGGCAATTTTCTCGGCTGTCTGACCTGGGCCGTACTGCTGGGTCTCAGCTTCCGGCGCGCGCCGGAAAGCTTTCGCACGGCGCTCCAGACCGTGGCGGACGGTGTTGCGGACGTGGTGCGCTACGTCATCATGCTCGCTCCCCTCGGCATCTTCGGACTCGTGTGCGTAACCGTCGCGAGCACTGGGGTAGGGGTGCTCGCGGAGTACGCGAGCGTAGCCGGGCTTCTGGTGTTCGCGATGCTGATCATGGCCCTGCTGGTGAATCCCCTGGTGGTTTGGATCGTGACGCGCCGCAATCCCTATCCGGTGGTCCTGCGCTGCCTCCAGGAATCCGGGGTCACGGCGTTCTTTACCCGGAGTTCCGCGGCCAACATTCCGGTGAACCTGGCGCTTGCGAAGCGCCTTGGTATCAGTGAAGAGCTCTACGCTGTCACCATTCCCGTGGGCGCAACCGTAAACATGGCGGGAGCGGCCATCACGATCACGACCCTGTCCGTTGCGGCAGCCAACACCGTGGGCATCGAACCCTCCTTTCTCCAGGCCATGCTCCTGTGCGTTGTTTCCGCGTTGGCGGCCTGCGGCGCGTCTGGCGTACCTTCCGGCAGTCTGCTCCTCATTCCGCTTGCCTGCTCACTCTTCGGAATTTCCATCGATACCGCGATGCAGGTTGTCGCGGTGGGCCTTGTGATCAGCGTGATACAGGACTCCGCGGAGACGGCGCTGAATTCGAGCACGGACGTCGTGTACAGCTACGCCGCCGATCACGCGGCCTTTCTGGAATCGAGAAGCGTGGCCAGCGTGAGCCGGGCCGCCGGCGAACCCGGCTAGCCGGCCCGGCCTCGCCGCGCAGAACTCATCCAAGCACCCGGCGTAGCGAGCTCACGGACCGGCGCATGGGCGCTCAGCGACATCCTCCGCAGGCGCCGCCGACGGCCGCACAACGCGCTTTTGTCCGCGATCGTCTGGGACGCGAGCCGCGCGGCCTGCGCGCTATCGCGGTCCGTGATGCGGCCGACCGCCCCATGGTTATCCGCGTCGCTTCCCTGGTAGACGGCAAGCCCTTTCCGACGCTCTTCTGGCTCGTGGACCCGGAGCTTTGCCTGCGCATCGACCGCGCTGAAGCGTCCGGTCTCATCGCCAGGCTGCAGACGCAGGTGGACGAAAGCGAGACACTCCGTGCGGCGATGCGCGACGATCACGCGGCGCATATCGCGCTTCGCGATGGCTTTCTCGAAGACCATGAGCGCGTCAGTCTCGCAGCCACGGGTTACCTGAAAGCGCTACAGGAGCGCGGTATCGGGGGTATCGCGGACTTCTCCCGTATCCGCTGCCTGCACACCTGGTATGCCGCGCACCTGGTTGTACCCAATACCATCGGCGCGCTGCTCGACGCCTACTGGCGCGAATCAGAGGACCCTGCGCACTGATCGCCGTCCGCCCGCAGAGCGTAGGGAGTGCATGACTCGCAACCCGCATAAGAATCCCAACCCCCAGGGCAAGGGCGTGGTTCCCGTGCTGGCGGATTGGCAGGCCACGCGCCCCATTGCCATTCAAGAGAAGGCACCCGACGTGTTGCTCCGGGACTGGTTCACGTCGGCCCTTGTCTTGTCGGCCGACTTCCAGTTTCGCCCCGCATCGGGTCAGTCCTACTACCTCTACCATCGCGCGGACGGCTGGCGCCTGTCGCTGATCGCTCCACAGGAGTGGAGCAGCGAGCGCAGCGGAACGTGCCTGGGGCGCTGCGAGCTGCGCGACGACATGACCTGGCTCCTCGAGCCCCGGGACGGGCTGGAGCACGAGGATGAACTCCTTCGTGAGCTGGCCGCGCTCGTCGAAGCCTTTGCCGAGGAATTGGACGCCAGCGCCAGTCTGGCGGAGCAGGTACCGGGCTATCGGCGCGATCTTCCGTACCAGCAGCGCATGCTGGCAACGGCCCTGGGTACCTCGCTGCGCCTCTCCGTGGACGATATCGCCCGCCTGGATCAGCCCGCACGTCTACTGCTGGAGGCCGCCGGTGGCTTTTCAGCACCGGCGCTGTTGGCCCCCCGGGATGGGGCGAGCGACTGAGTCCCTTATTCCTCGTTTTCCTTTTCCTCGCCGTCGTAGTGCTCAAACCAGGCGAGAATGTTATTAATCTTGTCGATCAGCTGGCTCGGACGCCGGGCAATGAAGTGCGAGGCGCCGGGAAGTTCAACGAGAGCCGTGGGAATACGCCGATACTTCAACGCGTGATAGAGCTGCTTCGCTTCTGACGGCGGCGTGCGCAGGTCGTCGAGACCCACCATGACCAGGGTAGGTGTTTCGACCGCTCCGACCAGGGAGATCGGAGAAAACCTCAGGTAGTCCTCGGGGTTGGTCCAGGGAACTCCGGGAATCCGCGTCTCGTAGTAGCGAAACCAGTTATCCGCCGTGAGCGTCTTGCTGTACCAGTTCATGACCGGCTTGATCACGGCGGCGGCGCGAAAGCGCTGCGTTTTACCGATGATCCAGGCGGTCATGATGCCCCCCGCGCTTCCCCCGGTAACGTAGAGCTGGTCTTCATCGATGAAGCCCTCGGCGAGGGCCGCGTCCACGCCGTCCATGGTGTCGTTGTAATCCTCTCCCGGGTAGTTGTGGTACAGCAGGTTGGCGAATTCTTCGCCGTAACTGGTGCTGCCCCGGGCATTGGGGTACAGGACTACATAGCCGGCGGCGGCGTAGAGCTGCATTTCCGGCGAGAAACGCTCCCCATAGTTGCTGATGGGGCCACCGTGATTCTCCACCAGCAGGGGATAGCTCTGCGCGGCATCGAAATTCGGAGGCAGTACCAGCCAGCCCTGGACCGGACGGCCATCGACGCTGCTGTCCCACCACAGTTCGCGAGTCTCGCCCAGCGCGCGCTGATCCAACAAGTCCGCATTGAGCCGGGTGAGACGCGAGAACTCTCCGTCAGCCACGGTCGCGACATCCGCCGGATGTTCCGGGCGTGTGTAGGTATAGGCGATGCGGCCATCCCGGGCGACGGAAAAAGAGCCGCCGCTGTAGGGGCGTCCGATACTTGTGCCACCCAGATCTTCCGCTAGTTTGCGGAAGCTGCCACCGGTGGAAACGAAGCCAATGCGGGTGCGGCCGCGGTCGTCATACTGAAAGTACAGGCCGCTGGAGTCGGCGGCCCAGGCCAATCCGCTGACGCTGCGATCCAGGTTGCCGAGAAGTTCGCGCTGCGGTCCGTTGTCGGTGGATAAACGTAGCCGCGTGAGCTGGTAGGCCTGGCGTTTGTCCGTGAAGCCAAGCCAGGCGAGATGGCGACCGTCGGGCGAGGGCAGGGGATGATGGTCCGGGCCGGAGGCTGTGGTGAGCGCGGCGATATTGCCATCCAGATCGATGCGATAGATCTCGCTGTTGCGGTAATCGTATTCCCAGTCTTCGCTGCGATTGCCACTGACGAAGAGGCTCCGGCCATCGGGGCTCCATTCCGGAGTTCGGTGATGGAAGTCCCCGGAGCTTAGCTGCCGCGCGGTGCCGCCCTCGGCGGGCACAACGAACACCTGGGAGAAACCGGCCTCGACATAGCCGCTCCCGTCGCGCTCGTGATAGAGCCGGTCGGTGATCCTGGGCTCGTCGGCCCACTTGGCGCCTTCGGGCTTGGCCGGGCGCTTGCCAAAGACCGGTGCATCGACGGGAACGGTCATTTCGAACGCGAGGTACCGTCCATCGTGACTCCAGCGGATGTGCCGGGGTGCCTTTGGCAGGCGCGTCACCCGGGCGCTGCTCCCGCTCTCAAGCCAGTACACGTAGATCTCCCGACCCTCGTCGTCCGCGCTTGCGCGAGAGAACGCGATGCGCTGCCCCTCTGGGGACCACCGCGCCGCATTCTCATTTCCTTCGAAGTCCGTGAGCTTGCGCTGCTGCCCAGTGGCGGTGTCGAGCAGCCAGAGGTTGCCGCGGCGGCGGTCTTTCTGGATTTCGAAGCCGGCGCGGCGGTAGACGATCTGTTCACCGTCGGGAGCCAGCTGCGGGTCCTCCGCCCATTCCAGCTCAAAAACATCGAGCGCGGAGAAGCTCTCGCTACTGTTCTGGGCCTGCGCCGTCGCGATGGGTAGCGCTGCGACCACTGCCAGCATAAGGCAGGCCCCAAGACGTTTGCTATGGGTTGTTTCACTCGTTGGCATCGGCTTCCCCTCAACGTCTTCGGTGGTCCACAGGCGGGCGATGCTATCACCAAGGCGCCGCATCGCGGCAGTCCGCCGCCAGTGCTATAGTCGCGCGGCCCTACTGCATCCGAATTACCCTATGCTGTCCGTAACCGACGATCTGCGTATCCAGAATACGAACGAGCTGGTCGCTCCCGAGTCGCTGGTGGGTGATATTCCATTGACGAAAAGCGCGGCCAGCACCGTTGCCGCTGCGCGCCAGGGCATCTCCAGCATCCTGGCCGGCGAGGACGATCGCCTGCTGGTCGTGGTCGGCCCCTGCTCCATTCACGATCCCGACGCCGCCCGCGACTATGCCCGGGGACTGCGAGAAGTTGCCGGCGAGCTCGCGGAGGATCTGCTGATCGTTATGCGCGTTTACTTTGAGAAACCGCGCACCACCGTCGGCTGGAAAGGCCTCATCAACGATCCGGATCTCGACAACAGTTTTCAGATTAACAAGGGACTGCACCTGGCGCGGCAGCTGCTGGCGGATCTCGCCGAGATGGGCCTGCCCGCCGGGACCGAGTATCTCGACCTCATCAGCCCCCAGTACGTGGCCGATCTGGTCTCCTGGGGCGCGATCGGTGCGCGCACTACCGAGAGTCAGACACATCGCGAGCTGGCCTCGGGTCTTTCCTGTCCCGTGGGTTTCAAGAACGCCACCGACGGCGACATCCAGGTCGCCATCGATGCGATCTCCTCGGCATCGCAACCGCACCATTTCCTCTCCGTCACCAAGCAGGGACACTCGGCCATTTTCCAGACCGCGGGGAACGGTGACTGCCATATCATCCTGCGCGGCGGAAAACACCCGAACTACGACATGTTCTCGGTTGATGATGCGAGCGGCCTGCTCAGCCGCGCAGGTCTCGCGGCGCGGATCATGATTGATGCGAGCCACGCCAACAGCAGAAAGATCCCGGCGCGCCAGGTGGACGTGGCGCGAGACATCGGGACGCAGGTGGCCCGGGGAAGCCGCGCCATTTTCGGGCTCATGCTTGAGAGCTTTCTTGTGGAGGGTCGCCAGAACGTGGTCGCGGGCCAACCTCTCGAGTACGGCAAGAGCATCACCGACCCGTGCATGGATTGGGGGATAACGAAGGTGCTGCTGGGCGAGCTTGCCGCGAGTGTTCGAACACGCCGCAGCGGTACCTGAGGGACGGCGCACAGCGCCGCCTGGGCTGTGCTAGGCTCAGCCCCATAACACCGGGCTGACCGGGTTGGGGGAATGACGACACCGTCTTATCTGCTGGGGCTCGCAGCACTGTACGTGTGTGCGCTCTTCGTGGTCGCCTGGGCCGTCGATCGTCGTGGCGATCGTCGCGGCGGTGGCGTACCTCGGCGCCTGCGAAACACCGTATACGTACTGTCTCTGGGCGTGTACTGCAGCTCCTGGACGTTCTACGGTGCCGTTGGAACCTCGGTAGCCTCACCCTGGAGCCACGCGCCGATCTACCTCGGACCCATCCTGATCTTTGCGCTGGGCTGGCCGCTGATCGAACGGCTTGTACGTCTCGGCCCCCGTCATCGCGTCACTTCCGTTGCCGACTACCTCGGTGCCCGTTTCGGTAAGCGACAGGCGCTCTCCGTGCTCGTCACGCTCGTTGCAACGGCCGCGGTCCTGCCCTACGTCGCACTGCAGTTTCGGGCGCTTTCCCAGGCCTGGCTCGTCACTATGGGCGCGACGGAGGACGGACTGGGTTCCACCGTTGATCCGAGCCTCGTCATCGCTGTCGTCCTCGCGGCCTTCAGTATTCTGTTCGGTGCAAGGCGTATGGATGGGCGCGAACGTCACCCGGGGATGATGAGCGCGGTTGCCCTGGAGTCCGTGGTCAAGCTGCTGGCCTTTAGCTTTGTGGCACTCCTTGCGTTGTCCTACCTCGTCGGAGGCGCGGGGTGGTCCGGGCCACCGCTCGTCGACACCTGGCTGCGGCCGCCATCATTCAACGCGGACTTCTTCGCGCAGATTCTGATAAGCGCCTGTGCCGTGATCTGCCTGCCGCGACAGTTTCACGTCATGGTCGTGGAGGCCCGGGAAAACAAGGCTCCGGTGCAAGCGAGGTGGTTCTTTCCGCTCTACCTTCTACTGTTCATGCTGCTCGTGGTGCCCATCAGCCTTGCCGGGGCCCAGCTTTCGGCGGCAGGCGGCAGCGCGGCCGTGAATCCCGACACCTACGTGCAGTGGCTTCCCCTCGCCCTCGATTCGCCGTTCCTGCTCAATATCGCGTTCATCGGCGGGATTTCCGCGGCGACCGGCATGGTCATCGTAGCCACGGTCAGCCTCGCGATCATGATCACCAATGAACTGGCCGTGCCGCTGATGATTCGCAGTCGCGCGGCGGCCGGACCGGCGCTTCTCGCCCTGGGGAATCGGGTGCGGCGCATCAGGCAGCTGACCATCGCTCTGATCATCGCCGGTTCCTGGATCGTATCGACGCAGCTCGATGGAGTGCCCTGGCTGACCGAGATCGGCTTCATTTCGTTTCTCGCCGCGGCGCAGCTGGCTCCGGGGATCGTGGCGTCCCTGTACTGGCGCCCGGCTCACGGTATTGCCCTGATGGTCGGCCTGCTGGCCGGCCTTGCGTTCTGGTTCTACTGTCTGGTGCTGCCAACGGTGCTGGGCGCTGATCACGGTTTGATCGCGCAAGGTCCCTTTGGGATTGAGTTCTTGAACCCCACGGAGCTGTTCGGCGTGGAGAGCGGCGACTCGCTGCTCGCGTATGCCACGGCCTGGAGTCTCGGCGCCAACCTGTTTTTCCTCATCACCGTGTCGCGACTGTTGCGCCCGGCGGTGACAGATCTGCGTCAGGCCGCGGTGTTCCTGGACGCCAAGGATGCGATGGACTTCGCCGGTGGCGACGATTTCGACCTCTCGCCCATTCGCGCCGGCCAGCTCAGAGCGCTGCTCCCGCCCTTCCTGGACGGCAGTCGCACCCGGGACCTGTGGCGATCCTTTGAAGAGCGCTACCAGCAGCGCATCCTTCCCGCGGACCGTATGCCCGTTTTCGCCGTCCGCGAGGCCGAGTCGGAGCTCGCAGGAGTGCTGGGGAGCGCCTCCGCCCATCGCGTCATGCAACAACTCATCGATAGCCGCCAGCTCGATTTCGCGGAGCTCGCCAGTCTTGTCTCCGATGCCGGACGACAGCAGACATTCAATCGGGCGCTTCTCGAAAGCACCATTGAGTCGATGAAACAGGGCGTCGCCGTGGTGGATGCGCAGCTCCGCCTCGTTGCCTGGAACTCGCGTTACGAAGAAATCTTCGAGTACCCGGAACGCATGCTTTACGTCGGGCTTCCCGTCGCGCGGCTCTATCGCTACAACGCGGAGCGCGGAATCATGGCGGTGGGCAAGCGGTCGATTGATGATGAGGTTGAAAAGCGTTTGAACTGGCTGCGCAAAGCCGAGGCCCATCGCTTCGAGCGGCGCCTGCCGGACGGCCGGGTGATCGACATTTACGGTATTCCCATGCCCGAGGGCGGCATCGTTACCACGTACTCCGATATCACCGAGTACCGTGAGATGGTGACGGAGCTGGAGGAGGCGCGGGCGGAGCTGGAGAACCGACTGCAATCGGGTAATCGAAGCCTGTCCGACACGAACGCCGAGCTGCGCCGCGAGAACCGGCTGCGCGCCGAGGCCGAGAATCGTCTGCGGGAAGCCGGCATGTCGAAGTCCCGCTTTATGTCGGCAACCAGCCATGACCTGCTGCAGCCCATTAACGCGGCTCGATTGTTCACGGCTTCGCTGAAGCAGGATAAAGCGCTGTCGAGTACCTCGGGCGACACGATCGCGTCGATCGACAAGGCGCTGGGGCGGGCGGAGCAGATGATCAGCGAGTTGCGCGAGATTGCGCGACTCGATTCCGGACGGCGCCAGCCGACCATCGCCACCTTCGCCGTGGACGCGCTGTTGCGGGATCTTTATGCCGGGTTCGCGCCGGAGGCGGAACGCCGCGGTCTCCGTTTGCGCCTGCGCAGCTCCTCGCTGTGGATACACAGTGACCGCCAGCTTCTCACGCGCGCCCTGCAAAACCTGGTCTCCAACGCGATCAACTACAGCCGTGCCGGCACCGTTCTGCTCGGTGCGCGTCGCCGCGGGTCCCATGTCGAGCTGCAGGTCATCGACCAGGGACCGGGGATCACCGACGAGAATCAGGCCAGGATCTTTGAGGAGTTCCAACGCCTTTCGTCCCGGGAGGACACGGGAGACGGCCTCGGTCTCGGTCTCTCCATCGTGAAACGCTATGCGGAACTCCTTCAACTGCCGCTGAGACTCAACTCCGAGCCGGGTCGGGGCAGCCTGTTTTCGCTCACGGTAGCGCGCGGCGAACCCGTCCGTGAAGAAGAGATGACAGCCGACGCCGCACCGCGCATGGAGGGCCGGCTGAGCGGGCTGAGCGTGCTATGCATCGACAACGATGCGCAGGTCCGGGATGCGCTGGCTGCGATTCTTGCCGCCGAGGGCTGCCGAGTCACGGTCGTGGCCGATCGGCACGGCCTTCGCGAATCGCTCAAGGCCTTCCGTCCCGACGTGGTGCTGGCGGACTACCATCTGGACGAGGGGGACACGGGTATCGCGGCGCTGCAGTGGGCGCTTCGCGGCGCGAATCGCAACGTTCCCTGCGTGATTGTGAGTGCCGACGATGGCCGGGACGTACGGGAAGCCGCCCGCTCAGCGGGCTATCGCATTCTGCACAAGCCCATCAATCCGACCCGCCTGACGGCCCTGATCTTCGCCCTGGCCGGAGCCGAGCAGGCGATGCTCAGTGCGCCGGGCTCGGTGCGCGTTCGAGTTCCTCAAGAGGCGTAACGGTCAGGTTTCCGATCGCCAGCACGGCCTGGGTGCGCGAGTGAACGCCGAGTTTGCGGAAAATCTCCGTCATGTGCGCCTTTACTGTGGCTTCTTTCACATCGAGCTCGTAGGCAATCTGCTTGTTCAGCATGCCTTCCACCAGCATCGACGTAACGCGAAACTGCTGTGGGGTCAGGCTCGCCAGGGCCTCGGCGACATCCAGTGCCTGCAGCGTTGCTCCCTGTTCGCCGATTTCGAGACCGGGGTGGAGGCCGCGCTCGCCATCGAGGACGCGCTTCAGCGTCTCTCCGATCTCTTCCGTGGGCGAGGATTTCGACAGGAAAGCCGCCGCACCGTGGTCGATGGCGCGCCGCACGGTGTCCGGATGCGTGTTCGCGGATATGATGATCACCGGCTTTTCAGCGTAGTTCCCTACAAACCAGCTCAGCGCGGAGAAGCCGGTCACGCCGGGCATATGCAGGTCCAGCAGAAGGAGATCCGGCGGGCCCTCGCGATCCACGAGGTCGTGAAGGGAAGCAACACTCTCTGCCTGGGCCACTTCGCCGCGAAATGCGTCGCCGCGGATCAGGCCGGCGAGGGCTTCGCGAAAGAGCGGGTGGTCGTCAGCAATCACGCACTTCATGTGCCGTTTTTTCCCCCGATGTTGTGCTTTTATCCAGCCATTGTGCGGGAAAAACAGGCGATGTAAAGCGTGGAGATTGGTCCTTGGGGACGCACCTCCCGGGGGGATAAGTCCGAGGCGCTCGACCAAAGAGCAAAGGGAAACGCTCGCAGGCTCTGTTAGCGTCGCGGGAAAAATACTTAAACAGAACGGGAGAGGTTGGCGATGGCGATGAAAATGACCAAGGAGCAGTCTGCGGCGTACTGGCAGCGCAACGTGTCGCTGATGGTAAAGCTGATGCTGGTCTGGTTTTTCGTGAGCTTTGGCTGCGGCATCCTGCTCGTCGATGTTCTCAACCAGATTCGAGTCGGGGGCTACAAGCTCGGATTCTGGTTCGCCCAGCAGGGTTCGATCTATGTGTTTGTCGCGCTGATCTTCTACTACACGCGAAAAATGGCGGCGCTGGACCGCGAGTTTGGTCTGGACGAGGACTAGAGACGCGCAAACATGGAACTCCAGACCCTAACCTACATCGTTGTTGGATTGACCTTTGTTCTCTATATCGGCATCGCATTCTGGGCGCGAGCGGGTTCGACGAAGGACTTCTACGTGGCCGGCGGCGGTATTCACCCGGTCCAGAACGGGATGGCCACGGCCGCGGACTGGATGTCCGCCGCGTCGTTCATATCCATGGCCGGCATCATCGCGCTGAGCTACGGCGGCTATGGCGGTTCCGTGTTCCTCATGGGCTGGACCGGCGGCTACGTGATCCTCGCCATGCTCCTGGCTCCCTATCTGCGCAAGTACGGCAAGTTCACGGTGCCGGAGTTCATCGGTGACCGCTTCTATTCGAACTCGGCGCGGGCCGTGGCCGTGATCTGCCTGATCATCTGCTCCGTGACCTACGTCATCGGGCAGATGAAAGGCGTTGGGGTGGCCTTCTCGCGCTTCCTCGAAGTCGACTACGACACGGGCCTGTACGTGGGGATGACTATCGTCTTTTTCTACGCGGTTCTCGGGGGCATGAAGGGCATTACCTACACGCAGATTGCCCAGTACTGCGTGCTCATCCTCGCGTACACCATCCCGGCGATTTTTATCAGCCTGCAGCTGACCGGGAACCCGGTGCCGCAGCTTGGTCTGGGGAGCACGCTGGCCGGGACCGATGTCTATCTTCTGGATCGCCTCGACCAGGTAGTGACGGAGCTGGGATTCAAGGAGTACACCACGAACGTTCGCCTGTCCGGTCTCAACATGTTCGCCTTCACGCTGTCGCTGATGATCGGCACCGCCGGTCTTCCGCATGTGATCATTCGTTTCTTCACCGTTCCCCGGGTGAAGGACGCGCGCTCCTCGGCGGGCTGGGCGCTGGTGTTTATTGCGGTTCTGTACACGACGGCTCCGGCGGTGGCCGGCATGGCGCGCTTGAATCTTATGCAGACCATCGAGCCCGAGGCCGGTCGGTACCTGAAGTACGAAGAGAGGCCGCAGTGGTTCCGCAACTGGGAAACCACGGGCCTGCTGGCCTTTGAAGACAAGAACGGCGATGGGCGTGTGCAGTACTCCGCCGACGCGGCCGTGAACGAGATGGTAAAGATCGACAATGACATCATTGTGCTCGCCAATCCTGAGATCGCCCGGCTGCCGAACTGGGTAATCGCGCTGGTGGCGGCGGGGGGGCTCGCCGCGGCCCTGTCCACCGCAGCGGGACTTCTGCTCGCCATTTCTTCGGCGATCTCTCACGACCTCCTCAAGGGCATGATCGCGCCGAAGATCAGCGAAAAGGCGGAGCTCAACGCCTCGCGGGTGGCAATGGCGCTGGCCATTGCCGGTGCTGGCTATCTGGGTCTGAATCCGCCGGGCTTTGCGGCGGGGACCGTGGCCCTGGCCTTCGGCCTTGCGGCGTCGTCTATTTTTCCAGCGCTGATGATGGGTATTTTCAGCAGGACCATCACCAAGGAGGGTGCGATCTCCGGGATGGTGGCGGGTATCGGTGTAACGCTGCTCTATGTGTTCCAGCACATGGGCATCATGTTCATCCCCGGTACCGCGTTCCTGGGCGACACGCCGCCCAACTGGTTCCTGGGCATCGAGCCCAATGCCTTCGGTGTGGTGGGGGCGATCGTCAACTTCGCGGTGGCGATCGGCGTTTCGAAGCTCACGGCCGAGCCTCCGAAAGCGGTGCAGGAGCTTGTGGAGAGTATCCGCATTCCGGCGGGAGCCGAGGCTGCGGCCGAGCATTGAGTGGCGTGCGCGCCGGGCACTCCTGCCGGGTACACCGCGGTCCCGGCGTGACAGGCCCCTCCGGCCTGCGAGGGAGTACGCTACCGCGTCGTGGTCGCTTATCCCAGGCTCATGTTTCGTAGCAGGCAGGTAATCACCGCCATGCTTGTGGCGCCGTTGCTGGCGGTTCTTGCGTGGTTCGCCGCAGGGGCGCTCGTGGGGGAGCGTCCCCAGCCCGCCCAACGCGGCCAGAGCTATCCCCTTGTAGAACAGAGCAGCTGTCGCTACCCCAGCGGTGTTTGCGATCTTGAGAACAGTAGTCTCAGGCTGACGCTGCGTGCCGGCGATGGCGCGGAGGTCACCCTGAAGCTGGATTCATCCCACGCTCTGGATCAGGTACTGATGACCGTGGCCGAGGCGGACAGCGACGTTGCACCGCGGCGCATGGAAGCCGTAGATGAGTTTGGAAGGCTCTGGTATCTGCCCCTGTCCCGTCTTCCAGATGCGGGAATGCGAATTCGCCTGGCGGCGTCAAAATCCGGGAGCGTATTCTTCGCTGACGCGTCCACGGCCTTTCTCCAGGGGGCACGGCAGAAGCGATGAACGACGAGTTGGGCGATCAGACCCTGCGCGGGGCGGCGAGCGAACTCGAGGACGTGCGCGAGTTCCTGCGCTCGTCCCTGCCGTTTCATGAACTGGACTCGGCGGCTCTCGATGAGGCCGTGCGTGCTCTGCGCATTGCCTACCATCGCCAGGGTGAGCATTTCGACGAGAACGCCGCCAAGGATGGTCTGCGCATTTTGCGCAGCGGCGCCGTGGATATCCGCGACGGCGACAACAAGCTCCTGGACCGGCTCGGCGAGGGAGAGAGCTTTCATATCGGCGGACTGAATGCCGAACGTGGAGCGGTGCGGGCCCTGGTCATCGAGGATGCTCTCATTTACCGCCTCCCCGATACGGCCTACTACGCTCTGCGCCGCGGCAATCGCTCCTTCGATCGCTATTTCAGCAGCCAGCGAAGTCGACGGCTGCGAAGGGCCGCGCGCGTCGACGGCGCTCCCAACGCGATGCTCGCACCGGTGCGTTCGGTCATGACACGAGATCTGCTCACCGCGCCTGAACACGCCAGCGTGCACCAGGTTGCCGTCGCCATGGCGCAGCGCCGCGTGTCGTCAGTCTTCGTGCTCGATGACGATGGCGAGCTGTCGGGGATCGTCACGGATCGGGACCTCCGTACCCGCGTACTGGCGCAGGCCAGGGATATCCGCTGCGCTGTGAAAGATGTCATGACTCCGGATCCACAGACCATAGATGTGAACGACAGCCTCTTTGCGACCACTCTGCGGATGACGCAGCACCGATTTCATCATCTGCCGGTCCTGGAAGAAGGTCGTCTCGTCGGCATCGTCACGACTTCGGACCTGATCCTGGCGCGACGTGACGATCCGGTGTTTCTGGTCCAGCACGTTTCGAGGGAGAGCTCCGTCGACGGAATCCGCGATCTCGTTGCGAACATGGCGGAACTCATGGCGCACTGGGTATCCAGCGGCATGAACGCACAGCAGGTCGCTCAGATTCTTACGGCGATTTCCGATGCAGTCACCGTTCGTCTCATCAGCCTGGCCGAGGAAGCCCTGGGGCCCGCCCCAGCGCCCTGGGCCTGGCTGGGATTCGGTTCTCAGGCTCGTGCAGAGCAGCTCCTTGGTGCGGACCAGGACAACGGCATCGTAATTGACGACCGGGTAGAGGAGGGTGATCTCGACTGGTACCGGGAATTGGCGGCTCGCGTATGCGACGGCCTGGCCGCCTGCGGTTACCCGTACTGCTCCGGCGGCATCATGGCAACGACGGAAAGTTGGCGCCAACCCCTGGCAGACTGGTGCGACACCGTCCGCGGATGGACGCGCGAGCCCACCAGCGACGCCGTTATGCGGGTCAGTATTTTTTTTGATATCCGGGGAATCTACGGTGAACGGGCGCTCGCCGGCGCGCTGCAGGCCGAAATGCTGGAACAGGCCGGCCGCAACACTATTTTTCAGGCGGCGCTGGCCGCCGGCGCGCTCGCGAGCACGCCGCCCCTGGGCATCTTTCGGCGCTTTGTCGTTGATCGCGACGGCGAACACCGGGACAGCCTCGATATCAAGAAGCGGGGTGTCCTGCCCATCACCGAGATCGTAAGACTGCATGCGCTGGCGCATGGCATTGTCGCGGTAAACACCCAGGAACGCCTGAATGCTCTCGGGGCCGACGGACACATGGCCATGGTCGACGCACGCAACCTGGCGGATGCCCTGCACTGCGTGCAGCGCGTGCGCATGCGCCATCAGCGCGATCAGGTCCTGGCCGGCGGGACGCCGGACAATTACATCAATCCCCGCGCCCTGCCGCGCCTGGCACGGGAACAGCTGCGTGATGCGTTCACAATCATCGATGAGGCCCAGGGCGCCGTGCGCCAGACCTTCCGCGCCGGTATGGGCTGATGGAGTTCCTGAGTCTGCGGCGACGCCTGGCGAGACGTAAGGGCGCGGCGCCCAGGGAACTGGCGGAAGCCTGGGAACAGCCGCTCCTACGTGGGGGAACCCCAGTGGAGTCCCTGCCGTTCCTGGTCTGCGATGCGGAGATGTCCGGACTCGATCCGAAACGGGATGAGCTCCTCAGTATCGGTTGGGTCGCGATCGACAACGCGGAGCTGTGCCTCGATTCGACGGCGGAGCTGTTGCTGAACAGCGAGAGCGGTGTCGGTCAAAGTGCCACTATCCATCGTCTGCGGGACTGTGAGCTACGCGACGGCCTGCCGCTTGAACTTGCGCTGCGCCGGTTCCTGAGGGCGGCCACGGGACGCGTCCTTGTATTCCATAACGCCGCTCTGGATATGGCTTTTCTGAACCGGGCGGCACGGCGCTGCTGGGACCTTCCGCTGCTGCTGCCCTGCATCGACACGCTGCGCGTGGAGGAGCGGCGGTTACGCCTGCGCAACGAGCCGCTGACCGAGGGGTGCCTGCGCCTTCCCGACTGCCGCGCACGCTATGGTCTTGGCCCGCACCGCGGCCACGCGGCGCTCACGGACGCACTGGCGACCGGCGAGCTGCTGCTTGCACAGATCGCGGCGCGCGGTTCCGGTCTGCTTCTGCGCGATTTGCGCTAAGCGTTCCGGACGGACGCGTCAGTCCACCTGTTGTTCGGCGAGGCGAAGCGTGGCGGCGGGATCGATGAGGCGGATGTTGCGCGCTTCGAGCGCTTTCTCCGTCGAACCTTCGATGATCAGGCTCTTGAGTTCGGCAACGCTGAGCTGCGGATAGCGCGCCAGGAGCTTGCCGGCAAGGTTCATGACCTGCGGCGACGACATTGACGTGCCGTTGTAGGCGATTCGCTTGCCACCCGGCACGTAGCTCTCAACCTCGAAGCCGTTGCCGTACACATCGACCTTTCCGAGACTGGTGAAGCTCGTTTCGTCGCCAGCGCTGTCCACGGCACCCACGGTGAGGAGGTTCGCGTACTCGTAGCTGCTCGGGTAGAACTCATCGAAGCGTACGTCGTTGTCGGAGTTGCCCGCACTTGTGATCCACAGAATGTCTGGGGATTCGGAGATAGCGCGGCGCAGCGCTTCGTCGCCCACGTTGTAGATCTCTCGCGCCAGCGCCTTGCGCTCTTCCGGCGAGCCACCCGCGGCGTTGGCCTCGAGCGCTTCTTCGATACCGCGGAGCGAGCCACCCCAGCTCATATTGACCGCGCGGACGCCGTTGCTCCGAAAGTACTCGGCGACTTCCAGAAACATCGCCGCATCCCGGTGCGCCGCGGCGAGCGTCGGCGTCTCCGGAATGAGTTCATGGCCGTAGGTCATGCGCGTCACGAGCAACCTGGCCTGCGGATTCCCGGCGGCGGCGATGCCGGCAACGTGAGTGCCGTGAGAGAAGTTTCCATAGATCGACAGGGATTCCAGGAAGCTCTTCACCTCATCCTGGGGAAGGGCCGACATACGCTGGCGGACTTCCGAAGCCTCGGGCGTATCAACATTGAACTGAATATCGCCAAGCCCCTTGACCATCCGTGACAGCTCATCGGCATCGGCGCCGGAGGCGCCGATCGGGTAGAGCAGGGAGTCGGTGCGCTCGCCGCGAATGTTGTAGGCGATGCCGTGCACATCGTCCACGAAACCATTGTCGTCATCGTCGATGCCGTTTCCGGGAATCTCACCGGCATTGCTCCACAGCTGAGCTGTGTCGCCAAAAATCGCAGTATCCACACCGCTGTCCCACACGGCCAGAACGACGGGCTGGCCTTCGCCAGCGTCGAGGTCGATCTGCCGGGCCGCCCAGATGTCCGCTTTTTCCACGCGGTTGGCGGCAATGGTTTCGCTCACGACCTCATTCACAGTCGACGCGACCGGGATGAAGTAATCGAGGGTGAAGCTCGCACCGACGATGCTGGACGCGACGTCGAAGCTCACCTCGCCGTTATTGCGATCCACAATGGGCTGATAATTGGAGTCCAGGCTGCCCAGGACCAGCGCCCGGCTCAGGATTTCCGTGCGACCCTTCAGGGTTTCCAGGCTGGCTTCCACGGTGGAGTAGGCAAGGGGAACGAGGAGCTCGCGAAGCTGCGCCGCGATAGCCGCGGCCGAGGCATCTCCCGCCAGCTGCGCCCGCGCCACGGCTTCACCCACCAATCCCATGGTGAGGCGGTTGGCCTCTTTGGTTTCGAGCTTTCGGCGCGCCTCGAGCTGGTCGAGGTAGCCCTGCCAGTCCTCCTCGAGCAGTTCGACGCTGCCGAGAATGGCGTAGAACGACTGCACTGTGTTGTCGTCGCGTATGTCATAAGCCTCGAGATCGGCCTCGATATCACGGCGCAGGGCCCGGGCCAGATCAATCAGCTCTTCGCGGTTGTCCGCCTCGTAGTACGCCGTGACGGGCAGCGTCAGCTCGTAGTTGTGACGGGGCAGATCGTCTTTTTTCTCGATGACGGTTTTCGCAGCCAGCGCCGTTGAGCCGATCAGGGCGAGGGGCAAAGCCAGGACGCCCAGGAGAGCGAAGCGCCGGGGAGATACGCCGTTGAGTTCGCGCGCGGCGCTGCGGCTTCCGTGAAGCTTGTTTTGAAGATTCGCCTTGAGAGAAGAAAAGTTCATTTCGCGTAGAGCTCCCTGCATGCTTTGGAAGTGCATCGAAGTACGGTCGGCGCGGCGGACGCTGTCTTTCGTGTCGGTTTCTCGACCTGGTGACTTTCCTACCTGGGAACAGCCCCTGGGGTATGACGAGGCGTAGCGCTGCTCTCGCAGCGCAGGGCTTCTGTCAGTGTTCGCCCAGGCCGTGCCGAAACACCAGCTTTCTGCGGTGAGTACCCGTTTTTTTACGACGGACGGACGCTCTCGGACCGCGCCTCAATGGTCGCCGCTGCGCCCCCAGTCCTTATCTTCCCAGAGCGCGTTCACGCGAGAGTCGCGTCGGCAGCCGCGACGGTAAAAGTTGTAGCGCAGCGGGTTTTTGTCGGCGTACTCCTGGTGGTACTCCTCCACAGGCCAGAAGCGGTTGGCGGGCAGAAGGCGCGTCGCGACTTCGTCATTAGGGAACAGCGCCTGGACTTCGGCCAGGCTCGCCTCGGCCGCCAGCTTTTCCTCATCGTTGCTGAAGAAAACCGCACTGAGATAGCTGAAGCCGCGATCGCAGAACTGGCCGCCGTCATCCAGTGGATCGATATGCCGCCAGAAGTAGCGCAGCAGCTCTTCGTAGCTGATGACATCGCTGTCGTAGTTCACCTCAACGGCCTCGTAGTGGCCCTCGTGGTTGCCGCGATAGGTGGGATTTTGCAGCGTTCCGCCGGTAAATCCCGACACGACATCGCCGACACCCTCAAGCTTCTGGAAGTCCGCTTCAACGCACCAGAAACACCCGCCGGCGAAGTAGGCCTGGCGGGCTTCGGCCCGGCTGTCCGCGCTCAAGCCCGCCAGCGAAACGAGCAGGAAGAAGGCCGGGAGAAAAAACGAGCGCCGCGCCCGATGCGAGGTGTTCATGCTTGCGATCCGTTGCAGAAGAAATGTGAAGCTTTGGCAGGCGAGGACCCAAATGGTTCCCCGCCGGCCCATCGCCGGGCCCTGCTCAGGCGGCTTCCCCGAGGCGCGAGCGGGCCACACCGTACTCATCGACCAGGCGCGCCACGAGGTCCCCGGCGCTGCCGATGGATTTCACCGCCCCGATTCCCTGACCGCAGCCCCAGATGTTCTTCCACGCCTTGGCGTCCGTATTGCCACCGGAGCCGAAGTCCATCTTCGAGGGATCGCTCTCCGGCAGGTTGTCCGGATCGAGACCGGCATCGCGAATTGACGGGGCGAGGTAATTCCCGTGCACGCCGGTGAAGAGATTGCTGTAGACGATATCCGAGGCGTTGTAGTCGACGATGGCCTGCTTGTAGGCATTGTCGGCGTTGGCTTCATCGGTGGCGATAAACGCCGAGCCTATGTAGGCGAGGTCGGCACCCATGGCCTGCGCCGAGAGCACGGCACTGCCGGTGGCGATGGAGCCGGAGAGCAGCAGGGGACCGTCAAACCATTCGCGAATTTCCTGGATGAGAGCAAAGGGCGAGAGCGTGCCGGCATGGCCTCCGGCACCCGCCGCAACCGCGATCAGGCCGTCGGCGCCTTTTTCAATGGCTTTCTTCGCGAAGCGGTTGTTGATGATGTCGTGGAAAACCAGGCCGCCATAGGAGTGGATGGCTTCGTTCACGAACTCCTTGGCCCCCAGGGAGGTGATGACCAGCGGCGCCTTGTACTTAACGCACAGCTCCAGATCCTCCTGCAGCCGATTGTTCGAGCCGTGCACGATGAGATTGACGGCGAAGGGCGCGGAAGGCTGGTCCGGGTTGGCTTCGTCGTAGGCCGCTAGCTCTTCCGTGATGCGCTGCAGCCAGCGCTCCAGCTCCTCGATAGGACGCGCATTGAGCGACGGAAAAGAGCCGACGACCCCCGCTTTGCACTGGGCAATCACGAGATCCGGGTTCGAAATAATGAACAATGGGGCACCCACGACGGGAAGACGAAGGCGCGAGCGAAGGGATTCGGGGAGGGCCATGGACTGCTCCTGTGGTCATGACGATTTGTCTCGGCGCGAAGAGTACGGTAGCCAGGCTACCTATGCAATATTTTGCATAGTATCTTCGATGGCGGCACAATCGCGGTCCACGGCGGGAAATGATTATGGCTTTACGCTTCGCCATCATGACGGCGCTGCTTGACGATGAAATGTCGGGCTACGACCTCGCGCGAGCCTTCGACAAGTCCCTGGGCTTCTTCTGGCACGCATCGCACCAGCAGATCTATCGGGAGCTGAAAAACCTCAGCGAGCGGAGCTGGGTTGCGCACCGGGCGGAGCGACAGGCCGGTCGCCCGGAGCGGCACCTGTACCACCTCACCCCGGCGGGCCGTAAGGCGCTGGACGCCTGGGTCCTGCAGGGTGACCGCATGCGTCTGCAGGAGAGCAAGGACGAACTCTATATCAAGCTCTACAATCTCTCGGAGCAAAATATCGATTACCTGGCGGGTCGCCTGGTTGCGCGGCGCGAAGCGATGATGGAGCGCCTGTACCTCTACGAGCGGATCCGGCGCAGGCATTACGCCGATCCCCATTCCCTGCCGCTGCGCCGCAAAGGCGTCTATCTGGCGCTGCTCTCGGGGATCAGCCAGGGTCGTCAGTATCTGGCCTGGGTCGATGAAGCGCTGGAGATCCTGGCCGGAGCGAAGGAGGAATTGCCGGCGTCTGCTGTCAGCATCGACCCGGCCTGATGGATCCGGCAATTTGGCGCGGGCGGTGGAGCCGTGGCTGCGGCATAATTCCCGGGTCTGGGCCCGAGGTGAGGCGAGGGTGTACCACAGTTTTTTCGGCCTGAAGGAAGCTCCCTTTTCCATCGCCGTTAATCCACGCTACCTGTTCATGAGCCCGGGCCATCGTGATGCCCTGGCGCATCTGCTCTACGGCATCGGTGCCGGAGGGGGGTTCATCCTGCTTACGGGCGAGGTGGGCACGGGCAAGACCACCATCAACCGCTGCCTTCTTGAGCAGCTTCCGGACAACGCCGATCTTGCGGTGATACTCAATCCCGCCCTGGAGTCAGTGGAGTTGCTCGCCGCCATCTGCGACGAGCTGGGGCTCACGCCGCCGCAGGCGGATGCCGGCCTCAAGGTTTACAGCGACGCCCTGCACCGCTTTCTCCTCGTCAATCACGAGCGCGGTCGCAAGACCGTCCTGATGATCGATGAAGCGCAGCACCTGTCCTTTGATGCATTGGAACAGATTCGTCTGCTGACCAATCTTGAGACGAGCGAAGAAAAGCTCCTGCATATCATTCTGATCGGCCAGCCCGAACTGGCGGTGCGGTTGGCGCGACCGGAGCTGCGTCAGCTCAACCAGCGCATTACGGCGCGCTTCGAACTGTCCGCGCTCACACCTGAGGAAACCGCTTCCTACATCAGGCACCGGCTCACCGTCGCTGGCCTCGTCCCCGGCCGCGAGCTGTTTCCGGCGGCGCTGGTTCGCGCCATTCATCGATCCAGTGGCGGCATTCCCCGGCGCATCAATCTGCTCTGTGACCGAATGCTCCTCGGTGCCTACGGGCGCGACAGTACCCGCCTGGATCGACAGCTGCTGCGCGAAGCGGCCCGGGAAGCGATCGGAGAGGATGTCGGGGGGCGCAGTGTACGACTCAACTTCGTGGTACCCGCGGTGCTGGCGCTGCTCGTGGTCGCGCTGGCACTCGGCGTTGCCCTGCGAGCGCCACAGTCCGCTGACAGCACCCCGGTCGACACTTCGGGCGGGACCGCGATGGTCTCCGAGGAAGCGGCGATCCCTCAAGCTGAGGGCGTGGCGGAAGTGCAAGAGGCTGAAGCCGGCTCTCCAGCAGCGCTGCGTGAGCCTCAGCCTGAGGCAGCGCGAAACTGGTTCCTGTCCCCGGCGGAGGGTATCGCTGCCTTCGCCGGCCTCTACGGTATCAGCGGTCAGGGCGCGGTGCAGCCCTGCGCCACGCAGCGACCTCTGGGGCTTGAGTGCAGCCGCAGCCAGCCTCAAAGCTGGAATCGCCTCCTCGAGGAGCCGCGACCGGCGCTCCTGGAACTCGTCGATACGCGACGTTTCTCCGGCCACGCGATCCTGATCGGAAGCGATGCCGAAATTGCCCTTCTGGCCACGCCCACGGGGTTTGCGGAAGTCGCTCTGGAGGAACTCGCCTCGCTCTGGACTGGCGACGCCTGGCACTACTGGAAACGCCCGGATGGCATCACGCGTTCCCTGGCGCTCGGAGATCGGGGGCCCGACGTCGCCGCGGTGGCGCGACTCTTCGCCCGCCTCGACGGCGAGGAGCAGCCGCTGACGGAGGACGTGTACAGCGCCGTGCTGGAGGAGCGTGTTCGCCTCTTTCAGCGCGCGATGGGGCTCGATGCCGACGGCGTACTCGGCACTCAGACCCTTCGCGCGCTTGCCGTGGCTGCCGGCGCGGATATGGATCGCGCCATGGCGCGGGAGCGCCTGTCGGCGCGTCTGAGCGCTCGCAGCGCGAGGGGCCCGGGCCTGTGATCAGCGCAGGAGGAAGCCGGCCTTGTCGCTGATCCTGGATGCGCTTGCCCGCGCGGAGCGGGACAAACAGCGCGCGGCGTCGTCGCTGCCCGAGCTGTTGCAGGACGCCGTGGCCGAGCCGCGGTCGGGGCGCCACGGCCTGTGGTTTGCGATTGCCGTATTGCTCGGCGTAATCGCGGTCCTGGTGGTTCTCTACCTGCGCGCTCTGCGTCCGGCGCCGGAGCCAGCTGCCGCCGACCCCGGAGGAGTGGTGGGTGGGGAAGTGCCAACAATTCCGGTTCCGGCGGAGGTGCGCCCCCAAACTGCGGCGCGGGCGTCGTCGCCGCGGGCCGAGGTGCCGACGAGCGATGCCGCGCCGCCCCGGGGCGGAGCGGGCCCGAGCGAATCCGGCGCGGCTGGAACCGCATCGCCGGAGCGTGCAGGGAACGGAGATCAAGAGGCCGCGGCATCCGTCGCCGCTTTGTATGCGCAGGGCGCGGCCGTGCCCCCATCGCCACAAGTCGACGGCAGTGTCCGCGGCGATCTGTCGACGGACGGAGCCGCAGCCCCGGTTGCCGATTCCCGGGAATCGCGAACAGCCACTGCCATTGACGTGAATGCCCAGTCCGAAGCTTCTGGCGATGCTCTAAGCGCCAGGGAGGCCGTGTCCCCGGCATCATCCGACGAGCCGGTTTCGGTGGAGCTCATCGAGGAGACGGTCGACATCGAGGCGGTGCTGCGCGACGTGCGGGCCGAGGCCGCGGCGGGCGCCCTGCAGCCGCACCGCGCACCGCTCCTTACGGAGCTGTCGCAGCAGTTTCGCGATGCCGTTCCCACGATCATGTATCTGCGCCACGACTTCAATCCCGGTGGCGTATCCACGGTGCTCATGAACGGCGAAACCCTGCGCGTCGGTGGGCGTACCCGGGGCGTGGAGCTTCGCGAGATTCTTCCAGAGTCCGCGGTCCTTAGGTTCCAGGGTCAGGAGTTTCGGCTGCGCGCCCTCAACAGCTGGGTCAATCTTTAGGCGAGGACCGCGACAAGCCAACCTCAAGGCGCAGACCCAGCGGACGGAGCGCCGCCCGTTGTTGCTTAAGCTCCTGCTTCGTCAGGGGATGGCGCTGCAGCCACTCCTTGGGCAGGTGTATCTGGAGTCCCTTGTCCGTCGCGGCGATGGACAGATCCGGCAGTTCCTCCAGTTCTTCGACGTACTTGAAGCTCACTGCCAGGCGCAGCAGGGCGGTAAGGCGCTGGAGGCGAGGAAGGCTGGCGTCGCTCGCCTCCGGAAATCGTTCCGAACGAAGCTTGCCCTGTTGCCCCGCCACTATCGTCGCCATGTCTTCCTGGTCCTGCTGCGAAAATCCCGCGAGATCGGAGTTGCTCAGCAGGTAGGAGCCATGGCGGTGAAAATGCTTGTGGGAGATTGCCTTGCCGATCTCGTGGGTGAGGGCGGCGCGCTGCAGGAGTTCGCCGTCCCGCGCTTCCAGATCCCAGCGGTCGCGCACCGCATCGAAGAAAGTGTGCGCGCGGCGGGCCAGACGTTCTGCGGCGGCCTCATCCACGTGGTAGCGCTGCATGAGGGCGCGAATGCTCCGTTCGCGCACGTCTTCGTGTTCCAGGCGACCGACGAGGTCGTACACCACACCCTCGCGGAGCGCGCCTCGGGAACTGCGCATGGTGTCGATATCGAGGACCTCGAAGATCGCCTCCGTGATGGCTACACCGGCCGCGATCACCGAGCGCCGGGCCGCGCTGAGTCCGCTCAGTTCGATGTCTTCCAAACGGTCGTAGCGCAGCATCTCGCGGCGCATGCGCTGCAGTCCCTTGCGCGTGATGGGACCGTCGGTCCAGTCCTGGGCGCCAAGAATGCCCTCGATGGCCTGCAGCGTACCGGAAGACCCCACGGCTTCCACCCAGTGCTTGCTGCGGAAGTCGCGACGGATATGTGAGATTTCCACGCGGGCGCTGTCGTAGGCGCGGCGGTAGTTTCGCTTTGACAGCTTGCCGCCGGGGAAGAATTCCCTGCTGTAGGTGACGCAGCCGACCTTGAGGCTTTCCAGCTGGCGCGGTTCAAAGCGTTCGCCGATGGCGAATTCCGTACTGCCGCCGCCGATATCAACCACCAGGCGGGCCTGTTCATCATCCGCGAGCGTATGGGCCACCCCCAGATAGACCAGGCGCGCCTCTTCCCGGCCGTAGATGACTTCGACGGGCGCCGCCAGAATCTGCCGCGCCTGCTCCGTGAACTCGCGCCGATTGCGGGCTCGGCGCAGGGCGCTGGTACCGACTACGCGCAAGCGCTCCGGCTCTACGCTCTTGAGCAGCTGGGCGAAGCGGCGCAGGCAGTCGAGGCCGCGCTCTATCGCCTCACGGGAGAGGCGGCGGTCTTCGCTTAAGCCCGCGGCGAGCTGAACCTTTTCCGAGAGCGCCTGCGTGGGCCTGATCTCGCCGTGCTCGATGCGCGCGATAAGGAGATGGAAAGAGTTGCTGCCCAGGTCTACGGCGGCGAGGAGACTGCCGTCGGTCAGGTCATCTTGAGGTGCTTCGTTCACCAGGGCTCTTTGCCGGCCGCCCAGGGGGCGTTATGCGAAGTTTACCGAAGCGTTGATGCTCCTGCACCGCCGCAAGCATCAGCTTTCGGCATAAACCCGCGGCACCCGGGCCGGGAGCCCGGCCAGGAGCTCATAGCCTATGGTCGCGGCCCCCGCGGCGACCTCGTCGATGCCTGGATCGGACCCCCAGAGAATAGCGCGACTGCCTACGGTGACTTCCGGCGCGTCGGTCACGTCGACGGTGATCATGTCCATGGACACGCGGCCCGCGAGCGGGCAGCGCCGTTTGCCGATGCGCACGGCCGTCCCGTCCGCCGCGTGCCTGGGGTACCCGTCGCCGTAGCCCGCGGCGATGGTGGCGATACGCGATGGCCGCCGGGCGACCCAGCGACCGCCGTAGCCGACGCCGCCACCCGCGGCGACCTCGCGCAGGGCGATGACTTCCGCGCTGAGCTCCATGGCTGGCCGCAGCTCAAGCTCCGCCGGACTGCGTTCCGCGAAGGGACTGCCCCCGTAGAGCATATAGCCCGGTCGTATCCAGTCGCCGTGGCTCTCGGGCAAGGCAAAGATGGCGGCGCTGTTGGCGCAGCTGCGCATTCCCGGCAGCCCGCGGGTGCTGTCGGAGAAAAGCCGTAACTGTTCCCGTGTAGACGCGTCGTCGCGATTCTCGGCGGACGCGAAGTGCGTACACAGCACCGGGCTGAGCCTTGCGCCCAGACGCTTGATTCGGGCCAGCGCATTGGCGGCCTGCGAGGGCGCGAAGCCCAGGCGGTGCATGCCCGTGTCTATCTTGAGCCAGCACTCCGGGGGCTCGGGAAGGGCGCTCTCTTCGAGCCAGGCGAGCTGGCGTGCATCGCTGATGCACAGGCTGAGATTCTCCCGAACCGCGAGGACGATCTCGCCGCGCGTATGAGGTCCTTCGAGAAGAAGGACAGGATTTTGCAGCCCGGCCTCACGCAGTACTACGGCCTCCTCCATGCAGGCTACGGCGAAGCCATCGACCTGCGGTCCAAGGAGCCGGCCGGTAGCCGCGAGGCCGTGGCCATAGGCATCGGCTTTGACGCAGGCCATGATCCGCGAGCCCGGTGCGAGCTCGCGGGCGCGCCTCGCGTTGTGGAGGAGTGCCTCTGCTGAGACGCGCGCTCGCGTCGGGCGGCTCATGTCATGCGATCCCGGGCCTTTACTCCCGAGCGACTAATAGTCGAACCGGTGTTCGCAAAAGAGCCCCTGGGCTTCCAGCCACACGTCGCCAACCTCGCCATCGCCGACCGGTCGACCGTCCACGGCGACGATGGGTGCGACCTCCTTGCTGGAGCTGGTGAGCCAGAGCTCGTCGGCCGCATCGATCTCGCTTCGATGCACGGGCCTTTCTTCAACCTTGCGCCGGGAGTGACGCCGGAGCATGTCCAGGAGCATGTGTCGCGTAATACCGGGCAACTTCTGGTGGTCGAGTTCCGGTGTCGCTATCTCACCGTCGCGAACGACGAAGACGTTGCAGGCCGCGGCCTCCGTGAGTTCATCGCGTTCATTGAACAGCAGCGTTTCCTGGGCCCCGTGACGGCGACCGTGTTCGTAGTGAAGCACGTTTCCAAGCAGGGACGTTGACTTGATGTGGCACCGCTGCCAGCGGAGATCGCGAGTGGTCGAGACGCTGAAGCGCTTTGCCTGTGCTTTGTCGGCGCTGGGCGGGGCGGGTATTTCGAACGCAAACGCGTAGCGGGTTGCCTCGATGCCTTCAGGCATCGCGTGCTGGCGCCGCTCATCGGCGCCCCGGCTGATCTGGATGTACACGCCCAGGTGACTGTGCTGCGGCTGCGCGCTGCACAGCGCCTCCAGTATTCCGCGCCACTCCTCGGCGTCTACGTTCAATCGGATATCGATGGCATCGAGGCCGCGTTGCAGCCGCCCCAGGTGAAGCCCGAGACCCACGCTGCGGCCATTGTGGCAGGGGACCACTTCGTAAATGCCGTCGCCAAAAAGGAATCCGCGGTCCATGGGAGAAATGCGGGCTTCCTCCATGGGCAGATACTCGCCATTCAGATACACCGTACTCACCTGTTGTTCTCCAGCAGCGGCCCGCGGGCCGAGGTTAAATCCCGATGCGCGGAGGTCGCGCTGTCCTGGTCGCTCACGACGCTGCTTCTCGGGTCGCGGCGTCAAAGCGCACGACAAGTTCGCGCAGATCTTCCAGGAGCGCCTCTCCGGCTTCCAGGGGAAGTCCATCTTCCGTTGGGGTGTTCTCGCGGGTCACGCCGTCCACGCTTCCCAGCCCGCAGAGGTAGGCGAGGGTTCCGTGATGGTCGATGACATCGAGCAGCGGGCGATCGCTGATGCATGAAAGCATGGCGATCAGGCCGTAAGCGCCCCAGTTCGACACGTCGGCGACAATGAGTTCGTCGCAGCCGGTCGCCGCGCCGCGAATATCAAGCCTGGAAATCTCGGTGCGTAAGCGCCCCATACCGACTTCGTTGCCACCGTCGCCGATCGCGATGGTTGGGCAGGTCGCGAAATCGAAATGGTAGTCGAACACCGCGCAGCGCTGACTGATGTCTTCCCCGCGCATGTTGTAGTAGCGGCCGTCGTCCGCGAGGCCCGGGCGTTCAATCGAAAGCACTACATCGGGAGCGATGCGCTCCAGCCGTTCCCGGGCCTCGGCTTTCCCGGACACCAGGTCGAAGGCACGCAGCTCCTCCACGCGAAAACGCTTCGCAAGGGCTGTTGCCAATGCTCCCGCGCAGGCGATGTGCGCTTCAATTCCCAGGCTTTCGAGGGCCAGATAAAGGGCAATAGCGCCCGGAGGGCCATCGGTTTCGAAGGTGCCCACCACGGGGAAGCCGGTGCCAATGAGGACCGTTCGGGCATCCCGCAGCTCGAGAGCGCCGCGCAGGCAGTAGGCGGGAGGCAGGGCCTCATGGAGACTGAGCATGCCGCGCGGGTTTGCGGCCACGAGGCGCGCTTCAATGGCCGCCGACAGCCTTTCCAGATCGTCTTTACTCACTGGACGCTTACCGCCGGAGCGCCAGCTCCGTCTGGCGCTAGCTTCATCATGGTCCCAGAGCCTCAAAGCGCCGTGCATCATCGACAACGCGTGCCAGGGCAAGCGCACGGCGCGCGGCGCGCAGCGGGATGGGGGCGAGGTTCACCGTATCCCCGGGGCGCAGCTGCGTAAGCTGGGAACAGTCCTGGGACAGCGCCGAGCCGATCTTCGGGTAGCCGCCAATGGTCTGGCGGTCGCGCAGGAGCACAATAGGCTGACCGTCGGCGGGAATCTGGATTGCTCCCGGTGCGATGCCCTCGGAGAGAACGCCGTCGATCTTGCAGGGCACCGCCGGGCCTTCCAGCCGGTACCCCATGCGATCACTGCGCGGGCTGATCTTGTACTCACTGCTGAACATGCCCTGAAGGGCCTCTTCGCTGAAAGCCCTGTGCTGGTAGCCCAGAACCACGCGGAGGGTGAGGCGTCGGGGGTATAGCGGTCTCCGATCCGGGGGCAGCCAGCGACGTTCGATAGGCATCGCCGATCCCACCTCCAGCCGGTCCCCGGCCTGCAGCGCCTTGCCGCAGATACCGCCGATGCCTTCTCGCAATACCGTGGCCGTGCTCCCAAAGCTCGGCGCAACCGTGAAACCTCCGCGCACGGCCAGGTAGTTTCGACAACCGCGGGTCGGATGATGCAGACGCAGCACGTCACCGGGTGCGAGGTTGAGTACGGACCACAGCGCGCAGGGCTCGCCGTTCAATTCCAGCGGCAGCTCTGCCCCGGTCACGACCAGCTGCAGCGCGGCGTCGGCGCGCAGCTCAAGACCGCCGAAGCTCGCTTCAATCAGTGTGGCGCTCGCGTCGTTTCCCAGCAGGGCGTTGGCAAGTTCGGCGGCCACCGGGTCCATGGGACCTCCGGGACTCAGGCCGAGGTCGGCCCGGCCGAAGCGCCCCCGGTCCTGCAGGAGGCTCAGGGGTCCGCCGCGCAGAATCGAGATCCCGGTCAAAGCGTGCCGCCCAGCGCCTGGTAGCGACTCCGGTCTATGGGCACGAAGCGCACGCGATCGCCCACGCGCACGGGCATGGGGTCCTTCCGGGATGCATCGAACATGCACATCGGTGACCGGCCGATGAGGTTCCATCCCCCAGGTGACGGGGAGGGGTACACGGCGGTCTGGCGATCGGCGATGGCAACGGCGCCCTGGGGTACACGCTTGCGCGGCGTGGCCAGGCGCGGCGCTGCAATACGCTCATCCACCTCGCCGAGGTAGGCAAAGCCCGGTGCGAACCCCACGGCGTACACGCGATACTCAATGGACGCGTGGAGTTCAGCGACACCCCGCCAGCCCAGACCGCTGCGTTCGCCGAGCGCCTCGATGTCGGCGCCGCTCTCCGGGGCGTAGTACACCGGCACCTCCACGAGGCTCCCGCTGTCGGGCGTAAAGCTCCCAAGTTCGGCGCAGCACTCGCGGACTATCGCACTGATCTTGTCGTGGTCCGTGCGCAGCGGGTCGAAGAGGACAAGCACCGAGGCGTAGGATGGGATGAGATCCTCGAGCAGGTCCGCCAGGCGCTCACGCAACGCCAGGGCCAGAGCCTGTACGCCAGCGGAGACCTCCGGTGAGCTGTCACCGCCCAGGTAGACGATCAGGGATGCCTCGCCGGCCACCTCGATTTGCGGGTCCTCAGGCACTCGCGATCATCTCCCGCATCTTTCGGATCGCCTGGACGCCGGCCTCGTTGTCGCCGTGGACACAGAGCGTATCCGCGTGCAGCGAGAGCTCACGACCTGTGCTGGTTTCTACGCTGCCGCGTTCCACCAGCTGAGCGACCTGGTCGAGCATACGGGAGCGATCGTGCACCGCGCCCGCCACCCGCCGCGACTGCAGCCGCCCGCTGTCTTCGTAGCGCCGGTCGGCGAAAGCTTCGAAGTAAAGTTGCAGGCCGCGCTCCGATGCCTCAGCGCGGTGGACGGTCGCGTCCGGCGTGGCCTGCAGCATGAGGCGCAGGGGGCGCGGATAGGCCGCCACCGCGTCCATGATCTCGGCGCGCAGATGGTCGTTGGCCATCATGTCGTTGTAGAGAGCACCGTGCGGCTTCACGTAAGCAAGCTCGAGTCCAGCGATGGCGGCCATGCCATCGAGAGCTGAGATCTGATAGTGAAGACTGCTGCGAAGCTCCTCATCGCTGAGCGCCATACTGCGGCGGCCGAAACCGGCGAGGTCGGGGTAGCTCGGATGTGCCCCGACCTGGACTGCGTGCCGGGCGGCGAGCTCAAGGGTGTGGCCGATCGTTACCGGGTCACCGGCATGGAAGCCGCAGGCCACATTGGCCTGATCGAGAAAGGGCATTACCTCCTCATCGCAGCCCAGACGCCAGCGTCCGAAGCTCTCCCCAAGATCGCAGTTTAAAAGCATTGGTCCTTACTTCCCTCGTTAACCCACGCGCGGGTAAGGCTTGACCCCGAGCCCGGCCCTAGAGCACCGCCAGCTCGGCGTTGCGCAGGTCCGTGATCAGCATACAGCCGGGACTGTGGGTGATTGCCAGAGGCGGAGCGGCCGCTTCCAACGCCACCTGAGGGGTCACGCCGCAGGCCCAGAAAAGGGGCAGCTCGTTTTCGCAAACGCTCACCGGGTCGCCGAAGTCCGGTTTCGAAAGATCGTCGATGCCGATCAGGGCCGGGTCGCCGAGATGTACCGGCGCACCGTGAACGGCGGGAAAACGGCTGCAGATCTGTACCGCCCGGATCGCATCGGCGGGGAGGAACGGGCGCATGCTGACCACCATATCGCCCTGGAAGGCGCCAGCGGCTTCGCAGTGGACGTTGCTGCGGTACATCGGAACGTTTACGCCCTCGCTGACGTTGCGTACTTCAAGGCCGGCGGCGATGAGCGCTTCTTCGAAGGAAAAGGAGCATCCCAGGGCGAAGGCGACGAAGTCGTCCTGCCAAAGGGACTGGATATCGCCTCGCTCCTCCACGGGCCGGCCGTCACGAAAGATCCGATACGCCGGCAAATCGGTGCGCAGATCGATGTCTCCCAGGCGCGGCAGACCCGTAGAGCCAGGTTCCGGGGAGACAGCAAGGAGCGGACAGGGCCGTGGATTGGCCTGGCAGAAGCGCAGGAAGTCAGCTGCCCAGGACGCCTGGAGAACTACCAGGTTGCACTGCACAAAGCCCTGGGCAAGCCCGGAGGTATTGCCGCGCAGTTCCCCCCGGCGCGCCAGAGCGCGAAGCTGGCCCGGATTTGCGCCGGCCAGGTCGCCGGGCCAGGTCCCGGCCGCGGGACTCGCATCGATGCTCGGCGTGGTATTCGGTGTGTTCATTGAGCTGACTTGATCTTCTTCGCAGTTGCTGGGTTCCAAGCCGCCGCGATCATCGCTTCACAAAGCAGCAGGACCCGCGATAATAAAGCCATAACAAACGAGGAGCCTACTATGCCCCACCCCAGCGTCACGGCCCAGACCTACCCTCACAAGCCCGCGATCATCATGGGTACTAGCGGGGAGCTGGTCAGCTATCGCCAGTTGGACGAGCGCTCTAACCAGGTAGCGCAGCTCTTCCGCTCGCTGGGCCTCGCGCGAGGGGACCACATCGCCATGATGCTGGAAAACCGCCGTGAGTTTCTTGAAATCTGCTGGGGTGCGCAGCGCGCCGGCGTGATCTTTACGCCCGTCAGCAGTCACCTGCAGGCCGAGGAAACCGCCTACATTTTGAAGAACTGTGGCGCGAGCCTCTTCATCGCGTCGGCGCAGGTAGCCAGCGTCGCCGTAGCGGCGGTCAAGGCGGCGGATGGCGTCCGAGCTCGCCTGATGGTAGACGGGATTTTCGGCGACTTTGAATCGTTCGAGGAGGCCCTGGACCGGCAGCCGACGACAGCCATCGCCGACGAGGCTAACGGAGTGGCCATGCTCTACTCCTCAGGCACCACGGGACAGCCCAAGGGCGTCTTCGTGCCACCCGCCTCCGACGACGTCCACGCTCAGCATTTCATTGCTCCGAGCCTCGGCGCTGCCTTCGGTTTTGGCGAGGAGACGGTCTACCTGTCTCCCGCGCCGCTCTATCACGCGGCGCCGCTGCACTTCACGATGATGACCCACTACCTGGGCGGCACGGTGGTGGTCATGGAAAAGTTTGACCCGGAGAAAGCGCTGGCTCTTATCGAGGAACACCGTGCCACGCACAGCCAGTGGGTCCCCATTATGTTCGTGCGCATGCTGAAGCTGCCGGAAGACCTGCGCTCACGCTACGACCTCAGTTCCATGCAGTTCGCGATTCACGCGGCCGCGCCCTGTCCCATCGAGACCAAGGAAAAGATGATCGAGTGGTGGGGGCCGATCATCGTTGAGTACTACAGCGCCAGTGAGGCCGCCGGCTCGACCATGGTGGATTCGCAGCAGTGGCTGGAACACAAAGGGACCGTGGGTCGGCCGCTTCTCGGTGAGATCCACATCGTGGACGAGGAAGGCCGTGAGCTGCCGCCGACGGAGATCGGCACCGTATACTTCAGCGGCCCGCAGGTCACCTTCGAGTACCACAAGGAGCCTGGGAAGACCGCCGATTCCTACAATGAGCGCGGCTGGGCCACGACCGGGGATGTCGGCTACGTCGACGAAGAGGGTTTTCTCTATCTCACGGATCGCAAGCACTTCACCATCATCAGCGGTGGTGTGAACATCTACCCCCAGGAGATCGAAAACCTCCTGATCAACCACGAGAAGGTGGCCGACGTCGCCGTGTTCGGTGTGCCCCATCCCGAGTTTGGCGAAACGGTGCAGGCCGTGGTCGAACCGCAGAACTGGGTGGACGCGACAGACGAGGTCGCCCTGGAACTCATGGAATGGCTCCGGGAGCGACTCTCACACATCAAGGTCCCGCGTGGCCTGGACTTCAGGGAAAAGCTGCCGCGGCTGGACAACGGCAAACTCTACAAGCGGCACCTGGTCGAAGAATATCGCGCCGGCGCTCGCGACGACACGTCCGCCTGAGCGGTCAGCCCGCGCTGTCCAGGGCGCCCACTGCGGCTGAGGAACCCTCGGCGAGTTTCCGATCGGCTTCGCTTTGCGGCGAGGCGCGACGCTCCCGTCCAAAGGGAAGGAAGAACGTCGGCAGCACGAAGAGCGTAAACAGCGTCCCGATCGTCATGCCGGCGGTGATCGTCATGCCTATGGAGAAACGCGCATTGGCGCCGGGTCCGCTGGCGATCACCAGGGGCAGCACACCGAGAACGGTGGCGAAGGTGGTCATGAGGATGGGCCGCAGGCGCATCGTCGCGGCCTTGAGCACGGCGTCGTGGCGCGACAGCCCTTCCAGGCCCAGCTGATTGGCGAATTCCACGATGAGGATGCCGTGCTTGGCGATCAGGCCGATGAGAGTCAGCAGACCAATCTGAGTGTAGATATTCAGCGTCATGGCCCCGGTCGCGATGGGCACGAGGGCGCCGAAGATCGACAGGGGTACGGCCACCAGTACGACCAGGGGGTCGCGAAAACTGTTGAACTGGGCGGCCAGGACCAGAAAGATCAGCAGGAGTGACAGGCCGAAGAGTATCGGGAAGGTGGCACTTTCCTGCACGAAGCGCCGGGAGGTCCCGGTGTAGCCGGCGCGGAAGCCCCGCGGTGCGATCTCCGCCAGTTTGTCCTCAAGGAAGGCCAGCCCGTCACCGAGCGTATTGGGCGGCATGACCATGCCGGAGAGCGTTGTGCTGTTCAGCTGCTGGAACTGGGACAGCACGTTGGGCTCCACGCGCGTACTCAGGCTGATCACGCTCGACAGCGGAACCAGCTCTCCGCTCGCCGTGCGCAGGTAATACTTTTCGAGTTCAGCCTGGGTGAGGCGAAAGTTACGCCCCGCCTGGGGAATGACTTTGTAGCTGCGGCCCTCGCGGGTGAAGCGATTGGTCTCGGCTTCTCCGAGCATCACCCCCAGGGTGTTGGCAATCTCCTGCATGGAAATGCCCAGGCGCGAGGCCAGTTCCCGATCGATGTCCACGCTCAGCTCCGGGCGATTGAAGTCCAGGCTCTGGTTCACGAAGATGAAAAGCCCTGATTCCTGAGCCGCGCGAACGAGCTGCGCACCCACGGCCTCGACGCGATCGTAGTCGGCGGTGGAAGACACGACGAAGCTCACGGGCAGGCCGGCATCCGAGCCGGGGAGGGGGGAATTGCCGAAGGTGTACATCTCCATGCCCGCGATGCCGCCGAGACGAGCCTGTAGCTCCTGCTGGATCTCCTGCTGGCTGCGCTCGCGCTCATTCCAGGGCACCAGCTCCAGGCCGCCGAAGTTCTGATCGGGTTGGGCAACCTGCCAGGAGGACATCACTTCCGGGATTTCCTTCCAGGCATCGACGACCTTGTCCAGATACAGCGTGATGTAGTCGAGATTGGCGTAGCTCGGCGCGGACCCGACGACATAAAGGGAAGACGTGTCTTCATCCGGCGCCAGTTCCCTCTGGCTGACCGTAAACAGCAGCGGCAGGCTGAGGAGGATGCCGATGCTGAACAAAAGCACGGCGCCGCGATTGTTCAGGCAGCGATCCAGAAGCCGCGCATAGCCGCTGTTTACACGGTGAAAGATGGCGTCGAGGCGGTCCGCGAGTCTGCCCTGTCCCTCGTGGCTGACGAGGAAGCGCGAGGCCATCATGGGGCTGAGCGTCAGCGCGACAACACCGGATACCAATACCGCGCCGGCAAGAGTGAGGGCGAATTCGCTGAACAGTGCTCCCGTGAGTCCACCAATGAAGGCGATGGGCGCGTAGACGGCGGCCAGCGTGAGAGTCATGGCGATGACCGGCAGGGCCACTTCCCGGGCCCCGATGAGTGCGGCATCGAAGGGGGCGGCGCCTTCCTCGATGTGCCGGTGCACGTTCTCAACAACGACGATGGCGTCGTCCACAACAAGGCCGATAGCAATCACCATGGCAAGCAGCGTGAGCAGGTTCAGGGAGAAGCCCATGGCCAGGATCAGGAACACGACGCCGATCAATGACAGCGGAATCGCCACCAGCGGAATAAGCACCACGCGCAGGGAACCGAGGAACAGAAAGATCACGAGGATCACGATGACGCCGGCCTCGAAGAGGGTGCTCACGACTTCCTTGATCGCCACATTGATGGCTTTCGACGAGTCCCAGTCCGAGAACATTTCCATATCGGCCGGCAGATTGGCGCGGATATCCGGGAGGCGATCACGCACGCCCTGGGACACGGCCAGGGGATTGGCGCCCGGCGCTGGGGTGATGGACATGAACACGGAGTCCTCGCCGCTCATGAACTGCCGCGACTGGCTGTCTTCGGCGGAGAGCTCGACGTCGGCCACGTCGCCCAGGGTTACGCGACGATCTTCGTCCTGCCGGACCACAAGCCCGCGAAACTCCTCTGGTGTCTGAATCCCCGTTACCGCGTCGATGGTCACGCGCACCCATTCCCCTTCGGTGGCGCCAGCGTTGGAGATGACGTTGTCGCGGCGAATCGCTGCGTTGATATCGCTCGCGGTCACTCCCAGGGCCGCCATGCGTACCGGGTCCAGCCAGATGCGCATCGCGAGATAGCGACCGAAGATGCCGGCCTTGCCGACGCCTTCGATCGTCGCGAGCTCCGGCTGCACGCTGCGCAGCAGGTAGTCGGTCATCTGGAACGGCGACATCTGCTCGCTCGTGAAAGCGAAATACATCATTGCGTCACCGCCGGTCGATGTGGAGACCACGGGCTCGCGAATGTCGTCCGGGAGGTCCTGGCGGGCCTCGTTGACCTTGGCGATGACTTCGGTGAGCACGTCGGAGGTGTTTTCCCCAAGGCGCACGTGGACGTCGATGGCGGAGTAGCCGGGATTGCTGGTCGAGGTGATGTACTCGACGCCGCGGGCGCCGGCCAGATTTACCTGCAGAGGTGTGGTCACGAAGCCCTGGACCGTACGCGAATTCGCGCCGGGATAGGCGGTGGACACGTAGATCACGCTGCGCTCGAGTTCTGGAAACTCCCGCAGCGTCACCTTGGCGAGCGACGCCAGTCCGGCCACGAGGAGCAGGGCGCTGACCACCACGGCCAGCACGGGGCGACGAATAAACAGATCCGTGAACTTTGGATTCATGGCAGACCCTCCGGATCGATCTGTACAGCGGCTCCCGGATAGAGCTTGTTCTGACCGGCGATGACGACCTGTTCGCCGTCATCGATGCCGTCCGTAATGACGACGTCGCCGCCGATGGCTTCGGCGGTGCTGACTATGCGCGGGCTTACTACGAGACCAGTCTCGCTCTCCTCAATCACGTAAACAAGATTGCCCTGCAGGGAGTAGGTGACCGCACTCTCCGGCACGAATACGCGCCTCGCCTCTCTGTCCAGGTCAATCTTGAGTCTGGCGAACATGCCCGGCAGCAGGCCATCGCCGTCCTCGACGCGCGCCCGCAGGAGCAGGTTGCGCGTGTTTTCATCCACGCGGGCGTCAATCGCCTCCAGGTACGCGGGAAAGCTCCGCTCGGCAAAGGCCGCGACCTGAAGCTGGATCTCAAGCCCCGGCTGCATCAGCGGCGCGTAACGATCGGGTACGGAGAAATCGAGCTCGAGACGGCTGACGTCCTGGAGCGTCACCAGCGGGTCTGCGGCCTCGACGTAGTCACCCAGGCGCACCTGCAAAATTCCCAGGCGCCCGGCAAAGGGGGCGACGATGCGCTTGTTCTTGAGCACGGCGTCAATCTCCGCAAGCTCCGCCTCGGCGGCGCGCAGATCCGCGCTCGACTGGTCGAGTTGGCTTTGCGGAATGGAGTTTTCCAGGATCAGGCGAGCGTCGCGTTCATAGAGCTGGCGTGCGAGCTGGAGCCGCGCTTCCAGCCGGTTTCGGGTGGCGCGTTCCAGTTCATCGTCGATATCAAAAAGCGGCTGCCCGGCATTCACCTGACTGCCTGACGCCGCATGGATCGCGGTGATATCGCCGCTCGTTTCAGCGCTTAGGAGAATGCCCCGGGCGGCTCGGACCGTGCCTACCGCTTCGATCAGTTCGCGGTAGGGGCGCTCCTCGGCGACGCTGGCGGCGATGGTGACCGGCGGTGCGTCAAAGCCTCCACCGGCCATGCCGGCAAAGCGCTGGAAAATGAAGAACGCGGTTCCGCCAAGCAGGGCCAATAACAGGACGATGGCAACAAGATAGGCGCGCACGGGGACATTCCAGAAAATGGGAGCGCAGTTTAGGGTTTGGCCAGCGGAATTGCACTAAAGCCCAATGTGTGACGCGTTAATCGAAAGCAAATGTTGGCGGTTTAGTAAAGTTTACAGTGTCACCTGTTGCGTTATGCTGACCGCACCGTTTCGGGGAGATACGTTCGATGGCGTCACGAAAACTGCGCGCACTGGAAAAATCCATGGCCGGCGCGCTGGACTACGCCGAGTGGAGCGAACACGCGCTGGAGCACGATGAGCGAAGCGGCGCCCGGCGCTGGCGCGATATCGACCAGAGCCGCCAGTACGATTATGCGCAGATCCGGCTCCGCCTGGACCGGCTGCGCAGTCTGCGAGTGCGCAACGACTACCAGGGCCTCATGTTCACGCTCAATGAGGGCATCCACGGAAACATGGGCGGCATGGGGAAGAGTTCGCTGTACCGCCGGGCGAAATTCGGCACCAAGCGCCTCATCGAACAGTACATCGCTGAGATCGACGATGCGCTGCGTTTTCTGGCCGATCTCGATCCCGGCATCATTGACATCCAGCAGAAGATGGATTTCTTTTACCGCGCCAACATCTGCTACGGACGCTCCGCCCTGATGCTGAGCGGCGGGGGCGTGCTGGGCTTTTATCATCTCGGCGTGGTGAAGGTGCTTATGCAGCAGGGCCTTCTGCCGAGGGTCATTTCCGGCGCCAGCGCCGGCTCGCTTGTGGCCGGTGTGGTCGGTACGCACACGGACGGCGAGCTGGAGCACTTCTTCGATCCTTCCAGCGTACACTTTGAAGCCGAGCGCGAGGCCAACGTCTTTTCGCGCATGTTCTTTGGCGCGAATCCGCAGATCGACGTCGGCAACCTCGAACAGATCGTGGCCCGCCTGGTGCCGGACCTGACCTTCCAGGAAGCTTACGAGAAGACCGGCCGTCAGATCAGCATCACCGTTGCCCCCGCCGAACCGCACCAGCGTTCGCGCCTGCTCAATGCCATCACCTCGCCCAATGTCTTCGTGCGCTCCGCGGTGATGGCTTCCTGCGCCGTTCCCGGCGTTTTCCCACCGGTGACGCTGATGGCGCGAAACGTCCACGGCGAGAAGCAGCCCTACCTGCCGACGCGCCGCTGGGTAGACGGCAGCATTGCCGATGACCTTCCCGCCAAGCGGCTGACGCGTCTTTACAGCACCAACCACTACATCGTCAGCATGGTGAACCCGGTAGCCACGCCGTTCCTGAACGGTGGCCGTGAGCGCAGTGCCCTGTCCCGGGCCCTGGGGTCGCTCGGTATCGGCATGAGCCGCGAGGTGCTCAATTTCTATCGTGGCGTTGCGCAGCGCCAGGGTGACAACTGGCCGCGCTTCAACATGTTGTTAAACGGCGTCCACGCGCTCCTCGACCAGGACTACAGCGGCGACATCAACATCATTCCAAGCTTTCGCTGGTACAACCCGGCGAAGATCCTGTCGCATCTGTCCGAGAAGGAACTGATGGCCCTCATGGAAGCCGGCGAGCGCTCCACCTTCCCGACGGTCGAAGCGATACGTACCTGCACGCGCATCTCGCGCACTATGGAGGAAATACTGCATCGCTTTGAATACGGGGACCTGCGCCCCGAGGGCGACCGCTATCACCGGCCCCGGGCCTCGCGTCGGCGGCCCGCGCCGACCCGTGCTGACCGTGAGGCCATGCGCGAGACCGGTTCGCAGCGTCTGGCTAAAAAGTCGGCGCCGGCCCGCGCGACAAAGGCGCGGAGCAAAAGCGTGCCCCGAGCCAAGGCGGGCAGTCGCAAGGCATCGGTAAAACGCAATGCCGAGAGAACGCCTCAGGCGGCTTCGATGTAGCGCAGGCCAAGTTCAGCGAGCGGCTCTACCATGGCGCCCCGGGCTTCGGCCTCGGCGCTGGATGCGGTGCCGATAAGAGCCCGCTTTTTCACACCCTGCAAGATCGCGGCAAGCCGGAAGAAGCAAAACACAAGGTAGAAATTCCAGTGCTCGATGTGCGCCCGTCCCGTGCGTTCGCAGTAGCGCGCGATGTAGTCCTCGTCGCTGGGTAGTCCGATGGCCCTGCGCTCGACGCCGGCAAGACCTCGTATGCCCTGGTCGTCCGGCAGGTGCCAGGCCATGATCTGGTAGGACAGGTCGGCGAGCGGGTGCCCCAGCGTTGAAAGCTCCCAGTCCAGGACGCCGATGATGCGCGGTTCCGTGGCATGGAACATGAGATTGTCGAGGCGGTAGTCGCCGTGCACGAGGCTGACCTGGCCGTCGTCCGCCGGCATGTTCTCCGGTAGCCAGCTGATGAGTGCCTCCATGGCGCTGCTGTGCTCCGTCTCCGACGCGCGGTACTGTTTAGTCCAGCGATTGATCTGTCGCTCGAAGTAATTGCCGGGCCGCCCGAAATCGGCCAGGCCGACTTGCTCGGGGTCAACGCTGTGCAGCGCTGCCAGGACCCGGTTCATTTCGTCGTACATGGCCCCGCGCTCTTCGACCGTGTCGATTTCCGGGAGCTTCGGATCCCAGAACACGCGCCCGTCGAGATGCTCCATCACATAGAACATCGAACCGATCACGGACTCGTCTTCGCAGAGCAGGTAGGGCCTGGCTACCGGCACGTCCGTGTCCACCAGGGCGCTCAACACGCGAAACTCGCGATCGACGGCGTGCGCCGATGGAAGGAGTTCGCCCGGCGGTTTGCGCCGCAGCACGTAGCTGGCATCGCCATCGCGGAGCAGAAACGTGGGATTGGACTGCCCGCCCGCAAACTTCTCAGCCCGGAGATCGGGTCCCAGGCCCGGGAGGCGATCCCCCAGGTACGCCGCGAGGGACTGTGTGTCGATGGTTTGCGTGCTCATGGCTGCCGGTCCAGTGCAAAAATTCGCGAGATTCTGCGCCAGAGCTCGGGTCTGTGCAAACTTGCGCGGGATCGGGGCCGTGTCGGCGTTGAGTCTCCCGCGGCCTGCCGCTATGCTCGCCTGCCGGGCAGGATCAGTGCCTGTCCGCAAGGCCTTCCAGCATAACTATCAGACCACTCAGAGGCTGACAGCCATGTACGCAGAATTGAAGCGTGCCTGGGGAGAGCTCACCGCTCCCGGGCAATTGTTTGAAGTCGAACGAGCGTCGGTGCGCGGCGTCGACATACTCAGCTATCGTCACGCGCCGCCGTCGCTGCGCGAGGTGTGGCAGTCGACGGCGGGACACGCGGAGCGTGACTACCTCGTCTACGGCGACGAGCGGATCTCTTATGCAGACGCCCATCGGCTGGTGGCGGCTCTCGCGGCCCAGCTCGCGGAGCGTGGCATCCAACCCGGTGACCGCGTCGCCATTGCCATGCGCAACTACCCGGAGTGGATGCTCGCCTACTGGGCGATCGTGTCCATGGGTGCGGTCGTGGTCGGCATGAACGCCTGGTGGGTGCCGGATGAGATGGACTACGCCCTCAAGGATGCCGAGCCCCGGGCGCTGATCGCGGACCGCGAGCGCCTGCAGCGTTTCGCCGAACTGCGCGGCGGCTTTGAAGACATGACGGTCGTGGCCGTTCGCTGCGACGACGAACTCCCGGAGTGGGCGGAGTCCTGGTCCTCGCTGGTCGGCGCCGGGGGAGAGCTTCCCGAAGTCACCGTCGACACCGACAGCGATGCCTGCATCTTTTACACCTCGGGCACCACGGGGCGGCCCAAGGGCGCGCAGCTCAGCCACCGCGGCTGCGTCAACAACGTCATGAACGTCGCGTTCATCAACATGACGCAGCCCCGGGCGCTGTGCTACGTGGCGGGTGTGGAGCCGCCGGCCCTCGGAAGCGAGGAACCGGTCACGGCCCTGCTCGCGACACCGCTGTTTCACGTCACCGCCAACAACTGTGTCGCCCAGGTGGTGACCCTGGGCGGCGGAAAGCTCGTGCATATGTACAAGTGGGACGCGGCCGAGGCGCTTCGGCTCATCGAGGCGGAGAAGATTACGGCGTTCAGCGCGGTACCCATGATGACCCGGGAGATCCTCATGCACCCGGATTTCGAGACGCGCGACATCAGCAGCCTCAAGACCATCGGCGGCGGCGGTGCCGCGATGCAGCCCGACCTCGTGGGCAAGGTTCCCGAGCGCATGCCCGGTACCCGTCCAAACACGGGCTACGGAATGACCGAAACCAGCGGCATCATCGCGGCCGTTGCCCTCGAGTTTTTCATGGAGCGGCCGACTAGCGTCGGTCCGGCCATGCCGACCATCGAAGCGCGCTGCGTGGATGCGGCCGGAGAAACGCTTCCGGTCGGTGAGGTTGGGGAACTCCTTGTGCGCGGTGCGCCGATCATCAGCGGCTATCTGAACCGGCCCGATGCCACGGAGGAAACCATCGTCGACGGCTGGCTGCGCACGGGAGATATCGCCTACATCGACGAGGACGGCTTTATCTATCTCGTGGATCGCGCCAAGGACATGGTGCTGCGCGGCGGTGAGAACGTGTACTGCGCGGAGGTCGAGAATGCGATCTTCCAGCACGAGGCGGTTGCCGAGTGCGTCGTGTTTGCGGTACCGGACGAGCGTCTGGGGGAAGAGGTCGGTGCCGCCGTCTACCTCGCCCCGGATGCCCAGCTCGACGCCGACGCGCTGCGCGAGCACTGCAAAGCCTTGCTCTCCAGTTACAAGATCCCGCGCTACGTGTGGTTCGTCGAGGACCCGCTGCCGCGCAACGCGAACGGTAAGTTCGTAAAGCGCGCGCTGCAGGATTCGCTGGCCATGAAGGACGCTGCCTGACCAGCGTGCCCGCCGCGGGGAAGCCGGTCGCTCAGCTTCCGATTTCCATGTGCGCGGCGCTGTCCTGGGAGACGAGGTCGTAGCTGATCGCGATTCTCGCGGCGTCGATGCCACCCTCGGTCACGAGATAGCGCTTGGCTTCGGCGGCGCGCTCGTTGCCGAGTGCCTCCAACGCATCCGGGCTCAGCGGCGTCGCAGCGATCAGGGCCTCCCACATGTCCTCGACGCTCATGGCCTGCTCCGTGGCTTCGTCGTCGTCCGTTGCTTCCGGCGCTAGCATATCTCCTTCCCCTAGCACGGCGAAACGCGCGCGCACCGCTTCGGCCCATCGCTCGTCGCGGCTCTCCAGGGCAAGGGCATCAAGCCCCCCGTCGAGCAGTGACTGCTCCAGGCCGCGCTGACGCAGCATATCGCCATCGAGTACCGGATCGGCCGAGCCGCCGACGCGCAGCTGCAGCTGAGGTCTCTCCTGGAGCGCGCGAGACAGGTCGCCGAGAGCGCTCAGCGCAATTTCATCGAGTTCGACGGACCCGGCGGCGAAGAAAATGTTCTCGAGATCCGCTTCACTGCCGACGAGACCCGCGAGCAGCTTGAAGGGCGCCGTTACCGCCTTGGTGATGATGTTCATCACGGCGCGGCCAATCACCTTGCCAAGGGAAAACTCCGGATCGTCCACGTTGCCGCTCACGGGCACGTCGAGATCGATAACGCCCTGGGAATCCGTGAGCAGCGCGAGTCCAAGCTTGAGGGGCACTTCCACGGCGAGTTCCGATTCGACGGGTTCGCCGAGCTTCATCTGCGAAATGATGATGCGGTTGTCGCCGTCGAGCGCCTGACCGGCGAGGGCGTAGCGCAGATCCAGGCTCAGGGTGCCGCTGTCGATAGCGTAGCCGGCGTAGGTGCCGGAATACGGCGACATCGTGGCGATGTCGACACCCCGGAAGCGGAAGCGTATCTCGCTGTCCGGTTCCGAACCATGAGGCGTGCCGCCACCTTCTATAACCACCGGGGCGTAGCCATCCACGCTGCCGTTCAAGGTAACGCTCAAGGGCGTTTCCGCCATGGAATCGATGTCGGTGATCTCGGCTTCCATGTCCTCGATCATGGTTCTAAAGGGCAGCGGCAGTGAGTCATCCGCGAAGTCGAGGCGTCCGCCGGCCAGGGCCACCCGGTCGATGATCACGCGCCAGTTGCTGTCTTCGCCAGTCTCCGGCGAGGCAGCGGCGGACGGGGCCGGCGCCGGGCGCTCGCGGAGCACGCCGTTGACATTGATCTGCCCGTCTTCCCCGATGTGCAGGGAACCCGCGGGCTGGTCCAGCAGGACCTCGCCGATGCGCAGGGTCTCGCCGCTCGTATCGATCGCGCCGCCTTCGACCGCGAAGCGCTGCAGTTTGAAGGCCTCTTCGCCGGTCTCATGAAGGACCGTGCCAAGTTCCATGATCTCGATGCCGAAGCCCGCGGTGGCGGGCGCAAAATCTGCGAGCTCGAGTTCGCTGCGAAGGTCCAGGCGGCCGCTGGCGATGTCGGTGCGAAGCTGCTCGTGCACGATGGGATTGACCCAGGAAAGGGGGAAGCCCGAAAGATCCGCGCGGACTGCGCCGTCACCGCTGCCCAGATGAAGGGACGCCGACACATTGACCGTACTTACCGCATTGATGCCGAGATCGATAGCGAAATCGCTGGGCTCGCTGGCAGGCCAGGCCAGACCGCTCGCCCTGGCATCGAGAGGTCTCACTTCCATGCGCTCCGGGGAGAGTCTCGGTGTGGCCCAGCTGACGCCGCTTTCCGTGAGTGAGAATTCGGCCAGGGCTACGGCCCATTCGCTCTCACTGCTTTCGCTATCCTCCTCCGTCTCCTCGGCCTCCGCGGCAGGATCCGTCTGCGCTTCCTCGCTGGCAGGTTCCGCCTCTCCTTCGTTGTACAGGAAGATATCGCGGAGACTCAGCGTGTCGCCTTCTTCGAAGCCGCTCAATTCCATACCGCGAAGCGCCAGGCTTTCGGCGCCGGCGCTCTGCTCGCCAAGCCTCATCTCACCGCCACTGAGGAGCAGTTCCTCAAGCCGGGCGAAGGTCTCAGGATAGGTTTCTAAGTCGCGCGCCGCGAGATCGATGCTGTGCAGGCGGAGGCTCAGGGCGTCCACATCCAGCACCAGGTCCCGGGCCCAGTTCGTACGGTAGCGGAACTCGAGATCGAGGCGGGCGCTGTTGACCACAAAGGCCAGGCGCTCCGCCTCGTAGCGCCACGCCGGGCTCAGGTCGATGTTTTGCAGCACCAGTTTTCCGGCACTCTGCATGGTGGCCAGATCAAGCTTGCCGTCCCAGCTCAGGCGCCCGCCGCCATCGCTGATCAGCTCGAGTTCGCTGTCCCCGTCACTGCCCGGGACCGTGCTCAGATCGTCGATCTGAACTTTTAGATCTTCCTGCACCGTGCGATAGGGACCTGGGCGTGTACGATCGGTGTAGGCAAGCGTATGGGCCCCGAGGCGAATTTCCTTGACGGTGAAAGCCGGCAGGGGCGCGGCTTCTTCAGGGGCCTCGGGCGCCTCTTCCTCGCCGAGCAAGTCGTCGAAATGAAAACGCCCGTCGCTGTAGCGCAGCACGTGAAGGTCGAGCTCGTCCAACCAGACGCGGTCCAGAACGATTCCCGGACGCCATAGTGACGACAGAGACAGATCAATGAGCAGGCGCTTGAACGCCAGGGGACGGTGACCATCGGCTTCGGTCAGCGCGAGTCCGCGCGCCTCCACGGCCAGGGTGAACGGATTGAACAGCAACAACTCACTGGCGAGTTCACGGTCGATGCTGTCGCGCACCAGGCGCGGCGCGGCGATGTTCATGGCCGGCAGTACGATAAGCAGACTTATCGCAAGGTAGACGAGGTACAGGACTGCAAGGCCTTTCAGAACGTGGCGCGACAGACTTTTCATGGCAATCCCTGGGTGTCGCTGCCAATCCCGGCAGCGTAGCTGGTGGCTTTGAGCATGTCCTGGCTCTCAGAGTCCTTTGCGATAAGAGTAGGGCGTCACACCGGTCCAGCCCTTGAAGGCGCGAATGAACGCACTGGCTTCGGAGAAGCCGGAGCGGTACGCCACCTCTTCCACGGAGAGCGTCCGTTTCCCGAGGAAGTGTAGCGCCGTATCGCGACGAATATCGCTCTTGATCTGTTTAAAGGTGCTGCCCTCCGCGGCGAGACGGCGCCGGAGGGTCTGGGGATGGAGCTCGAGGCCCGCCGCGACCTCCGTCAGTTCCGGCAGGTGCTCGAGACTGCGCCGCAGCTGCTCGCGCACCCGCGCCGTCCAACTGAAGGCGTAGCTCGTTGTGAGCATGACTCGCATGGGGTGACGGAGGTAGCGGCGCAGCGTCTCCTGGGTCTGGATGACCGGTTTATCGAGCAGGGAGGTTGCGAGACCGAGTGCCGTTTCCTCGGCTTCGAAGGTCACCGGATTGCCCACAAACATCAGACGGTAGTCACTGGCCCGCGCGCTGCGCTCGTGCGTAAAGCTGGCTCCGCGCAGAGGCAGCTCCTCGCCTACGAGCCAGCAGGCGAAGCGGTGTGTGTTGAGCAGCGAAAGTTCGGCCAGATAGCTGCCCCGTTCATTGACGCGCGTATCGCAGACCAGGCGCGTTTCCTGGTCCTTGCTGTCGATGTGCATGGACAGGCCGCGTTCGACGAGCTGGAAAAAGCGGCTGTAGCGGTGCAGCGCCTGTCCCAGGGTCCCGCTGCTGATCACTGCATGGCACATGAGGTCCCAGCAGCCCAGGGGCACCGGTCGTTCGGCGTAACCGAGGGATTCGTCGTTCATCGCAACCATCGTGCCCGTCTGCAGGTCCGCGAACTGCTGTACGCTGATGCGTGCCTGTGGCTCGCGGAGCAGCCGGGGCGGAACGCGATAGCGGCGCAGGAGTCGCTGCGGATCGACGCCGGCCTCCAGGGAGTGGCGCAGCACCGCATGTACGAAGTGCATGGATACGGAAATCTTGCCGTCGGCGGCGAGCAGGGCACTCATGCCTGGGCCTCGGTACAAACGCTGCGGTAGAACCCGCGCCAGACCCTGGAAAGATCCTCGCCACAGCCCGGGGAGTAGCGCTCCAAATACCTGTCATCTGCAGTCAATTTATCTGACCATGAGAGTCATTGTTGGCCCCGGGGGCGCTCACCATACTGCAGCGCTGTTCAAAAAAAGAGCGAGACGCACCGCATGCTGCCACGGGCATTTACGGAAGAGCAGACCATGTTCCGGGAGGCCTATCGCAAATTCCTGGCGACGGAAATTGTGCCACAGCTCGAAGGCTGGCGAGAGGCGGGGATCGTGGATCGCGACGCCTTTCGCCGGGCCGGCGAGCGCGGATTCCTCATGGTCTGGCCCGACGAACGCTACGGTGGGATGGGCGACAACGATTTCCGTTTCGAGCAGGTCATCATCGAAGAGACCTGCTATGCCAGGGCGGGAGACTGGTACAACTCCCTGCACAGCCGCCTCGTCGGACCGTACTTCTCGCGCTTTGGCAGCACCGAGCAATGCGAACGCTACCTACCGTCCTGCGTCCGGGGCGATAAAATCCTCGCTATCGCGATGACCGAACCCGATGCCGGGAGCGATCTGGCCGGCATGCGCAGCTCGGCGGTTCTCGACGGCGATGAGTGGGTCCTGAACGGTTCCAAGACCTATATCTCCAACGGCATCAACGCGGATGTCGTGATCGTTGCCGCGAAGACGGATCCCGAGAACAATCCCCACGCCATGACGCTTTTCCTGGTGGAGCGCGGTATGCCGGGCTTCGAGCGTGGCCGCAATCTGCGCAAGATGGGCCTGAAAGCGCAGGACACGGCCGAGCTGTTTTTCAACGACGTTCGCATCCCGGGTTCCCAGGTTCTCGGGGAAGTGCACAAGGGTTTCTACTACCTGATGGAAGGTCTCGCCGAGGAACGGCTCATGGGTGCCGTGGGCTATCTCGCCGCCGCGCAGTTATCCTGGGATCTGACCCGCGATTACGTGCGTGAGCGCAAGGCCTTCGGAAAACCCGTTGCCGCGTTTCAGAACACCCAGTTCAAACTGGCGGAGCTGCGCAGCGAGCTGGACATCCAGCAGACCTATGTGGACCAGTGCGTGGCGGCCTTCAACGCCGGTCAGCTAACGGCGGTGGATGCGGCGAAGGCCAAGCTTGCCACCAGCGAACTCCAGGTTCGCGCCGCGGATGTAGGCGTTCAGCTCCATGGCGGCGCAGGCTATATGGACGAGTATCCGATCAGCCGACAGTACACTGACGCGCGTATTTCCACGATTTACGCCGGCTCCTCCGAGGTAATGAAGCTCATCATCAGCCGCGATTGCCTGGGCGAGGACTACCAGCCCTTCAACACACGAAATTTCTGAGGGGCTGACGCCATGGGACCTCTGAACGGATACACGATTGTAGAACTCGCCGGAATCGGCCCTGCCCCGATGGCCGGCATGATGCTGGCCGACCAGGGCGCCGAGGTCATACGCATTGACCGCGCGGCCACCGACGAGCCTTCGCCCATGGAGTGCGTCAGCGGTCGGGGCAAGAAGTCGATGGTGATCAACCTGAAGAACCCCGATGGCGTGGAGGCGCTCCTGCGCATCCTGGAGAGCGCGGACGCGCTGATTGACCCCTATCGCCCCGGGGTGTGCGAAAAGCTGGGACTGGGTCCCGAGGTCTGCCTGAAGCGCAATCCCAAGCTGGTCTTCGCACGCATGACAGGTTGGGGTCAGGACGGTCCGCTCGCTCACGCCGCGGGTCACGATCTCAATTACATCGCCGTTACCGGGGCTCTCTACGCGAACGGTGAGGCCCAGGGCCGACCCATGCCTCCCCTCAACCTGGTCGGTGATTTCGGTGGTGGAGCCATGCTGCTGGTCAATGGTCTCCTCGCGGCACTCCTGGAGAGCGCCAGCTCCGGGCGCGGTCAGGTCGTGGACGTCGCCATGGTGGATGGTACGGCGCAGCTGATGTGGATGATGCACACGTTCCAGGCGGTCGGGCAGTGGAATGCCGACGTACGTGAGGCCAATCTTCTGGACGGTGGAGCGCACTTTTACAACACCTACGAGTGCGCCGACGGCGAGTACGTGGCGATCGCCTCTATCGAGCCTCAGTTCTACGCTCTGCTGATCGAGCGCGCGGACCTTGACCCCGATACCTTCGCGGAGCAGAACAATCCGCAACGCTGGCCCGAATTGAAGACCAAGCTCGCTGAGGTGATCCGCGGCCGCCGCCGCGACGAGTGGTGCGAACTGCTGGAGGGGACCGACGTCTGCTTTGCGCCGGTGTTGCGCGTTACCGAAGCGCCTCAACATAGGGCAGCAGTAGCCCGCGGCAGCTACGTACAGGTAGACGGTGTGACACAGCCCGCGCCGGCACCGCGCTACTCGCGTACGCCATCCGAGATAGCCCACGGTTCGCGGGCCAACGGGGCTGATACGACGGCGGTGCTCGCCGCCCTGGGCTTCGCCGAGAGCGAGATAGTCCGATTGCGGGAAAGTGGCGCTCTGGTTTGACCATCGGTCCTTACCCGCTTTGCTAGGCTTTCATCGGCAGCTTTCGTTGCCGGGCCCGGGAAGACTACCCTGTACCTACGGTAAGCACGCGCAGATGAGGCTCCGCGGGAGCCGTCCAGGAGACACCACATGACATCACACAACAGCTACCAGACCCTGCGTATCGAGCGTGAGGGCTCGATCGCGCGTCTGGTGATGAATCGCCCGGACAAGCTGAATGCTTTTGACTCGACGATGCGACGCGAGATCCTGGCGGCGGCCCTGGAGCTCAACGCTGACCCCGAGCTGAGGGTAGTGATTCTTACGGGTGAGGGCCGGGCCTTCAGCGCGGGAGCGGATTTGAGTGAGGGATTCGAAGGCGATGCGCGGGACCGAGGGGATGCCACGGAGCACATGCTCAAAAATGAGTACAAGCCCGGGCTCCTCGCCATCACCGGGTCCTCCAAGCTTTGGATCGCCGAGGTGCGCGGCGCCGCCGCCGGCGTCGGCAGCGCCTACATGCTCGCCTGCGATTTTGTCGTCATGGCCGAGAGCGCCTACCTGTACCAGGCCTTCGCGGCGATCGGTCTCATCCCCGACGGCGGCGCCACGTGGCAGCTCCTGCGCGCCGTGGGACGCAAGCGGGCCCTGGAGATCATCCTTGGCGGTGAACGGGTCGGCGCCGCGCGCTGCCTTGAACTGGGGCTGTGCAATCGCGTCGTCGCCGAAGGCGAAGAGACCGCGACCGCGGCTTCCTGGGCGGCGGAGCTCGCCCGCAAAGCGCCCCTGGCCGTGCGCTACTCGAAGCAGGCTCTCGACCTCGCCGATGGCAGCGCCTTCGCCGATATGATTTCCCGCGAAGCCGAGATGCAGAACATCTGTATCTCCAGCGAGGACTCGCGCGAGGGCGTCATGGCATTTCTGGAGAAACGCGAAGCGGAATTCAGTGGCCGCTGAGCAACGCAAGCTGCGATGACCACGGAGTCGGGCTCCGGCGATGACGCCGCGGCGGATCGCCGGGAGTTGCACGAGCTCAGAGATCGCCTCGCCCGGGGCAGTGACGCCCGGCGCGGCGATGCCATAGAGCGTCGCCACAGCCGCGGCTACCGAAGCGCGCGAGAGAACCTCGCTGACCTCGTTGACCCAGACAGTTTTGTTGAATACGGCGCGCTCGCGGTGGCGGCGCAGCGCGGTCGCCGCAGCGCGGCCGAGCTCGAACGCGACACGCCGGGCGACGGGGTGATTACCGGCCTGGCGCGCATCAACAGCCAGCACGTCGGCGCGGAGCGCTCCTGCGCCGCCGTCGTCATCAACGACTACAGCGTGCTTGCCGGCACTCAGGGATTCTTTCACCACGCCAAGATTGATCGCATCCTCGCCATCGCGCGACGACAGCGTCTTCCGGTGGTTATGTATACGGAAGGTGGGGGAGGGCGTCCCGGGGATACGGACGTCACGACGCAGATCGCCGGTCTCAACGTGTCCACCTTCGCCAGCTGGTCCGCGCTGAATACGGGACAGCCGCGCATTGCCGTTAACAACGGGTACTGCTTTGCCGGCAACGCGGCACTTTTCGGCGCCGCAGACCTTCGCATAGCGACGCGGGCGTCCAGTATCGGCATGGCGGGACCCGCCATGATCGAAGGGGGTGGCCTCGGCCAGTTTCGACCCGAAGAGATCGGGCCTGCCGCGCTGCAGGAGCGGAACGGGCTGCTCGATTTACTGGTGGCGGATGAAACCGCGGCGACGGCGGCGGCGCGCCGGCTTCTGTGGTATTTCCAGGGCGATCTCGGCGCGCCACCAGTCAAAGACCAGGGCTGCCTGCGCGACGTCCTTCCGGCGGATCGACGCTGGAGCTACGATGTGCGCGCCATACTGGAAACGCTCTTCGACCCTGACAGCCTGACTGAGCTGAGACGGATCTACGGGCGCAGCGTCATCACCGCGCTCGCCCGGCTCGATGGACGATCGGTGGGCGTGCTGGCCAGCGACTGCCGCCAGCTCGGTGGTGCTGTCGACGCCGATGCCGCCGATAAGGCAGCGCGCTTCCTGTCGCTGTGCGATCGCTGCGGAATCCCGGTCATTTCCCTGGTCGACACTCCGGGATTCATGGTCGGTCCGGCAAGCGAGGCGGAGTCGGCGGTGCAGCGAATGAGCGCGCTTTTCGAGCGGGCCGCCAGCCTTAGGGTGCCGATCTTCGCCGTGTTTCTGCGCAAGGCCTACGGTCTCGGAGCGATGGCCCTGGTAGGCGGGAGTTTCGCCGTACCCGAACTGGCCCTCTCCTGGCCGACCGGTGAGTTTGGGGGCATGGGTCTCGAGGGAGCCGTGCGCCTGGGCTTCCGCAAGGAACTTGACGCCGTGCCGGCCGGGGAGGAGCGGGAAGCGCTGTTCCATCGCTACCTCGGTGAGATGTACGAACGCGGCAAGGCCGTCGAAGCGGCCGCGCATCTCGAAATCGACGCGGTCATCGACCCTGCGGATACGAGAGCGCAACTCGGCCTTGCGCTCGCGGCCGCGCAGCGAGAGGGTGGCTGGGGGCGCTGAACCGGTATGGATCGTGGCTTCACACAATTGCAACCAATGGCATGAGGTAGGGATCTAGCTGTGGAAAGACTTTTTGATCTGCGCGGCAAGGTTGCGCTGGTAACGGGAGGCTCCCGAGGAATCGGGGCCATGATCGCGCGGGGTTTCGTGGAAGAGGGTGTCAGGACCTACATAAGCGCGCGCAACGCCGACGCGCTTGCCGAGACCGCTGCGACGCTATCCACCTACGGTGAGTGCATCGCGCTCCCCGCGGATCTATCTTCGCCGGATGCGATGGAGGCCTTTGTCGCGGACCTGGCAAGCCGCGAGGAGCGCATCGATATTCTGGTAAACAACGCCGGTGCAACCTGGGGTGCGCCCTTGGACGAGTTCCCGCTGCAAGGCTGGGACAAGGTGATGAACCTGAACGTGCGCTCGATCTTTTTCCTCACCCAGGCCCTGCTACCGCAGCTCCGCGCCGCCGCGAGCGCTGATGACCCCGCCCGCGTTATCAATATCGGGTCCATCAATGGGCTTGGCTATGCGCCGCTGCAAAACTACTCCTACGTGGCGAGCAAGGCCGCTGTACACCACCTGACCCAACAGCTCGCGGTCGATATGGCCCGCGATCACATCAACGTCAACGCGATCGCCCCGGGTTTCTTCCCCAGCAAGATGACCGCCCACCTCCTGGAACACGAAGAAGAGCTGGCCCGCTCCATTCCACGCAGCCGTCTCGGCAGCGCTGAAGACGCGGCAGGCAGCGCGATCTATTTGTGTTCCAGGGCTTCGGCCTTTGTTACCGGGCACGTGCTTGTGCTGGACGGTGGGCAGCACGTCGCCGCGGGCAGTTTCTCCACGTCCTAGGCGGTACCGCGCACGGTGCGGCTGGCGTCTGACGTGAAGCCGCCGGAAGTGAACTAACGGATCAACACCAGGCGCAGGGTCTGGAGCTTGATCTGAGCACCGGCCAGGCCCTGTCGTCCTTCTTCCAGACGCTCTCGGAGTCGCTCAATTTCCTCGCCGCGGATGGCAGGATTGTGCTCGCGCAGAGCTTCCAATCGCTGAATCTCGCCTTCAATGTGGCGCGAGTACTCTTCCTGCGCGGTGTTGCGCAGCGTATCCAGGTGCGTAAGGGCCTGGGCTTCGGCTGCATCGGTGCGGGCGTCGATTTCCTCCCGGAGCTGGCGCACGACCTTGCTTGCGGTGGCACGCGGCATGCTCTCAATGCGCTCGTTCAGTGCCCCGTGGCGAAGCAGTTCCGTAAGGTCCTTGCCCCGGGCGTCAACGAGAAGACGCAGGGGATGCAGGGAAAGATAGCGGTTCAGCCCAAGGGATCGCGGCGCACTGACCTGGGCCGTGAACACGAACTCATAGAGACGCGATCCCGTGGGAACACCGCGCAAACTCAGGGAGGCGACACTGGCCTGCCCGAGGGAACTCTCGAGAACACTCTCCATGGCGCCTTCGAGCCAGGGGTGTTCCCAGCCAAGGAATACAAAATCCTCGCGCTCAAGCGCCCGACTTCTGTCCACGGTAACGGTCACGCCTTCCTCGGGAAGCTCCGGGAACACGGCCAGCACCTCCTGCTCCGCAGGTCTGAGTACGGCTGCATGTTCGCTGTGCTCGTCGTGCTCAACCCCGGCCACCGCGCAAAGGTCTTCGAGGTAGCGCCCGAGCCGTTCTGGGTTTTCCAGCTCCGTAATACGTTGTGCAAGCGCCTCGCCGGTGGGGCGATGGCAGGAACTGCGTTCGAGCAGGCGATCACGTCCCTCACTCAGTTCGAGACGGGTTTGGGCCGTGAACTCCGCGGTAGCACGCAGCAGCTCTTCGAAGCCCGGGCCGCGCTCGCGCAGCTCGGCCTCGAGTTGCTCACCAAAGCGCCCGAGGATCATATCTCCGGCCGAACAGCTGTGGGTGAACAGACCCATGCCCTCGTCGTACCAGCGCAGGAGCGTTTCCTGGGCACTGCCGGCGATGTAGGGCACGTGCAGGTGGATGTCCGCGGCCTGGCCTATGCGGTCGAGACGCCCGATGCGCTGCTCAAGCTGGTCCGGATGGCGGGGAAGGTCGAAGAGCACCAGATGCTGGGCGAACTGGAAATTCCGGCCCTCGCCACCGATCTCGGAGCAGATCAAAGCCTGAGCACCCTGTTCCGGCTGGGCAAAGTAGGCGGCGGCTCGGTCGCGCTCCACGAGATTGAGACCTTCGTGAAACGCCGCGGCGCGAATGCCCGCGCGTAGCTGCAGATGCTCTTCCAGGGTCTGCGCCGTTTCGGCGCGAGCGCAGATCACCAGAACCTTGGCGGGGCGAAGCGCCCGGAGATGTTCGATCAACCAGGCTACCCGGGGATCGCCGGCGAGCCAGGTTTTGTGGTCCAGACCCTCGTCGGGAAACGTGGTCAGAAAGTGCTCGTTCTCCGGTGCCGCGAGCAGGTGGCGATGCAGATGGCGATGGGGAAAGCCTCCCACGGCCGCGCGGGAGTTTCGGAACAGTACGCGGCCCGTACCGTAGCGATCAATGAGCGCCGCGATGCGGTCTTCGGCGCTCGCGGCGCCAATGTCGACCGGGAGGTCCTCAGGTGTGTCGCCGCGCTCCAGCGCTTCGATCATGGCGCTCCAGCGCGCATAGGTCTGCTCTTCCTGCTGAAAGGCATCGAAGTCGTGAAAGCGTTCCGGGTCGAGCAGCGCGAGCCTGGCGAAGTGCGCCCGCTGACCCACCCGCTCAGGCGTGGCGGTCAGGAGCAGAAGCCCCGCACTGCACTGCGCGAGCGCTTCGAGGAAACCCGCTGCGACGGCACCCTTCGCAGCTTGCGTCGGAACCTGGCTGTCGTCCGTGGGGGTATCTCCGCCAAGCGGCAGGCGATGCGCTTCATCGACGACGACAAGGTCCCAGGCGGCCTGGAGCGCCAGGGCGCAGGCTTCGCGATCGGAAAAGAGGCCGCTGGGGCAGAGCACGAGCTGCTCATCTTCGAAGGCGTTGCCGTCACTTTCCGCCAGGCGCTCCGCGTCGAAGAGGGCAAAATGCAGATTGAAGCGGCGGCGCATCTCCACGAGCCATTGAAACTGCAGCGAGTCCGGTACGACGATCAGAGCACGGCGCGCGGAGCCCGTGAGAAGCTGGCGATGAAGGATCATGCCCGCCTCGATGGTCTTGCCAAGACCGACCTCATCGGCGAGGAGTACTCGCGGCGCGTGGCGCCGCCCGACCTCTCCTGCGATGTAGAGCTGGTGCGGCAGGAGCGACGTACGCGTGCCGAGGAGTCCGCGGAGCCCGCTGCGCTGCAGCCTGTCCAAATGCTTGCAGGTCGCCACGCGCAGGGACAGCGCCGCGTTGCTGTCAAACTGGCTCGTCAGGAGACGCTGTCGCGGCGTGCTCAGGTCGATGCGGTCATCGAGTTCGAGTTCCGCGACGAGAGCCCCATGCTCCCGATCTTCATAGGTGAGGAGGTCGTACTCTTCGTGCACGGCGCTGACCGTATACTGCTGTCCTTCCCGTGTTTTCAGGCGATCACCGGGGCGCAGGCGCAACCGGGTCAGGGGCGCGTTGGCCACGGCGTAGGTCCGATCCTCCGCGACGGCCGGAAAGTGCAGCGTTACACGCCGGGGGTCTTCGTCGACAACGATGCCGAGGCCAAGCTCGCTGTCCGCGTGGCTGAGCCAGCGCTGTCCGATGGCGAAACTCATGCTGATGCGCTGCCTTCGTGCTCCGCGCTCGAGGCGCGGTCAGCGTCACGGCTGAAGAACAGTCGTTCGCTGTTGCGCAGGCATACCTGGAGGAGTTCTTCCACGGGCAGGGCTTTCACTTCGGCAATCTTCTCCGCAATGAAGGGCAGGTAGCGCGGTGCGTTCTGGCGGCCGCGATAGGGCACCGGGGTGAGATAGGGCGAATCCGTTTCCAGTAATAATTGTTCGACCGGGCAGAGGGCGACGGCTTCACGCACGTTGTCCGCATTGCGAAAAGTCACCATGCCGTTGAAGCCCAGATCAAACCCGGCTTCGAGCGCAAAGCGTGCGAGGGGCAGACCGGAGCTGAAGCTGTGAATGACGCCCTTGCGGGTGAGAGAAGGGGCGTATTCGGCAAGGATGGACTGCGTGTCTTCGTCGGCGTCGCGACTGTGAATCACCACGGGCAGACCGACCTCGCTGGCAATGGCCAACTGCCGCGCAAACACGTCACGCTGCACCTGGCGATCCGCGTGGTCATAGTAATAGTCGAGACCGATCTCGCCGATGGCGACAACCTTGTCCTTGGCGGCATTCTCTCGGATGCGCGCGGCTACGCCATCGTCAAAGGACTCGGCCTCGTGAGGATGCACACCCTGAGTGCAGTACAGATCAGGGTCCGAGGCGGCGATAGCCTGCACCGTATCCAGGTTGTCGGGGCTCACGGCAATGGTCACGATGCGCCCGATACCCAGTTCCCGGGCCGCTTCCAGCTCCCCGGCGAGGTCAGCGGCGTCCAGGTAATCGAGGTGGCAGTGTGTTTCGATAATCGGACATTGGAAACGCGGGATTTCCCGGCGCTTATTGCGGGACATGCTGTTACGAAGGTTTCGGCCTGGCTGGAGGTGCGGCATTATATCGGCTCTATGCGTTACCTGCTTTCCTCTTTCTTTGTGCTTTGCGTTACTTTCGCTGCCGGCGTTTTTGCCGCGCCGGAGCCGCACGGGAAGCGCTATATGGCGGCGCGGGACTGGGTTGAGCAGGAAAGGGAAGAGCTCGCTTTACTGAGTGCTTCGGCCGTGGACGGTGAGCCGCTGGAAGGTATCGGCGAGTCTCCGGGTCCTGATCCGGCCGACGGTCTCCGTGAGCTTCGCGAGCGTGCCGATGCCCAGGAACTGCGTTACGGCCCCTACGCCGTGGAACTGGTAGAGACCCTTGGGGACCTGGCGCGACTCCTGGATGCCAACGGCGACAACGCGGCGGCGCTCGGGCTTCGGGAACGCGCGTTGCACCTGATCCGGGTCAATGAAGGCCTCTACAGTCCTTCCCAGGGTCCGATCCTCCGGGCCATCCTCGACAGTGACCGACGTCGCGGTGATCTCGACGCCCTCGACGCGCGTTACTCCTATTTTTTTCGGCTTTATGGCGCCGGTCGGGCACCTTATAGCGAACTGCGCTGGGCCGCGGCCATGGAGTACTTTGCCTGGCAGCGCGAAGCACTGCTTCGCAAGATCGACCGCGACCCGCGCGGCCGACTCCTTGAGCTGCACGCCACCCAGGAGGAGCTGCGGGTCGCCCTCCTCGAAGATCCGTCGGCAGACTGGCGCTACCTCCGCGACATCAGCCTGAGCCAGCTCGCAACGCTGTACATCGTCGACGACATGATCGACGTCCAGGAATTCCTTTACGACCCCCGAACCCAGCGCAGGAGACGAGAGGATCCGCTCGATTTCGATCCGCTGCGAGAGCGAGTAGAAAATCTGAAACGTACCTTGCGCGGCCGCGGCCGGGACATCCTCGAAGAAGCGCTCGCGCGTATACCGCTCGATGAGGTTCAGGCCCGGGCGGAACTGCGGCTTGAGTTGGGGGACTGGCAGCACTGGCAGGGAGCGTCGCGGGCCGCGGAAGACATCTACATCCAGCTCTGGGACGATCTGGGCTCCTCGAACCTCCTCGGGCTCCGGGCATCCTGGTTTGAAACACCGCAACCCCTGCCCGCGGCCGGCGTATTCATTCATCCGGGAATACGCAGCGACCGCGTCATCCACTGCGTCCTGGACGTGTCGGAGCGGGGACGGGTTCGCGTTTCCGGCTGCGACGGCCAGCGTGACTCTGACACGGAGCGTCTCCGACGCAATCTCCAGGCCAGCCGCTTTCGGCCGGCTTACGCCGCGGGCGCAGCCGTCGCCGTCGAGGGATTGGGGACCACCTGGAGAACGATCACAGCCGAGTAAGATACCCGCCCCTCGAGGCGGCCATCACTCTCGAGCGGCAAGCGATGATGACGGTTTGACCTCGAAGAAGGCGCCGGAGCGCCCGGGTCAGCGCTCGCCGCAGAAGCGCTGCGATGGTGAGGCAACGAGTGATTCACTCATTGTTGATGACCAGGAGCGCGCCCTGGCTCGCGAGACTGCCTCGGGTCCGCCAGTTGAGCAGCTCGCCGCCGTGGCGTTCGATGCAGCGCTCCGCCATTTCATGAAAAGTCGGTCGCTCCGGATCGGCGACAATGACTCGGCTGACCCCCGCATCGAGCGCGCGGTTTACGAGATTGCTGACCGGAGCCACGAGTTCGTCCCAAAAACACACATCGGCGGCGATCAACGTATCGAATGCGGCGAGCTCGCGCTTCGTTACTTTTTCAAAGCGACAGACCCGTTGGGTGGTACGGACCCCATTGAGTTCCGCGGTGACTTCGAGAAAGGGAAAAACGTGCCGGTCTGCGTCAAGAGAGGTCACCTCGGCGCCGAAACGCTGGGCGCACCAGATGCCGCCGATTCCCCAGCCGCAGCCCGCGTCCAGGACGCTCCGCGGCTTCGGTTCAGGATGCCGGTGCAGATAGTCGATGATGAGGCAACTCGACTTCCACAGCTTGTTGCCGTGGATCTCCGGCGCCTCGAACTGCCGTTTGGCCTTTCGGATTGCGGGGTGGGCCGAAGTCGGAAAGACCGCGCCGCGAAAACGATGTTGTTGGGCGCCCGGCACTAGACGGGTTCGACGTCTTCGGCCTGGGGACCTTTATCGGTAGTGACGACCCGGAAGCGTACGCTCGAGCCGTCGTCAAGTCGGCCGCGTCCTTCGCCCTGCACCGAGCGGTGGTGCACGAAGATCTCATCCCCGTTCTCGCGAACGATGAACCCGTAGCCCTTGGATACGTTGAACCATTTGACCGTGCCGTGCTCAAGCGCCGCGTCGCTGCGGGCCGAGGGACGAGGAGACTCTCCGGGTCCCCCCTTCGCTGCCTTGGCATCGCCAGCGCCACCTTTCCCACCTTTGCCGCGGCGTTTTCCGTTCGGCGAGCCGGCCGCTTTTTCGTCGCGCTGCTTGTTCCCATGCCTACTGCGAGTGTCGCTCTTCGTTTGCCCGGACGAGGATTTAGAAGGCTTGGCCGACGCAGGCGGTGCTGCGGTAGCTTCAGCGCCCGCGGCGATCGCACCGGGCACCGGCAGGGCACGATGACTGAGCACCACGGCAAGAAGGGCAGCGACCGCCGCCGGAATAAAAACGGTCAGCAACTGATACTGCGAGTCGATGAAGGGCGCGACAACGGCCACAAGCAGGGCCGAGAGCAGGGCGATAAGCACCTTGCCTGGAATGGACATACTACGATTGGTTCCTGTTTCTGCTGGCGGCGTGTACCGCGTTCAGTCCGCGGTGTGCCGCCTTGTTTTATGGCAGGGCTTAACGGCCGTGCTGAGTATCAGGCCGGGCTAGTGCCCGAGCGACCGCCAAAGCCGTTGCCGTTCTGTCGTCCGCGCTGTCTCTGGAGTCAGCGCGGGCGTCTAGCGCGAAGCTAGACCTTGGCGACGTCTTCGGCCTGAAGACCCTTGGGACCCTCGACGAGCGTGAACTCCACGGCCTGACCCTCGTTCAGGGTGCGATAGCCTTCGCCCTGGATCGAGCGGAAGTGCACAAACACATCACCTTCGTAGTTCTCAGACGTTATGAACCCGAAGCCCTTGGCATTGTTAAACCACTTGACGGTGCCTATGACACGGTCACTCATTCCCTCACCTCAATGCGCCTTTGGCGCCTCCGGCGGTATCTGACGTACCGCTCGTAACTCTGAAATCTGTCCCTGCGCCGGTCCGTTCCAGTTCAGGGAGCTAGCCCGGCCAGCTTTTGCCGCTGTTCGCGTAAGCGTTCCAGCGCCGAAGTCTGGTTCGCGAGTTTCTCGCGTTCGCGGGCGACCACCTCGGCAGGTGCACGCTCCACGAAGCTCTTATTATTAAGTTTGCCTACCAGTCGCTGCAACTCCCCCTCCGCCTTTTCGATTTCTCGATCGAGGCGCGCTATTTCGGCGGCTGGGTCGATGACGTCCGCAAGGGGCACAAGAAGCTCAAGATCTCCGCACAGGCCGGTCGCCGCCGCGGGTGCCGTGTCGTCTCCCAACCACGAGAGTTTCGCGAGGCCGCCAATCTGAAGCAGTGCGTCGCCAAGGGCATCCACACGCCTGCGATCGGGTTCCGTACCACCGCGCAGGAGCACGGGAAGGCGCTTACTGGGCGGTATGTCCATTTCTCCGCGGATAGCGCGAATGGCCAGGGCGAAATCCTTGAGCCATGCGATGTCTTCGCAGGCCTGCGCGTCCTTCGCCGCCGCGGAGCGCGGATAGGGCTGCAGTACGATGCTGTCGCCGCTGCGTCCGGCCAGCCCCTTCACGCTCTGCCAGATCTCTTCCGTGATAAACGGCATGAACGGGTGCAGGGCGCGCAGGCTTTGTTCCAGGACCTGGATCAGCGTATGGCGTACGGCGCGCTGTTTGTCGGGATCATCGTCACGCAGGGCTACCTTGGATAGTTCGAGGTACCAGTCGCAGTATTCATTCCAGATAAAATCGTAGAGCAGCTGAGAGGCGCGATCGAAGCGATAGTCCTCCACGGCGCGCTCAAGCTCACCCAGCATGCGCGTGAGCTCCGATTCGATCCAGCGCTCCGCGATGCCGGGGCTGCGCGGTTCGGCTGGATTCTGACCGCAGTCCTCGCCTTCACAATTCATAAGCACGAAGCGGGCGGCGTTCCAGATCTTGTTGCAGAAATTCCGGAAACCCTCGATGCGCCCGATATCGAATTTGATATCCCGCCCCGTCGATGCCAGGGAGTAGAACGTAAAGCGCAGCGCGTCGGTGCCGTAGGCATTGATGCCGTCCGGAAACTGTCGCTTCGTGGCTTCCCGGATGCGGTTTTCCTGCTGAGGCTGCATCAGGCCGGCCGTGCGTTTTTCGACAAGCGCCGCCAGGTCGATGCCGTCGATAAGGTCGATGGGGTCGAGCACGTTGCCCTTGGACTTGGACATCTTCTGTCCTTCGCCGTCGCGCACCAGGCCATGTACGTAGACTTTGCGGAAGGGTACTTCCCCGCGCAGGTGAAGCGTCATCATGATCATCCGCGCCACCCAGAAGAAGATGATGTCAAAGCCCGTCACGAGCACCGAGCTCGGGTGATAGCGCGCAAGTTCCGCCGTTTCTTCCGGCCAGCCCAGGGTCCCAAAGGTCCAGAGCGCGGACGAAAACCAGGTATCGAGAACATCTTCGTCCTGGTGCAGGGGCAGGTGTTCGTCGAGACCATTTTCCGCGCGTACGCTCGCCTCGTCGTTGCCTACGTAAACACTGCCGTCGGGGGCGTACCAGGCGGGGATGCGGTGTCCCCACCATAGCTGCCGGCTGATGCACCAGTCGCGGATGTCTCGCATCCAGGCGAAGTAGGTGTTTTCCCATTGCTTGGGGACGAACTCAATCTGCCCGTTTTCCACAGCGTGAATCGCGGGGCCGGCGAGCGTGGCCGCGTCCACGAACCACTGCTGGGTGAGAAACGGCTCGATGACAACGCCGCTTCGATCTCCTCGCGGTACCTTCAGACGGTGGGGCTCCACGGACCCGAGCAGTCCGAGTTTTTCGAGATCCTCCACAACGTGTTCCCGGGCCACGAACCGATCCATACCGCGGTAGAACTCGGGGGCCGCTTCGCTGATCGTCGCCTCTGCCGTGAGTACGTTGATCAGCGGCAGGTCATGGCGCTGTCCCATTTCATAGTCATTGAAGTCGTGAGCCGGGGTTATCTTCACGCAGCCCGTACCGAACTCTGGATCGACGTAGGCATCGGCGATGATCGGGATGCGGCGATCGCAGAGCGGTAGCTCCACTTCCCGCCCCACGAGATGGGCATAGCGCTCGTCGTCGGGATGCACGGCGACGGCGCTGTCGCCGAGCATCGTCTCGGGGCGCGTCGTCGCCACGGTGACGTGGCCTTCGCCATCGGCGAAGGGGTAGTGAAAATGCCAGAGGCTGCCGTCCTCTTCCTCGGAGATGACCTCAAGGTCGGAGATCGCCGTGTGCAGCGCCGGATCCCAGTTCACCAGTCGCTGACCCCGATAGATAAGGCCTTCCCGATACAGGCGAACAAAGGTCTCCTGCACGGCTTTGGAGAAACCCTGGTCCATCGTGAAGCGCTCGCGACTCCAGTCGGGAGATGCGCCGAGCCGCCGCAGCTGACGCGTAATGCGTCCGCCCGATGTGTTTTTCCACTCCCAGATGCGTTCGACGAAACGCTCCCGACCCAACTCGTGGCGGTCCTTGCCCTCGGCCGCGAGCTGGCGCTCCACAACCATCTGCGTGGCAATTCCCGCGTGGTCCGTGCCGACCTGCCACAGCGTGTCGTAACCGGCCATGCGGTGATAGCGGATCAGGGCATCGATGAGCGTTTCCTGAAAGCCGTGTCCCATGTGCAGCGAACCGGTAACGTTCGGCGGCGGGATCATGATGGTGTACGGCTCCTCGCCACCCTGAGGTGCGAAGCAGCCGCTGCGCTCCCAGCGCTCGTACCAGCGGGCTTCGATTTTGGCGGGGCTGAATGTCTTTTCCATGCTGTGCCTGGCGTGCGAGGGCGGCGGATTATACGCTCGCGAGTCTGTGTTCTTCCAACGAGTAGCCGCGTTCCCGGTAGTGCCGCCAGGAACTGCGCAGGGCCTCAAGCCGATGCGGTTCCTGGTTGACCAGTTCCGCCACGCGCTTAAAGCGGCTCATGAACGAGGGCACATCGATGCACAGATTGATAAGCAGATCGTCATGGCCTTCGGGGTCCTGACCCCAGGCGATGCAGACCTGCTCCGATGCACTGTCCGTGATCAGGGCATGCGGTACGAAGCTGGCACTGCGGTAGGTCCACAGACGTTCGTCAAGACCGCGGGCTTCATCCTCGTTGCTGCAGTTGAGGAAGATTCGGTGACCCTGGCGATGCGCCTTTTCCGTGAGACGCAGCGCCAGGCGCAGCGGGCTGTCGGGATCGCTGTTCTCTACGATGTAGAAGCCGACGCGGGTCAATCGTTTACACGATCACAAAGGTACTGGGTCAGGAGCCCGACGGGACGGCCCGTAGCCCCCTTGGGGCTTGAGTTCCAGGCGGAGCCGGCAATGTCCAGGTGGGCCCAGCGATAATCCTTGGTGAAACGCGCGAGGAAGCACGCGGCGGTCACGGAGCCGGCGCCGGGCCCCCCGATATTGGCCACGTCGGCAAAATTGCTGTCGAGCTGCTTCTGGTAGTCGTCCCAGATGGGCATGCGCCAGGCGCGGTCGTGAGCCTCGGTGCCAGCGCTGAGGAGCTGGTCAGCAAGATCGTCTTCGTTGGCGAAGAGACCGCTGGCGTGACTGCCCAGGGCAACAACGCAGGCTCCCGTCAGTGTAGCGATGTCGACCACGGTGGCCGGTTTGTAGCGTCCCGCGTAGGTGAGGGCGTCGCAGAGCACCAGGCGCCCTTCGGCATCGGTATTCAGGATCTCGATCGTGATGCCGGCCATGGAGGTGACGACGTCGCCGGGCTTCGTAGCCGTACCGCTGGGCATATTCTCCGCGGCGGCAATGATGCCCACGACGTTCAACGGCAGCTTCATGGAGATCACGGCATGCAGTGTGCCCAGCACGCTGGCCGCGCCGCCCATATCGAACTTCATCTCATCCATCTTCGCGCCCGGCTTGAGGGAGATGCCGCCGCTGTCGAAGGTAATGCCCTTGCCGACGAGAACGTGGGGTGCAGCGCCGCGCTTGCCGCCCTTGTACTCGACGACGATCAGTCGCGCCGGCGTGGCCGTGCCTGCCGTTACGGATAGCAGCGAATGCATGCCGAGCTCTGCCATGGCCTTTTCGTTGAGGATCTTGCAGCTCACTTTGTCTTCGCCGCGGGCGAGACGGCGTGCCTCCCGGGCAAGATCTTCCGGCGTGCAGTGATTGCCGGGCCGATTGGCGAGTTCTCGCGCGAGGTTGATGCCGTTACCGACCTCGTTACCTTTGGCGAGTCCGGCCTTGAATGCCTTTGCCTCGCTGGCGTCGCCGGCAATCACGGTGAAGCGCTTGAGCACCGGTTTGGTCGCGGCCTTTGATTTTGTATGGTCGTAGCGGTAGCCGTGGTACACGAGTTCGCGGGCGAGTCGATGACCGAGCCACGCCTTGTCGATGGTCTTGCCTTTGAGCGATGTGCCCAGAAGAGTGGCGTCCGTTGCCTGACTGGCCAGAAGCTTGCGCGCAAGTGAAGCACACAGCTTCAGCAGTGCATCCTTATGGCCGCCACCCCCTCCCGTACCCACCAGGAGAATCCGCGCGACGACCCCGGAGCTGTGCAGCAGCAGGGATTCACCAGCGTTGCCCTTGAAATCGCCGCTGTTGATGCAGCGGCTGATCAGGCCGCCACTGTCCTGATCCACGCGTTTGGCCGCGGCATCAAGATCCAGGGACTTCGCCAGGGGCAGGATGAGGCACTGACCGCTGAGTTTGTCCGCCGCCTTGTAGCTTCGGGTGCTGAAGCGCAGATTTGACATGTTCTTATCCCCTGAAAAAAGGGCGGTAGTGTAAGGTGATCGCCGGGCAAACTGAACCGGATGCAGCGCGGTGCGTCTCAGGCGATATCTTTCGAGCGATGTGCTCGGTCACACCATGGCCGTGAGCGTGGTGCTTCTCGCGATCATTATCACCGGACGCTTTGTGAAGTATCTCGCCGAGGCCGCGTCAGGAAAGCTGGCGGCGGAGATCCTGCTGCCGGTGATGTTCTATCGTATGCCCGGCTTTCTCGAGCTGCTGCTGCCGCTCGGACTCTTTATCGGCATCCTCATGGCCTATGGACGCCTCTACGTGGAGAGCGAGATGGTCGTGATGTCGGCCTGCGGTGTCGGGCCCGGGCAGATGCTGCGTCATACGCTGACACCGGCCTTGTTGATTACGCTGCTGGTCGCGGGCCTTGCGCTGTTTCTTACGCCCCAGGGGGCCGCGCGCTCCGAAGCACTGCTCAACGATCCGAAAGCCCTGCGGGGCCTGCAGTTTCTCGCGGCCGGCCGTTTCCAGGGGCAGGGCAGCGATGGTCTGGTCACCTTCGCCGCCGGCATCGACCAGGAAGAGGGTCAGCTGCGCCAGGTGTTTGCCTACGAGCCCGCCGACCGCAACTCAGCCGAGGTGCCCCGGCGTGGCCATATCACGGTGGCGCAGCGGGGGCAGGTGCTGCGCAGTGACGAAAACGGGGCGCGCTATCTGGAGCTTCGAGACGGCTTCCGCTTTACCGGTGCGGCCGGGCGTAACGATTTCCAGATCACGGAGTTCAACCGCTTCGGACACCGGTTGCCGGACGATCCCACGGTTGTTCGCAGCGAGCCCGTGGACGCGCGTACAACGGCGTCCCTGCTCGACTCAGATTCCCTGGAAGACCGGGCGGCGCTGCACTGGCGCATTTCCCTGGTCGTTATGGTGCCCGTTGTGGCCGTGCTGGCGCTCAGTCTCAGTAAAACAGATCATCGTCGCGGTCGTTACATCAAGCTGGCGCCGGCGCTTCTTCTGCACCTGTGCTATCTGCTGCTTATCGTGACAACGCGAACACGGATTGTCGAAGGGGAAGCGGAGATTGCCCACTACTGGGCCATTCATGGCGCTTTTGCCCTGCTTGCTCTCGGCCTTCTGTTCGGTCCCCAGAATTTGCAGCGACTCCGACACCGTTCGTGAATCGCCTCGACCGCTACATCGCCGTCACTGTCTGGGCGTCGATCCTGATCGTCCTGTTTGTCATTGTCGGCATCGATGCCTTGTCGGCGTTCATCGACGAGTCAGAGAGCCGCAGCGAAACCTACGGTTTCGCCCAGATTGCGGCTTATGTAGGGCTGACGCTGCCCGGTCGATGCTACGAGTACATGCCCTTCGCGGCGCTGATCGGCGCCCTGATCGGGCTGGGACAACTCGCGACCACCAGTGAACTCGTGGTGATGAAGGCGGCCGGTGTTTCCAGTACTCGACTGGCCTGGACGGTCCTCAAGCAGGCGCTCCTGCTTTCCCTCCTGGGTTTCCTGCTGGGTGAGTATGTCGCGCCGGTCACGGAGCAGCGGGCCCAGAGTGCGCGCGCCGTGGCGCTGTACACCGATCGCCAGCGCATGCCTGACAGCGGTGTTTGGCGGCGCGATGGACGGCGCTTCATGCACGTCTCCGCCGTAGGCGCTGACAATCGGATCTTCGGTATCACGCTTTTCGAGTTCGCGGCCGATGGCTGGCTACAGCGCCTGGTGTTCGCCGATCGAGGGCGTTTCAATGGCCGGGGTTGGAGCTTCAGTGAGGTTGCGATCACCGATCTTCGGGAAGAACCGCTGAGGAGTGACAGGCAGGATGCGCTCTTCATTGAGAGCAATATTACGCCACGCATTCTGACTCTGGAGAACGTGGCACCGACCCAGCTGTCCTTGGCTGATCTCTTCGACTATTCAGAGTTCCTGCGTGCCCAGGGCGAAGACGTCGGCAGCTTTGAACTCGCGACCTGGCGCAAGCTTCTTCAGCCCGCGGCTCTCGCAGCCCTGGTGCTTGTCGCGATTTCCTTCGTGTTCGGGCCACTGCGCGATGGGACCCTGGGATTTCGCATCTTTGCCGGGGTCATGACGGGGGTGCTGTTCCGGCTGAGCCAGGACCTGCTCGGTCCCGCCAGTCTGGTGTATGGATTCCCGCCGATGTACGCCGCGGCCGCGCCGGTGGCGCTGTGCATCCTGGCGGGGCTGGTGCTGCTTCGGCGGGCGTGACCCGACCCGCCACGCGAAAGACGCATCTCCGGCTACTGCACATATCATGAAGCTGTTCGCAGGCGGGAAATCAAGCTATGTTCCTTCCAAGTCGGAGCTGCGGCATCAACCACGGGACTGAACATTGATGCGAGAACACCCGCTTCGGTCCGCGAGACTTCGCCTGCGTGATCTCGACGCACACCTTACGACTTCTCAGTACTGGCCCGGCGTCACGGGTGCACAACGAAAGGTCCTCGAATTTTTCTATTTCGGCTTAAAAGAGGCGCGCGCGTGCCTCTTCGCAGGTCTGTTCTTTATCGCGGTTTTCACTGTGCCAAGTGCAGGTATATTTGCTCTCCCACGCTACGATGCATTGCTTGTCGCGGCGGTCGCGATTCAGGCATGGATGCTCTGGGCGAAGCTCGAGACCTGGGACGAACTCAAGGCCATCACTCTGTTTCACGCCGTCGGATTCGCGCTTGAGGCGTTTAAGACGTCGGACGCGATCCAATCCTGGTCCTATCCCGATTTCGCCTACACAAAGTTGCTTGGCGTACCCCTCTTCTCGGGATTCATGTACGCGGCTGTGGGGAGCTACATCATCCAGGCCTGGCGATTGCTCGACCTACGCGTAATACATCATCCGCCCTACTGGATGGCGGCGCTGGTAGCGGCGCTCATCTACGCAAACTTTTTTACACACCATTTCATCGGTGACTACCGCTGGTATCTTGGCGCCCTGGCGCTTGGCCTCTATGCGCGCACCACCGTAGTCTTCCGGCCTATGGATCGCGAGCGCCGGATGCCGCTGCTTCTGGCCTTCGTGCTCATCGGCTTCTTTATCTGGCTGGCCGAGAATCTCAGCACCTTTTTCGATGTCTGGAAGTATCCGGACCAGCTGGGCGCCTGGTCCATCGTGCACGTCAGTAAGTGGAGTTCATGGTCGCTGCTCGTCATCATGACGTTTACGATCGTCGCTAATCTCAAGCATATTAAGGCGCGTGTCCACGTTCCCGATCTTGAAGAATCAGTTGCCGGCAGCAGGCCCTGACGCTGTCGGTGCGCAGCCTGTGTTCGTTGCGCGTTCAGCTTTTGCCCGGGAAAGGTAATCGAGAAGCACGTCAAGCACGCTCAGCAAGTCAGCATGACCCGCGGCTTCAGTCAGGCAAGAGCCGGGACCAGTTGCGCCGGGGCATCGACGATCCGACTGGCGCCAGCGCTGGTGAGTTCGCGACGACTGCCGTAGCCATAAGTCACCCCGATCGACGCCATTCCATTGGCCCTGGCGCCAATAATGTCGTGTTTCCTGTCCCCGACCATCACCGCGCTATCCACCGGGCCAACCTCCGCGAGAGCGAACTTCAGCAAATCACGCTTGTCCGAACGCGTGCCGTCAAGCTCCGAGCCAAACACCCTTGGGAAGTATTCGTCGAGTTTGAAGTGGCCGATGATTCGATCGGCAAACAGCTGTGGCTTGCTGGTTGCGACATAGATCCGGGTGCCGGTCTGCGTCAGCAGCTCAAGGGCCTCAACAACTCCGGTATACAGTTCGTTTTCGCACCATCCCACATCAGCGAACCTCTCGCGGTAGAGTTTGAGAGCCTGCGGTGCCAGCTCGTCACCGACGATGCGGCGCAAGCTTTCCAGTAGCGGCGGACCGATACACCAGGTGAAGTCATCGTCCGGCGGTACCTCCAATCCCAGGGTCTCCAGAGCGTAATGAATGGAACGCACAATGCCGACCCTCGGATCGGTGAGCGTACCGTCCAGATCAAAAAACACGGTTGTCATCGTTTTCCAGTAAGGCCGGTCCGATCACTTCAATCTTCTCGATCCACAGGCTGCCGTCAAAGCCGTCGGGGATCGCGTTGAGTTCCGACGCTTTGGACAATCCTTCGAAGCCATGGAGCCTCGACACCGGACCTGCTATGACAACTTCAGAACCAACGCTCGCCATGCGTTGCATGAAACGGTCCGGCCACCCCCACAAAAGCCACGCGACGTTCAAAGGCACGGCAACAGCGTGCTGCCTGCACTCCTTCGGTATGTAGGACGTCCATCCGAGCAGCAGATATTTCACCGCGCATCGCTGGGCTCGCTGCCTCTGGATGAACACCATCTCAGGATCGCTGGTCATGATTCGCTGTACACCGCGTCCGCCGTAGATCTGGTTTTTCGTCGGATCCCGGGCGTCGCGCGCCTCGAGATAGCGGATTAGCGAGTCGGCTTCGTCCCAGTCTCCGCTCTTGATGTTGATTAGGAAGCGCCCGGTCGGGAATTCCTCCAACACTTCGTTCAGGGTGGGCATCATGCCGACGCCCTCGCCGCGGAACGGGAAGGTTATCCCCCCATCCGCGGAGTAGCTATACGCGACATCCAGCGATTTCAGATAGGCGAGCGTTTGTTCTCGGGTCACCCCTTCGCCATCTGTCCGGCAATCCACGGTCCAGTCATGGAACACAACGAACTCTCCATCGACCGTCGGATGTACGTCAATTTCAACAATGTCGGCACCCGCGGTGAAGCTCGCGCCTATCGATGGAATCGTGTTTTCCTGGAACGTGTGCGTCGGCTCAAAGATGCGCGTCGCGGTGCAGGTATCTCTCCCCACACCGTCCTTGCTATACAGCTGATGAATGCCACGATGAGCGATCAGCGTGGGTTCGCCGTTACCGGAAGCGGCGAACCATGAGGAGTTGATGCTGAACAGCACAAGCGAAGCCGCCGCCGCGACGATTACCCTCTTTCTTACTCGCAGGTTCAACGCCGTTACTTCCCCAGGCCGGTTTGGAAGGAACTTAGCATGGCCGGGTCATTCAAGCTGTGTCTGACTTGCCCTGGGAAGCAGGCAAAAGTTTTGGTCACTCTTCGCGAGCTTTGCCCGGGGCGGGGTTCTCGCGCCAGCCCTGCGCTTGCGCAAGACCGGACAGTAATTCTCCAGGGCTGTGATAGCTTAGGACTCGGTTCCCCAAAGCATCGATTCGTCAGACGAGAGCCCTCCATGAGCCATCCCAAACTCTGTTTCAAACCCGGGCTGCCCGGTGTCCTCATCGCGGCCGTTTGCGCGGCTTTCCTGATGACCCCGGGATGCGCCAGGGAGAGCCCCGGTGAACCTCCCATGGAGGCTGATGACACCGAGGCTGAGGAAGCCGCCGGACCTCCGGAAGGAACCGACGTATGGCTATTGGACCTGGTCTGGGAGGGCGAGACGCTGCAGGCGAAGGCGCCCCGTAATCTCACCCGGCGCCCCGGTTACGACAATCAGCCACTGTTCACCCCGGCGGGGGACCTGCTCTTTGTTCAGATGGAGGCTGGCAAGACTGATATCTGGCGCTGGGATTCCGCAACCGAGACTACGACGCGCCTCACGGCGACTCCAGAGCAGGGCGAGTTTTCTCCGACACCCATCCCGGCGAGCGAGAGTGGTATCAGTTACATCAGGTCGCCCGACGACACCAGCGGACGTCTGTGGCGGACGCCCGACGAGGGCGCCGCCGCGGAAATTGTCTTTCCGGACATCGGTCCGGTGGGGTATCACGCATGGTTTGACGCCGACTACGTGGCGCTCTGGCTGCTGCAGGATCCTTCGGTGCTACAGCTCATTGAGCTCGGCACACAGGAAGCGCGGACTATAGCGACCGATGTCGGGCGCTCACCGCAGTCCGTGCCGAACCGCCGGGCCGTGAGTTACACCCGCGCATCTGGGGAGGGTGAGGTGATCGAGATCTACGATCTCGACCTGGACGGTACGGAAGCAATGACTCTTCTGCCCGCGGGTGGCGAGTTTCACGCGTGGACACCCGATGGCGTTCTTATGAGCACCGCCGGATCCCGAGTACTCCTATGGCGTGACGGTGACTGGCAGACCGTCGTGGATCTCGATCACCTCGGACTGAAGCTGAGTCGTCTCGCCGTCTCACCGGGCGGCGACCGACTCGCGCTAGTGGCCGAACCCGCGCCCTGATCGAGACCGACGCAAAGAACGAAGACCTTGGAAGCGCGAACGCAGAAACTCGGCGCGCCTCTCAGGCTCACAGCGCTGCTGCGCCCGATGAGGGGTCGAGCTTCGGGCTGGGCCGCGCCGAAACTGCTCGCCCTGGTCCTAAGCGGTCTGACAGTCACCAGCTGGGCGCAATCGCAGTCGGCTGCGAGGGAGCGATTGCCCTCGTTTGTAACCCAGGGCAGCGCGGAGCTGGATTTTCGCTATCGCTATGAGTGGGTCGATCAGGACGGCTTCGACGATCGGGCGAAGGCGTCTCTGTTGCGCTCCCGGCTCACCCTGGAATCGGGGCCCCTCGGCCCCATTTCAGCCAGCTTCGAGATCGACAACGTGTCTAATGTCGGCCCCGACGACTACAACTCCACGGAAAACGGCCAAGTTGATTTTCCGACGGTTGCTGATCCGCAAGGCACAGACATCAACCAGGTTTTCCTGAAGCTAGCCACGCCGCGTCTGGAGGGCGGCCTGGGGCGACAGCGCATCGTCCTTGGCGACATGCGTTTCATCGGCTCGAAACCCTGGCGCAACAATGAACAGACCTACGACGGCGGCAGACTGCAATGGAAAGCGACGAGCGGCCTGAGCTTCGATGCGAGCTATGTCGCACGGGTCAACCGCATCTTCGGCCCTGACGACGGTTTCAATCCCGCCGATTGGCGCGGTGACAGCGTTTTCCTGCGCTCGGACTTTCGGTTAGCCGAGAAACACCAACTTGGGGCGTTCCTCTATGCCCTGGATGTCGATACACAGGCCGGTTTCAGTGCCGCTCAGACGGTCAATAACTCCAGCAAGAGCACGGGTCTCGAATACCACGGCGAGTTCTCCGGCGTGAAACTGCGCACCGCTGTGGCGGTACAGCGCGACGCGGGACGAAGCGAGCTTAGCTACCGAGCTGACTACTATGTCGTTGAGCTCCATGCACCCTATGCCGGACTGGAGTTCAAGGCGGCCTATGAAGTTCTCGGTGCTGACAACGGTGTGGGTTTCGCGACGCCGCTGGCCAACGGTCACCGGTACCAGGGCTGGGCCGACCGGTTCCTGGCGACGCCTGCGGATGGGCTCAAGGATGCCTGGGTGTCGGTGAACGGCAAGATTGGCGCGGTGGCCCTGACCGGCCGGTACCACGACTTTCGCGCCGAAGCGTCCTCGGAGACGTTCGGCCAGGAACTCGACCTGCAGGCCCAGTGGTCGGTAAACGGCTACCTTACGGCTACGTTGAAGACGGCGGTCTTTGATTCGAAGGCGCCGAGTCGCTATCCGGATACGACGAAAGCCTGGCTGATCATGCAGCTTCGTTTTTGAGTCGTCGAGTTTGCTCCGCGGGCGATGGTCGGCCGAGGGCGCAGTCCGGAATCGTCGGTCTCGACGGGCAGAGCAACGACGGTGAAGCGCCGTGTGGCCGGCCTAGGGGATGGAACTCAGCCACCGCCGATAAAGTAATCCAGTGCGCTGAGGACAAGGGCCAGGCCAACGAGAGGCATGATCCATCGCTGAAGCCTGGCGGTGGCCTGTTCATCAGCGGGCTTGCCGAACCTTTCGAGAACTACGACCAGCAGTGCGATACCGGCAAAGATGCAGACCAGCAAGATGAGTAAATTCTGCACGCAGTAGTTCCTCCAGGCGGAAATCGGCGCCTCCAGTATGCCCGCTTGAAGCACGCATGTAGTCATCGCCGGTGTAAGCAAGTGGAAGCAGAGAGCTTTGCGCTGCTGCGCGCGCATCGGTGATCTGCTGGTCTCGCAGAGCGTCCCCCTCCGGACGCGAATGTTCATGGACATGCCCTGTAAGGGTAACTAGTCTTAGAGCGCTTTCAGCGATTCCACACTCCACCCGGATAGGTCCGCCAACGAGGGTCTAAACATGTCCGCTTTCCCATTTCCGCAACGCGTCGTTATGCTGCTTGCACTGACCTTAGGCAGCGCCTGGGGCGTCGAAGCGGATGAACTCGGCAGCATTACTTTTCCGAACTCCGGTTCAGCCGAAGCGCAGCAGGCTTTCCTGACGGGCGTAAAGGCGCTGCACAGCTTTCAATTCGACGAGGCGCGTTTCGCCTTTGAGGATGCACAGGAGATCGATCCTGATTTTGCCCTGGCCTACTGGGGTCAGGCGATGAGCGACAATCATCCGCTGTGGGCGCAGCAGGATGAGCCGGCGGCAACAGCGGCGCTTCAGCGCCTCGCTCCCACCTTTGAAGGGCGCTTGGCGAAGGCGCCTACAGAAAAGGAAAAGGCCTTCTTGACGGCCGTCGAGATTCTCTACTACTCGGCGAACGACAAGCTGACGCGCGACACCAACTATGCAAAGCACATGGGTGACATGCATGCACGCTGGCCGGACGACGACGAGATAGCGATCTTCTATGCACTCTCGCAGCTCGGCATGGTCCGGCGGGGCGATCGCGGTTACCGCCGACAGGCCAAAGCCGCATCCATCGCGCTGCAGGTGTTTGAGCGCAACCCGAAACATCCGGGTGCCGCTCACTTCATCATCCACGCGTTCGACGATCCAGACCACGCCATACTGGCACTTCCGGCGGCTCAGGTTTACGCGGGAATAGCGCCGGCCTCAGCGCATGCGCTGCACATGCCGTCGCACATCTTTCTGCAGCTCGGCATGTGGGACGACGTCGTCAATTCGAACGTTGTTGCTTATGAAGCGGCCGTACAAACGAATAGGAAGTACGGTCTGCCGGAGGGCCGCGAGGACTTCCATACACTCTCCTGGCTTGCCTACGGCAATCTCATGCTGGGGCACTATGAACGCGCCGCCGAGAACGTCTCGCAGGCGCGCGAAGCGGTTGATCGCAATCCGGGCGCGAAGCGGATCTACAACGGCTACCTGCTGATGCGAGCCCGACACATTATCGAGACCGGTCAATGGGAGGCTATCGATTACGGCGCTGCTGATTCGATGGACGGGGGCAACCCGCACTGGGTGGCAACGGCAGGCATGAGCGCGGCACATCTGGATATGCCCGCCAAGGCGATGGATGCCCAAACCCGTCTCGAGGAGCTGCGTGCTTCCGCGGAGGCGCGGGGAAATGACTACAACGCGCGCCTGATTTCGGTGCTCGAGCGTCAGCTTACGGCGCTGCGTCTGCTCAAGGCCGGAGATAAAGACGGTGCAATCGAGCATGCGGCTACCGCCGCGGAGATGGAAGTTGAATACTTGCGCGTGCCCTCCGGACCGCCCATGCCGATTACGCCCGCCAGCGAGCTGTACGCGAACATACTGCTCGAAACGGGAGATCCGTCGGGTGCAATCAGTGCCTACCGGGCGGCGCTGGATTGGGTGCCCAATCGAACACCTTCGATGCTGGGGCTGGCCCGCGCGGCAACCGAAGCTGGTGATCTCGAGACCGCGCAAGCCACCTACACAAGGCTTTGCGAGATGCCCGGCGCAAATCCACAGGGGCCGGTAATGCGAGCCGCGGAATCTGCGGCCTGCCGTGACGCCGTTTCCTCAACGAGTGGAGGCGGCTAGAGGTTGTCGATGCGATTGAAGGCGAGAACGCCGGCGATACGGCCGGCCACTCCGTTGCACTGTCGTCCGACGGACAGACCCTCGTGGTGGGCGCGCCCTTTGCGAGTGGATCGGCGACGCGCTCGGGACGGGTTCGGGTGTTTGACCTGACGTTTTCACCCCAGGAGGATGAAGACGGCGATGGCGTCAACAACGGCGACGACGACTGCGACAGCACCCCACCCGCAGAAATCAACGCGATCAATGCCGACGGTTGCGGGCTCTCCGAACGCGATACGGACAATGACGGGGTCAATGATGCGAGCGATGCCTTCCCCAACGATCCGACCGAGACCGTCGACAGCGATAGCGACGGACTCGGTGACAATCTGGAAGTGCAGCTGGGCTCAAATCCGAACCTGGCCGACTCGGACGGGGATGGGTTTCTCGATAAAGAGGAACTGGACAGCGGAACGGATCCGATCGATGGAGGCGACTTCCCAAGAAGCCTGCCGGTCTGGTTGATGGTCGCACCGCGGCTAAACGAATGACGGGTGTCATCTATTACCGGTGAAAGACAACTTTTGCACACACGTTCACTAGAGCTGTGCGCAGTAGCCCTTTGTGCCGCTTAATCTCACAGCGCTCTCCATGAACCGCGGCTCAAAAAAACGGTGTTTCAACGTCGCCAATGGAGAATCCGCAAGGGAGTCTTGCCAGTTACAGTTCTCTCAAGGCCCTTTCCGACGCTGAACGGCGAGATAAACTCACAGGTTCGTTGACCAGTTGTTTCTAGTCGCAGCGCGTTGTGCACCCCACCATGGTGAGCGCCTGCACACCAGGAAGTCCAGATGGCCTCTCTCGCAGATCGTGTCCTCTGTTTGATGCTCGCGGCATACGCTGGTGTTGGTGCGCTTTCCGCCACCGGCGATGAGCCCGCTCGACCATCGCCGGTATCGGCCACGATTTCTGTTCAGGCAGACGAGACGGCGCGTGTTCGCTACGCCCTGCGCGAACCGATTATGGCGCTGCACTACGAGCGGGAGCTGGACGGATACCGCTCCCAGCTTTGGACACCGTCAGATCCAGCCTTCCGGTGGGTACCGGAAGGCGAGGGAGAGCGCCTGGAGAGAATCGACGGAGAGCGGTTCTCGAGGGTTGAACTGTCGATTCCCATTGACTATCGCGCGCTGCCGAAAAGCTACGCACCGTTCTCGCCGTTCAGTCAGGGCGACACCCTGCTCCATTCCGGGCAGTTCCACGTCTGCTTGAGCGGACTTTGCCAGGATCCTCTGCCGCTTGCGATAACGGTCCTGGCCGATGGCCTTACCGTCGGCGTCCACGGGCGGAGAACACCCAATAGTGCGACTTTCATCAGCCGTGATAGCGGAACCAATGTGTTTGTCGGAAAGCTGTCGCCGGTCGACGCAGACGGATTTATCGCCGTCATCGATCCCGGCTTGCCCGATCGCACCCACGCGCATCTGGAAAACTCGCTGCCGCAAGCGATGCGTTACTTTGAAGCGTTCTATGGAAAGCTGCCGTTCAAACCTGAGCTCTACGTGTCCATCGATAGCAGACCCGCGCCCGGGGGACGCAAATCAACCCAAGGCGGCACGCTGCCAAATCAAATCTTCATGCACTTTGACGGGGAGGACGCCGAAGGGCGCGTTAGGGAGCGAGACCCCCGATCGCTCGACTGGTTCTTTGCGCATGAGGCCGCGCATCTCTTTCAGCGGGACGGCACCGGGCAGCGGGGGTTCGATGACAAGGCGGCCTGGATACACGAGGGCGGAGCGGAGGCGATGGCCGCACTTGCGATTGCGCGCCGCGGCGACGAAGAGCAGGCCTATAGCGTGGAACGCGTGCAGCAAGCGCACACGGCATGTGAGGCCGGACTCGCCGACACGACGATGGACCGGGCAAGTGCGGAAGGCCGATTTCACCTGCACTACCAATGCGGCCTCCTGCTATGGCTGGCGCTCGACGAGCTTCTGCACGGCGCAAGCGAAAAGAGCCTGCATGATTTGAACAGTCTTTACTTCGAGCGCGTGTTGGGAGGGCAAGCGTGGAGTGCGGAGATGTTTCTGGATACCGCAAACCAACTGGGAGCCGATACGGAGCTGCTTTGTACCGTTCGGAATCTGGTGAACGGCAAACACGACAATCCATCGGTACCGCTCAAGCGGTTCGCCTCGTTAGCCGAGAGATCGGTGAAGCGGCATTCACCGTCCCGCGAATGATGCGCGTGGGAGTGCCCGGACCATGTCGAAGAAATGGCGGGCGAAGCGCTTCTTCAACGTGATTGGTCGGTCAGCCGGGTTTCGCTAGCCGCGTGCCATTACCGGCAAGCTGATTCAGTAGCCTGCCGCACCGCCGTCCGCCTGACGGCGATCGACGCCGCCCTCAAGACCATCCTCGCGGACAACGATCACCTCCGCAACGCCAAGGTTATTGATCTGCTTGAAGCTGTGGCCCCGCTGTTCAAGGTTCTCGATGGTGTCGGACGAGAAGGCAAGCTTTTCGTAGCGGATTACATCCGGCAGCCACTGGTGATGAATGCGACCGAGGTCGACAGCGGTCTGCGCGCTCGCGCCGTGGTCGACCACGTTAAGTATCGTTTGCAATACGGTGTTGATGATTGTCCGTCCGCCCGGCGTTCCCGTCACCATGAACACCTCGCCATCCTTGTTCAGGATGGTCGGCGTCATGCTGGAGAGCATTCGCTTGCCCGGGGCGGCCAGATTGGCTGCTGTACCTATCAAGCCGGTGGAATCGGTAAGGCCGGGACCGGCATTGAAATCCCCCATTTCGTTGTTGAGGAGAAAGCCGCCACCGGGTACCACGATGCTGGATCCGTATCCGTATTCGAGGGTGTAGGTCAGAGAAACCGCGTTGCGGTCCGCGTCGATCACGGAAAAATGTGTGGTCTCCATGCTTTCGGCCGGCCAGGTGAAGCTGTCCGGTGAGGACCCCGATGCCACAAAAGCGCGGATCGACTTGCGCTGCTCGGCCGCATACTCCTTCGATGCCAGGCGCTGTAGCGGCATTTCAACAAAATCAGGGTCTCCCAGATGCCGTGCTCTGTCGGCATAGCCTCGGCGCATGGTCTCGACCATCAGGTGCAGCGTGTCCGCGGATCCGAATCCCGATGCTGCGATGTCAAAGCCCTCAAGGATATTCAACATCTGGATGAGCGTGACTCCGCCGGAGCTGGGGGGCGGCATGGATAGAATCTCCAGGCCCCGATAGCTGCCGCGGATAGGCGTGCGTCGAACCGGTTTGTAGCTCGCGAGATCCTCGTGGGTAATGATCCCGCCGCCTCGCTGCATCTCCGCGACGATCAGGTCCGCCGTCTTTCCCTTATAGAAACCATCCGGGCCCCGATCGGCAATCCGCTGCAGCGCGGCTGCGAGATCGGGCTGACGCCAGAGCTGGCCGGCCTCCATAGGCGTGCCGTCGTTCGTAAACTTTTTGATCGACGCCGCGTACCGCTCCATTCGCGGCAGCACGCGTCTTATCGATCTGGAGAGCCCATCGGTCACGACGATGCCCTCCCGGGCCTGGCGGATAGCCGGTGCCAGAAGCTCTTTCCAGGGCAGCGAGCCGCTGTCTTTCCATGCCATATGCAGCCCCGCCACGGTTCCGGGAACGCCAACGGCAAGGTGACTCAGATGGTGAAGCTCACGGCTGTATTCACCATCGACGAGAAACATTTCCGGGTGCGAGGCACCGGGTGCGGTTTCACGGAAATCGTAGGCCGTGGCCGCGCCCTCGGTCTCCTGGTGAATCAGAAAGCCGCCCCCGCCAATGTTGCCGGCGGTGGGATGGGTGACGGCCAGAGAAAACGCAACGGCAATCGCAGCGTCGATGGCGTTGCCGCCACGCTGCATAACGTCGACCCCGATAGTCGAAGACAGCGCGTTCGCGGACACCACCATGCCGGTCGGTGCCCGGGCCGGCGTGTTTGCTGCCAATGCCGATGTGGCGAGCAAGCAGAGGGCCAGGGTGAGGCCAAGTCGATGCATCATAGTTCCAAGTCCGATTCCCGCGGGGTGCAAGTGTGTGAAGAGCGACGCAGCTCAGCCGCCGCAGCGCACCATCACTCGCCCAGAATTCCAAATATCGGCGAGATATGGCGGCTAGTCCAGAGGAGGCTCCCGAAGCCCGCGTCACATGGTATGTAAGCCGTGCCAGGGGTCTTCATGGGGCAGCGGTGTTGTTTCCTGTCATAAGTCGTATCAGGCCGTGGCAGCCAGTTCAACGCGGTTCTTGCCTCCCGCTTTGGCGCGGTAAAGAGCCTCGTCGGCCGCGGCGTAGAGCGCATCCACCGTGTCGCGTTGAGGTGCCGTGGTCGCTATGCCGATGCTGGCGGTAATCGTGACGATCAGATTTCCGTCTACCGTCACGCGCAGCGCTTCGAGCGTTTCCCTCGCCCGTTTCGCCACGCGCTCGGCGCCCTGCAGATCCGTGCGTGGCAACACCAGCAGAAACTCTTCGCCGCCGACCCGCGCAATCTCGTCACCGGGACGCAGGATTCCGGACAGCGCCTGAGCCGTGGACTGGAGGACTTGATCCCCCGCCGGGTGGCCGTAGTGATCGTTGATGGCTTTGAAGTCATCCACATCGATCAGCACGATGGATGCGTCTCCACGGCCCTCTGCAGGCCCGGTTACCAGGGCCTGGAGCTGTTCGAAGATGCAGCGCCGATTGGCAACGGCCGTCAGATCGTCACGATTGGACAGCTCGCGAAACTTTCGCAGATCCCGGAGGCGCCAGAGCACGATGGCCGCGACCAGTGCGAGGCCAACGACAAGGAGCAGGAATCCGAGGCGCTCGTTGCGCTGTTCCCGCTGCTGTCTCTCCACTTCCAGGCTGCGGACCCGGGCCTGCTCCTGGAGCAATTCGATCTGCAAGGCCTGCCGATCATTCTCCAGCGCCGTGCGCCGGGACTGCCGCTGCTCCGAGGCGTTTTTCTGCTGCAGTGCCAGCTCAGCCTCGTGGTAGCGCAACAGCGCGCGATACGCCTGTTCAAAATCGCCAAGTGCCGCGTCCACGTCGGACTCGGCCTTGTCGAGGTCGATAGCCCAGCGCGTCACTTCCAGCGCCGGAATTCCCTCGATGATGGCGCGCGAGCGCGCCAGGGCGGCGCGGGCGGCCGTGGCATCTCCGCCGCGCGCGTGGCAGACGGCCGCTCGCTTGAGCAGTTCGGCGTCATAGTCCGGTGGACCGTCGGCGTCCAGCGCTTCCTGGATGAGCGGTAGGGCCGTGGCGCAGTCACCGAGTTCCGCCTGGGTCATCCCCAGGCCGTAGAGCGCGGAGAAACGACCGGCCTCGTCCTTATTGGATTCCATAATGCCCTGATAGCGACGGAACGCCTCGATGGCGGCCTCGCGTTCGCCCGCATAGCGATAGGCCGTTGCGAGGCCAAAGACGGCTTCGGCCTCGTAGAGTCGGTAGCCAAGGGCCTCGTAGCCTTCGATAGCTCTTCGGGAGTAGGCGATCGCGCGATCGAACTCGTCGATATAGGTGTAGATCACACCGTAGGTTTCATCGGCCAAGGCCGTCAGAAAGGAATCCTGGGCAAGCAATGCCTCCTGTGCGGTGTCCTGCAAGACCAGTAAGGCCGTCTCGTAGTCTCCCGCGCGGGCATAGGCCCAGGCGAGCTCAGCCGTTGCGTAAAGAGCGGTTGATGTAAGGCCTTCCGCCCGCGCCCCGTCGGCGGACTCGGTAAGAATGGATGCGGCGCGAAGGAAATCCCCGCCGCGAGCGACCTGGATACCGTCAAGGTTCTCAAGTTGATAGCGCAGTATCGGTGAGCTGTCGGTGTCGAGGGCGGCCAGCCCTGCTTCCACCGCCGCCGCCAGCTCATCGTCAAGGTACAGGTACAGCAGGGCCTGGGCGAGCAGGAGCTGGCGCGCCGCCTCGGCCTCGGCTTCGAAGGCGGGTAGGGCAAGCAATCGCTTCCGCGCCGTCCAGGGGTCGGACCAGACCAGCGCTTCGATATCCCTGAGCTGGCTTGAGGCAGGTTCCGTCAACTCCGGCGGCAGCAGCGGAGGCTGGGACAGCGCGGGAAGTGCGCTCGCAAACAAGACGGCGGCCAGCAGGCGGCGAAGGATGTTCATGATTCCACGGATATCAGGAAACAGCGTCGCCAAGCATAACCCGGAGAAGCAGAGTAGCTCCGCGGGATGGTGCCTCTCGCGTACAAACTGCGGACGGCTTCACCATAATGCGGCCGGTCCCCGCCCCGGTACCGAGCGTCAGGGAGTTGGGTTGTCGGGCGCGAGACACTCGCCAAGGAAGCGCCATATCTTCTCGCGGATCTGCCGCGCCTGGGCGAAATCCATGCGATCGAAGGCGTGGCCCCCGGGAATGTCCTCAAAGATCTCGTATTCAAAGCCCGACTTACCATTGGCTTTCAGCGCCTGGATCAGGCGCTCGACCTCCAGCACATTGACGTCGCCGTCGTTGGTATTGGTGTGGATCAGCAGAGGAGTCCCATCGTACTTATGCGTGTTCCAGGACGGTGAGCGACGCCGGTACTCTTCCACATCTTCGTAGGCGCTCTTGCCGATGTGGTAGTCAGCGGAGTACAGGTCGCGATAGCGCTGGGTTTTGTAGCCCATGCGCGCGATGAGGTCGGAGACCGGTACTCCCGCGAATGCACAGGCATAGTCTTCCCCGTGTTCAAACAGGTTCATGAGGGTGTGCAAGCCGCCGTGGCTCCAGCCGAGGATGCCAACGCGATTGGGATCGAGGAAGTCGTAGGCTTCCAACGCGTAGTTGCGCGCGGCGTAGGTGTCCTCGATTTCTATTCCCCCGTAGTCGATGGCCCGATAGGTACCGCGCCCGTAGCCGATACTGCCGCGGTATTCGGGAGCGACCACGGTATAGCCCTGATTCATCAGCTCGCGCAGGATGTTCGCGTAGCGCGTGTCGAAATGGCCGTGCACGCCTCCGTGGGGAAGGACCAGCAGCGGCTGCGGTTTCGTCCGGTCGAGGTTGCGGGGAACGAACACGTAGGACCAGAACCGGAAGGGGTTGCCGGCGCCCTGGGCCGTAGCGTTCGGCTCCTGCTGGTCCGTGCGCGGTGGTCCGGTGATCCAAGCGATATCGATCGTCGCCACGTCACCCAGGCGCTGAAAAAACATCAGGTCGTCGACCTGCCTCGAGAGGCGGTCGAGGCTGTGCTTCATGGTCTCCGCCTGGCGCTCAAGATGCTCGACGACTTCGCGCAGGGACGGGTCGGCCCCATCGCTCTGAGCACTCAGCTGCATCGTTCCGAGCGAGGCGAGCACGAGTACGCCCCCCGCCAGAAGCATCGGAAGACGGCGGCCTGGACGAGGTCCGCGGGCAGCAGAGCTACGCATTGTTTTTCTCTCCATGGTTTCAAAAAGCATGACGATTGGGTACTGATCGGTACCTCACGAGCCTAGCACGGGGTAGGGAACGAACGGCAATAGCCGGGCCCGATCCGGCCGCGTGCCGGCGCCGGACAGCGGGTCACGAACGCAGCCGCGCCTCAGGACATGCTGGCAACGGCCTCTCTCCCAGCAGCCGTCTCTCATATCGGCCATTTCCCGAACAGCCGTTTCCGGGAATTCGGAGCCTGGGCGATCCAGGATGTTCCCCGATCTCGTCTAGGGCTGCGGTCCGACCGGCGCCTTTCCGCGGTTCTCCAGCATGCCGTTGAACTCGCTGAGCTCATACTCGAGCACCTCGGACAGCCTCGCCATCTGATCGTCGAGCATTGTCCGCAGTTCAGCGTATCTCGCCTCCGCCGCGTCGGTGGGAGCGTAATCCCCGGTGCCCACTTTCTGGGCCAAATAGGCGAGAAAGTGGTTGAGCTGGGACGGAAAATTCCAGGCATCTTCCCGGTACTGGATGCGGGGCTCGATTAGGCGTTGCTCGACCTCGGTCAGCTTTTCCATAAGACCTTTTCCGGCCTCGCTGAGATCCCCGTCGCTGTCCTGGATCGATTCACCGACTTCACCCTTCAGATCACGGATGGTTCCGATACCGGTGTACGTTTCGGTGAGGGCGTCCCGAATTTCCATGAGCAACTGAAACTGCTCTTCGAGGTCGGCTACCGACGACGACACGCGCGGGTCCTTTTGGACTTCGAAGGGCTGCGACTGAGTCTGCGCTCCGCTTACCAGTCGAACCTCGTAGGTTCCGGGAACGGCCTTGGGTCCGCGACTTGTTCCCCGGAACAGGGTGTCTTCAATAATCTCGGCATCCGGATAGCGAAGATCCCACACAAACTGGTTCATGCCCGGCTCGGCGGGGATGCGCAGTGACTCCTGATCCGCGTCACTCGTGAAGGAGTGGATTACGGAGCCGTCCTGACCAACGATTTCCAGACGTACGGGTCCGCTCGTGGCCTCGGCGAGTTTGTAATTGATAACCGCGCCGACGGGGCCGTCATCGCCCACCTGGTCCCAGTCGACGCCGCCGCCGTTGAGACGATCCCGGAACGTATTCGTATTCCCGCTGCTTCGGGCTGGTCCTCCCTGAAGCCGGTAGGCGTCTCGCGGCTTGAACAGGAAGTCGTCCGAGCGCGTCACTTGTTCGTCAAGCTGATGCAGGGGACTGAGGTCGTCCAGAATCCAGAACGACCGTCCCTGCGTGGCAACCACCAGATCCTTCTCATGCACCACGAGGTCGGTAATTGGCGACACCGGCAGATTGATCTGGAAGGGTTGCCAGTGGATTCCATCGTCAAAGGACAGGTACATGCCGAACTCGGTTCCGGCGTAAAGTAAGCCGCGTCTGTCGGGGTCTTCCCGGACGACGCGTACAAAGTGATTGTCCGGAATCCCGTTGGTGCCGTCGGTCAGGAGCTCCCAGCTCTTTCCGTAGTCATCGGTGCGGTAGATATACGGCTTGAAGTCATCTAGGCGATAGCGATGTACCGCAATGAATGCCCGACCGGCATCGTGCTGCGAAAGATCGATCATATTGACCGTACCCCACTGACCGATGCCACCCGGCGTGATATCGCTCCAGCTTTCGCCCGCATCCCGGGTGATATGCACCCGACCGTCATCGGTGCCGGCCCAGATCAATCCTGGAGCATGGATCGATTCCTCGAACGCGAACACCGTGCCGAACACTTCGACCCCCGTGTTGTCCCTGCTGATGGGGCCGCCGGAAAACCCGAGGACGGCGGGATCGTTATGGGTGAGATCGGGGCTGATGATTTCCCAGGTCTGACCTTCGTTGGTTGTGCGATGAAGATGCTGCGAAGCGAAGTAGATGGTATCCGGATCGTGGGGCGAGATACGAATGGGCGCATTCCACTGCACGCGGTATTTGAGGTTCATCGCCGCCTGGCCCGCCGACAGCTCGGGGAAGAGCATGATGTCCCTGGTCTGGCCGCTCGATCGGTCCCGTCGCTCCAGGGTGCCACCGTAGCTCCCGCCGTAAGTGATATTTGGATTCCTCGGGTCTATGGCGACATGCGCGCTCTCGCCCCCGGCCACGGAGTACCAATCCTGGATTGAGATCCCGCCGGTGGTGGTACGACTGGGCACCGAAAGCGCCGAATTGTCCTGCTGGCCACCGTACACGCGGTAGGGAAACTGGTTGTCGACGCTGACGCGGTAAAACTCCGCGGTGGGCTGGTTCATGATCGTGGACCAGCTCTGGCCGCCGTTGTAGCTCACGTTCGCGCCGCCATCGTTGCTCTCAATCATGGTCTCGGGATCGTCAGGGTTGATCCAAAGATCGTGACAATCGCCGTGCGGCACCGGGATCAGTTCGAAGGTGTCGCCGCCGTCGGTCGACTTCCAGAAGTCTTCGGCGGACACGTACACGACGTTCTCGTCCACCGGGTCGGCATGGACGTGGTTGTAGTACCAGGGTCGGGCGCGGAGACCCTGGTCGGCGTTTACGTAGGTCCAGGTGGCGCCGGCATCCGTGGATCTGTACAGGCCACCCTCGTCAGCCTCGACCAGGGCATAGACGTTGTCCGGGTTGGACCGGGAGACACTTACTTCGATCTTCCCGATCAGCGGTCCGGGAAGCCCTCCACCAAGCCTTGTCCAGGTGTCTCCGCCGTCCGTCGTCTTGAACAGGCCCGATTCCTCGCTACCGGAAACCAGATTCCAGGGTTTGCGTTCCGCGGTCCACATGGCGGCGTACAGCACTTCAGGATTGGACTCGTCCATCGAGAGATCGATAGCGCCGGTGCGGTTACTTACGAAGTGCACTTTCTCCCAGGTTTTGCCGCCGTCGCGCGTGCGGAAAACACCGCGTTCATCGTTGGGTCCGAACGCGTGCCCCAGCACGGCGGCGTACACAATGTCTGGGTTGTCGGGGTGAATCTGGAGGTCGCCGATCTGCCCTCCGTCGCGAATCCCGATATGGGACCAGGTCTCGCCGGCGTCGGTGGATTTGTACATCCCTACGCCGGCGGAGACGTTCCCGCGAATCGCCGACGATCCGGTTCCCACGTAGACGATGTTCGGGTCTGATTCCGCGATGGCCACGGACCCAATGGAGCCCGCCTCAAAGAACCCATCCGATACGTTGCTCCAGCGCTGTCCGCCATCAGTGGTTTTCCAAACCCCGCCGCCGGATGCGCCCATATAGAAAGTGTGCTCCTGTCCCCTCACTCCTGCCGCCGCGGTAACGCGCCCACCGCGGAACGGGCCGATCAGGCGGTACTCAAGGGTGTCGAACAGTGCTGGATCGTAAAGCTGATTGTCGGTGCTCTGCGCTGCGACACGGTTCGAAGAAACAGCCGCAGCCCCGAGCACGAGAACAGTCAGGGCGGCGAAAACTATGCTTGTCGCCTTTGCCATGGGAGACCTCACTTTTTGAGTTTTGGGAAGGGTATAGGGGCGGCGCGGACATGGGAGCCCCGGGGGGACCCCATGGCGACGTTGAAAACAAAATGCTTCGCACATCTTCTTAACGTAGTTCAGCGCACCGGGACAGTAAACCCGTTTTGCGCGGGCTGGCTCTTTGAGCGTGGCAGCCAGTTGCCGCACTGTGCCGATCCTCGGTTTGTCTCAGCAGAGACTCGGATCAACTCAACAGCCTTGTGGGCTTGCAGAAGTGCGTGCTGTAGTCCTCGGAATTTAGACCAATCCTGCCTACCGAGGTCCAAAAACCATGTGCCTGGTGCGTTTCGCTGCAGCGATCGTGTTGATCTCGGGCTGCCTCGCGGGCCTGGCCGCGACTCCCGGCGCTGATCGCGCTTCGATTCCGGAGCTCGTACCTGTTGGCTCGCGGGGATGGTTCTCCACGACACCTCCCTATGCCGAGTTCGAGACGGAAAGTCCACATGTGGAAATCTGGATTCCCGACACCAAAAATAAAGCACCGGTGCTTGTCTATGCCCACGGAGGCGCGGGCTATCGGGCAGATGACAGGGCGCGCGTGGCGATGTTCCGTAGGAACGGTTTCGCCACCATCTCCTTTGATGCCTATGCCATGAACAAACTGGAGGACTGGGAGTTTGTTTCGCGTCGCGTTACCAACTCGGGCAAGCAAAACATGATTTGGGGTGTTTATCAGGGAGCGCTTGCCTACGCGATCCACTCGGACGAGTGGGACAGCCGCAACATCTTTCTCTACGGCGGCTCGAACGGTGGGCGAGTGGTCCTCTTCGCCGGAAGTGCGATCCACAACGAGAACATCAGGGGCATCATCTCCGAAGCACCTGCGGCCACGGGATTCACCCTTGGTGACTACGACACGCCAACGCTGGTGCCCTTCGGAAAACTGGATACCTGGGCTGGGAAGTCCGATACCGATTTCGTCTGGACCAGGACCTACCCGGGATCCGGCGGCTCGGTCGCCGATTGGGTCAAATCGCTGCGAGACAAAGGGCGTCCGATAGAGCTGCGGCTCTATGAGAACGCCGGCCATTTATTCTTTGACGGGCCTCTCGAAAAGGTGACGGTAAAGCGCGGCGATAAGGTGCTGTTTCAGGCGTTCAAAGGCGCCGGAGAGGGCGTGCTGGAGGCGTATGAGCGCGACGTGTTCAGCTTCGTGAAGCGCCATATGGTGCAATGAGCATGGCTCGACTCATATTGAACATAGATGGACGTTGTTGTACCGTCGCGGCCCTCCAGAAACCTTCCCTCTCGGGTAGACCTTATGAAATCGAATACTCATCCCGAATATCGCGACGTGCTGTTCCACGATACGTCTTCTGACACCTACTTCCTGGTGGGCTCAACCGCTGAAACGGCCCAGACGAAGGAGTATGAAGGGGAAACCTACCCCTACGTGACGATCGACGTGTCGAGCGCATCCCATCCCTTCTATACGGGCAAGCAGAAGGTGGCGCAAAGCGATGGTCGCGTGGCCAAGTTCAACAACCGCTACAAGCGAAAGGCAAGCTCCTAGCCCCACTCCTTGGACCGCGCACGACGTTTGTGGCGCGGTCCCTGCTCAGGCACGTATCGTCGACCATGTGACATGGCGCGGGCGACACCACATCGCGTGGGTATCGTTGCGCCGCTCTGATCCCGCTCCTATTCGCTGACCTCGTCTCGCTGACCTCGTCTTCCTCGCGGGGCGGCTTTTCCCTAAAGAGCGCCGACTGGCTATCCTCACACGAGCCCCCTGTAGCAGCAGGGCGCCGGCGCGCTGTTCGCTCGATCTACTCTGTATCGGCGCTGCGTGATTCGACCTCACTCGCGACGCTTCCCGTTGGTAGTACCATTCGGCGGGCGTTGTATCGGCAGTTGCCAGAGTGAGGAGCCCTGGAATGGCATTGATCAAGTCCGTAAAGCTGTTTGCGTTCGCTGTCCTATGGATGTTCGTCGGCCCTGGATGGGCGGACTCGCGATCCACCTATCCCCTCGAGTTCGACGTTCGCATCAGCGAAGAAGCGGTGTCCCGCATCGCCGATCTGGGTCTCGAGGTTCCCATCAAGGGTAGGGTGTTTGTCATCATCACGCGCGATGCCGAATCGGAGCCGCGAGAGCAAACCGGCGTGCGGGGTGTACCCCTTTGGGGAAAGGACGTACGAGGCCTGCGCGGTGGTGACCGCATCAGCTTTTCGCACGGTGATCGGTCTGTGCGGGGCTATCTCCTCGAGGAACTCGGCGACATTCCCCCTGGGGAGTACGAGATACAGGCCTTCCTGAACGTGTACACCACCTTCGAGCGCGCCGATGGGCATGTGCTGGAAATGCATCTCAACAGCGGAGCCCACCAGAACTTGTTCCGCTCGCCCGGGAACGCTTACAGCGCTACTTCGAGGGTCTATCTGGACCCGACCAGCGATGAAACCATCGAACTCACGCTGAGCGAGGTGATTTCTCCCGCGCGGCCCCTGCGAGAGGGCGAGGTTTTGCAGCAGGGCCTCTACGACGACACGGAGTGGGTGAAGTACGTAAAAATAAAGAGCGAGCAGGTTTCGGCCTTCTGGGGGCGCGATATGTATATCGGCGCCAATATCCTGCTGCCGAAAGCTTATGCGGATAATCCGGACAAGCACTACCCGGTGCTCTACATGCAGGGCCATTCGTCGGGCTTTGCGCCGGTTCCCTGGTCGCCGGAGCCATGGTTCAACGCGGACTTCAGCATCGATGACCCGGGAATCGACAACCAGCTCGATGGCTTCTACGACGCCTGGACAAGCGGTTCTCTCCCGGAAATGATCGTGGTGACCTTCCGCGATGCGAATCCGTTTTTCGACACGTCCTACTCGGTCAACACGGCCAATCTCGGACCCTACGGCGACGCCATCATGGATGAGCTGATCCCTCACATCGAGAGCAAATTCCGCATCATCCGCGAGCCCCGGGCCCGGGCGCTGGCTGGCCGCTCCACCGGAGGGTGGGAGGCCCTGGCCATGATGGTCTGGTATCCCGACTTCTTTGGAGGTACCTGGGTATGGGCGCCCGATCCGATCGATTTTCGGAAATACACGCAGATGAACATCTACGAGGACGACAACGCCTACTACCGCGAGTACGCCTGGCTTCGAACGGAGCGTCCGCGGCGTCGGGATACCGACGGCCTGCCCCGGTTCACGATCCGCAATGCCTTTCACTACGATCAGACCATAGGCGACAAGGGGAGGTCAGGGGGACAGCTGGCTGCCTGGCAGGCGCTCTACAGCCCGGTGGGCGACGATGGTTATCCCGCGCCGCTATGGGATCCCGAATCCGGCGCCATCGATCGCGAGGTCGCGAGCTACTGGGGCGCAAACTACGACATCACCAGGATGCTTAAGGCCAACTGGGCCACGCTCGGTCCCAAGCTGCGCGGCAAGCTTCACTTCGCGGTCGGGATCACGGACAACTCGTACCTCAACGAGGGGGTGCATTTGATCCAGGAGTTCCTGGAGACAACCACCGCGCCGCCGGCCGAGGCCAGCTTTGAGTACGGCTGGAGAGGTTACCATTCCTGGATCGGACACAGCCCGATAGAGCCCGAGCGACAGATGACCTACGCGGAGTTCATTCAGGTTATCGCTGACTACATGGACAACCGTTGAGGCGCTTCGTCAACGCTACGAGGGTGCTTTGCTGTTCTTTTTCGGACGCTTTGGCAAGAGCTTAAGCTCCGTACCCGAAAGCAGGTCATGCCAGGTGCGTCCGCGGCGATCAATGAGACACCAAAGATAGCCCATGCCGAAACACGCGGCGGACAGCAGGGCGCTGCCGACGCGTGTTACCGCGCGACCGAAAGTGAGCGTGTTCCCGGGCGAGGGCACCAGCTTGATGCGCCAGGCCTGCATGCCGAGGGTCTGTCCGCTCTTCAGCCAGAATACTGCGAAGAATCCAACGCAGCACAGTACGGCAATGGATTGCACGATTGCCGGTGGGAGCAGGTCGTTGCCATTGCCTCCGAGCAAGCTGCTGATGATGAGGATCGTCATCGACGTGAGCATGACCAGGGGCACTACGAGCAAGGTGTCATAGACCATAGCCGCCAGGCGGCGCAGCAGGCCCGGCGCCGGAAGATCCTGCGTCGCCATACTTTCCGGCGTTTTCATGAGGTTTCGTCGAAATCCGGGCTAAGGCTGAGATGATCGGTGTCGGGCGGGTTCGCCGTGACTTTCGGTCGCTCCGATTCGTCCAGGAGATCGCTGCCTGGCTGGGCCACGGCAAGATGCTCGGTGCTGACGTCCGGGGGCTCGGGAGCCGGCGGTGCACAGTCGCTCAGATCATGCTCGGGCGTGGAGAGAGACATGCCGGAGGTATCCGGCGGATCGGGAGGAATCGGAGGCTCGGCGGTCGATAGGGGACTGCCAGGCTCCGCGACCTCAAGGTCCGGCGCGTCGACGCTGCTCTCAACGGCCTCGCCAGGCGGGGCGAGATTCTCGCCGGCCTGGGCGACGCTCAGATGGTCGGTAGGCGGTGCCTGGGCATCGACCTGCGGTCGTTCGTCCTCGCGCAGGATGTCGGCTCCGGCGGGAGCGAGGTCAAAGTCAAAACTCTCCGGGGGCGATGCGCCTTCGGGTTCCGCGCCTTCCGCGTCCGCATCCTGAGTCGGGACCGGTACGGGGAGGATGAGCGCCACCGCGCCGGCTTTGCGCATGGCGTCCTGGTAGCGCTTGGCCATCGCCGCATCGACCCCGCCCTTGATGCGCTGGCGCTGTCCGGAGAACAGCCGCTGCAGTGTGTTGTCATCCGCGCGGAACAGGCGGCCCAGGCCTTCGCGAACGGTAGCGGGATCAAAGCCCTCGATGCATTCGCCGGCGAAGAAGACGTCGAAGCGGGCGCTGTCAGTGGAATCCATCTGCCCAGTATAATCCGTGACCCAGGGAGGATACATGATGAGTGTAGAAGAGCAGCTCGTGGAGCGGCTGGAAGCGGCCTTCGCCCCCGCGCATATGCAGATCGAAAACGAGAGTCACCAGCACAGCGTGCCGGCCAATTCGGAGACGCATTTCCGGCTGGTGCTGGTCAGTGATGCCTTCAGTGGGCTGCGCCCCGTGGCGCGACATCAGCGAGTTTACACGGAACTGGCCGAGCAGCTGGCCGGACCTGTGCATGCCCTCGCCATGCATCTTTACGATCCAGCGGAATGGGCGGAGCGCGAAGCACCTGCCCCCGCTTCGCCCGCCTGCCTGGGCGGAAGCAAGGCAGAGCAGGCGGGTGCCGGAGAGTGAACTCCGAGAACCCCATAGTGGTAGCTGCGCTGTACCATTTCACCGCACTGGAAGACTATCAGGAGCTGCGCGAACCACTCCTGCTTAGCTGTCGCGATGCCGGGCTGCGCGGAACCCTGCTGCTGGCATCGGAAGGTATTAACGGCACCGTTGCGGGGTCGCGCGAAGGCATTGATCGGCTCCTTGCCGAGCTGCGCCGTGATCCGCGCCTCGCCGACCTCGAGCACAAGGAGTCGCGCTCGCGGGAGCAGCCCTTTCTGCGCATGAAGGTAAAGCTCAAGCGCGAGATCGTCACCATGGGCGTGCCGTCCGTGGACCCCGGGCGGACGGTCGGAACCTACGTCAAACCCCAGGACTGGAATGCGCTGGTAGACGACCCGGAGGTCACTCTCGTTGACACGCGCAACGACTACGAGTGTGCGATCGGAAGTTTCCGCGGTGCCATTGATCCGAATATCGAAAACTTTCGCGATTTCCCCGCGTGGGTTCATGCCAATCTTGATCCGCAGAAGCAGCGCAAAGTGGCGATGTTCTGCACCGGCGGCATCCGCTGCGAGAAGGCCACGTCCTACCTTCTCGACCAGGGCTTCGAGGAGGTTTACCACCTCAAGGGCGGCATCCTGAAATACCTGGAGGAGATGCCGCGGGAAGAGAGCCGCTGGTTCGGCGAGTGCTTTGTGTTCGACGAACGTGTTTCTGTCAATCACGAGCTCGAAAAGGGCGCCTACGAGCAGTGCTTTGCCTGTCGCCATCCGATCAGTGCCGAAGACAGGGCATCGGCGGACTTTGCTCGCGGGGTCAGCTGCCCGCACTGCATTGACCGGCAGACCGATGAGCAGCGCGACCGTTTCGCCGAGCGCCAACGCCAGATGGACCTCGCCCGAGAGCGGGGCTCGGTTCATCTGGGTCAGGAAGCCGCCGCGGTACTCGCTTCCAAGGTCGGGACTGACTCGCGCTAGGGCGGCGATACGCAGGAATGACCGAAGTGTACAGCTGTGGCGAGCGCCTCGTGGAACTCCTTGAGGCCTACGGCATCGACACCGTGTTTGGCATACCGGGCAATCATACGGTCCAGCTCTATCGTGGTCTGGCCCGCAGCCGTATCCGCCATATCTCCCCGCGCCACGAACAGGGAGCCGCCTTCATGGCGGACGGCTACGCCCGGGCCACGGGCCGGCCGGCCGCGTGTTTCCTGATTACCGGGCCGGGTGTCGGAAATGCCGTTACGCCGATGATGCAGGCACTTGGCGATTCGATACCCATGCTGGTCATCAGCGCCGTGGCCGCGCGCCGGCAGCTGGGAATGGGAGAAGGACGCCTGCACGAACTCCCGGATCAGCGTGCCCTCGTTAGTCAGTGCACACGCTTCAGTCATACGCTTATGGAGGCCGAGGATCTGCCGCGAGTCCTTGCACGGGCCTTTTCCATCTTCGACGGGGCGAGGCCCGGCCCGGTCCACGTCGAGATACCCCTGGACGTGATCACAGCGGATGCTCCGCCGCTATCACCCTGGGGGCGCATAAGCGCGCCCATGGCGAGTCTCGACGCCATCGACGCGCTTGCCTCGAAGCTGGTCGGGGCCCGGGCACCCTGCCTGATTGCCGGCGGGGGCGCGGTAGGGGCTGCGGACGAGATCCGGCGTCTTGCCGAGGCCATCGGGGCGCCGGTGGTTACAACGACGAATGGCAAGGGCGTCCTGCCGGAGGCGCATCCACTGCTTGCCGCCGGGAGCCCGAGTCTGCCTTCGGTCCGGGCCCTGATTGCCGAGAGTGATGTGGTGTTTGCCATCGGCACTGAATTCGGGGAGACGGACTACGACATGCTCTTCCTGGGCGAACCGGCAAAACCGGCCTGGCTCGCCCGACTGGATATCGAACCGCAGCAGCTTGCCCGCGGTTTGGCGGCTGATCTTCCGATGTGTGGGGACGCAGCGGCCAGCCTGCGCGCCTTACAAGAGCGCCTTCCGGACGCTACCCCCGAGGACGGGGAGAAGCGAGCCGTTGCGTTGCGCCGCGCCGTTGCGGACGAGGAACACGTGCATCCGGATATGGCGGCCTTCTTCGCCCTACTCAAGGAATCGCTTCCCGGGCTGTGCCTCGTCGGTGACAGTTGCCTGCCGACCTACTATGCGGTTTGGCAGTACGAGGCACCGATGCCGCGACGCTACTTTCATTCGGCTACCGGCGCGGGCACGCTGGGTTATGCCATCCCCGCCGCCATCGGTGCCCGGCGTGCGCTTCCGCCGGAGGTTCCCGTGGTCGCGCTCATCGGCGACGGGGCGGCCCAGTTCACCCTGATGGAGCTGGGGGCCGCGGTGCAGGAAGGCCTCGCCGTGATCGTGCTGGTGTGGAACAACGCGGGCTATCGGGAGATCAAGGCGGGCATGATCGCCGCCGAGGTGGAGCCGGTGGGTGTGGACATTAACCCGCCGGATTTTGTGGCGGCCGCGCGCGCCCTGGGATGCTCCGCGTTACGAGTGAGCTCTCAGGACGAGCTGGCGGCGGCTCTGACTGATGCGGCGTCTCGCGCCGCGCCAACGTTGCTAGAGTTACCCGAAAGTGATTTTGTCTCGGGACCGGTAGGCACCTGGTATGAGTGACGCAAAAACGGAGCAATGGCTCATGAGCGGCAGCGGGATCGAGCGTGAAGGGAACGAAATACCGGCTCCGGAAGAGCCGAGGCTCGAGGAAGAACCGAGGCTTGATCGCGGTGTAGCCCTGCGTCACGTTCTTGTCTTTCAGCTCAAGCTAGCTGCCGATGCGTTGCGAGACTTCCTGCTCAGTCCCGTGAGCCTCGCCGCCTTTACCATCGACGCCCTGCGCCAGCCGCCCGTATCAAAGAGCTATTACCTGCGCCTCATGCGCCTGGGACGTCGCTCCGATCATATGATCAACCTGTTTGGCTCGCGGCGTTCCGGCGCCCGCTTCAGCATCGATCGCGCCGTGGATGATCTCGAAGTTATCCTGCGCCGCGCGGCGCGAGATGCCGCCTGTGCAGACCGAAGTTCGCAGGCCGCGGGAAGTGGAGGCAGCCAGCAGGCGGATAGCTAGTGGCTGACGGGTTCAGTCCGAGACCGCCATATAGGGGAGGATCCGCGCCAGGAATCGCTCAACGGGAACGTAGATACTCTGCGTTTCTCCGTCGCCGCGGGAAATCACCCCGAGATAACGCGGCGCCGTGCCTCGGTCGATCACCGCGCCACCGGAGGCACCTTGCCGCAAAACACAATCGGTGCGCAGGTCTTTGCCGTCGTGGCCGGTAATGCGACAGTCGCTTTCCGTCGTCAGTCCCGCGTCGTGAGGAAAGCCCGCGAGGATTGGCTTCAACGATTGCTGTTGATCAGCCACTGCCTCCACGGCAAGGGGACCGGGAAGAGCCTGGGGGAGGCGAAGCAGGGCCCAGTCACTGTGCATGCCGCCACCGCTGGCAAGCACTCGCACGGCATAGCGCTGGCCCGACTCGGCCTCAAAAACCAGGGAGCGACTCAGGTCCCGGTAATGCTCGATGCAGTGCCAGGCACTTAAAATAAAGGGTGAAGCATCTCTTCCCGGCTCGTGGATCAGGGCCGCGGAGCACTGCTCGTCATAGTGCCGAGCGTAGCCATCGTGGTAGCGGATCGCCGGCACAAGGAGGCGGCCGACGCTGCGATGCAGCTCCGGATCAGCTGTGTCCCTCGCCGAGAGTGACGCCGGGAAGACGACCATGCACGCCACGGCCGGTAGTGCCCGACGCAGGCATCGAAGCGTGGAACGGATATGTGATGTAGGCAAACTGTGATTCCGAATTCTGTTCGTCCACTGCGTCCCGGCACAGTGCTATACACTTCGCGCTCCGCCTGGCGAGCGTGACTGCGGCGTGCGACCTTGGTCTAGGTTCCGGCGCCGGCCAACCTTGACTGACATCAATGCCCGCAAACCACTGCAATTCTAGTATGCCGGCCAACGATCCTAGTTTGGATTCGATTGTTATAACAGGAGTGGAAACCAATGAAGAAGCATCTGGTAATTGCCGTGGCTGCCGCCAGTGTTGGCCTGGGTGCTCTGGGCGCGCAGGCTCATGAGCAGGGCGACATCATATTCCGTGCCGGTGTCGCGACGGTTGTCCCGAATACGGACAGCGATCCTATCGCACTCCCCGATCCCGTGGGTACGCTGCCCAATGGCGTGGACGTGGACAGCGGTACGGCGATCAGCCTGATCGGCGCCTGGATGATCAACGATAAGTGGGGTCTCGAACTCCTCGCTGCGACACCCTTTGAGCACGATATCGATCTCGAAGACGCACCGCTCCCGGCCGGAGAGACAAAGCATCTGCCGCCTACGCTGAGCTTGCAGTGGTATCCCCGCGGTGGCATGGAAGGCTGGCAACCCTATGTTGGTCTCGGACTGAACTACACGTATTTCTTCGATGAAGAAGTCGACCCGGTGCTCGCGGGATTCCTTGTGGACAATCTCCCGAGCCTTGGCATCGAATCCGCCAAACTTTCCCTGGACGATTCCTTCGGTGTTGCCGTGCAGGCCGGTGTGGATGTTCCTCTGAATGAGAAGTGGTACTTCAATGCCGGTGTCTGGTGGATAGATATCAACACTTCCGCGGACATTACCCTTGGTCTCGAAGGCGGGAGCAGCGCGACCGTCGGTTTCGATGTCGATATCGATCCCTGGGTCTACAATATAGGCTTCTCCTACAAGTTCTGAGTCCGCGTATGGCGCGACGGGCCTTTGCTCGTCGCCCGACGTTGTTTGTTGTTTGGCGTCACCAAAGTTGGTCACGCGATCCAGCGTTTGCAGCGACCCCGCCTCTGTGGCGGGGTTTTGTTTTTTTAAGGCCTCAGTGGTGTGCGTGTTCGCCGATCGCCGCTGGCATCTCCTGCACGGGATCACCTCGCGTCTCCCCGGCCTCGTCGGAGGACTTCTCAAGCAGGTCCGCTCCCGGCGCCATATGCATCATGTGGCCCGCGTGCGCCGCGGTGAGGTAAAGGGACCAGGACCCGGCGGCCACGAGCCCCAGGCCGATCAGCAGCTTTAGACTGCGACGGCGCAGCAGGGCCTGCACGCCGCTGGCGCCGAAGCTCGTGGCCAGCATTGCGGGCAAGGTGCCTGCGCCAAACAGCAGCATCAGCAGTGCCGACGCGTAGGCATTTTGGGTCGTAGCGGTCCAGGCAAGGGCGCTATAGATCAGTCCGCAGGGCATCAGGCCCCAGCACAGTCCAAGGGCCAGTGCCTGCTGTGGTCGGCGCAGCGGTAGCAGGCCCGAGGAAAGGCGCTGCACCGGCGCCCACAGCTTCGCGCCGGCGCGCTCCAGGACGCTGATTCCACGCCACCAGTCGGCGATAGCGAGACCCATGGCGATCAGAAGAACGCCAGCCAGATAGCGCAGTCCGATAGTCCAGGCGGCGAGGTTGATGCTGCCCGCGATCAGTCCCAGAAAGGCGCCAAGCGCCGTGTAGCTGGTGAGCCGCCCGCCGTGGTAGGCGAGGGTGAGGCCGGGCCCCGCACCCTGCCCAAGGCTCAGCGCAGCGGCGATACCACCGCACATGCCCAGGCAGTGGCCGGCACCGGCGAGACCGATGCCCAGCGCGGCAGCGGCGTCGGCGGTGGAGATCACTCAGCCTTCTCCGACTGTGCCTCCGGCGAGGTCGCCTCGACTTCGTCATCGTTGAGGATGCGCCAGCTCTCCTTGTCCAGATCTTCGTACTGACCGCTATCTATGGCCCAGAGCAGAAGCTTTATCGTGATCGCGCAGAAGACGAGCGCGACCGGGATCAGAAAGAACAGGCTCTCCACGGCTCGTTAGTAGTTTTGCGAGCGCAGCCGCGCCGAATTGATGACCACGAGAAGGGAGCTCGCACTCATGCCCAGGGCCGCGGCCCAGGGCGGGATCCAGCCCGCAGCAGCCATGGGAATACCGATGAGGTTGTAGCCGAGCGCCCAGGCAAAGTTTTGCTGGATGATACGGCGCGTCCGGCGCGCGCAGTCGTGTAATTCCTTTACGCGCGTCAGATCGCCGCGCTGAATAACAAAGTCGGCCTGGGCGCGGGCCAGGTCAGTGGCCCCGGCCACGGCGATGGAAACGTCGGAGCGCTGCAGCACGGGCGCATCGTTCAAGCCGTCACCCACCATGGTCACGGCCTTCCCCTCGGCCTGGAGTGCCTGCACACGGGCCAGCTTGTGGTCCGGTGACTGTCCGGTGTGTATCTCATCGAAGGCAAGGGCTTCGCCGAGGGCGCGGGCCCGGGGCGAGGCATCACCGGTAAGCAGCTCGCAGCGCAGGGATCGGGATTGAAGCGTCGCGATGACCCCGGGCGCTTCCCCGCGCAGTTCATCGACGACTCCAATCCAGGCGAGGGGTTCGTCGGTCGCCACCATTGCTATCCACATCAGCGAACCCGAGGGCGATGGGGGCAGCGTGGGGGCGATCTCCCGGCAAAAAGCCTCAGTGCCGATGCGCACCTCCCGGTCCCGCCAGCGACCCCGGATGCCGCGGCCGATGTCATAGTGCGCGTTCGTCACACTGCGCGGCTCGGCGCCCGCGAACGCACTGGCGATAGGGTGATTGGCGTGACTCTGCAAAGCGGCGCCGAGGCCCAGAAGCTCTTGCTCCTCATGGGCGGCCGCAAGCACGCGCAGTTCCTCCACGCGAAAGGCTCCGGTGGTCAGCGTTCCGGTCTTGTCGAAAAGAAAGTTACGGCTATGGGCCAGCGCTTCGAGGGCGTTCTCGCCATAGACGATGACGCCGCGGCGTCGCAGCCAGGAGGCGGCGTTCGCCAGGCTCGCCGGGGTCGCCAGGGAAAGAGCGCAGGGACAGCTGATGACCAGCACGGAGAGGGCAATCCACATGGCCCGGGACGCGTCGAGCTGCAGCCAAACGAGCCCCGTCGCGGTTGTTGCCAGGAGCACGCCGGCGATGAAGTAAGAAGCCAGGCGATCGGCGAGGCGGGCGATGGCGGGCTTTGCCAGGCGTGCGTTTTCGATCGATCGCTGCAGCGCCGCAAGGCGGGAGTCCGCGTAAGCGCCGCTGGATTCCATCTCCAGGGACGCCTCGCGATTGAGGGTGCCTGCAAAGACCCCGTCTCCCGGTCCAACGCTTCGCGGCAGGGCCTCGCCGCTGAAGCTGTCTTCGCGTACGGCGCTCTCGCCGCTGAGAACCACGCCATCGACGGGAATCGTATCCCCTGCGCGTAGCAGGATCCGCTGGCCGGCGACCACGGCACGCCGGGGAATCTGCTGCCAGCGCTCGTCGAGCCTCACCTGAACGGCGTCTGGCAGCGCCTGCTCCGCGTCCTGCCAGGCCAGGGTGTCACGCAGGCGCAGGCGCTTTTCAATGAAGCGCGCCAGGAGGAGAAGGAAGGTGAACATGACGACGGAATCGAAGTAGACGTCTCCGCCGCCGCGGAGCGTGGCAACGGCGCTTGCACCGTAGGCGATGCCAATGGCGAGCGCGACCGGCAGGTCCATTACCAGGGCTCCGTTGCGCAGGTGTCGCCAGGCGCTTGAAAAGAACTCCCGGGCCGAGAAGAGCACGATGAAACCGGTCACGAGCAGGCTGACGAGGCGCAGCAACTGTTCGTATTCCCGGGCAATGCCCTGGATGTCACCGGCATGGAGCGCGATGGCGAACATGCCGACCTGCATCATGCCGATCCCGGCGACCGCCAGGCGGCGCAGGTCACGGCGGTACTCGGCCTGGGCCTGGTCGCGCTGCGCACTGCTGTGCCAGGGTTGTACGCGATAGCCAAGAGCCGTGATGCGAGCGAACAGTTCGCTTGCCTTGATCTTCTCGGGATCGAAGCGCAGATCAAGACGCGCCTGGGCGAGATTCAGGGAGGCCGCGCTCACGCCGTCCAGGCGCAGCAGACTCGTTTCAATGAGCCAGGTACAGGCGGCGCAGCTTACGCCGCCGATGAGCAGGCGCGCGTCGCGGTCGCCCGTCTCCGTAGCCTGGGAAAACTGCTCGAGAAGCTCCCGGTCGTCATAAATTGCGAAGCTGTCTTCCTTCGCGGGCGTGCTTTGGTCTTCGGGGCGTTCGCTGTAGGCGGTTCGCTGTTCGTAGAAGCGCGTCAGTCCGCTGTCGGCGATGAGTGATGCGACGGCGCGACAGCCGGGACAACACATGGGCCTTGGAAGGCCGTCGATTTCCAGGGAGAAATCCGCGCCAGGCGGTACCTGTTCACCGCAGTGATAGCAGGACAGCAGGGCCGCATGATCGTGCGCTTCGATGTCTCGCGCCACAGCTTCCCGGGACAGGGGGCCGTTCACGACTGAGACCGTCCGTGCGGGTTCGGGTGTACCGACATCCGGCAGACTGAGCGCCCCACGATCGCTTCAGCGTGCGCCCGGCGCGCTGTCGAGGAAGGCGTTCGCCGCAAGGGACCCGTCCAGACGCCAGGCCGCGTCATCGGCTTCCAGGCGCCAGTGCCAGTTCTCGGCGGCCGGTGCCGGGAGCACGCCCACGTAGAGGGTCGGTGCAACCCGGTCAAGCGTCAGGCCGAAATCCCGGTCGGCCTCCAGCGGGTGCGACAATCGCAGGCTAAGAGCGGGAGGCTCGACCGCCGCGGCACTGCTGAGGCGGACCTGGACACGTTCGTCGGTCAGAAGCAACTTGGCGCTGATGCCGAGGGCCTCGGCCTGCGCCTGCTTTTCCAACTCCTTGTTGATGGCCAGGCCATCCTTGTAGTAGTCCGAGACCACCAGATCGTCGGCGTGTCGATTCGCGATGTAGAGAGTGCTTAGCCCGGCGATAACCACGCTGCCGGGAAGGGCGATCAGAAACCAGGGCCAGAACTGGCGGTACCAGGGCTCCGAGTCCTCTCGCCAGGGCCGCTGCGGGTTGCTCACTTCATTTGCCACGCTGTTCAAACCCCCAATTGTGAGAATGTCGATGTGGCCCTACAAGTCCCACCGGGCCTGGCACGCCGACATCGGTTTAGCGGCTTGCTCACGTCGTCATCGCTTCAGAGAGGCTTCATGAAGCGCGATTCCCTGGCCGCGCGCAGGGCGGGCATGTCCTCGGCCACGATTTCGAAGCGCAGTTCGGTGCTGGGCACAGCGAGCGCGTCGGCATCGGCGCGAACCCGGAGATTGATTTCCCGATCCTCGCTGCCCTGGAGTGCATAGCGCGTCGGTCCCTTGATTTGCGCATTCGGGACGCCGTCGATCGAGAGTATGAAGGTGTGCGGGTTTGGATCCATGTTGACTATGTGCAGCCGGTAGATGTTTTCCACGCCGCCATCCGCCGTTTCCACAAATAGTGTGTTTCGATCCCGGATCACGGTCATCTCGAGGGGAATTCTCGAGAACACGTTGTAGGTAAAGACGCCGACCATAAGACACAGCATGACCACGTAGCCGATGATGCGCGGCCGAAGCCAGTGGGTCTTGCCCCCCTCGAGTTCCCGTTCGCTGGTATAGCGGACCAGACCGGGCTCATAGCCCATCTTGCGCATGACCGAGTTGCAGGCGTCCACGCACAGCGCGCAGCCAATGCACTCGTACTGAAGGCCATCGCGGATATCGATACCCGTGGGACAGACCTGTACGCAGAGTTCACAGGCTATGCAGTCTCCGAGACCGGCCTCGCGGTGATCCAGGGACCGTTTACGTGAGCCGCGCGGCTCTCCCCGCTCGTAGTCATAGGACACGATGAGCGTATCCCGATCGAACATCACGGACTGGAAGCGCGCGTAGGGGCACATGTACTTACACACCTGTTCGCGCATCCAGCCCGCGTTAATGTATGTGGCAAGCGTAAAGAACGTAATCCAGAGGAATTCCCAGGTGCCCGTGCCCAGCGTCGCCACGTCAAAAACCAGATCGCGGATCGGGGAGAAATAGCCAACGAAGGTAAGGCCGGTCAGGAAAGCAACGAAAAACCATCCGGCGTGCTTGGAGAGCTTGCGCCGAGCCTTGGTGAAGGACCAGGGTTGCTTGTCCAGCTTGATACGCTGGTTGCGCGTTCCCTCACACTTCTGCTCGATCCACATGAAAATACTCGTCCACACCGTTTGTGGACAGGTGTACCCGCACCAAACGCGACCCGCGGACACGGTGACCGCAAACAGGGAAAAGGCCGAAATGATCAGCAGGAAGGCGAGGAGGGGGAAGTCCTGGGGCCAGAATGTCAGGCCAAAAATATGAAACTGCCGCTCCGGTAGATTGAACCAGACCGCCTGCCGCCCCTCCATGCTGATCCAGGGAATGCAGTAGTACCCGAGCAGCAGGGGCCATCCGGTGAAGACCCGTAGACGCTGGTAAAAACCCTCGATTTTGCGCGTGTAGATCTTCTCACGCCGCTGGTAGAGGTCGAGCTCGGCGACCTCCGCGGGGGCGATCTCGGTAAGGTCAATCCTGTCGGGTTCCCTCGGCTCGACCTGCTTTACAACGTCCGAAGTCGGGTCCCCCGACTCACCGGCGCGCGTACTGTCCGATTCTTCGCGACGCGCTTGAGAGAGTGCTTCTGCCATGGCTTCACCACTGCTTGCGGTGCGGCGGGTGCCGCTGGGGCTTCTCGCAGGGCGATCCTGTGGAAGCCTTCTTTATGACTGTGACATCCCCGCCCCCCGGAAGGAGCGGAGATCGGGACGCCGCAATGCCCTCAGTTGGAGGCGGAAACGGCGCCCGCGGTGTTCTCAGCCTGACTCAGGCTGTAGATATAGGCCGTTACCAGGTGAATCTTGTCTTCACTTAGTGTGTTCCCGAACGCCGGCATCTGCCCATTGCGACCGATTCGCAGCGAGTGCGCGATTTGCTCGGCGGTGCCGCCGTAGAGCCAGATGCCGTTGGTCAGGTTTGGCGCTCCCAGGGCAGGATTGCCCTTGGCGTCGGGTCCGTGACAGGCGATGCAGTAAGTTTGATAGTGCTTTTCCCCCGCTTCGGCCTGTGCCGGATCGGAGTCGCGATTGTTGAGCGCCAACAGATAGGCCGTCGCCTCCTGGATTCCCTCGTCACCGAGGATAGCTTCCCAGGCGGGCATCGCCGCGTTGCGACCGTTCACAATCGTGTGCTTGATCGTTGCGGGACTGCCTCCGTAGAGCCAGTCGTTGTCCGCGAGATTCGGAAAGCCAACGGCCCCGGCGGCATCCAGGCCGTGACACTGACTGCAGTTGTTGCCGTAGATGCGCATACCCATTTTCTGAGCTTTGGGGTCGCTGTAGATTTCTTCGATGGGCAGAGCCAGATACATGTCGCGCACGGCACGGTATTTTTCCTCGGCCACTGCGACCTCGTTCTCGTGCTGCTCGAGAGACGTCCAGCCGAGAATGCCGGGGAAATTTCCCAGGCCGGGGTAGGCGATCAGGTAGCCGGCTCCCCAGACGATGGTGATGGTGAACATGGCAAACCACCAGCCGGGGAGGGGGTTATCCCACTCTTCAATGCCGTCGTATTCGTGCCCCGTGGTTTCAGCGTCCATGGGCAGCCGCTTGCGATTCGCGAAGAGCAACCAGGTGATCAGGATGAAGGTCGCGGCCGTCAGGATAATGACCCAACCGCTCCAGAACCCGTTCAGGTAGCTAGTCATGTGTTATTTCCCCCGTTGCCGCCGGAGCCTGCGTCTTCGTCGGCGAAGGGCAGGTTGGCGGCCTCATCAAATGGTTTTTTCTGTTTGCTGCTGTATGCCCAGATGACCAGGCCAATGAACGCAAAGAGCAGAAAGGCTGTGCTGATACCTCGCAGGTCGTTGATGTCCATGATCAGCGCTTGGTCTGAATCAGGGTGCCCAGCTGCTGCAGATAGGCCACCAGCGCGTCGATTTCTTTCTTGCCCTGCACCGCCGCTACGGCTCCGTCGATATCCGCATCGGTATAGGGCACTCCGACCATGCGCAGAGCCTTCATTTTTCCTGCCGTGTACTTGCCAGTCAGCTCGTTATTAAACAGCCAGGGGAAGCCCGGCATGTTGGATTCGGGCACGACATCCCGGGGGTTGTACAGGTGCGCGCGATGCCAGTCGTCGGAGTAGCGACCGCCTACGCGGGCCAGGTCCGGTCCGGTGCGTTTGGAGCCCCATTGGAAGGGATGGTCGTAGACGAACTCCCCGGCCACGGAGTAGTGACCGTAGCGTTCCGTCTCGGCCCGGAGCGGGCGAACCATCTGCGAGTGGCAGGTATAGCAGCCCTCGCGGATATAGATGTCGCGCCCCTCGAGTTCCAGGGCCGAATAGGGCTCGAGCCCGGCGATGGGTTCGGCCAGCTTCTTAGAGAAGATCAGGGGCATCAGCTCGACAAGGGTTCCGAAGCTGATGGCGACGATGACCAGAATGATGAGGAGCGGGACGCTCTTCTCGATTGGCTCGTGTGTTGATGAGGTTCCCATGGCTGCTGCTCCTTATGCCGCCGCGGGAGCCGGCGCTTGGGCCGGTTCTTCGCTGCGTACGGTCATGAATACGTTGTAGGCCATGATCAGCATGCCGCCGAGGAAGATGGCGCCGCCGAGGACGCGGACGATCCAGCCCGGGTAGCTCGCCACCACCGACTCAACAAAGGCGTAGGTGAGCGTGCCGTCCTGGTTGTAGGCGCGCCACATGAGGCCCTGCATGATGCCGTTGACCCACAGAGCGGCGATGTACAGCACCGTACCGATGGTCGACATCCAGAAGTGCACATTGATCAGATCGGTGCTGTACATGCGCTCCTTTCCGAATACTTTGGGAATGAGGTGATACATGCAGCCGATGGAGATCATGGCCACCCAGCCCAGGGCGCCGGAGTGGACGTGGCCGATGGTCCAGTCCGTGTAGTGGGACAGGGAGTTCACGGTCTTGATGGACATCATCGGGCCTTCAAAGGTGGACATACCGTAGAAGGACAGCGACACGACCATGAAGCGCAGGATTGGGTCGTTGGTGAGCTTATGCCAGGCGCCGGATAGGGTCATGATGCCGTTGATCATGCCGCCCCAGGACGGCGCGAGGAGGATGATGCTCATGACCATGCCCAGGCTCTGGGCCCAGTCAGGGAGCGCGGTGTAATGCAGATGGTGCGGGCCCGCCCAGATATACACCGCGACCAGTGCCCAGAAGTGCACGATGGACAGACGGTAGGAATACACGGGGCGCTCCGCCTGCTTGGGCACGAAGTAATACATCATGCCGAGGAAGCCGGCGGTCAGGAAGAAGCCCACCGCGTTGTGGCCGTACCACCACTGCACCATGGCATCCACGGTGCCGGCGTACACCGAGTACGACTTGAACGGTCCCCAGGGCACGGCGGCGCTGTTCATGAGGTGGAGTACGGCGACGGTGACGATGAAAGCGCCGAAGAACCAGTTTGCCACGTAGATATGGCTGGTCTGGCGTTTGATGATCGTGCCGAAGAAGACGATGGCATAGCTCACCCAGACAATGGTGATGGCTATGTCGATTGGCCACTCAAGTTCCGCGTATTCCTTACCGGAGGTGAAACCCAGCGGCAGAGAGATCGCCGCGGCGAGGATAACCAGCTGCCAGCCCCAGAAGGTGAAGGCGGCCAGACCGTCCGACAGAATACGGGTCTGACAGGTGCGCTGGACGACGTAGTACGAGGTGGCAAACAAGGCGCAGCCACCGAAGGCGAAGATCACCGCATTGGTGTGCAGGGGTCGCAGCCGTCCATAGCTGAGAAAGGGTACATCGAAGTTGAGGGCTGGCCAGACCAGCTGGGCGGCGATGAGAACGCCGACCAGCATGCCCACGATGCCCCAGACCACCGTCATAACAGCAAACTGCCGCACAACCTTGTAGTTGTAGACGGGGTGTTCCAGTGCTGCGTTGAGTTCGCTCATGGTTGCTTCCCGTGAAAAGAATAAAACTCGTTCGTGACGTCCCTGTCGGACCCCAGATTAATAGCGTGTTCGAGGCGTCCGAACCGACCGCGGCCCAGTATTTGTTCAACCATCCGTGAATGCCGGGGCGGCGCCGAAATCCCAGGCCAGGATCGAGACCACCATGATGCAAACCAGGATGACGAGGCTGATGGCGAGAATGGCGCTGGAGAACAGGAAACCGCGTTCCTGCGGAATGCGCATGACAATCGGGATGCCGAGGTACATGAGGTAGACGGCCCAGCTGATGGCGGCGACACCGATCAGCAGGTCGATCCACAGAACCGGGTAGAAACCGACCAGCCCGGTTATAAACAGCGGCGTGGCCGTCAGGCCGGCAATCATGATGCCCTTGGCGATCGAGGAGTTTTCCGCGCCATAGGTATCGGCCATCCAGTGGATGAAGTACCCGATCGCGCAGACGGCGGCGACCATCACGCAATAGAACAGAATGTTCACCTGCAGGGCGCTGTCTTCCGTGAGCTTGATGACTTCGTTGTAGGTGCCGACGGTCCATCCGATCTGGCTGGTACCGAAGTACCAGGCAACGGCGGGGAGAATCGCGAAAATGAAGGGGTAGAGGACCAGCATGTTCTGCGAGCTTTCGGGGAGGTCAGCGATGCTGCGCCACTGTTGGCTGGGTTTGAAGATGAGCCCGAAGGTGTGCTGGATCATGTTGTGGTAAACCCCTACTGGACGTTTGTGGATCAGGATTCTAATCACTCCACCCTAGCGCTCTTTGACTTGCGTCAATAAGCGCTAAAAGACTGTAAATGAAGGGGTTTTTCGGCTGTCGACGAAGGTCGAAGGCAAGGGGGTCAAAGGTCGAAAGCGGCCCCTCTATTGCGAACGGTTATCGCTCACGTGGCCGCTTTCACGCGTTTGGGCCAGGAGGCCCGGGCCGTATCTTCAGTCCTCAGCAGCTGCCAAGGCCGATTGGGTTCGTGCCACTCGCCGGTCAAGTCGAGGCCAGTTGCTGCGCTCGCTGAGGCGGGGGACGCTCGCTCCGCAACCGGCCCCGACTTGACCTCGAGCCGTGCCGGGAATCGATTTCGGAGCTTGCCCTGCGATCCCTAGAGGCAGGTCACGGCGCGCTACGGGCTGCTGGCACTTCATGAACTCTTTGTTTAGAGCTTCCGCGGAGTCGCCGGAGCAGTACGGGTCGAGCGAGGCACAGCGGTGTTGTGGAGCGAGCGTCCCCCGCCTCAGCGAGCGTAGCAACACCTCTGTGCCTCGCGGGAATTACGCCCGAAACAGATAGGATCTTGGCGCAAGTGAAGCGGCGGGAGCCTCAAGTGCCTGAGCGAGCGTAGCAACACCGCTGTGCCTCGCGGGAATTGAGCCCAAAACAGGTAGGATCTTGGCGCAAGTGAAGCGGCGGGAGCCTTGAGTGCCTGAGCGAGCGTAGCAACACCGCGGTGCCGCGCGGGAATTACGCCCGAAACAAATTGGATCTTGGCGGAAGTGAAGCGGCAGGCGCCGCGAGTGACTGCGTGGATAGAACCGCTAGCTAGCCCCGAAGAAAGGCGATCTTGACTACCGGAGGTCAGCCATCTCCTTGAGGGCTTCCAGATCGAGGATCTCAATCTCCTTGTTCTCGACTTGCAGAATAGACATCTTCTGCATTCGGCTGAATACCCGGCTAACCGTCTCCACGGTGAGTCCCAGGTAGTTGCCGATATCCACCCGCGACATGCTCAGGCGGAACTGGGTGGCGCTCAGTTTGCGGCGGGCGTTGCGGGAGGAGATGCTCAGGAGCAGGGCGGCCACGCGCTCGTCGGCCGAACTCTTGGACAGCAGCGTGATCAGTTGCTGGTCTTCGGCGATCTCGCGGCTCATCAGCTGGAAGAAGTGCCGCTGAAGATGCGGCATGCCGGCGCTGAGTTTTTCCAAAGAGGTAAAGGGAATCTCGCAAACCGCAGCGGTTTCGAGAGCGCGCGCGGAGGACGCGTGGGAATTCTTGGCGATGCCGTCCATGCCAAGGATCTCGCCGGGGAAGTAGAAACCGGTGACCTGTTCCCGCCCGTCGTCCGTGGTCTGGTAGGCCTTCAGCGTGCCGGAGCGGACCGCGTACACGGATTCGAAGCCGTCTCCCTCGCGATACAGATGCTGGCCTTTCTGCAGCGGCTTACTGCGCTGGATGATGTTGTCGAGCTCGTCGATCTCCTTGCCCTCAAGGGCAAAGGGGAGGCAGATGCCGGCGAGGCGGCAGTTATTGCAGTGAGGGTGGTACTCGTGGGGGCACGCGCTTATCGGCGTTTCTTTATCCAGATCGACATCCAGATCGACAAGCTGTGTGTTCATGGCGAGTACCTCAACGCGTCACGGACGCCAAAGTAATTCGGTGTTTACATTGTGTCAAGGCGACTTGACATAGACGCGCCCGGGCTCAGCTTTTTTCTGCCAAGCGGTACTCAGACAGTAGCGGAAAACTTTGCTTTACCGCTGCGATTGTGATGTTCAAGGTATTCGTCAAACGGCATGCAGAGATTGCGCAGGAAGGGGCGCCCGGCCGAGCTGACCTCGAGACGCTGGCCCTCCTGGCGAATCAGCCCGTCTTCAAAGGCCGGAGTGAGCTCGTCGAGAGCCTCGCTGAAGTGCTCGCTGAATACGATGCCGTACTCGCGCTCAACGTCCGCGATATCGAGCGTCAGATCGCAGATCAGGGACATGATGACGTGCCGGCGCAGGCGGTCTTCCCGGTTGATCATGTAGCCGCGGACGATGGGCAGGCGCTCCTCATCGAGTACCGCGTAGTAGTCATCGAGCTGGCGGGCGTTCTGCAGGTAAAAATCGCCGATCTGACTGATCGACGACACCCCGAGTCCGAGAAGATCATCGGCAATCTGCAGCGAATATCCCTGAAAATTGCGCTGTAGACGTCCTTCTCCCTGACCCAGAGCAAGTTCATCGTCCGGCAGCACATAGTGATCCATGCCGATAAAGCGATAGCCGGCGTCCTGCAGCGTGGCGGAAATCATCTGGGCGAGAAGCAGCTTCTCTTCCGGTTCCGGCAGCGTGAGACGATCGATGGAGCGCTGCGATTTAAAGCGCTCGGGAAGGTGCGCATAGTTGTAGCAGGCGATACGGTCGGGGCGCAGGCTGATCACCTTGCGCAGCGTCTCCGCCATGCTGTGATGGTCCTGATGCGGCAACCCGTAGATCAGATCGAAGCTCAGGGAACGGAATCCGTGGGTGCGAACGGTCTCAACAAGCTCCGCCACCTGTGCATAGGGCTGAACACGGTTTATCGCTTCCTGAACCTGCAGATCGAAATCCTGGATGCCAAGGCTGATACGGTTAAAGCCCACGCCCTTGAGGAGCGCGATGGTGGTCGCCGATACGGTGCGCGGGTCGATCTCAATCGAGTATTCCCGATAGCCGCGATCGAGAAGCTGGAAATGGCTCGCCAGCCCGTGCATGAGCTCGGTGATTTCACCGTCGTCAAGGTAAGTAGGTGTGCCGCCTCCCCAGTGCATCTGGGTAACGGGACGCTTGGCGCCGATAAGCTCGCTCTGCATCGAGAGTTCGCGTGTCAGGTGATCGAGGTATAGCCGGGCCACTCCCTCGCGGCGGGTGACGATTTTGTTGCAGGCACAGTAGTAGCAGATGTCGTGACAGAAAGGCAGGTGCACATAGAGCGAGAGTGGGTCGGCGTGGCGCTCACCCAGTCGCTGCCAGTTCACGTACCGCTGCACGTCGAAATCATCGCTGAACTGCGGTGCGGTCGGGTATGACGTATAGCGTGGGCCGCTCGTGGCGTATTTTCGCGCCATATCGATGCCCGCCTGCCATTCCGCGGGCAGTCGACGGGTTTCGTCGCCCCGCGCGCCAACTTGCTTGTTCATTCGTGCCACGGACTCTTGCAGAGTTCCGTGAAGGCTAGCAGCGGGCTACCTCGCCCGCGTTGATGTACGTCAAGGTGCCCGTCTTACCCCTGCTATCGAGCGTAGGCCTCAGGTTTCGAGGTCTGGCAGCTCTTCCTGCACGATGTGAAGTTCCCGGGGCATGCCGACGCCCCAGCCCTGCAGGAAGTCGATGCCGATCTCGCGCAACGCGGGAACGATGTCCAGGGTTTCGACACATTCGGCGATGGTACGTTGCCCAAGGAAGTGGGCGAGGTCGTTGATGGATTTCGCCATCGCGTAGTCGGTGGAGTTGTTATGCACGTCGCTGATGAACGTGCCGTCAATCTTCACGTAATCGACGGGGAGCTCTTTGAGGTACTTGTGGCTCGCCAGGCCTGTTCCGAAGTCATCGAGAGAGAACTCACAGCCGATGTTCTTCAGAGTGCGAACGAAGTCCGCGGCTTTTGGCAGATTGTCGATGGCTCCGGTCTCGGTGATTTCGAAGCACAGGCGGCTCGTTCCTACACCGTACTCGGAGATCTGCTCGAGGATGTAGTCGAGGAAATCGTTGTCGGTGATGCTGGTGCCGGACAGGTTGATCGACAGCTGCGGTACCTGCTTTTGTTTATCCACTAGCTGCGACAGCCAGGTAAAAGTCTCCCGGACAACCCAACGGTCCACGAGCGTCACGAAGCCGAAGCGCTCGGCGGAGCGAATGAAGTCCTGAGGTGACTGAAGTTCGCCGTCGTCGTCGCGCAGCGCAAGGAGAATCTCGTAGTGATGGCTGGCCACGGCGCTGCCGTCCACCGCGCTCTGGACCAGCGGCTGGGCACGGAGCACGAGGCGATCGGTGTCCATGGCCTCCTCGAGTTGCTGCCGCGACTGGGCCCGTTCGCGCTGGTACTGGTGGACTTCTTCCTGGTCGATGTCGTACACCACGACCTGGTCGCGACCCTGGTCCTTGGCGATCTCCAGGGCACTGCGCGCCTGCTCGAGCACCGACTCGGGGGAGGGCGTGGAGCGAACTATGGGCGCGACGCCGATGGAAACGGTGAAGGAAACGGATTCACCGTTCACGGTAAGGCTGCTTGAGGCGATATCGCCGCGGATCTTGTCGGCGGCACGCCGCGCATCGGCCAGCGATCGGTAAGTGAACAGCACTCCGAATTCGTCGGCCTGCATGCGCGCGCTCAGCGCACGCCGGTCGTTGAGCTGACCGAGCAAACGTGCGAACTCGGCCAGAACCTCGTCGCCGCTGGTTTCATCGAAAACTTCGTTCACCAGAGAGAAGTTATCGATGTTGAGCGCCAGGAAAGCGTGTTCGCTGTCGTGTCCCTGCGCATGGCGCAGCGTTCGACGTAGCTGGCTGATCAGCGAATCGCCGTTGATGAGCTGGGTAATGCTGTCGCGATTGCGTTCAAAGCTCAGGGTCTTCTGCGCCTGCTCGAGCGTTTCGTACATGCTCTGGTGGAGCACGGACATGTCGTCGACGCGCGTCGGTGGCTGGGCGCCGCGACTGAGCTGGCGCGCGAGCTGGATCGCGCTTAACTCCGCGACTTTCTGGCCGCGTTCATTGACGAAGGCGAAGCGATCCCGGTCGTCACTTACCCATACCAGGCGCATCCGCTGGCGCTGTCCGTCCTTGTCGACATAGCGAAGCCGTGCCCCCACTTCCAGGGCCCGAACGCGCTTCAACCAGCGACGCAGCCGCGGAAGCTGTTCGACTTTGGAGGCATCGGGAAGCACGCCGCGCGCGACCGGAGAGGTGTATACAGCGGTTGTGAGCGCCGCCTGCCCGGCGAGCACCCGGGTAAGCTCCCGGAGCGCGTCCTCGTGTGAGACCGAGCCGGGATTCGAAACATTCAAGCGCTTATTCAGCGCCCGGAGGCGAAGCTGCATCTCACGCAGTTCGTTATCGGGCAGTTCGCCATCCTCACTGAGCTTGAGGTCGCCGAGAAGCTGCTCAAGCAGCGCGGCCTCTTCGCGCCAGGCGACGCTGTCCTCTCCCTCACGAAGGGCGAGCTGCACAAGGGCCGAGCGCCAACCACCATCCAGGAGTTCGACGAGAGCCCGGGGCGTCTTCTCAGGATCGATGTGTTGCTCAAGGAGGTCTTCCACCCGGCGCTGGGCACGCGTAAGGCGCTCCTGACCCTCGAGACCCTTGACGACCCGCTCGATGTTGCGTTCGAGGACGCGGCCCTGCTGAGCCATGAGCTTGTCGAGTTCGCCCTGGGCATCGGCAAAAACTTCGCTGTCGCCATCGTATTCCTGAGCGATGCGATCCACGATGCCGGCAGCTTTCGCCTGTATGGCCCGATTCGCCGACTTCTCCGTTCCGGCCAGCATGGACAACTTGTCGAGCACCTGGTGTGCCGGGTGGTCAGGCTGGGCAAAGAAACGCGGCTCCTTCAGCGAAAGTCGAGCCAGGGGCACGCGAAGCTTGGCCAGCGACGGCGCCATGTCCGCACTGACTTCGAAATTGCGGTGCAGGGTCTGGAAAACGTTGTCGATGAAACCGAGGCGATTCGCGCCGTCGTGATCAATTACCGTCTCGTCGCTGCCGCTGGCCTCGCGCACAAGATCCTCAAGGGGCGGCAGATCGGCGAGGGTGCCTTCGGACGGCGCCGGGGCACTCTGGAGGCCCTCGAGAAGAGAGTTCAGCTGGTTCTCGCTGAGGACGCTCGGTGCCGGCTCGATACCCGAATCCATGTCGACGGGTGCGACGGGCGACCGCATCGAGGCCTTTGCTTCGGCCAGCGCCTCCGCAATTTCCGCGGTGGCGGCCTCATCGAGGGTGGCGGTGGGAGTCTGGGGCTCTTCCGGTTCGCGCTGGGGAAGCTGGCCGCGGCTGGTGTTGAGGGCCCGGACAACGGCGTCGTACATCGCATCATGCTTGTCGCGCATGGGCTGCGGGCGTTCTTCCGGGGCAAAGGCCTGGCGCAGCGCCTCGGTGGCGGCGTTCGGCGGAGCGTCTACGGCAGGCCGGGCGGTGGGCCTCGATGCGCCGCTTCGAAGCTGTGCCAGCACGTCTTCGGCCCTGGGAGAGGCCGGCTCGCCGGCCCGCTGGGGTTCGTGTTCTTCGGGGTGCGCGTTGCTCTCTAGCGTCTGCGCGTGCGTGTCCTCGTGCTCCTCTTCCTGCTCCTCAGTGTCCGAGCTTTCCCCGACTGCGTCGCGGCTTGACGATCGGACGATGCGCTTCTCCACGGGGTTCAGCAGAGAACCCTGATCGCGAATCGTGTCTTCGAGATCCGGCTCCACGCCGGCGTCAACAAACAGCTTGTTGAGACGGGGATAAAGCGCATCAAGGATAGGCAGGTAGCTGTCGCGGAAGTAGCCGAGCGCATCGATGAGCACCACGGTACTGGGACTCAGATCACGGAAGGGGTCCACGAATGCCTGAACAACGAACGCCGGGTGGAAGGGGGTGCGCGCATCGCGCGGCTCGATCTCCGCGACCCGGGCTGTGCGGATCGTTATGCACTCCAGAGCGACACGGTGCCTCTCGACCTGGGCGGAGATGGTTTTCTCGATAGCGAGTTTTTCGTCCATCTCATCGAGATCGACGAGATCGAGGTTGCGCGCTGACGCGGTTTCCAGATCGGCGTAGGACTGGCCGCGGTTATCCTTTTCGAGTTTCTCCAGGCTTGCCCTAACGCTGTTGACAAACTGATGCTGGAAGCCTTCGCTGCGTCGCTTCAGGTTGTTCAACGCGTCATAGTGATCGTGCCGTTCGGACCCGCCATGGCGGCTGGACGTGGAAAGGTCGAAGAGATGATCTCCGAGACTGACGGTAAAACGCTTGAGGTTTTTTTCAATATTGTCCAGGCCTTCCTCGAAGACAAGATCCAGGACATTTCCACGCTGGGGCAGAGGGGTGCGATCGAAGCCGTTGGGGGCTAGGGCCGCGCCGATCTGCGCTGGGAGAGCCGCGTCGGGAGCGAGGATCATTTCCCGGGCGTCCACACGGTCGATGGACGCGCTTACCGTCGCCTCATCTTCCTCGCCATCTCCGAGGCCGGCCACGGTCAGGTGCACCGGTAGCCCCTCCGGGGGAATTGGAGACAGGGCATGCTTCGGCAGGAACGCGAGACGGCTGTCGCTGGTGAACTTCGCTGCTCCGGCAAAGCGCAGGCCGTCGGGCAGGCGAACGTAGGCGGGGAGCGATGGCCGTTTTTCGCTCACGGCAGCGGTCCCCTTGCACCGGATTTCGTCACCCTTGTCTCACCCTATCGCTACGTGAATTCAACCGTTACGCATCGGGGACAGGTTCCCCGAAACAACATTGTGAGTATACGGAAGAACCTCGCGGAAAGAACCACGAGAGGTGCACAGTTCTTGCCGTTGGCGCCGGGGCTGCCTACCATCGCGCTCGAACCAATCCGCAGGGGCAGCAGGGTGGAATCGCCGAGGACGGTACAGCTTCAGGAAGACTGGCTTGCGCTGCTCAAGGACGAATTTGCTCTCGACTACATGCGGGACCTTTCGGTTTTTCTGCGCGAACGAAAACGGGCGGGCGCCCAGGTCTATCCGCCGTCTTCAGAAATCTTCTCCGCCTTCGCCGCCACCCCTCCGCAGGATGTGGACGTGGTCATCCTGGGGCAGGATCCCTACCACGGCCCGGGTCAGGCCCACGGGCTGTGCTTTTCGGTGCAGCCTGGCGTCTCCACGCCGCCTTCGCTTGCGAATATTTTTCGCGAGTTACACGATGACCTCGCCGTGGCCACTCCGGATCACGGTTGCCTGCGCCCCTGGGCCAGTCGCGGAGTGCTGCTGCTTAACGCGGTGCTCACGGTTGAGCGAGGCCAGGCGGGCGCGCATCAGGGTCGGGGCTGGGAGCGCTTTACGGACCGCGTGATCGAGCTTCTTGCCCAGGGTGAACGACCGATCGTCTTCATGCTTTGGGGCGCCCAGGCTCAGCGCAAGGGACAGCAAATCGACGCCAGTCGCCACTGCGTGCTGCGCGCTCCCCATCCGTCGCCGCTCAGCGCCCATCGTGGTTTCCTCGGGTGTCGCCACTTCAGTACCGCCAACCGCTGGCTGGCCGAAGCCGGTCGAGAAGCGCTCGACTGGTCCCTGCCCAGGCGCGCGGATCTATGAGAGTTGCCTACAAGCCCTGATTCCTGCTACGGCCGGTTTATGCGACAGGCCGGACTGGAATCAGCTTCTCCCCCTGCTTGGTCGTTAATACCTTGTCGCGGTGTTGTGCCGCGACCATCGCAGCGACGATCGACTCGCCCGAAAGGGCCGTCTCGCGGCGCAGTACGGTCCCTATGCTGATTTCGTCCAGGAAAAGCGAACCGCCAGTCTCAGCTTTGCATCCCGCCGGGGTTTCGAACACCTGGAGACGCTGTTTGCTTTTGCCTTTGTAGTGAAGCCGGGCCACGACTTCCTGGCCCGTGTAGCAACCTTTCTGAAAGGAAACGAGGCCACGTTCGTCGTAATTGAGGGCCTGCGGTGTGAAACGCTCGCTGTCGTCGGCCTCAAGAGCGTAGTGGCCCCAGCGAAGCCCCTCCGCGCGCCAGGCGTCCTCCGTTCCCTCGGCGTCGGCGGTGCAGTTCATCGCCGCGAGGACCTGAGTGATCGGGTCGCGGGCGCCGCTATCGGTGGATGACAGTATCACCTGGGCCTGCGCCGGTCCGCTGCGCAGGAGCAGCGCACCGTCGGATGTGCGGCAGGCGCCGGGAGCCTCCAGAGGCAGGCGTTCGGGTTCCTCGCTGTAGATGCCGAAGACAGCCGGTTCCTGCGCGTCAAGCGTGACTTTGATGCGGGAAAACTGGGCAAAGCGCGCCAGGTGCTCAGCGAAGCTCTGGGCGAGAGAGCGGCGCAGGCGCAGCATGCAGCGCTCATCGCTGAGCTTAAGCACCCACAGATCGCTGAGCACCCTACCTTTGACACTGCATAGCGCGCCATGGATCGCAGCGTCAGGCCGCAGCTGGCGAAGGTCGCAGGTGAGCTGCCCCTGGAGGAAATCTTCGATCTTACGCCCGTCGAGGTGGATTATCGCCTCCCGGGCAAGTTCGGTGACAAACAGGTGGTTTTCCAAGCGTCCTCCGAAAGCGGGACAAAAAGGAGTCGCGGAATCGCGGCAGTTGAAAGCGGCAGCTCTGGGCGGCTCCCGTTCTGGCAAATGCGGCGGATCGCTTCAAGGGTCTTCGGCCTTCTGCAATCATAACGCCCTACCTGCTGACTATAATCATCGATGCTCGGATGGAAGACGGAAAAGAAAGGCATCGATGAAAGGCAACGATGAAGGGTAAAGAAAACGACAGCGATGAAAAGTCGAGATGAGTCGAGATGATTAGCAGGCTGGGACGATGAATCCGGGCATGGAAGAGAGCACGCAAGGGGAGGAGACGAAGCCCGAGATGGAAGAAGCCGCAAGCCGTAGCGCGCCAGAAAGCGATGCAAGGGCTGAGGTCCCGGCAGGCACGGGCTCGTCCATTGATGCTGAGCATCGGCGTATGCGCTGGGCCAGCCGTCGCGGGATGCTGGAGCTCGACCTGATACTCGAGCCCTTCGTGCGCGACGCTTACACCGAGTTGACTTCGGATGATCGCGAGCGCTACCGGGAACTCATGCTCAGTCAGGACCAGGAGCTGTTTGCCTGGTTTCTGAAGCGCGAAGTACCCGAAGACCCCGAACTCGCCCTTATCGTCGGAAAGATCCTCTCCTACACGAGGGAGCAGGCTCCGCGCTGACCCGGCGGTGCCGCGGTTACGCTCGATCCGGTGTTTGACCCGTGCGATGAAGTCACAAGCGGCCGCGGAGCGATCTAAAACGCCCGGATACTTCGGTGCTGCCACGCCCCGGGTCCCGGCTACGGCGTTACTGGCCCGGCCGACGCGTGAGATCTATTGCTTTGCGGCCTCAGTGCGGTTGCTATGGCTGAAGGTCAGCGTTGTCAGCCTTATCGTGATCCCCGGGTTCGCCACGGTCCCCGACGCACCGGAAGGGGCGCTGCTGGCGTCGCTGGCCGCTGCGCTGGCGTGGCGTGGGCTCGGGCGCGCGGACGCAGAGGGGTTGCAGCTGGTGCTCGATCATGACCGCGTACTCTTGGTGATGCGTGACCAGCCTCCGCTTGTTGGCACCGTGCATGCCCTAACCTGGTATCAATCGTTGCTGTTCCTGAGCCTTCGCGATGAGTCGCGGACGAAGGTCGTGATTCTCGCGCGCGACGCTCTCCCGGAGCGCGAATGGCGTCGCCTGCGCTTTCGCCTTCGGCAGCTGGAACCGTAAGGGTTCGTTCTCAGCGCGGTGCCGTGGATGGCACCAGTACCGTATCCCGGGCCACGCGTTCCGTGTCTGGATAATCGAGCGTGAAATGAAGGCCGCGGCTCTCCCTGCGAGCCATCGCACAGCGGATCATGAGCTCGGAGACCATGGCCAGATTACGCAGCTCCAGCAGATCCGGCGACACCTTGTAGTTGCCGTAGTACTCGGCGATTTCCGACTGCAGTAATTCGACCCTGCGCAGAGCACGCTGCAGGCGCTTGCTGGTGCGTACGATGCCCACGTAGTCCCACATAAACCGGCGCAGTTCGTGCCAGTTGTGTGAGATAACCACGTCCTCGTCGGAGTCTGTGACCTGCGTCTCGTCCCAGTGCGGCAGAAACACTTCGGCCGCGTCCGCGTAGGGGGAGTCCTCGATATCGCGGGCGGCAGCCTGGGCGTAAACAAGGCACTCCAGCAGAGAGTTGCTGGCCATGCGGTTTGCGCCGTGCAGCCCCGTGAAGGAGCATTCGCCGATTGCATAGAGCCCCTCCAGGTCCGTACGCCCGCGACTGTCCACACAAACCCCGCCGCAGGTGTAGTGCGCCGCCGGGACCACGGGGATGCGCTGGCGACTGATGTCTATGCCAAGGGACTGGCAGCGCTCGTAGACCGTTGGGAAGTGATGCCGCAGGAACGCTTCATCACGGTGTGTGATATCGAGGTATACGCAGTCGACTCCCAGGCGCTTCATTTCATGGTCGATGGCCCGGGCGACAATATCCCGGGGAGCCAGCTCGGCACGTTCGTCGAACCGCGGCATAAAGCGCTGTCCGTCGGGGAGTTGGAGCCGGGCACCCTCGCCGCGCAGTGCCTCGGTGATCAGAAATGACTTGGCTTCCGGGTGATACAGACAGGTGGGGTGAAACTGGTTGAATTCGAGGTTTGCCACCCGGCAACCCGCGCGCCAGGCCATGGCGATGCCGTCGCCGCTGGCGCCGTCTGGGTTGGAGGTGTACAGGTAGGCTTTACTCGCTCCGCCGCTCGCCAGAACCACGGCTGTGGCTTCAAACAGGTCCACATTGTCCGCTTCGAGATTGAGGGCGTAGATGCCCTGGCAACGATCGCTTTCGACGAGGAGGTCGACGGCAATGTGGCCCGGGAGCAACTCTATGTTCTCTGCCTTCGCGGCCCGGGCCTCGAGCACCTCTCCTATGGCTCCACCGGTGCGATCGGCGGCGTGCACGATGCGGCGGTGGCTGTGTCCGCCCTCCTGGGCCAGATGGTATTCGGGTGACTGGCTCGGATCGATATCCTCGCGAATGTCGAAATCCACGCCGAGATCGGCGAGCCATTCCACGATCTCCCGGCTGTGGGATACGGCCAGCTCCACGGCATCCCGGTGGCACAGACCGGCCCCCGCACGCAGCGTGTCGTCCACATGAGCGTCGACGCTGTCGCGCGCATGGAGCACCGCGGCCATGCCTCCCTGGGCCCAGTAGGTGGAGCTCTGGGTGACGTCGCCCTTCGACAGCACTGCGATCCGGTAGGTCGATGGCAGGCGAAGCGCGAGGGCGAGACCGGCTGCCCCGCGACCGACTACGACTACATCGTGGCGATGGTGTCGCACCATGGCGAGGTACCCCGAAAAGTTTGCATCAAAACGCTATGATGCCTGACGCCGGTGGCGCCGGGTACGGGACCGCCTGTCCCATGGAGACCGCCGGTGGTGCGCGAGCACGGTCTCCCGAGCACCCCGACGCTGGGAACAGAGCGGCGAGCTGTGAAAAAGTGCCAAGGAACTCGCGAGGGACGCCTGTGGTCAATCACAGCAACGAAGGCGAAGCCGGTGTGGAACGCTGGCGGTGGCGATTTAGCGGCCGGCTGGGCAGGCCGCAGGCGCAGATCAGGGAGGATGGCGACGCGTGAGCGCCACAGCGACAGACAAACAACTGGTGCAGCGTGTTCAGAAGGGTGATCGCCGCGCCTTCGATTTGCTGGTGCTTAAGTATCAACACAAGATCATGAGCCTGATCAGTCGCTACGTGCATGATGCCGATGAGGTGCAGGACGTTGCCCAGGAAGCGTTCATCAAGGCCTATCGCGCACTGCCTAAATTCCGCGGTGACAGTGCGTTTTACACCTGGCTGTATCGCATCGCGATCAATACGGCGAAAAACCACCTGGTCTCGCGTTCGCGGCGTCCGCCGGGAAGCGATGTGGACCCGGAGGACGCTGAATTCATGGAGTCCGCCGGGCAGCTTCGGGACATGGAAAATCCGGAAAACTCGCTGTTTGGTGATGAACTGAGACGCACTGTGAATGACGCGCTGGCCGAACTGCCGGATGATCTGCGCGCCGCGGTAACTTTACGCGAGTTTGATGGTCTCAGTTACGAAGAGATCGCGGAAGTCATGGAATGCCCCGTGGGCACCGTCAGATCGCGTATCTTTCGCGCCCGGGAAGCCATCGACGTGCGTGTGAAAGCCCAGCTTGAAGGGCGCAGCGTGGAGACGGTGGGTCGCTAAAGGCAGCGGAAGGCCGCTAAAGTGGGGCGAGTTTGATGCGGTACTGGCGCGAATGCCACGGTCGCTGAGTGAGCTTAGGTTTGGTGGAGTTAGGTTGCTTAAGGCTGAAGTTAAGGCTGAAGTTAAGGCCGAATTAGACGGCCGTTGAGTTGTTTACCGCACTTTTCGCACGATTGGCGGTCAGAGCGGTACGCGCAGGCGGGGCGTAGAGCGGCAATGCCCACGCCGCCTGGCACAAACCCGATGAGAGTTCGGGTCGCAAGACACAAGAATTGGTAACGGAGGGACAGGTATGAGCGCTTCAAACAGGGAGACCCTATCGGCGCTCCTCGACGACGAAGCACAGGAGCTGGAGCTGCGGCGCCTGCTGCGTGCCTGCGAGAGCGACGATGATGGTTCGGCCGCGCTGCAGGACGAGTGGTACAGGCACCAGCTCGTACGCGCTGCCCTGCACGGCGAGTCGCCCGTTCATGACCCGGATTTCAGCAAGCGCGTGGCCGACGCCCTCGATGGGCAGGAACTGGACCTTGCTCCCGTGGGAACAGGTCTGCGTCGTGCCGTGGGCGGTTTTGCGGTTGCAGCATCAGTCGCGGCCGCTGTGTTTGTCGGCGGTCAGCAGCTTAGCGGCGCGGCCGGCGAGGGGGGCCGTGTAGCCCCCATCCCGGTAGGAGTAGTCAACACCGTCGGTGCGGTGCCAGTGCGCGCGAGCCTCGGAACGAGCAGCGTCCCTACGCTTGAGCCCGCGAGTCGAACGGCCTATCGCGAGCTCGCACGGCAGCGCCTGCGACTCTACAGCCAGGAGCACGCTGAACACGCGTCGCTGAACACACCTCAGGGCATGGTTCCTTTTGCCCGGGTGCCGGTGATAGAGCAGTAATCGAGCAGCATAACCGCAGTAACACAGCCGCAGTGATCAAGCCGAGAGAACAATGTTTGCCTTGACTAACGCCCTGTCTCCCCTGAGTTTGCGCGCCGCCGGTGCCATCCTTGTAGCGGCGACGATGCCGGCCCTTGCCGAATGTCCGGCGCTCGATCCCGAGGTCCACAGACTCCTGGTGTCCATGTCAGACAGCGCGGCCCGGGGCGACTACAGCGGCGTGGTGACGCTTCAGCGCGGCGGGGACATGCAGGTTATGGGTCTTTCCCACCGTGTGGTGAATGGCCAGGCCACCGAGGTGATGACCCGCCTGACCGGACAGGATGCGCGCGTTCTCCGCGCGGGTCATCCCACCAACTGCAATCATCCCGGTCACAACCTCCTCCTGGCGGCGGATAGCGATGACGCAGGCATTTGTGGGCTTGCCGCGAGCTACCGGTTCAGGCTGGATTCGGGAGAGCGGATCGCCGGTCGCGATGCTCTGCGGCTGCGCGTCGATCCTTTGGACATGTATCGCTACGGCTACGTGTTCGAACTTGATAAGGAAACGGCGCTGATGCTCAAGTCAACGACCTACAGCGCGGATCAGCAGGTCGTTGAACAGTACCAGTTCGCGAGCCTGAGTATGGATGACTCGCCTGTTCCCGACGCGCGAATCGAGCATCTAGCCGGCCATCCGCATCCGCACGAAGCTGCGGACACCCGGGTCGGACCGCCCTGGGCCATAAACTGGCTGCCCGACGGCTTTATGGCGACGGATGCGGCGCGACCGCCCGCGGTGCGCAAGAGCTATACGGACGGCCTCGCCACCTTCTCGGTTTTCGTTGAGCCCCTGACGGTGGCGATCAAGCCCGGGGAAGGTGTCGAGCGCCAGGGCAGCACCGTGGCCTACACCCGGGGTGTGACGCTGCAGCAGCGACCGATGCTGATAACCGTGGTTGGTGAAATACCGACAAACACCGCGCGGATGGTGGCCGATGCGGTACGCCTGCGCTGAAAATCGGGCACGCGCCGGCAAGCGCGAGGTCGGCACACCCCGTGTCATTCTCCCGACGAGTGCAAACTTGTGCTGACTGAGACCGGACGCGTCGTGGGTCTCGACGGCGATACGGTGTGGATCGAAACGCTGCGCCAGAGCACCTGCGGCGCCTGTTCCGCTCGTTCGGGCTGCGGCCACGGTCTCCTCAACGCGGCCCTGCCCGGTGGGAGCAGGGCACTGGTAAAGGCACGCCTCGATAGCGACCTGCGACGGTCGATCTCCCTCCAGGACCAGGTTGAAGTCGCGCTTCCGGAACGCAGTTTTCTGACGGCCGCCGCGGCCCTTTACCTGCTACCGCTGGTCACAGCGGTCCTGGGAGCGCTGGTGGCACAGGCTTTCTGGTCCGACGCGGGGGCATCCGCCGACGCCGCCGTTGCCCTTGCTTCGCTTGCGGGTCTCGGCACAGGCCTTGGCGTCGTGCGCTGGCTATCGCGCCGGCAGCTGGCCACCGGTTCTTATGTTCCCGTAGTGACCGCACGTCTCGCGCCGCAGCACGACTGAACACCCCGGGGCACGAAGTGGATTCTGGAGCGATTTATCGCCACGCGTTTCTGGTCGACGTCCGCCCACGCCGATCAAACGCCCGCGAGTAATTCAGCAATACTGAACTTTTAGACGCACAAACCCGTAGACAGCAGACCGATTTGCAGGAGTAGTTTTATGTCTTCTTTCCAGCTTGCGCGAGTCGCGCCCACGGCGCCCCATGCCCGGGTGTACGCCCTCGCATTGCTGAGCGTTGTTGTGCTCGCATGGCCCGGCATCGCGAAAGCAGCGCTTCCGGAATTCCGCGACATCGTTACGCAGAACTCTCCGGCGGTGGTGAAGATTGTCGTTGAAGGGCGGGCGGAGACCCAATCGGAACTGGACGCGGAGGAGATCCCCGAATTCCTGCGGCGCTACTTCCAATTGCCCAATCCACCGCAGGGAGGCCCCCAGCGCATGGCCACCGGCTCCGGGTTTATCACCTCGGCCGACGGCTATGTCGTTACCAATCACCATGTGGTAGAGGATGCCGAATCGGTGATCGTGCGTCTGCCCGACAGGAGCGAGTACGACGCCGAAGTGATTGGCCTCGATCCACGCTCGGATCTGGCGCTGCTGCGCATCGATGCGCAAGATCTTCCCTATGTGAAGCTCGGCGCCGATGACGCCCTGGAAGTTGGTGAGTGGGTGCTGGCTATCGGTTCACCCTTCGGGCTCGACTATTCCGTGGCCGCGGGTATCGTCTCGGCAAAGGGCCGCAGCCTGCCCACGCGCAGCCGTGAAAATTACGTGCCGTTTATTCAGACCGATGTCGCCATCAACCCGGGCAACTCGGGGGGACCGCTGTTCAATCTCGACGGCGAGGTCGTCGGCGTCAATTCCCAGATCTTCACCACGCGGGCGGGCGGATCAATCGGTCTGTCTTTCGCTATCCCCGTAAACGTTTTGCGCAACGTGGTCGCCCAGCTCAAGGAGAAGGGCGAGGTGACGCGAGGATGGCTTGGCGTGACCATTCAGAATGTCGATCGCAATCTTGCGGAGTCCTTCGGTCTGGACCGGCCGCGGGGTGCCCTGGTGAGTCAGCTCGCTCCCGGCGGCCCCGCGGCGGCGGCGGGTCTTGAGCCTGGGGACGTGATCCTGCGGTTCGACGGCGAGGACATTCTGACGTCAGGCGATCTTCCCCACGTCGTAGGTCTCATAGCGCCCGGTACGGAAGTCGAGGTACTGCTCGTGCGCGACCGCGAAGAGCAGCGTATCGAAGTCGAAGTCGGTGGTCTGAATGCCGACGAAGACATTGCCGGCGCCTACCGCGGCGAAGACGCCGAAGAGGAGGCCGGCGGCGGCCGTCTGGGAATCGTCATCGAGGAAGTGCCCGACGAGATGCTGGATCGGTTCTCGCTGGAAGGCGGCGTTCTGGTCCGCGGAGTCCAGCCCGATTCGCCGGCAGACCGCGCAGGCCTGCAGTCCGGAGACGTGATCACCGCTGTCGGCTCGACGCCGGTGCGCTCGGTCGACGCGCTGATGCGCGCGGTCCGCGATCTGGACGCCGGGGCCTCGGTGCCGCTGCGCCTGATGCGTCGGGGGTCGCCGCTCTTTATCGGTCTGCGCCTGGCGGACTGATTGCCGTCGCACGAGGGGGTCTAATCCTTCGACTCATCGCGCGCCGCGGCATGTCACGGCGTAGACCCGGTGCAGTGACGGCATAAGTGGCCTGGCGCGCCATGGCGGGCTCATATCGGATACAATAGGGCGCTCGAGAGCGGCGGGCTATCCCCGCCGCTTTTTTGATTGCACCGCGAGCCTGCCTTGAGTGAACTGAACCACATCCGCAACTTTTCGATCATAGCCCATATCGACCACGGCAAGTCGACGCTGGCCGATCGTTTCATCCAGCACTGTGGTGGCCTGAGCGATCGCGAGATGCAGGACCAGGTGCTCGACTCCATGGATATCGAGCGCGAACGCGGCATTACCATCAAGGCCCAGAGCGTCACGCTGGAATACGCAGGGCGGGACGGTCAGATCTACCTGCTGAACTTCATCGACACTCCGGGCCACGTCGATTTTTCCTACGAGGTGTCACGATCCCTGGCGGCCTGTGAGGGCGCGCTCCTGGTGGTCGATGCCGGACAGGGCGTGGAGGCCCAATCGGTGGCCAACTGCTATACGGCCATCGAGCAGGGGCTGGAGGTACTGCCGATCCTGAACAAGATGGATCTTCCTCAGGCGGATCCCGATCGTGTGCGCACCGAGATCGAGGAGATCATCGGGATCGATGCAACGGAAGCCTGTCTGGTTAGCGCGAAATCGGGGATGGGTATAGAAGATGCCCTCGAGTATCTCGTCGCCAACATACCGCCGCCCGAAGGCGACCGCGAAGCCCCGCTCCAGGCGCTCATCATCGACAGCTGGTTTGACAACTACCTGGGCGTTGTTTCCCTGGTGCGCGTTAAGCAGGGGCGACTGCAGGTGCGTGACCGCATCCTTACCAAATCCAATGGCAAGCTCCACCAGGTCGACGGTGTGGGGATCTTCACACCCAAGCGTGAATCCCGCGACAGTCTCCTCGCCGGCGAAGTCGGTTACGTAATCGCGGGCATCAAAGATATCCAGGGCGCGCCCGTGGGCGATACGCTCGTGCATGCCAAAATGCCAGAGGTGCCCTCACTGCCAGGCTTCCAGACCGTGAAGCCACAGGTCTACGCTGGCATCTTTACCGTTTCGGCGGACGACTACGAGGACTTCCGCGAGGCCCTCGCCAAGCTCACGCTGAACGACGCCTCCCTGTTTTACGAGCCTGAAACCTCCGACGCCCTGGGCTTCGGCTTTCGCTGTGGCTTTCTCGGCATGCTCCACATGGAGATCATCCAGGAGCGCCTCGAACGCGAGTACGACCTCGATCTGATCACCACCGCTCCCACGGTGGTGTACGAAGTTTTGAAAAACAACGGGGAGGTGCTGCGTGTCGACAACCCCTCTTCCCTTCCCGACCCGGCCGACATCGGCGAGATGCGCGAGCCCATAGCACGCTGCAACATCCTTGTCCCGCAGGAGTATCTCGGGAACGTTATCACGCTGTGCGTGGAGAAGCGTGGCGTGCAGAAAGACATGCAGTTCCTGGGAGCTCAGGTATCGCTCACTTACGACATCCCCATGGCCGATGTGGTCCTGGACTTCTTCGATCGCCTCAAATCGGTCAGTCGGGGCTATGCATCCCTGGACTACGGGTTTGATCGCTTCGAAGCCGCAAGCCTTGCCCGCCTGGACGTCCTCATCAACGGTGACCGGGTGGATGCTCTCGCCCTCATCGTGCACCGCGAGCAGCTCCAACACCGGGGACGACAGCTCACAGAGAAGATGAAAGAGCTCATTCCGCGGCAGATGTTCGATGTCGCGATCCAGGCCGCCGTTGGCGGAAAAATCGTGGCCCGCCAGACCGTCAAGGCGCTGCGCAAAAACGTGACGGCAAAATGCTATGGTGGCGACGTGAGCCGGAAGCGCAAGCTCCTGGAAAAGCAGAAGGCCGGCAAGAAGCGCATGAAGCAGGTCGGCCGAGTCGAAATTCCCCAGTCGGCATTCCTCGCCGTGTTGAAGGTCGAGTGATGCTTTTCCGGCAATTGCGAAACGGGTATGTGGCTCGGCGTGGTATGCGTAGTACGAACGAAGAAAGCGCGAGTTGATCGCGAGATCACAAAGCGGAAGATAGAGATCAGGACGGGTTCGTGGATTTCCCTCTCATATTAGTAATTCTGGTGTTCGGCACGGGGCTGATCTGGCTCGGGGACCGAGTGCTTCTCGCGCCGGCCCGCCGTCGCAGCTTTGATGCGCTTGCGGCTGAGTATCCGGGGTGGTCTGAGGAAGGCTCCGCCGATGCGGAAGGTTTTCGTCAGGCGTCCGAGACCCTGCCGAGGGAATCCACGCTTGTTGAGTACTCACGCTCCTTCTTCCCGGTGCTCGCCGTTGTCTTTGTATTGCGCAGCTTTCTTGTGGAGCCGTTCCAGATTCCCTCGTCGTCCATGGTGCCGACGCTGGAGGTAGGCGACTACATCCTGGTCAACAAGTTCACCTACGGCGTTCGACTCCCCATCTTGCGGACCAAAGTTCTGAACCTTGGCGAGCCGAAGCGCGGCGATGTGATGGTGTTTTTCCCGCCGCATATGAACAAGACCTACTACATAAAGCGCGTTATCGGCCTGCCCGGCGACGTGGTCACCTACCGCAGCAAACGTCTGTACGTGAACGATGAGCCGGTGCCTTTCGAGCAGCTGGCGGTCGTTCCCGACGCGCGGGGTCGCATGAAGGTCGGGCTGGCTGAACTCGGCGGCCGGCGACATCTGCTGCAGGAAAATCTGCTGCGCCCGGGTCGCGATTTTACGGTCATCGTGAAGCCTGGACACTACTTCATGATGGGCGACAATCGCGACAACAGCTCCGATTCCCGGGTCTGGGGCCAGGTGAGCGAGCGCGATATCGTGGGCAAGGCTTTCGCCATCTGGATGCACTGGGATTCGCTGTTCAGCATTCCCAGCTTCGACCGTGTCGGTGCAATCGAGTAGGCTATTTTTGGGTACCGCGCCGTCGCAGAGGGTAAGGGTAATGCGAAGCTACCGTAGACCAGTCCAGCGCCAGGCAAGCCACCGCAGGCAGAGAGGCATTGGCCTGCTCGGCATGCTGATCATCGCAGTCATGGTGGGATTCTTCGTTATGTCTGCGATCCGTATTTCACCGGGCTACTTTGAGTATCTGTCGGTCCGCGAAGTGGTCATTCGCGTAGCGGAAGAGTACGACCCGAATGCAGATACCTTCACGGATATTCGTAGCAAGCTGGCGGACTACTTCAACACCAACCAGATCAAAGCGCTGAATCCCCGCGAGATCGGGTTGTCCCGGGAAGAGGGCAAGGTCGTCATCAATGCGAACTACGAGTTGCGCATTCCCCTCGTGTGGCGCATCGACGCCGTGGTCAAGTACGACGATCTAGTGTTTATCGCCGGCGAGACCTACAGCGACTGACGCGGTGGATGACCAGGCCTGGCTCGCGCGGGAGTTCGGCTGCCGTTTGAGTAGCGACTCGCTTTTGCAACAGGCGCTCACGCATCGTAGCGCCGGTCGCAGGAACAATGAGCGTCTTGAGTTTCTCGGCGATGCCGTTCTCGGCTTCGTGATCAGTGAAGAGCTTTACCGCCGCTTTCCCGAAGCCGACGAGGGGCAGCTCAGTCGACTCCGCGTCAGCCTCGTGAAAGGGAGCGCCCTGGCAAAACTAGCCCGGGAACTCGATGTCGGCGCCCATCTGCGCCTGGGCAGCGGTGAAACCAGCGGCGGCGGAAGACAGCGTTCTTCCATACTCGCGGATACGCTGGAGGCCCTGCTCGGCGCGGTTCTTCTGGACCGGGGGGTGGCGGCGGCGCAGGCGGCCGTGGACCGGATTTTTTCCGAGCGGCTGCGAGACCTTCGCCTTGACGCGGCGCGCAAGGATCCTAAGACCCGGCTGCAGGAATATCTTCAGGCAAGACGCAGACCCCTGCCGAACTATCAGGAGCTGAGCGTGAGTGGTGCCGATCACGCAAGAGTCTTCACGGTGCGGTGTCTGCTGTCCGACGATGGCGCCAACGCCGAAGGCGAAGGCGTGAGCCGCAGGGCCGCGGAGCAGGCCGCGGCCCAGGCACTGCTTGCGAGCATGGGGGAGAAGTGAAAGACGCGCGCCGCTGCGGCTACGCCGCAATTGTGGGTCGACCCAACGTCGGAAAATCGACCCTGCTCAATCATCTGCTGGGACAGAAGCTCTCGATCACCTCGCGCAAGCCCCAGACCACGCGTCATCAGGTACTGGGCATAAAAACCCGGGGCCCTTCCCAGATCCTTTTCGTGGACACCCCAGGTATGCACGGCGGGGCCAAAAAGGCCCTGAATCGGTATATGAACCGCGCGGCCTCGGCCGCGCTGCCAGGTGTGGACGTGGTGATCATGGTGGTGGATCGGGACGCCTGGCGTGATGACGATCAGCGCGTTCTCGATGCCTGTCTTGCTAGCGGGGCACCACTGATCCTCGCGGTTAATAAGGTCGATCTCGAAGAAAATCCCAATACCATGCTGCCGGTCCTTGAGGACCTGGCGGGGCGAGCCGACTTCGCTGCCCTGGTGCCGCTTTCGGCGCTTCGGGGCAAAAATCTCGATGCCCTCGAGGAGGCCATTGTCGAGCACCTGCCCGAGGGCGACTGGCTCTTTGCCGAGGACGAACTGACCGATCGCAGCACGCGTTTTCTCGTGGCCGAAATCGTTCGGGAAAAAATCATGCGCCAGCTCGGCGACGAGCTTCCCTATGCCACGGCCGTGGAGATCGACGAATATCGCGAGGAACGCGGTATCACGCACATCGCAGCTACGATCCTGGTGGAGCGCAAGGGCCAGAAGGCCATACTGATCGGACGTCAGGGCAGTCGCCTGCGCCAGCTCGGGACCGAGGCGAGGCGCGACATCGAAAAACTGATCGAAGGCCGCGTGATGCTGCGCCTTTGGGTCAAGGTTCGCAGTGGCTGGGCCGACGATGAGCGGGCCCTGCGAAGTCTGGGCTACAGCGACGGACGCTGAACCGGCGTCGTGCGCATCCAGCTCCAGCCGGCCTATCTCCTGCACCGCCGGCCCTATCGTGACAGCAGCGACCTCTTAGAACTCCTGACGCTGGAGTTCGGGCGCATTGGCGCCGTGGCCCGCGGTCTCGGGCGCCGCCGTAGCGGGGGCGCCCTGGCGTCCATACTCCAGCCTTTTCGCCCGCTTTTTGTCAGTCTCTCGGGGAAAGGGGAGCTGCTGTCCCTGACCGCGGCCGAACCCGGTGGGGCCGTAGAGGGGTTGCGCGCCGACGCCCTGTTCAGCGGTTTCTACCTCAACGAGCTCCTGCTGCGAACACTGCAGCGCCATGACCCCCATCCCCAGATCTTTGCCGCCTACGCCGAGGCCGTGGCCGGCCTGGCCGCGGATCCCGGGCGCTCCGCTCTGGCGCACTGCCTCCGACGTTTCGAATTCGCGCTCATAGAAGACCTTGGCTATGCCGTCGATTTTACCCATCTTGCCGACGGCTCAGGCGCGATCGAACCCCAGCGCAGCTACCACCTCGTGCCCGGCGAAGGACTATTCGAGGTACCGGCCGCCGGGCAAGGGGCTTCGACCTACAGCGGAGAAGATCTGTGCGCGATCGCGGCGGGCGAGCTGGATGAGATCTCGCCATCAGTGCTGCGCCGTCTCGCCCAGGAGCTGCTGGCCGATCACGTTGGATCGGAACCGCTTCGCTCCCCCGAGGTCTATCGCAAAGTGCTAGCGGGTACGCCGTGATCGGAATTGGCACGGACATTGTAGAGATCGCCCGAGTGGAGGCCGTGTTTGCACGGCACCCGCGGCGTTTTTGCGACCGCATCCTTACACCGCCGGAGCTCGAGCGTATGCGCGCAAGCTCTGCGCCGGCTCGCTTTCTCGCCCGGCGCTTTGCGGCCAAGGAGGCTATCGCCAAGGCCATGGGTACGGGGATTGGGGCCTCCCTGAGCTGGCAGGATCTGCAGATCAGCAATAACGCGGCCGGAGCTCCGAAGGTTGAGCTGTCTTCCGGAGGCTCAGCGCTGCTGGGAGCAATCGGAGGGCGATCGATCCTGGTCAGCATCTCGGACGAGCGTGCCTATGCAGTGGCATTTGCGGTGGTGCTGCAATAAGGTGTGCGCCCCCCGCAGGGGCCCCAATTACGAGCAAAGCCAGCGACGGTGCGGGCTGCGCAAAGGAGCGATATGGCTGAGTACCCGACAATCGAGTCCTGTATCGGTAGTACGCCGCTCGTTCGCCTGCAGCGGTTGCCCGGGGACACTTCAAATACCGTTCTCGCGAAGCTTGAGGGAAACAACCCCGCCGGCTCCGTGAAGGACCGGCCGGCGCTGAGCATGATCGCGGAGGCCGAAGCCCGGGGTGACATCAGCCCGGGGGACACGCTCATTGAAGCCACGAGCGGCAATACCGGCATCGCTCTGGCCATGGCCGCGGCGATCCGAGGCTATCGCATGCGCCTGATCATGCCCGCGAGTGCCAGCGAGGAACGCAAGCAGGTGATGCGGGCCTTCGGTGCTGAGCTTATTGAAGTCAGTGCCGAGGATGGCATGGAAGGTGCGAGGGATCTCGCCGAAGCCATGCGCGATGCCGGTGAGGGCACCGTCCTGGACCAGTTTGCCAACGCCGACAATCCTCTGGCCCATTATCGGGGCACGGGGCCCGAAATCTGGGCACAAACGAACGGTGAGATCACTCATTTCGTCAGTTCCATGGGTACTACAGGCACGATCATGGGCTGCTCTGCCTATCTGAAAACACAGAACCCGGACATTGAAATCGTGGGCCTTCAGCCCTCGGAAGGAGCAAGCATTCCCGGAATCCGGCGCTGGCCCGAGGCCTACCTGCCATCGATCTTTGAGCCCGCGCGCGTCGATCGGGTGTTGGATATCAGCCAGCATGAGGCGGAAGAGAGCATGCGATCGCTTGCGCGGGAGGAGGGCATTTTTTGCGGCGTCTCGGCCGGTGGTGCGGTCGCCGGCGCGCTGCGCGTTTCCGCCGAGGTCGAGGATGCCACGATCGTGGCCATCATCTGCGACCGCGGCGATCGCTATCTGTCCACCGGGGTCTTCGCGACGAGCTGATATCCCATGGTCAGTGTTCGCGAACAGCGCTATCTCTGCGACAACGGTCGCGTCGATGCCGACGCCTGGCTTGCCCAGCTTCCGGTGGCCGTGCCTCTGGAGGCCTCAGACGAGAGTCGGCTGCGCCAGGGTCTGGCGACCCTGCGTACGGCCAGCGCCCGGGCGGGCCGCGACCTCGATGACTGGTCGCGGGATGCGGACTGCGAAGCGGCGGGCGTGGAGACAGCGCAGATACTCGCCGAACTGCGGGTCGGCACTGAGTGCCTGCTGGCGGGGCTTCTGTACCGCGCGGTGCGCGAAGAGCGTCTCCCGCTGTCTGAAGTCGAGGTGACCTTTGGCGATCGCGTCGCCAAGCTGCTCCGCGGCGTATTGCGCATGGCCGTGATCGCCGACCTGCGCAATCCCAGCGATCGCGTCGTTCTCGGTCAGGCCGAGGCGCAGCGCGACAACATCCGCAAGATGCTGGTCGCCATGCTCGACGATGTGCGGGTGGCTCTCATCAAGCTTGCCGAGCGCACCTGCGCGATCCGCGCCGTGAAGCACGACCAGGAGCGCCGCGACGTCGTTGCCCGGGATGTCTTCGACGTCTACGCGCCGCTGGCGCATCGACTCGGGATCGGTCACCTCAAGTGGGAGCTGGAGGACCTGTCCTTCCGCTACCTGCACAGCGACTCCTACATGCGCATTGCCCGTCTTCTCGACGGCAAGCGCGTCGAGCGCGACGACTTTATCGCCCGGGTTCGCGAGCAGCTCAGCCGAGCGCTCACGGACGCCCAGATCGAACACGAGATCAGCGGACGCGCCAAGCACATCTACAGCATCTGGCGAAAAATGCAGCGCAAGGGCATCGGCTTCTCCCAGGTCCACGATATTCGGGCGGTGCGTATCCTGGTCCCACAGATCAAGGACTGCTACGCCACGCTGGGTCTGGTGCACGGGCTCTGGCGGAACATTCCCAACGAGTTTGACGACTACGTCGCCAACCCCAAGGAGAACGGCTATCGCTCCCTGCATACGGCTGTCGTCGGGCCTCAGGGGAAGATCCTCGAAGTGCAGATCCGTACGCACGACATGCACGAAGAGGCCGAGCTCGGCGTCTGCGCGCACTGGCGGTACAAGGGTACGGACGCGCAGAACGGCGCCCAGTCGACCTACGAAGAGAAGATCAGCTGGCTGCGCCAGGTCCTGGACTGGCACGAGGAGACAGGCGATGCGATTGCCGTGGCGGAGCAGCTCAGCTTCGACATGGCTCAGGATCGCGTCTATGTATTCACGCCCCGGGGTGACGTGGTCAATCTTGCCGCCGGCGCAACCCCCCTGGATTTCGCCTATCACGTGCACACGGAAGTGGGGCATCGCTGCCGCGGCGCGAAGGTAAACGGCCAAATCGTCACGCTAACGCAGTCGCTACAGACCGGTGACCGCGTGGAAATCCTTACGGCTCGCGATCCGCAGCCGCGGCGCGACTGGCTACAGGCGGGCATGGGCTACCTGCACACGTCGCGGGCGCGCGCCAAGGTGCAGGCCTGGTTCCGCAGCCAGGCACGGGAAGACAACGTGGACGCCGGCCGCGCGCTCCTGGACCGGGAATTCCGGCGCCTTGCCCTCACCAGCGTGGACTACAAGCGCATCGCCGCCGATCTGAAACTCAGCACCGTAGAGGAGATGTATGCCTCCGTGGGTGCCGGCGATATCAGCGCCGCGCAGGTCCTGCACGCGGCGGAGGCGCTCATCGGTGATAAACCACAGCCGGAACTCCGCGTCAGCCGCGGTACGGGGTCACGCCAGGGGCACGCGATCCAGGTTCAGGGCGTCGGTAACCTTTTGACCCACATGGCGGGCTGCTGCAAGCCCGTGCCGGGAGACGCGATTACCGGATTTATCACCCAGAGCCGCGGGGTCAGCATTCACCGGGCGGACTGTAAGCGCAGCCTGCAGCTCGCCGAGCAGCATCCCGAGCGTGTTATCGATGTCGACTGGGGCAGTGCACCGGACGAACGCTTTGAAGTCGATATCGCCATTGAAGCCCACGATCGCCAGGGTCTGCTGCGCGATGTGACGCAGCTCTTCGCCAATGCGCGCATCAACGTGCTGGCCATTCAGACCCAGACCAACCGAAGCACCTTCGGAGTGACCATGCGACTGACCGTTGAGGTGGGCAACCTCGGCTCGCTGTCAAAGCTGCTGGAGCGCCTCAATCGCCTAAAGAACGTAATGTCCGCGCGACGCTTGACGTCTTGAGCCGCCTGCGACCGGACCGAGCCTTTCGAGCAACCATGACTGCGCAACGCCACACCGTCTCCGACCTCCTGCGGATCATGCAGCGCCTGCGCGATCCGCAGCACGGCTGCCCCTGGGACCTCGCCCAGAGCTTCGAGAGCATCGTGCCATCCACGCTGGAGGAGTGTTATGAGCTCGCCGCCGCGATAGAAGCCGGAGACTATCCTCACGTCGCCGACGAGCTCGGTGACGTGCTGTTCCAGGTCGTTTTCTACGCGCAGCTCGGGACGGAGGAAGGCTATTTCAGTTTTGATGAGATCGTTCACGGCCTTGCTGCCAAGCTCCTTCGTCGTCATCCCCACGTGTTTCCGCAAGGGCAGATCGACGGCATCGTCGAGGAGCGTATCGACGCCCAGACGGTGAAGGCGCAGTGGGAAAGCATCAAGGCCGGGGAGCGGGCCGGGCGCGCACAGCACGGTGCCATGGACGATGTGCCCACGGCGCTGCCGGCCCTGCCGCGCGCGCAAAAGCTGCAGAAGCGAGCCGCCCGGGTGGGTTTCGATTGGCATGGCGAGGCGCCGGTGCTGGAGAAGCTGGCCGAGGAGACCGGAGAGCTGCACGAGGCGCTGGCTGGCGATGACCCTGCGGCGATCGAAGAAGAGATCGGCGACCTGCTGTTCACGGTTGCGAACCTCGCCCGCCATCGCAAGATTGACGCGGAATCGGCCCTGCGTCGCGCGAGCCACAAGTTCGAGCGGCGTTTTCGCAGCATGGAGTCAGCAGCGGCGGGACGGGGCGCGACGCTGGATGAGCTCGACGCCGCTGCGCTCGACGACCTGTGGCGAGCGGCGAAACGTGAGCTTGACTCCGGGGAAGGCGATCCCGGCTAGAGAGAGCGGCGCGGACCCGGGTGCGGACGGGCTTCGTTGCTTGTCTCGGCTCCGGGCGCTCGGTATGGTGCGCTCTCTTCAGGCCCGGGTGGTCCCGGAGTAACTCACGGTATCGCTTCCGAAGGTCGGGCCGCCTAGAACTAAAGAAGCATAGCCAGCAGTGGCCCACTCAGCGCATAAGCTAAGGGTCAAACGGTACTGGCGCCTGGCCTTCACCGGCGTGAACACCCGGCGTTGTAAAAACATAAGCCAAAAACAGAGCATAAATTCAGAGCACGATGAGAGGACTCCCATGCGATTGATCCTGCTTGGCGCCCCGGGCGCGGGAAAGGGCACCCAGGCCCAGTTCATTACCGAAGCCTTCGGGATTCCCCAGATTTCCACGGGAGACATGCTTCGCGCCGCGGTAAAGGCCGGCACGGAGCTGGGCCAAAAGGCGAAGTCAATCATGGACTCCGGGGGCCTCGTCTCCGACGACATCATCATTGGGCTGGTCAAGGAACGGATCACGGAGGCGGATTGCGCCCAGGGTTTTCTCTTCGATGGTTTTCCGCGCACGATTCCCCAGGCCCAGGCCATGGTTGACGAGGGTGTCACCATCGATCACGTGGTGGAGATTGCCGTGGAAGACGAAGAAATCGTGGCGCGGCTCAGCGGACGTCGCGTGCATCCGGGCTCCGGGCGCGTCTACCACGTCACCCACAATCCGCCAAAGGTTGAGGGTGTCGACGACGAGAGCGGCGAGCCCCTGGTTCAGCGCGACGATGACAAAGAGGAGACCATCCGCAAACGTCTCGCGGTGTATCAGGATCAGACGCGTCCGCTGGTTGATTTTTACGGCTCCATGAGCGGTGCGGACGCTCCTGCCTATCACCGCATCGCGGGAACGGGCAGCGTCGAGGCAATCCGCGACCAGGTGCTGGAAGCGCTCGGCGCGACCACCGCCTGAGGCAAATTCAGCCGTACCAGTCGGCGCTGTCGTTGCGGTTGCGCAACGCGGCGCCTTCCTCGCTATCCAGGTAAAGGCGACGCGAGGTGAGGGTCCGCAGCCAGGCCCGCACCGCCCCCCCCTGCTGATCGAGCACCGACGATACGCTGCACAGAGCGCGGCGCCGGATCGCGGCTACCAGATATTGATCGCGGTCGGCGGCGTGGGCGTGGATGACATCGCAGTCGGGATCGGCGTCCAGCGCGTACAGGAGTCGCCCAGGTAGATCATGGGAAATGCCCGAAGTATCGCAGGGCAGGAGAAGCAGGCGGTCGCTGCTGAGCACCGGGCGCACCGTCTCAAGGCCTGCCAGCGGTCCCTGGTGGCCCGGGCGCGAGTCTCTGAGCACGCCGTCGCTGCCCATGCTCTCGTAGCGTTCCAGGTTACGGTTGGCGCTGAGAAACACGCGTCCGCAGTAGCGGCGCAGGAGATCCAGGGCTTCCTTCGCCGCGACGCCGTGCTCACCTTGAAGCAATCCCTTGTCGCGGCCGTCCACGCGCCGCCCCGCGCCGCCGCTGAGGACGAGACCATCGGGCAGAACTGCGGTACGTGGCGTGGCGCTCAGCTTGGGTTTCTCCCGCCCTGGTCGGCTTGAAGTCACGGGGATTCCCGCGCGGGCGGGCCCAGGCGCCCGATTGTATGGGATAATTGTGCATCCGGGGCCGCCTTGTCTGCAGCCGGGGGTCGGCACGCTGGCATGTAAGGGCCAGGGCCCTCGGAAACGTCGGCTCATGCTGGTGTAATCGGATCCGTGGGAGCTTAGGCGGGCCTCCCTGCGCAAGCGAGACCTAACGCCCGACGCCCGCGATCCAATGGAAACAAGTGCACCACCTTGCCCACCACCACCTTCCCTACCATCCTCGCCATCGACACCGCTACGGAGGCATTGAGCCTCGCACTGCTTCGCGGCGGTGAGCGCCGCGCCCTGCACCGGGTGATGCCCCGGCAGCAGCAACAGCAGCTGTTTCCCTGCCTCGAAGAGCTTCTCGATGGAGAGCCGGTCGCGAACCTGGGCCTGGACGCCATCGCCTTTGGGCGCGGTCCGGGTTCGTTCACGGGGCTGCGCATTGCCACCAGTGCCACCCAGGGTCTCGCCTTTGCGCTGGAGATCCCTGTGGTCGGGATTTCCACTCTGGAGACGCAGGTACGAAGCTGGCAGCGTCAAAACGACAGGAAAGAAAACTGCTTCGTGATCAGCGCCATCGACGCGCGTATCGGCCAGACCTATGTCGCCAGCTACATCATCGAAGACGGAAATCCGCGTTCACTGGGGCCTGCGCAGCTCGCCGCCCCCGCCGCCGTGCCGCTTCCCCAGCAGATGCGGGATTACAGCGAGCTACCGCTCTATGCCGTGGGTTCGGGCCTGGAGTTTGGCGACGATAAGGTTCCAGGTCTTGAGCGTCTCGCGGGAAGCTGGCCCGAGGTTCTTCCCGAGGCCGAGGACATGCTGGATCCAGCGCTGGCCCTGCTGGCAGCGGGTGAGGGATTGCCGGCGGAGGCGGCCGTCCCGGACTACGTCCAGCAGCGCATCGGCTGGAAAACGCTCGCCGAGCAGGGGCGCCGCGCGTGATCGAGTGGTGGCAGGCCCTATGCCTCGCCCTTGTGCAGGGGCTCACGGAGTTTTTGCCGATCTCAAGCTCGGCGCACCTGGTCCTGCCATCGCTGTTGCTGGGCTGGCCCGATCAAGGAGTGGCCTTCGACGTCGCCGTACACTTCGGCACGCTCACGGCCGTTGTTTTGTACTTTCGCCGCGATCTCATCGATCTGGCGGTCGGTGCGCTCGGCGGTGTGACAGCGCGGCGCATGAACGACGAGCTGCGCGAGGTCGGATTCCTGATTGTCGCCACGCTGCCCGCCCTCGTGGCGGGCATTGCACTGAACAGCGTTATGGACGACCTGCGCAGCGTAGCGGTGATCGCGACCACCACGCTAGTGTTTGGACTCCTGCTCGGCGTTGCCGATCGCCGCGTTGCTGCCCACGCCGCACCCGCAGTGCGCAGCTGGGGCATGGCCCTGGTGATCGGTCTGGCGCAGGCGATTGCTCCCATTCCTGGCACCTCCCGCTCCGGTATAACCATTACCGCGGGTTTGCTTCTCGGCCTGTCCCGGGCGGCGGCAGCGCGATTTTCCTTTCTCATGTCGATTCCCGTGATCGCCGGCGCGGCCTTGCTCAAGCTGCTCGAGCTGCTGGAGACGCCGCTGGGCGTCGATTGGCTGCTGCTTGGGGCGGCGACGGGTCTCGCGGCCGTGAGTGCTTACAGCTGCATAGCCCTGTTCCTGCGCCTGATCGAAAGGATCGGCATGATGCCCTTTGTCGTTTACCGCCTGATTCTCGGCCTGGTGCTCGTCGCCGTCTGGTGGCTTGCCCGCGCCCCTTGATTCCGGAGTCCTCCCCATGAAAGTTGCTTTCCTCGGCCTTGGTGTCATGGGCTTTCCCATGGCCGGACACCTCGCCACAAAAGGTGCTGCGCAGGAAATGGAGGTCTGCGTGTACAACCGCAGTCCCGCGAAAGCCACCGCATGGCTGGAGCGCTTTCCCGGCAGCGCCGCGCCGACGCCCGCCGAAGCGGCGCGGGGAGCGGACGTTGTCGCGCTCTGCGTCGGTAACGATCACGATGTTCGCGAGGTGGTCTGCGGGGAGCAGGGAGTTCTTGCCGGTATCGCGAGCGGGGCCCTGATTATTGATCACACCACGGCGTCCGCGGCGCTTGCCCGCGAGCTCCACGAGCGCAGCGCTGCGCTTGGGGTGGCCTTCCTGGACGCCCCCGTGAGCGGTGGCCAGGCCGGCGCCGAGGGTGGCTTCCTTACCATCATGTGCGGCGGCGATGCGGATGCTTTCGAGCGCGCCGAGCCTGTATTGGATTGCTACGCTCGCTGCGCGCGGCTGCTCGGTCCTGCGGGATCGGGCCAGCTGGCGAAGATGGTTAACCAGGTCTGTATTGCGGGCGTTGTGCAGGGGCTCTCGGAAGCCATGCTGTTGAGTGAACGCGCGGGACTGGATACGGCCGCCGTTATCGAAGTCATCAGCCAGGGCGCGGCCCAGTCCTGGCAGATGCAGAACCGCTACCGCACGATGCTGGATGGCGAGTATGAACACGGCTTTGCCGTGGACTGGATGCGCAAGGATCTGGCCATCGTGCTTGCAGAGGCCGAGCGTCTCGGTCTCGATTTGCCCGTGGCCGCCCTCGTGGATGGTTATTACGCCGACGTTCAGTCCATGGGTGGCGCCCGTTGGGATACCAGCAGCCTCTTTGCCCGCCTGAAGGCCGTGCACGAGGGAACGATGAGTGAGGGGCAGGGCGCCGGGTCCAGCGACGCCGGCAGCGATTCCGGGGGTGCGTCATGACGGATCGCGATGCGTTCAACGACGATCTGCTGCGCTTTCTCGCCAGCGCACCGACACCGTTCCATGCCGCCGCGGAGATCGAAGCCCGGCTGCGGAAAGCGGGCTTTGTACCCTTTCATGCCAGTGCGGCACCGCAGCCCGCTGGGCCGGGCGTGTTTCTGCGGCAGGGTGGCAGCGTTATCGCGCTCAAGCCAGGACAGGCGCCCCTGGAGGAAGAGGGGCTGCGCATGGTCGGTGCGCATACCGACAGCCCCTGCCTGATGGTAAAGCCGCGGCCCGAGCAGACGAGCGCCGGTTATCGCCAACTCGGTGTGGAAGTGTACGGGGGAGCGCTCCTCAATCCCTGGTTCGATCGAGACCTGTCCCTGGCGGGGCGGGTAAGTTTTGCCGCACCGGGGGGCGGTGTCGCAACGGCGCTGGTGGACTTTGAGTGCCCCATCGCGGTGATCCCGAGCCTCGCGATCCACCTTGATCGGGAGGCCAATAAGAACCGCAGCGTGAATGCCCAGACGCAGATGGCGCCCCTGCTGGCCCTGGCAAGTCTCGGGGACAGCGACGGAGACTGGGACTTGCGACAGGCACTCACCGAGCGTCTGCGTGCGGCGGGAGAAACGCTGGACGAGGTCCTCGATTACGAGCTGTGTTTCTACGATACGCAGCCGCCGGCGATCATCGGCCTTCGCGGCGAGTTCATCGCTTCAGCGCGTCTCGACAACTTGCTGTCGTGCTACACGGGCATGGCGGCCCTGCTCGCGGGGGGCGGTGCGAGGCCCTGGTCGCTGCTCGTGTGCAATGACCATGAAGAGGTCGGGTCCCTCTCGGCCTCGGGGGCCCAGGGCCCCATGTTGCGGCACTTTCTCCAGTCCCTGTCGCCGACGCCGCTGCCGGTCCTCATGCAGTCCTCCATGATGATTTCCGCGGACAATGCCCACGGTGTTCATCCCAACTTCAAGGATCGCCACGATCCGAGCCATGGCCCCATGCTCAACGGCGGACCTGTGATCAAGGTCAACGCAAGCCAGCGCTACGCCAGTTCCAGCGACGGCGCGGCGCTATTCCGCCTGCTTGCATCGCGCCTGGACCTGCCGGTCCAGAGTTTCGCCATGCGCGCGGATATGGCCTGCGGTAGCACCATCGGCCCCCTCACCGCGGGCGAGATCGGAGTGACAACCCTGGACGTGGGAGTGCCGACCTTTGCGATGCACTCGATCCGGGAGCTGGCGGGAAGCGACGATGCCTGGACGCTATGTCGTATTCTCCGGACCTATTTCGCAGAACCCGCGCCGCTTTTCGCGGCCGGGGCGGGATCGCAGGATCCGCACTCCTGAACACGACTACAGCTGGAACACTGGACGGAGCAAAGAACTGAACATGATCGCAGAGCGAGCAAGGAGGCCGCTGCCATGAGCGTGCGTCGCGTGCTGACAGGCATTACAACCACGGGGACGCCGCACCTCGGCAACTATGTCGGTGCTATCCGCCCGGCGATTGCCGCGGCGGCGAAGCCCGAGGCCGAGTCCTATCTCTTCCTCGCGGACTACCACGCGCTGATCAACTGCAAGGATCCCGAGCGGGTTCAGCGCTCCGCCCTTGAGATCGCCGCGACCTGGCTGGCTCTTGGACTGGATACGGACAAAGCGGTTTTCTACCGCCAGTCCGATATTCCGGAGATAACGGAGCTGACCTGGGTGCTGAACTGCAGCGCGGCAAAGGGGCTCATGAATCGCGCCCATGCCTATAAGGCGGCGGTGCAGGCAAACGAGGATGACGGGCAGGATCCGGACTTCGGAGTCACCATGGGTCTGTTCAGCTATCCGGTCCTCATGGCCGCCGACATCCTCATGTTCCGCGCTCACGATATCCCCGTGGGTCGGGACCAGATCCAGCATGTGGAAATGGCCCGCGATATCGCCCAGCGTTTCAACCATAACCATGCCGAGCTTTTTGTCCTTCCCGAGGCGCGCGTCGACGACAACGTTGCAGTGCTTCAGGGACTCGACGGCCGCAAGATGAGCAAGTCCTACGACAACACCATCCCGCTGTTTGAATCCGAGAAACGTCTGCGCAAGTCCATCAACAAGGTGCGCACGAATCTGCTCGAGCCCGGTGAGCCCAAGGACCCGGACGACTCCATTGTATTTCAGCTGTGGTGCGCCTTCGCCGATGAGGCGGGTATCGCGGCTATGCGCCAGTCCTTCGCCGATGGCATCGCCTGGGGGGAGGCGAAGAAACAGCTCTTCGAATTGATCAACGAGGAACTGCGTGAACCCCGGGAAGAGTACGAGCGCCTGCTCGCCGATCCCGGCCATATAGAAACGGTCCTGCGCCGCGGCGCCGAGCGGGCGAGGCAGGAGAGCGTGCCCCTCATGGAGCGCGTGCGCCACGCCGTGGGGATTCGACCCATGGGGCCAGGCAGCCCATGAAGCGCTGCCTTATTGCCATCGCCGGGCCCTCCGGCTCGGGCAAGAGTCTCTTCGCCCAGACCCTCTGTGAAGAGGTACGTCGCGATGCCCCGGAGCTTGGCGTGGCCCTGCTGCGCGAAGACGCCTACTACCGCGATCAGACGGAGCTGCCCCTCGAAGACCGGGCGCTGGTGAACTACGACCATCCGGACGCCATAGAGCAGGATCTGCTGCTCGAGCATCTGCAGCTACTGCGTGGCGGCGAGGCCGTGGACACACCCCTTTACGACTACGCGCAGCATACTCGCCGGAGCGATACGGTACGCGTGGAACCGGCGCCGGTCATTCTCGTGGAAGGCATTCTGCTGCTTACCCATACGGCGCTGCGCGAGTACTTCGATATCCGCTTCTTTATGGATACCCCGCTGGATATCTGCCTGCTGCGGCGCATCGAGCGCGATGTGGCCGAACGCGGGCGCACGCTGGATTCGGTGCTGGACCAGTACCAGCGCACGGTCCGCCCCATGTACGAGGGGCATATCGCGCCGAGCGCTGCCCATGCCGATATGATGATTCGCCGCGGCGGACAGAACCGGGTTGCCCTGGACTTCGTGCGCGGCCATCTCCTCGGTTTGCAACACGCCGGCGGCGGAGAATGACGCAGGCGTACACCGCCGGACTCGCCGTATTGGCGATGGCGCTGCTCGCAGGCTGCGCGATCCTTGCATCCACCGAGCGCCGGGCGATCAAGCCTCGCACCGTATTGGGTGCCTTCGCGCTCCAGGCGACCTTTGGCGGTGTCGCCCTATACCTGCCGCCGGGGCGCGCGGCGCTGGAGTGGTTGTCGACAGGGGTGGCCGGGGTGATTGCCTACGGTCAGGCGGGGATAGACTTCGTGTTCGGGGACATCGGACGCTACGAAGTGGGGTTCGTATTTGCCTTTCACGTTCTCCCGATCATTATTTTCTTCTCGTCGCTCGTGGCCGTGCTCTATCACCTGGGCGTCATGGGGCGAATCATCCAGGGTTTCGGCGGCGCGCTGCGCAGACTGCTGGGGACCAGTCCCGCCGAGTCCATGTCCGCCACGGCTAACGTATTTGTCAGTCAGACCGAGGCGCCGCTGGTGATCAAGCCCTACATTGCGCGGATGACGCGCTCCGAGCTGTTCGCCGTGATGGTAGGCGGCATGGCGACCGTGGCGGGCTCGGTGCTTGCCGGCTACGTGGCCCTGGGCGTGGAGCTGCGCTACCTGATTGCCGCGAGTTTCATGGCGGCTCCGGGCGGATTGCTCATGGCCAAGCTGCTGGTCCCCGAAGAAGAGCAAACCGACAAAGCAGAAAGCGATCTGCACCTCACCATCGAGAAAAGCGTAAACGTGTTCGACGCCGCCGCGACCGGCGCCGCCAACGGGCTGGCCCTGGCGGTGAACATCGGCGCCATGTTGCTCGCCTTCGTGGGTCTCATCGCGCTGTTGAACGGCATGCTGGCCTGGCTGGGCGGACTGCTGGGCGTTGACTACCTGTCCCTCGAGTTCCTTCTCGGCAATGCCTTCAGACCCCTGGCTTTTATTCTCGGTGTGCCCTGGGACGAGGCCCTGGTGGCGGGGAATCTCATCGGCCAGAAGCTGGTCCTGAACGAGTTCGTGGCCTTTGGATCCTACGCCACGGATAAGGCGGAGCTTTCAAGCCACGCGCAGGCAGTCGTAACCTTCGCGCTCTGTGGTTTTGCCAACTTTTCGTCCATTGCCATTCTTATTGGCGGGCTGGGAACGCTGGCGCCCGAACACCGCCCGCTGATCGCCCGCCTCGGTCTGCGTGCCGTTGCCGGAGGCTTCATGGCAAACCTGATGAGCGCGGCCATCGCCTCGTTCTTTCTGTCGCTTGCCTGAGATGCAACTGCGGCCCTCGTCACTACCGCTTCCGCTGTCTCTCGCGCTGGCGGGTGCCGATTCGATGGTGTCTGCGGGAGGGCATTGATGGTCGGATTGGAAAACGCGGGCGTGCTGACGGTGAGCGATGACCTGCCGGTCCCCGTCTCCCGCCCGGTGCATAGCGGCAAGGTGCGCTCGGTGTATTTCCTGCAGCCGGAGGACTCCCGACGGCTGATCGAGGAGCGTGGCTACGCGGTAGCGCCCCACAGCGACCTCGCGCTCATGGTCATCTCTGATCGCCTGTCGGCCTTCGACTGCCTGTGGCGTTCGCGGAACCTGGAGGGTGTTCCGGGCAAGGGCGCTGCGCTCAATGCCATTGCCGCGCACTGGTTCCGCGGTTTCGAGAGCGCGGGCATCGCGGCGCACCATCTCCTCGAGGTGCCGCATCCGCTGCTGTGGATCGTGCGTCAGGCGCGCCCCGTACGGATGGAGGCTATTGCCCGTCTCTACCTTACCGGGTCGCTGTGGCGTGCCTACGAAGCCGGGGCCCGCCAGGTCGGTGGCGTGAATTTGCCCGAGGGGCTTGCGCAGTACGATGTGCTTCCTCGACTGCTGTTCACGCCCAGCACCAAGGGCGTCATGCGCGGCATCGAGGGGGTCCCGGAGAGCGACGACGCGCCCCTCGACCCGGCGATTCTCCGGTCACAACCGAAGGCGTTCGGGCTGCGGGCGCAAAGTGATGTAGACGCCTGTATGGCGATGCTTGAAGACGGTTTTGTCTTCATCGAACAGGCGCTCGCGCTCAGGGAGCAGCTTCTAGTGGACACGAAGTTTGAGTTTGGCATGGCGCCGGCAATCGCTGGTGGCGAGGAGCTGATCGTGATGGATGAGGTAGGCACCCCCGACTCCTCAAGGATCTGGTTCCGCGAAGACTGGGCGCGGGGACAGCCTCGGGAGCGCAGCAAGGAGCAGTTTCGTGCTGCGCTCCTCGACTGGGCAATCGATCGGCGAGTTCTCCTCGAACCTTCGCGCATGGCCGAACGGCTCGCGCTGGCTCGTGACTCGCGCCTGCCGGACGAGTTTTTCCTGGATCTCGCCGAAACCTACCGTGACCAGGCCCGCGCGATTGTGGGCGATATTCCCGCGCCGGATCCGCTACCGCGCGATTCGCTCTGCGCCGTTCTCGCGGAGCTTGGCCTGCTGGCCCGGGCGGGCTGACGGGCTTTTGCTCCCATGCTGACCGATCCCGGGTTTTATTTCGTAAGCATTCCCGCGGTGCTGCTCTACGGCATTGCCAAGGGCGGCTTCGGCGGCGCCGTGGCGATCCTGGCGGTACCGCTCATGGCACTGGTGATGGCCCCGGCCCAGGCCGCGGCGATCTTGCTGCCGATCCTCGTGGTGATGGATTTCGTGGTTATCTACAGCTACCGAGGGCATTTTGACGCTCGAGCCCTGCGCCTGCTCCTGCCCGGCGCGTTGCTGGGGATCGGTGCCGGTTTTCTTCTGGCCGATCGCATGAACGATGACCTCATGCGCGTGCTCGTCGGAGCGGTGGCCCTCGCGTTTGGTGTTCAGGCGCTGCTCGGGTGGCTGTCCCGGGTTGGGCGGGAACACAACGCGCCAGCCGCCGGTTTTTTTGGGGCGCTCGCGGGGTTTACCAGCTTCAGTATCCATGCGGGCGGACCACCGCTCACCATGTATCTACTGCCCAAGCAGCTGCCGCCGATGGTTTACGCCGGCACGGCGGGTCTGTTTTTCTGGGTAGTGAATCTCGCCAAGTTGCCGCCGTACTATGCCCTCGGTCAGTTCACCAGCGACAACCTGATCTATTCGGCCGCTCTCGTCCCCATCGCGCCGCTGGGCGTGCTAATCGGTCGGCGACTCGTACGGATCTCGAACCCGCGTTTCTACTACCGGGTGATCGCGCTGTTTCTCGTGATCGTCGGCGTCAAACTCCTGGCCGATGGCTACAGCGGTCTTACCCGGGCCGGGGAGGGCGTTTCGCCAGCGGTCCCAGGGCCTGTGACTGTTGCCGCTGGGGACGCTTGTTTATACTCCGCCGCCTGATCGCTCGGGGAAGGAGACAGGCGCCCATGGCCAATGAACTGCGTCACGTGAAATTGACCGAGACCGTGGCGGCGTCGCCGCAGGTATACGCCGCGGATATGCAGGCTATCGCCGATGAAGGTTACAAGATCGTAGTCAACAACCGCCCGGATGCGGAAGCCATGGACCAGCCGACCTCCGATGACCTCAAAGCGGCCGCGGAGGCGGCGGGCCTGATCTACCACTACTACCCGCTGAACGCGTTCAATTATCCGGGCGACGATGTCGCCGCGATGCGCGAACTCTTCGACGATGCGAGCCAACCCGTTTTCGCGTTTTGTCGCAGCGGCACCCGCTCCACCAACCTCTGGGTGAGCAGCCGTCCGGTCGATGAGCGCGACGCGGCCCGGCGTCACGCCCAGCAGCTGGGCTTCGACATCTCCATGTCGTTGCGCTGAAGTGGCTGTGAACACGGTCCCCGTGCGCCCCGCGAGCACGGTTGTGCTGCTGCGGGATCACAACAGTGAAATCGAAGTTTTACTGGTACGACGAAACCGCGCCCTGGCCTTCGCCGGCGGCTTCTGGGTCTTTCCCGGCGGTGCCGTTGATGAAAACGATTTAAAGGCCGCCGGAGACAAGCCGGATGAAGCGCCGCGCTTTGCGGCGGCACGCGAGGCCGAGGAAGAGGCGGGAATCCGCCCTGATCCCGACGGCATGGTCCTCATGAGTCACTGGACCACGCCGGTTGGTGAGGTCAAGCGGTTTTCAACCTGGTTCTACGCCGCGGCACTGCCTTCCGACGTCGAGGTGCGGATTGACGACGATGAAATCCATGACTGGCGCTTTATCACGGTAGCCGATGCGCTGCGCGAGCACCGCGGGGGTGATCTCGCCATGTTGCCGCCAACCTACATCACGCTCTGCGCGCTGGATCGTTACGACACAGCCGCTGAAGCGCTTGCCGGAGAACGCGCCTCGCCCTGTCCGCACATCCTGCCGCGACTGGTCTCGGTAGAAGGGGAGAGCGGCTTCGCCACGCTTTATCCCGGTGATGTCGCCTATGAGGGCAGTGGTTCCGAAGGCTTCGACGATCCCGGACCGCGCCATCGCGCGATTCTGCGTGACGGCGCCTGGCAGTACAACTACGACGGTGTAAGCGACGCACCTTCGCTTTTTCCCCTGGACGACGCCTAGGGCGCGGTATTCGGCGTGGCGCTTCGAGCCGGCGCCTCTGCGCCGCTGTCAGCCGACACTGCGCCCTGTCCGGGAAGAGCAAACCGCAACAGCCGCTCAAGTAACAAAAAGCGTGGTCGGCAGATTCCGAAGGCGGCACAATCCGGTAATCGCGAAAGACTTCCCAAGGAGTTGCTATGGCCCTGGAATCATCGGCACAGTCAAAGCCGGAGGGCGGCTTTGCGCTCTGGGACTGGCCCGTCCGCATCATCCACTGGTTGATTGTGATCCTGTTGCCCGCGAGCTGGTGGACCGCCGAGCAGGGGAATCTCGATGTCCACAAGTGGCTGGGACTGACCATCCTGGTGGCCGTGGTGACGCGCCTTTGCTGGGGGCTCGTAGGCTCGGCCCAGGCGCGCTTCAGTGATTTCCTGCGTGGCCCGGGCGCCGTGTTTGCCACGCTGCGGGGGCAACGCGACAGCACAACGCCGGGGCACAATCCCGCGGGAGGCTGGTCCGCAATGCTGCTGTGGGCGCTGCTCATCGCGCAGGCGCTTTCCGGCACCGTGAACAGCGATGACATATTGTTCACCGGCCCCTTTCGCGAGGTCTTTGACAGCGGCGTAAGCGACGCGATTTCGGCCTGGCACGAGCCCCTGTTCAACATTTTGCTCGGGTTCGTCGGGCTTCACCTTCTGGCGATTGCCTACTACGAGCGGCTCAAGAGGAAGCGTTTGCTGCGCCCCATGCTGACTGGGAGCGCGCCCGGACGCTTTGGCACCGCGCCGCCACAGCCCCTGTACAAAGCCATAATCATCGCGGTGCTGCTCGCGGGAGTCTTATGGGGGCTGATGGAGATGGCACCCGAACCGAGTAGCGACTTTTACTGGTAAACGCCTAATGCTGTAGAGATCACCGTTCTTAGGGAACGATAAGCCAGCGCAGCACCAGGGCGACAGCCCCGATAGCGGCAACGCTCGCCAGCCACAGGCCGAGGAACCACAGCAGTCGTGTCACCACTGCCTCAGTGATAACCCTGTTCGGGGTCGAGCTTGCCGCGGAAAACCCAGTAGGCATAGGCCGTGTACAGCAGGATGATCGGGATCAGCACCAGAGCCCCAACCAGCATGAACAGCTGGCTGCTCCGGGGCGCTGCGGCTTCCCAGAGGGTGACCTCCGTCGGAATCAGGTAGGGCCACATCGACACGCACAGGCCCAGGAATGAAAGCGCGAACAACCCTATAACCAGCAGGAAGGGGCGCAGATCGCTTCCCTCGCCGCGCAGGGAACGCGCGAGGAGCAGTGCTAGCACGGCCACCGCTAGGGGAACAGGCGCAAGGATGAACACCATGGGCAGGTCTAACCAGCGCTGATAGTAGGCGCTGTCGAGAAGCGGAGTTGCTACGCTCACAGCGCCAATCATGAACACGGTTGCGGCGGCGGCCGCTTTCGCAAGACGCCGGGCACGCGCCTGCACCTCACCCTCGGTTTTCAGAATCAGCCAACAGGTGCCGAGGAGCGTATAGCCGATGACCACGGCGAGTCCCGTAAGCAGCGAGAAGGGCGTCAGCCAGTCATACCAGCCTCCGCCGTAGGCGCGCCCGTCCACCTCGATACCCTGGAGGATCGCGCCAAGCGCGATGCCCTGCGCCATGGCCGCGACCAGGGAACCGGAGATGAAGGCCCGATCCCACCAGCGCTCCCAGCGTTTGGTGCGCCAGCGATACTCAAAGGCAACACCGCGAAAAACCAGGGCGAGCAGCATGGCAATGATAGGTGCGTAGAGCGCGGTCATGAGAATTCCGTAGGCCATGGGGAATGCCGCGAAAAGACCGCCGCCCCCGAGGACGAGCCAGGTCTCGTTGCCGTCCCAGACCGGCGCCACGCTGTTCATCAATAGATCGCGGTCGCGCTTCTCGGGGAAAAACGCAAAGAGGATGCCGATGCCGAGATCAAAGCCGTCGAGAACGACGTAGATGAATACCGCGAGGACGAGTATGCCGGCCCAGACTACGGAAATGTCCACTGTTCTACCCCGCGGAAGGCAGCAGTTCGTCACTGCCGCCTACCAGGCCCGATGTGCGCAGGGGGCCATCGTCCCCAAGCTCGGGCGCTGCGCTTTTCGGTGACTTGCTCATAAGGCGCAGGACGTAGAAAACTCCGGCGCCAAAGACGAGAAAATACACGACGATGAAAACCAGAAGAGAGGTTGCCACAGCCGGCGCCGCAATCGGCGACGCGGACATCGCCGTCGTCAACTCGCCGTAGATCGTGTAAGGTTGTCGCCCGACCTCTGTGGTGACCCAGCCGGCAATTACGGCGACAAGGCCCGACGGTCCCAGAAGCACGGCCGTGCGCAGCAGCCCGCGATTGCTATAGAGCGTTTTTCGGACGCGGCACCAGAGGCTCCATACACCCAGGGCCATCATCGCCATGCCAATGGCCACCATGATCCGGAAGGCCCAGAACACCACGGGTACGGGAGGCTGCTGGTCATCCGGTACGGTGTCCAGCCCGGCCATGGGCGCATTCAGCTCGTGCTTCAGAATCAGCGACGAGAGCTTGGGAATCTGTACGGCATAGTCGACGCGATGCTCAGCGTCGTTGGGAATGCCGAAGAGAATCAGCGGCGCGCCTTCCGGATGGCTCTCGTAGTGCCCTTCCATCGCCATGACCTTCACGGGCTGGTGCTCAAGCGTATTCAACCCGTGCAAATCGCCGAGGAAAACCTGCAAAGGGGCGACGATGGCGGCCATCCACATGGCCATGGAGAACATGCGGCGGACGGCTGCTCCGCGCTCATGGCGTAGGAGGTGCCAGGCGGCCACACCGCCGACGACGAACGCCGTGGTCAGATAGGAAGCGGTGAGCGTGTGCGCAAGTCGGTAGGGGAAGCTGGGATTGAAGACAATCGCCCACCAGTTCTCCGGCACGAACTGGCCGTTTTCCGCGATGGAAAAACCGGCCGGGGTCTGCATCCAGCTGTTCACCGAGAGTATCCAGGTCGCGGATATCGCCGTGCCGACGGCGACCATCGCACAGGCAAGCATGTGCAGGCGGTCGCCGACTTTCTCGCGGCCAAATAACATGATGCCCAGGAAGCCGGCTTCCAGGAAGAACGCCGTCAGTACCTCATAGGCCATCAACGGCCCGATCACCGGGCCGGCACGATCCGAGAACACGGCCCAGTTGGTGCCGAATTGATAGGACATGGTGATCCCGGACACCACGCCCATCGCAAAGATGATGGCGAAAATCTTGATCCAGAAGTGGAACAGATCAAGGTAGGCGGCGTCGCGGGTTCGGAGCCAGAGCGCGTTCAGCACAGCCAGATAGCTGGCAAGGCCAATAGACAGGGACGGGAAAATGAAATGAAACGCGACAGTGAACGCAAACTGTATCCGCGCGAGGACTATCGGATCGAAGGTTTCAAGCATCTCGTAATGGTCGCTGTATCGCTCTATGCGCCAGAGTGGTGCACGCCATTGTGTTACGGAAGGTAACGTCTCATCGGATCATGGTAATGGTTCAGGCGGCGAGATCAAACTGGGCCTATCGAGTCGTCCCTTGACACTCCCCCCCCCAGCGGCTCACCGGGTTTCTGGGCCTCACGTCCAGGTCGTGTGCTCGGTTTGCGGACACTCTTACCGGGCTTGCCGGCTCCTACTTGGAGCAGTCCACGGCATACCACTGCTCATGGCTGAGTTCGTCGAGGGGATCGGCTTCAATGACCTCGAAGCAGCGCTTTCCGACACGCACAAACGTAGACCACTGCGAGCCGGTCATGCGCGTGACCTCTGCGAGCGGGCCGTTTGAGCGCTCGAAACGCGGGCGCGGGCCGCGACGCGATCGCAGGTCACCCAATTGCTCAGCGAGACGGGGATCAAAAATGCGACGCTCACGGTCAGAGGCATCCATTTCTGAATCCGGGGGATAGGAGAGCACCTTGCCTCTCGGCAGACGCAGGTCGAGATTCCGGGGTGTTTCCGGTTCGCTGCTATCTTCGGCTGCGGGCGGCGGTTGGACAAGCGGCGAAGACTTTATGTTTGCGGTCGCGGAATCTCCTGTTTGGCGTCGATCCGTATTTGCCGGTTCGGTCGCGGGCGTGTGCCGGTCCGGTGAATCGAGAACCACCGCCGGGCTTCGGTGGCTTCTCAGTTCGATACTCATTCCTCGCCCCGGCTGCGCCAAGGGAGCTATCCCGACTCTTCCCGGCCACCAGTACAGCAGGAGGGCGTGCAGCGCGAGCGAAAGGGCCACGCCTGCGAGCAGTCGTCGATAGTCTGGCTCTGTGCTGCGAGCTACGGTCAGTTCCACGGCCAGTTGGAGTGCGTGCCATCAGCAATGTTCCCCGACCAGGACCGTAATCATTTCGCGGCGGTCAGCTTCCGCATCGCTGCTCCCTTGACGAAGTCCACCGCCTTGGCCATCTCTCCGTAATCGGTCACGGGAGGTCCGACCGCTGATTCCTCAAAAACGACACGGGTACCTTCTTCCGCGGGTTCCAGGGTGATAGTCCAGATCACGTAGGCGCCCATCCCCTGCAGCGGGCCGAAGGGTGCCTCGAGGCGCAGAGCTTTGCCTTCGTCGATGAACAGGACAGTGCCATGGGCCACGGAACCGCCGTCCCAGTCCTCGCGCCAGAGCCCTCCCACTTCAAGTTCGAGGGAAATGTTCGCCGCATCGCCCGAGTAGCTGTGACTGGAATCCCACCAGGATGCCGGGTTGATCAGGCGCTGCCAGGTTTCCTCCACGCTGAGCGAGGTGATGCCTTCGTGGCGGAGGGCAAAATGATTGGCCGAAGCGGAGATCACCTCGGCGTGGGCAGGAGTGGTCAAGCCGATCGTGCCGGTCAGTAAAATACCGCTGAAGCGTTTCATGGTCTTTGCTTACCTGGACTGTTTTGTCGGAGGGGAGTGTAAGCGCATCGAGGCGCACCAAGAAGTGGCATGGATTGCCCTAAAAAAGCCCCTGATTCCCTTCGGTTTATAGCCTATGCTCGATGGAAACGGCGTCTCACGGACGCGGCAGCCGTCGGGGGAAAGCATCACAGCAGTGGCCAGAAGCACGAAAGCGGATGACCGGTGCGTTAATGCGAGTTCTCGCATTACGGGCACATTCCGCCGCGTCACCTACCGCTTGCCGGCGTGTGTATCCCGCCGCAGGCAAGTACGGAACTCCACCAGTTTCCTGGCTATCACGCTGCTTTTCCTCGCCGCCGGGGTAAGCCCCGGCGTTGCGGCCGCCCAATGTGACTACGTAGTCCGCAACGACTGGAACTCCGGTTTCACGATCGATCTCACGATCACCAACACCGGTGACGCGCCCATAGACGGTTGGGAGGTGGGACTTGAGTTCCTGGACGGGTCGCGCATCACCGGCGCCTGGAACGTAGATCTAAGTGGTGACAATCCTTACCAGGCTCAGAATAAAGGCTATAACCGCAGTATTGCCGCAGGCGGCAGCCAGAGTTTCGGATTCAATGGGAGCAAGGCGAATCCGGGTACGCCGGCGCCGCTCGCCGTGCTCAGCGGCATCTGCATGGCCGATGGCGGCGGCGGTCTTCCTATCGCCCATGCCGCGGCAGACTTCACTTCCGGCCACGCCCCACTGCAGGTTCAGTTTGACGCAAGCCAGTCCCAGGATGCGGGCGGAGCTGCGCTGAGCTACTACTGGGATTTCGGCGACGGCAGTTCGTCCACCGCGGCGGCGCCAAACAAGACCTTCGACGCCGCGGGTCAGTATGCGGTGTCCCTTACGGTCAACAACGGCGATCAGGATTCCCAGCCCTTTGCTCTGAACATTGACGTAGCGCACCCGGCGCCGGATACGGCGGTCTGCAGTTATCGCCTCGCCAACGAGTGGGGTTCCGGTTTTACCGGTGAAGTCAGTATTAGCAATGGAGCCGATGGCACGATCGATGGCTGGTTTGTCACCGTGGATTATCCCGATGGGTCGCAGCTCACGGGGACCTGGAACGGGCAACAAAGCGATGGTCCTCCGTACCGCATCGACAACGCCAACCACAATCGCGTGATAGCCCCCGGCGACACCGTGAGCTTTGGTTTCAACGCCCAGCGCCCCTCCGAGGGAGCACCAAACGTGACGCCGACCCTAGGTGGAATCTGCGCGGCCAGCAGCGGCAATCAGCAGCCGCTGGCCCGCTCAAGCGCGTCTGCAACCCGGGGCGAGGCCCCCCTGAGCGTGAGCTTCGACGCCAGTGACTCCAGCGATCCCGATGGAGATGCGTTGAGCTACACCTGGACGTTTGGCGATGGCGCGGTCTCTGAGGAAATCATGCCGACGCACGTGTTCGCCGGTGCCGGCACCTACGACGTAACGTTGCTGGTACATGACGGGGAGAGCAACTCCGCTCCGGCCGTGGTGTCGATCGTTGTGACAGAGCCAGATCCCGATCCAGACCCAGATCCCGATCCAGACCCCGATCCAGACCCAGATCCAGACCCCGATCCAGACCCCGATCCAGACCCCGATCCGGACCCAGACCCTGATCCAAATGCGAGCTACGCCCTGGTCGGCGACCGTTCTTCCCTGTACTTCGCGTCCACCAAGAAAGCGCACGTGGTCGAGGCGCACAGCTTCAGCCGCTTGCAGGGTGGTATCGACGCTACTGGTGCCGCGTCGGTCACCGTAGACCTTGATAGCGTGGATACGGGAATTGCCGTTCGCGATCAACGCATGCGCGACTACCTGTTCGAGACGGCGATGTACGGCAGTGCGGAGATCTCCCTGAATGTAGACCTGGCGGACCTCAGTGCAATGCACGTCGGCACTAGCCGCTTCGAGCGTATTTCGCCCGCGGTGAACCTTCACGGCGTCATGCTCTCTATCTCCGCTGACGTTCGTATTACCCGGCTCTCGGCGACGAGCATTCTCGTACAAAGCACCGCTCCGGTGCTTGTCGACGCCGTCGACTTTGATCTCGACGGCGGCATCGAAATGCTGCGCGAGCTGGCCGGACTCGACGTGATCAGTCACGCGGTGCCCGTCAGTTTCCACCTCCTCTTCGTCACTCAGGAGGGCGAGTGATGGCGGTGGGCAACTTCATCTCCTTAGCACGCGGCGTGACCGCGAAGCAGGTACGGCGCTCGCAGCTGGGGCACAGGGCCGCGATGCTGGCGCTGCTCGTATGCGTGACCCTTACCGCCCGACCTGCCGTCGCCGGCAGCTGTACTTACGAAATTGAGGATGAGTGGAACAACGGTTTCAAGGGCAAGGTCACGCTGACCAACGGGGACGCGGCAGTCAGCGGATGGAGCCTGCAGTGGACCTGGCCCGGCGGCACGTCGCTGAACAACGGATGGAATGCGAGTTTCGATTGCAATGCGAACAGCTGCAGCATCACACCGCCATCCTGGCAGAACGGCCTGAACGCCGGAGAGAGCTACTCCTTCGGCTTTACCGCCCAGAAGCCGGCCGGCACCAGCACAGAGATCGTCGACCTCGAGGGTGAGTTCTGCGGAGGCGCCGCGTCGTCAATCTGGACCTTGGATCCCGATAGTTCATCCCTTCATTACGTTTCTACGAAGAAGGATCATATCGGCGAGATCAACACGTTCACCGACGAAGCCACAGGCAGCAGCGCGATGGTCGGCAGCATCGATGCCAGCGGGCAGGCGCTGCTGGAGATCGATCTGAACGCGGTGTCCTCCGGGATTGCCATCCGGGATAGTCGCCTCTTGAACCTGCTCTTCGAAACCGCCCTCATGCCCCGGGCCTTCTTGCGCGTGAGCGTGGATATTGCGGGCGTCGAAGCCATGGCAGCCGGGCAGACGCGCAGCGATGCGCTCCTGGGCGAACTGAGCCTGCACGGGGCTCGCCAGGGTGTCGTAGCCAGCGTGCTGATCGCCAAGTTATCCGATAGCGCATTCACGGTGTCCACGCTCGCTCCGGTCATTGTCGATAGCAAGCACTTCGATATGGCCCTGGGCATTGAGGCACTGCGCAACGTTGCCGGGCTCAGCGTGATCGGAGAGTCCGTGCCGGTCTATTTCAATCTCAGCTATCGCCGCAGTGATGACGCCTCGGCGGAAGGCCTCGCCTTTCCCGAGGCACCCGCACAGCCGACGGAGCTTGCCGGCAGTTTCAATGCGAACACGGCCGAGGCCGCCCTCGCCTGGCTCGACAACAGCGACGTGGAGACGGACTACCTGCTGCGTCGACGCAGCGTGGAAGGAGACTGGGCGACGGTCGCTGAACTGCCGCTGAACAGCATGTACTTTGAGGAAGGCCTGCCTGACAGCGGAGAGTTCGACTACAAGGTAATTGCCCTGAACCAGGGTATGCCGTCCCTGCCCAGCAACATCGAGCGCGTCAGCGTCACCGAGGGCAATCAGCTGGTGCGCGGAGAGAATCACTACGCGGCACAGTGTGCGGGATGCCACGGAGCGCAGGCTGAGGGCACGGCCAACTTTCCGCCGCTGAACACGGCCCGCGATATGGCCACGCTGATTAGCTATATCGCGACCAACATGCCGCTCAATAACGCCACCAGTTGTGGCGACGACTGCGCCGAGGACGTGGCGGCATTTATTCAGACCCTGTGGGTCGAGGAAACGGCCTGCAACCTGCAGCTGAGCCCGGTCAGCTATGGGGCACGGCAGCTGAAGATGCTCACGCAGTTTGAATATCAGAACAGCGTTGAGGACCTGATTGGCATCGATTACGAGGTCGCCGACGGTCTGTCCGCCGATACCAAGATCGGGTTTTTCTATAACAACACGCACAGCCCCGTGACCGCGGCCGCCTACAGCAACTATCTATTGGTGGCCGAAGAAGTAGCGGCCTGGTCGGCCCAGCGGAACTTCTCGCCCGCGCTCGATTGCGACGGTTTCGGTCCCGCCTGTGTGGATGAGTTCGTCGACGAGCTCGCGCCGCGCGTGTTCCGACGGCCCCTCACTGAGGCGGAGCGCACTAGCTACCGCGCCCTTGCCGATGGCAGCGAGACCTCTGGTGATGTCGAGGCGGGCCTGAAACTGGCACTGGAGGCGTTGCTCTCTTCGCCTCAGTTTATCTATCGTCACGAACTCGGCGAGCGCAACCCGGCCAACGGGTACATTGATGGCGATGCCTTTGAGCTGACCTCCTTCGAAATGGCGACCTTCCTCGCCTACACCCTGACCGGCAGCACACCGGATCAGCAGCTCCTCGAGGCCGCGGAGCGTGACGAGCTGCGCGATGAGGTCTCCATTCTTGCGCACGCTACCCGTCTCGCAGACCGGGCCAAGCCCTCCCTGGGCAATTTCGTAGGCAGCTGGCTTGGCACCGCGGAACTCGAGCTGGCGGCGAAGGACCCGGCGCTTTGGCCAAACTTTGCGGCGCTCGTTCCGCATCTGAAAACCGAGATCAATGAGATGTTTGCCCACGTGTTGCTGACACCGGGCGAGCGTTTCTCGTCGCTCTACGACGCTAACTACACCTTCATGAACGGACCGCTCGCGTCGCACTACGGTATGCCGGGCGTAGCCGGCAGCAGCTTCGAGAAGATCAGCACCGGGGATCGTGGCGGAATCCTGGCGAACGGAGCCTTCATGGCGCGCTGGGGGGAGGCCGAGGAGTCCTCGCCCATCCTGCGCTCGGTGCGCGTACGCCGGCGCATGCTGTGCCAGGAACAGCCCGACCCGCCCGCGGGCACCTTCGCGGCCCGGGAGGAGAAACTTGCCGCGCTCTCGGACTTCCTAATGCAGCCCACCACAACGAATCGCATGAAGTACCACCGCCTGACCGAGGACTCGCCTTGCACCACCTGCCATCTCGAGTACATCAACCCGCTCGGCTTCGGCATGGAGGACTTTGACACGGTTGGTCGTCTGCGCAGCGTTGATCGCAACGCCAACCCCATCGATGCCAGCGGCGTACTCTTTGCTCCAAACCGCTATAGCGACATACACGAGTCCCTGGTCTTCACAGGTACCCGGGGCCTGGGGGCGCTGCTCGCACAGCAGCCGGCCGCCCAGGCCTGCCTGCCGCAGCAGATGTTCCGCTACGTGATGGGCGTGGGTTACCAGGACATCAATCGCGCCGATCCCGGTGGCCCCCAGCTCGTCAGCGATGTGGAAAAATCCGGCTACGCCTGCGAGGTCGACCGTCTGCAGCAGACCATGATGTCCGTCAGCCCGCGGTCCATGCTTGAGTCTTTTGGCATCCTCGAATCGGTTCGCTATCGCAAGGCCTGGCCACGCGGCGCGGGAGTTGCCCAATGAAGGAGAGGGACGACACCATGAGTGAAGCGCCGGCGGACCTGTTGAAGCAGTCACGCCGGCGCTTTCTGCGCAGCTGCATGGCCTCGGGTATTCCGCTCGCGCTGGCCCAGTCGTCTTCCCTGATTACCGGTCTCCTGTTCGCCCGGGACGCCGAGGCCCAGGGCGGAGTCAACAAGACCGTGGTGGTGTACGTGCCGGGGGGCGGCATTCATGACTTCTGGGCGCCAAGCGGCAGCGGTTCGGACATGGTCATGGCGCCCATGTCGGTCGGCTACGATCCGGTGAAAACCGACTGCAACTTCATGCTCAACATGTCGCACGCGAACGCGGGCCATGGGCGCATGCCCGTGATGCTGACGGATCGCTATTACGGCAAGGACAGCTACGACGTGTTCATGGGAAAGCGGCTCGGCCCGGCGCTGCCTTTTCCCTACGTCAACCTGGGTGTCCAGAGCAACGGCAACGGGTACATGACCCGGGACAACAACACGCTGATCCCGTTCCAGGACAACCCCTTCACGGCCTTCCGGCTGCTCTTCGGGGACGGTGCCGCGCGTTCGCCCAAGTCGGCCATCGTCGACGCGCATCAGGCGGCTGTGAATGCGATTCGCAGCAAGCTCGCCGGTTACGAGGTCCAGCGTATGGACCAGCACCTGGCGGCTATTGCCGACACGGAGCAGCGCCTGCTCAGCCAGTCCGGCGGCAGTGCCTGCCCGGGCCTGCCCGATGCGACGGAGTTTGATCTGAATGGCAGCACGTTCTCAAGGGAGGCCAAGCTGCAGATCGACATCGCGGTTGCCGCCCTGGGCTGCTCCCTGACCCGTTCCGTGTCCATCGGTTTGGGCAACCATCAGTCGCAGTTTCGTATTCCGGAGCTCGGATACCAGGGTATCTATCACCAGTCCATTCACGGGGGCAGCGGTGGGCGAGTCAACTATCCCTACTACACCGAAATGCGGGCACACCTGGGCAGCCTCACCGCGTACCTGATCCAGCGTCTGCGCGACGCCGGCCTTCTGGACAGCACCATCGTGGTTGAAACCACCGACATGGGACACGCGGACAAGCATTCCGGTGACGACGTACCGCTGCTCCTCGCCGGCGGCGGTGGGACTATTCGTCGGGGGGTGACAACCGAAGCCGGCGCGGCCTACGACAACTATGATCTGCTCTATACCGCGGCCAAGGCCTGCGGCGTCGAGTTTGACACCGGGCGGGAAATTCCCGGCGTACTCAGCTAACTCGCAGCGCGGCAGCGCAACGCGGAAACGCCAGGCCGAAACGCGATCAGCCGTTCACGGTGGGCTCCGGGCGGCCAAGGTAGAAGCCCTGAAGGAAGTGGACTCCCATTTCCACGAGGGTGCTTGCAACCCGTTCGTTTTCGACGTGCTCCGCGACCGTGGGAACGTCGATAACGCCCGCTACATCGATGAACGATTGCACCGTAGCCCGCGCCAGCTCGTCGTCGAGAAGGCCGATGATGAACTGCCCATCGATCTTTAGGTAGTTCAGGGGCAGGGATTGCAGGTAGCGGAACGAAGCCATGCCCGATCCAAAGTCGTCGAGGGCGATGTTGACGCCAAGCTCCTGTACCTGGGCGAGAAACTCCTTCACCTCGATAAGATTGGAGATCACGGCCGTTTCGGTGATCTCCAGCACCAGCCGCGTGCAGGACTCCGGTCGCTGGCGCTTGAGAAGCGTCAGGACGAAGTCCTGGAACATGCGGTCGCCGATGGATCGCCCGGAGAGATTCACGAACAGAACGGCCGTGCTCAGGTGCTGCCGGTGCAGCAGTTTCATCGTCTCAAGAAGCACCCAGCGATCGATACGGCTGATTAAGTGGAAGCGCTCCGCCGCCGGCAGGAACGCGCCCGGCGGCACCAGTTCGCCATCTCGCCCTTCCATTCTCAGCAATACTTCAAAACGGGACTGCTCACGAGCTCGCATGGTCTCGTGGGCGGAGACAATCGGCTGGCAGTGAAGGACAAAACGGTTGTGGTCCAGCGCGGCCTCGATTTGCGTGACCCAGCGCGTCTCGCTGCGCTGATTTAGGATGGCGCTGTCGCTGTCTTCGTACACGTGGACTCGATCTCGGCCGGCGGCTTTGGCCGCATAGCAGGCGGTGTCCGCGGCCTGCAGCACCGCGGTAACGCTCGGCCAGCCCCGGTTGATATGGACCAGTCCAATGCTCACACCGACGCGGAAGCGCTGCTCGCCGTGTACAAATCTGAATTCCCGGATGCGCTCGCAGACGTTTTGCGCAATTTTTATGGCCTGTTGAGTAGGGCAGCGTTCGAGAATCATGCCGAACTCGTCTCCGCCGAGGCGCGCTACCGTATCCCGCGCGCGCACCGTGTCGCGAAACAGCGTCGCCACACGCTGCAGGAGTTCATCGCCCACGGAGTGGCCACAGCTATCGTTCACGATCTTAAAATTGTCCAGATCGATGCACAGGACGGAGTGCACGAGCTCCGGACTATGATCGTCGGCCAGCAATTCCTCGAGCTGGTCTTCAAACTCCACGCGGTTGGTTAGACCGGTGAGCAGGTCGTGCTTGGCCCGGTAGCGCATCTCGCCGGTGAGGCGCCGCTGCTCGGTAACGTCGTGGAACACCATCACCGCTCCCAGCAGTCGGTTGTCCTCGGTCAATATGGGCGCAGCGGAGTCTTCGACGCCGTGCTCTCGCCCATCGCGGGCGATGAGAATGGCGTCCTGGGCGAGATTGACAACCTGGCGCTCGGCGAGGCAGCGGCTGACCGGATTCGCAATGGGCTGTCGGCTGTGTTCATCCACGGCCTTGAAGACATCCTCGATGGGGAGGTCGTGCGCGGCTTCCGGGGACCAGCCGGTCAGGCGTTCGGCGACAGGATTCAGCCAGGTGATACGACCCTCCTGGTCGGTGGTGATCACCCCGTCGCCGATGGATTCGATGGTGACCCGCAGCAGTTCGCGGCTTTCCGAGATTTCCTTGAGCAGCTTGCGTCGCTCCGTGACATCCTGGAAGGCACCAAACAGGCGTCGCTTCCCCTGGTCATTGACGGAGGACTGACCCAGGGCATGCACCCAGATGCGTTCGCCATCAGCGCGTATGAGGGGTACTTCCACATCCCAGGATTCACCGGTCTCTACCGTTCTTTCCACGCTGGTTCGAATCTGATCCCGCGCCTCGGGAGCGTAGAAGTTGATCGCCGAATCCAGGTCCGGCACGTAGTCCGGGGGAACGCCGTGGATGCGCTTTGTCTCCGTGGTCCACAGGAGCGTTTGCGTCTCAAGGTCTAGTTCCCAGCCGCCGACCTGGGCCAGGCCCCCGGTGGACTCCAGCAGGCTGCTCATACGCAGGAGTGATTCTTCCTGCTCTTTGCGTTGCTGAATGTCGAGATGCACGCCGAACATGCGCACCGCCGTGCCGTCTTCACGCCATTCCAGAACGCGTCCGCGGGTCAGGAGCCACACCCAGCGACCGTTTCGGTGGCGCATGCGAATTTCGCATTCGTAGTCTCGAGCTTCTCCCTGAAAGTGCCTCCCTAGAGCGTCCTGAACCGTTTGTACATCGTCAGGATGGGTGAACGATGTGAAATCATCGACGTGGACGGGCTCGAGTTCTTCTCGCGTGTAGCCAAGCATCCCGGCCCAGCGGTCGTTGATCGCTACCGAGCCATCGGGGATGTGGTACTCCCAGGTGGCCACTTCGGTCGCTTCGATCACCGAGGCGAGCTGGCGGCGCTCGGCGAGCAGAATACGTTGAACCTCGTCTACCATGGTGTCGTAGAGGTCGGAGTCTGACTCCATGGCCGAAATGCGAGCTCGCAGTTCTTCCGGCAGCTCAGCTTTAGCGGATGCGATCATCCTCGCAGCAGCGGTAGCCAGCGAGGCGAGCGTCTGGCGTTCCGAGGGCGTAAGGCTGCGCGACTCCCTGTCCAGTACCACCAGCGAGCCGAGGGTCAACCCGGCGACGCGTATCGGAGCGGCGGCCATAAACCGGGCGTCGGGGACCAGGCTTTGAATGCGCGTGTGAGCGCGGGTCGTGTCAACGGAAAAATCCGCAATTTCAGTGATCACGTCTTCGCCACGCGTCTGCGTGACGAGCATGGGGCCTTCAAGCGCTACCCGGTTCAACTCAAGACCGGTACCGGCCTTGATCCACTCGCGACCGTTGGCGCACAGCGTTACCAGCGCTACGGGCAGCTTGCAGCTTCTCGCAGCGACGAGGGCGAGGGCCTCAAACCCGGGATCATTGCTCATGCCGTGGGCGCCCAGCGCGTCCAGCAGCCGCATCGGATCGAGTTCGATGGCGCTAGGATCGTCGTTGATCATGATCTGAGTGAACGTCGGGTCTCACGAACCCGTCGCGGAATAAGCCCGGCGGAGTGGCGTTGCGCCCCTTTTGAAAGCGGGCACTGAAACGGTTGCTTCGCGGAATTGAAAAAGATTTCATCGGTTGCCTAGCGAACAAGGACGCGGTTGCCATATACCGCAGCTACGATCGCGGTGCGCGCTACGATCTTTGTCGCGGCCTTTTTTATTTTTGTCGTTGCAGCTTTTCCCTGGCGAGACAAGTTCATACGACCGCTCCCCACAATCCACCCCGTGTTGCTTGCTAAGGATATCTCCTGGTATCCCGGTCTCGCGTTTGCTATCTCTCAGCTTGTGGGCAGTCCACGCTTACGAAGCGATGACGCCGATGCCGGTGCCGGTGCCGCAGCCCTGCATGTCGCTGCTGTCGCAGCGGATCCTGTCCGGGCAAGGGCAAGCCCCGGCATCGACGATGGCCCTTGCTCGGAACAGGCTACCGATTTCAGTACAGGTAGTCTTTGCTCTACTCCTGCCTATTCTCAGCAGCGCTCAAAGTGCATGGAAAACAATAATATAGGGCTTTCCCTATACCTTCATTCTACCTACTTTGTAACACTCTGTGTAACGTTCTTATGTCTCTGATAGAGATTGTTACGGTGTTGCTAATAACCGATAGGTGTAAGAGGACTAATGGCAAGCATAGCGACCTACAAGACTGCAGCGGGCAAAACCAGGTAACGATGCGTCATTCGCAAATACGGTGTGGCTGAAAGCAAAGGCTTTGATAGCCGCGCAGAAGCGCTGGAATGGGGCAAGCTGAGAGAAGCGGAAATTCTCTCGTCTCCCAACCACAACCCAGATGTCGACGTCGGTCGACTGAGTTTACAAACAGCAGTCGACCAGTACCTGGAGCGGAACAACCCAGCGCACGCAAAGGCGTATCTGGGCTTCTGGTGTAAGCAGTTTGGGCACAATCAGCTGCGTGCAGGATATTGGTGTCTTATACCCAAGCGCTGCTACAGCCTCCAGCAAGCCTAGCCCCACTGGTGCGTACGAACGGGGCTTAACTTGAGAATGACGGCCTTCGAAATCTCTAGGAGATGTAAGTCAAGCCAGACGTTTTGCCGTTTCGTATACGGATCGACTATTCGCGAACTGGTTTGAGATACTTTGAATGTACCCATCCTTCAATGGTCTCAGCGTTTATGTGATTGACGTATCGAATCTCGGCCCAACCTTGATCGACAGATATCACTTCCACTAGCTGATTTGGCGACAAAATAGTTATCACATTGTCTTCATCTACGCCTGGGTGTCCTCGAAAATTCACAAAAGTCGTGATGACGTGCTTTGCATTTGGTTGAGAGGGTAGAGCTTTGATCATCTGTTCAGAAATAACCTTCTCAGCCTTCTGGATCTCGGACCTTAGCCTGTCTTCAGATTTGCTAGAGGAAAGGGTGCCAACAAGGAACAAAACCAGTGCTAATGCAGTTCCGAAACGGTCATGTCCATTTCTACTTTCGGAAATCTCGTCGACCACGAGATTAGGTATTGGGGGCTCTACTGCACTTCTAAGGCTGTCGAGATCCAGTTCACCAAAGGCCTTTTCAATGATCTTGATTAGTTCGTCGGTTGGAAAAAAGCCTCCAAAAAGGAGATACGTATTATTGAAGACAAAGTTCAAAACCTTATCCGCTAGCTCCCTGTTATCCATATCCTTCAAGCGGGCGACGACAAATGCATAAACGTCCTGCGGTGTTAATTGCAGGGAAATCCTCAATCCACATTCATCGGGCATGGTGTTTGGAATGACTCTCCCAGATAAAATCACCCTTAGATCAGGTTTATTCTTCCCGAAACGAATTATCGACCGTGTACTTTCTTCATCTAGGAAGTCGAATTCATCTACAACAAGAAGCGAAGGGCCCTTCTGAAAATCGTGCTTTTCTATTTGATCGAAGATGTGCTCAGCACCCTTGCGGGAAATCGTATTGAAAATGCCTCCGACAAAATGCTCTGCGTGGATGTGTTCAAAGACTCTCACCAATGACGACTTCCCTACACCGGCCGGTCCAGTGATCAGCAATAGCTGTTCGTCACTCGAGAGCCAGTTGGCCATCGCAGCAAGCTCTTTTTCGCGAGGGGCATACTGTCCGGACTCTGTGGGTGCAAAAGGCTGAAGGAGTGGCGGTGCTTTTTCGCTCATGGGTGAGGCCTATTGGTCTGGTAGGGATTGCATAACCGAGGGATCTGGATTCCTCTAAATTGGCCTAGTATCCGAAGCTTGATAGAAACATGACAGATCTGAAACTCAAGTAACTTGCTTGGGACCACGTTGCGCTCGTTTTGCTTTGTCCAGATCTGAAGATCTGAAGATCAGAAGACCGAATATACGTTGGTAATAAGAGTCTCTATGTGACCAGCGACTCGGTTTTCTCCGAGCTTCAGGCTGTTGGGGTGGCCGCACCCATTCCTGAACCTGAGGCACCCCTCAAGCTCTTGTTTGACACTCTTGCCGATGATTGAGGCCGACTCACAGACTGTTAGGAAGTTTGCTTCCTTCATCTTAGCGAGATCATCCGAGTTCGTTGCATCTTTCCATTTTGGATCCATCTTCCTCGCATGAGCATTAAAATCAGCCAGGCGATTGGCGATCACGTGATCATAGAGCACCGACACAGCCCCCACCCATGAAAGCACGACGGATGCTCGGTAGTGCCTCGACTCAACACATTCAATAGCTTCCTGAACAAATGCCTGCGTGGTATTCGAGGCGATATTGGGGAGCAGACTCCGTAACGATCCTGAAAGCTGTACTACAGGGCCTCCACCGAGTTGCTTAACGTGCCCCTTGCCGGGAAGCGTTAACTCCCATCCGGCCGGCGTGTTTATCGCGAGTCCTTTGCGACCAGAAAGTATTGAGGAGATGTTCAGCTTTTTCGCACCGCTGAGCCCAGCAGACGTAGCTGTATCGCGTACAACCGCGACCTTTTTGGGCTTGCACCCGTTCGTGGCTAGGCAGGCGAGCACCTTATCTTTTTGGCTCACCTCTGGGTTTGCGACGATCTCTTTTAGCGCGATTTCGTTGAGCAATTTTAGCCTCCCTGCCTGATGCCTCTATAACATATCTAGACAAATGTCAGTAATTACGAGAGATTCTACGCTACGTGTCCAGTGGTTATCGGCGAATTGATGAACGATGAAGCTTCTAATAGCGACCCGCTCGCTGAAATTGATGCTATGAAATCTGTGGCCGAGGCGCTTTCGCCGCTTGACGGGGCTTCGTGCGGCCGTGTTCTTCGCTGGGCTGCAGACAGGTTCGGAGTGACCGTAAGTGAGCCTAAAGCGTCTACTGCTGAGATTCCTCCGGAATCTGGAGACCTAACGGATCCCGATAAGGGTAGTTTCGATTCCGTAGCAGATCTATATTCAGCGGCAAACCCCGGAACTGAGCCAGAGAAGGCATTAGTCTTGGCCTACTGGTTTCAGGAGATCGTGGGTGATAGCGAGTTTGAATCTGCGAAGCTCAATAGGGAGCTCAAACACATGGGTCACGGACTATCGAACGTTACGAAAGCTCTGAATAGCCTGATTGGCAAGAAACCTTCGTTAGCGATCCAAACAAAGAAATCGGGTAGCAGCAAACAAGCGCGCAAAAAATACAAACTGACACATGCGGGTGTTCAAAAGGTACAGGAGATGCTTCAGGGGGCGTAACAAACTCAGGGTGGCAGTGACCATTTGAAGTCGACAGTCAGTGCATCCCCATATCCATCCGTAAGCAGGCACTAACATAGGTGTCAGTTCTATTAAGTGCTTGATATTATTACCGAAGTTGAACCCGTGTGTGGTCATATACAGTTACTTCAGCACGTGGTGCTGCACAGCAAGCAGTACTTGAAGAGCATCCCCACACAACAAAAAACCCGGTTGATGATCACGTCAACCGGGCTTTTTGTTGCTTAATTGGTACAGGTAGTAATCGACGCTCTGTAACACTCTCTGTAACAGTTTCGCTTGATAGCAGCACTTACTACGACAAGGTTTGCCAGTGCCAATAAATAGCCGGTCTTATCAGTTCTCCGTGCGAATCAATCGCTTAGATTGCTGCCCGTTGCTACCGAGCGCTAACTATTCACCTCAATATAGATAGTCTTTGGCTTTGTACTCATCGTGACAGGCTTTGCATGCGCCGCCGGCCTCCTTGAACGCAGCGCCGATGGTGCCCTTATCGCCGCTCTGAGCCGCGGTCGCCAGACCCGCCGCGGCGGTCTTGAAGTTCTCGTACTTTTCAAGGAAGTCGTCCGTGTTCTCCCAGATTTCGGGCTTGGCTCGAGTTTTTCCCTTGTCGGATCCGGGGCCAAAGGCGCGCGCCACGTCTACGCTGGCCATGCCTGCCACATTGTTGGCAAAGGCCTGCATCCTGGCTTCGTCCCAGGGTATCTCACCCTTCAGCATGGCGCCCATGGGGCCGAAGTTCATGGCGACGAGTGCCCAGTAGGACTGGCGATACGCCTGCATCGGCTCTTCCTTGCTACTGTGTGCCAACGCAACGGAGGCACTGGCAATGGCGAGGGCCGCGGCGGTCGCCTTAATGGCGCGGCTTTTACTCAGAAACGCTGGGGTCCTTCTTCGGGTCATGCTTTCTCTCCGTAGTAATCCGGGGTGATAACTCCAAGCTTCGGAACCGGTGTGTGCTGGGTCCGGTCCGGGCTGGCCGCCGGGCCCCACGCTGTGCTGGGAGACTAGTGGCGACTGGGTGAGTTTACGTCGATTTCCGGCTTTCGTATTGCCTCAATCGAACATGGCGTGATCAGCGAGATTCTGGCTTTCCTCCCCTGCGAGCTGGGCCCGATAGCTGGCTGAGAGCGTGATGGAACCAAACTCCGGGGTTGCCTCGGCATCGTAGCGCTGGGCTCTTTCGTCCCAGAGCAGCATGGACTCGGTGGCGTAGTAGTGCCCGATGCGCGCAAACTCGGCTTTCGCTGCCATTTTCTTTGAGAACAGACCGGCAATGCCCAGAACGCGCGCCGCGGTCAACAGAAGCTGCGGCGGCACGGAGCGAACCTTCAAGGGGCGATGGCAGAGCTTCGCCAGCATACGGGCCTGCTCAAGAGGTGTGATCGCCGGTCCCGGGCCGCCGATCGGCAGAACGCCGCGAAGATCCGGATCCTCCAGAGTCAGGCGGAGGTAGCGGGCGAGATCGGCCTCGGCGATGGGCTTGCAGGCCGTGGCTTCCCCCGAGCCGAAGACGAGAAACGCCTTGCCGTCGCGCACGCGCCCGACCTGCCCGCTCAGGGATTTGAAGAAGGCCGTGGGTCTCACAATACTGTGCGGCAGACCCGACGACGCCAGTTCGTGCTCGAAGCGCAGTTTGGCGTTCTGGAATGCAAGACGCGGTTTCTGGACGCAGATCGCGGACAGCAGGCTAAAGTGCTTTACGCCGCGGGCGAGGCTCCAGTCCAGAAGGTTGCGGTTGGCGGTGTACTCAACGAGCACGCTGTCATCCGGAGCACCGCTGCGACTGGCCAGGCACGAAACGACCAGGTCCACGGGTTCCTGCCTGGCGTGCGAATCCGGTATTCCATCGAGAGCGAGGAACATTACCTCGCGGTCTGTGACGTCAGCGTGAGCGATACGCACGCTGCCCGCAGCGTCGGCAAGCTTAGCCGTCAAGGACTCCAGCTGTCGCGCGGCCGGGGTATCGGGATCGCGGACCGGGCATATGAGGTCGTAGCCAGCCTCGAAGAGTTCGCGCGCGACGCGCGAGCCGATGTAGCCCGTCGCGCCGGCGAGAAGAACGGTGCCAGGCAGCGTCAGCGCCCCAGCATGGTCCGCGCGACGAGCTCGCGCATGATCTCCGAGGAGCCGCCGTAGATGCGCTGGATGCGCGCATCCGTGTAGAAACGCGAGATCGGATACTCCACGGTGTAGCCGTAGCCACCGAAGAGCTGCAGGCAGTCATCGATAGTGCTGCACTGCATCTCGCAGGACGCGAGCTTGAGCATTGCGGCCTTGTCTGCCGTCAGCGTTCCGGCGGCATACTCGTCGGCGCACTGCTCGTAGAGCGCACGGTTGAGGGCAATTTCTGTCTTTACGTCGGCCAGCTTAAAGCGCGTGTTCTGGAATGCTCCGATGCTCTGGCCGAAGGCCTTGCGATCCTTAACGTACTCCACTGTGATGTCGAGGGCGCCTTCCGCGGCGGCGACGGCCTGGGCGGCGATTCCCAGCCGCTCACGGGGCAGTTCTTCCATCATAATCACGAAACCGCGGTTCTCTTCTCCCAGGAGGGCCTCGGCAGGGAGGCGTACGTCCTGGAAGAACAGCTGCGCCGTGTCGGAAGTGTGCTGGCCGATCTTCTCGATCTTGCGGCTCTTTTCAAAACCGGGAAGCTTGGCGTCCACTAGGAACAGAGACGTGCCCTTGGCGCCCTTGCCCGGATCAGTGATGGCGGCAACGATCACAAGATCCGCGTGAATGCCGTTGGTGATAAAGATCTTTGAACCGTTGAGGATCCACTCGTCTCCGTCTCGCACGGCATTGGTTCGAATGCCCTGGACGTCGGAGCCGGCGCCGGGCTCGGTCATGGCCAGCGCCCCGATCGCTTCTCCGCTCACCATTTTTGTCAGCCAGTGCTGCTTCTGCGCTTCCGTTCCATGGCGGCTGATGTAAGGAGCGACGATATTGCTGTGGATTCCGAAGCCCGTCGCAACACCGCCAAAGCCCATACGCGAAAGCTCTTCGATGAGCATGAACGTGACGTGCGGCTCGGTGCCGGCGCCGCCGTAAGCTTCATCGACATCGGGACACAGCAGCCCCGCCGCACCCAGAGTGTTCCAGAACTCCCGGGGAACCATCTGCTCGCGTTCCCATTCTTCGAAATGCGGTGCTACTTCCTGCTCGAAGGCGCGACGTGCCATATCGCGGAAGAGCGTCATTTCATCGCTGCCGATGTCCATATTCATGGGCTCTGAGCCTCTTTTGAGTCCTATTGCGGGACCGCAATTTTCGTGGATGGCAGCCCACCGTGCAACAAAGCCCAGGAAGCGGCGGGAGAGACCGGCATACACCACCGCGGGGGGAGTCTGTTGCACCCGCAGCGGTGCTACACTCGGCGCCCCATCTCACAGCCCCTGCGTAATAGAGGACCATAAGCCCATGCGTGAATATCTGAAGTTCTACATCAACGGCGAGTGGGTCGATCCGGCGCAACCGAAGACTCTCGACGTTATTAATCCGGCAGACGAAAGCGTCTGCGCCCGCATCTCCCTGGGTAGCCAGGCCGATGTGGACAGTGCCGTCGCTGCGGCAAAGAAGGCCTTTGCGACCTTTGGATTCAGCTCCCGCGAGGAGCGCATCGCGATACTCGAGCGCTGTGTCGAGGTCTACAAGAAGCGTTACCAGGATATGGCCGACGCCATTCGCGAAGAAATGGGCGCCCCCAAGTCGCTGGCAGACGCGGACCAGGCCTACTGCGGTCGCGGGCACCTCGAGGCGGCACTCGAAGTCCTGCGTAACTTTGAGTTCGAAGAAGACATCGGCGCGCACCGCGTCATGAAGGAGCCGATCGGCGTTTGCGGATTGATCACGCCCTGGAACTGGCCCGTGAATCAGATTGCGTGCAAGGTGGCACCGGCCATTGCCGTCGGCTGTACCACCGTGCTCAAGCCCAGCGAGATAGCACCGCTTTCGGCGCAGATCTGGGCCGAGATCATGGACGAGGCCGGGGTGCCAGCGGGCGTCTTCAACATGATTAACGGCGATGGACCCACCGTCGGCGCGGCGCTGTCGTCACACCCCGACGTCGACATGATGTCCTTTACCGGCTCCACCCGTGCCGGCACGCAGGTGGCCATGAACGCGGCTCCCACCGTGAAGCGGGTTACGCAGGAACTGGGCGGCAAGTCGCCGAACATCATCCTCGATGACGCCGATCTGGAAGCCGCCGTTACCCGCGGTGCACTTCACATGTTCAACAACACCGGGCAGTCCTGCAACGCGCCTTCGCGCATGTTCGTGCCCCGGGCGCGTCTTGCCGAGGCGGAGGCGATCGCCGCGCGGGCCGCGCAGGGCATCGTCATGGGTGATCCCGCGTCTACGGAAACCAGCATGGGCCCGGTCGTGTCCCAGCTGCAGTTCGACAAGATCCAGGGCCTGATTCAGAAAGGCATCGATGAAGGCGCTAAGCTGGTTGCGGGCGGAACGGGCAAGCCCGATGGCATGGAGTCCGGGTACTGGGTACGTCCTACGGTGTTCTCGGACGTGAACAACGAAATGACGATTGCGCGGGAAGAAATCTTCGGCCCCGTGCTGGCAATGATCCCCTACGACACGGAAGAAGAAGCCATCGCCATGGCCAACGATACGCCCTATGGGCTCGCCGGCTATGTGCAGAGCGAAGACATCGAGCATGCGCGTCGCGTGGCTCGGCAAATCCGCGCCGGCAATGTGCACCTCAACGGTGCCTCCGGTGGCTTTGAGATTCCCTTCGGCGGCTACAAGCAGTCCGGTAACGGTCGCGAGTGGGGCGCTCACGGGTTCACGGACTACCTCGAAATCAAGGCTGTCGAGGGCTTTGCCGCCTGATGGCTGACTACGTTCTCGCTATCGACCAGGGCACCACGGGCAGCACCGTTGCCCTGGTCGATGCGCAGGGTCAGCTCTGCGCGAGCGTCAACGTCGAGTTTCCCCAGCATTTTCCAAAGCCAGGCTGGGTTGAACATGAACCCGAGGACATCTGGAACTCGGTGCAAAAGGCGCTCGGGCGTCTGCTGCGCAAGAAGATCTGCAAGCCCGGTGATATCGCCGCCATAGGCATTACCAACCAGCGCGAGACCTCCCTGCTCTGGGATCGGGACAGCGGTGAGGCGCTGCACCGCGCCGTAGTCTGGCAGTGCCGCCGCACGGCGGATTTCTGTGCCTCACTTCGGGACGCCGGCCACGAGGACGAAGTGCGGCGCCGCGCCGGCCTGGTCCTCGACCCCTACTTCAGCGCCAGCAAGTTTCGCTGGTTGCTTCGGGAAGCACCGGGCGCCAGGCGTGCGCTTAGGGCAGGGCGGCTGGCCGCGGGTACGATCGACAGTTATCTGCTGTGGCGTCTTACCGGTGGCACGCACTGCACCGACGTCTCCAACGCGGCACGCACATCGCTCATGAACCTGGAGACGCTCGAGTGGGATGAGGACCTGCTCAAACTGTTTGAAGTCCCCGCCGCTATCTTGCCCCGGATCGCACCCAGCAGTGAAGTTCTCGGCCATACGAAAGGGATCCGCGGGCTCCCGGACGGGATCCCGATCAGCGGCATGGCCGGTGACCAGCAGGCGGCGCTCTTCGGACAGGCCTGCTTCGCCACGGGTGACGCCAAGTGCACGTTCGGCACCGGCTCTTTCATCGTAATGAATACCGGCCGAGAGCGCATTCTCTCCGATGCGGGCCTTCTGACCACGGTCGCCTGGCAGCTCGGTAGCGAGGACCCGGTCTACGCCCTTGAAGGCGGTGCGTTCGTCTGCGGCGCGGCGGTGCAGTGGCTGCGGGACGGTCTCGGAGTTATCAAACGCGCGTCAGACATTGAACCGCTGGCGGCAGCCGTCGACGATCACGGCGGCGTCGAGTTTGTGCCGGCGCTGACGGGCCTCGGCGCTCCCTATTGGGAGCCTGACGCCCGCGGAACCATAACCGGTCTTACCCGGGGCAGTCAGCTCGGACACATCGCCCGGGCGACGCTCGATGCCATGGCACTGCAGAACGTGGATATCCTGCGGGCCATGGAGGAGGACCTGGGGCGGCGCATGAAGCCGCTGCGCGTTGACGGTGGCGCGGCGGCCAACGATCTGTTGATGCAGTGCCAGGCCGACTACCTCGGCAAGCGTCTGGTGCGTCCGAAGATTATCGAGACCACGGTGGCCGGAGCGAGCTATCTCGCCGGCTTGGGAGTAGGGCTGTGGAAAAACACTGCGGCTATCAAGCGCATCTGGCAGCCCGAGCGAGAGTTCAGCGTTGCAATGAAAGCGGCCGCCCGACGCGCGCGGCACACGAGCTGGCAGCGCGCGGTGCGCCAGACGCTTGCGAACTAATGACCAGTGAGCGGGTTTAATCAGCCGTTATCAGGGAATGAGATGCCGCGCTTTGGCGGTATCGCCAGCCTGTTCCGCCTGCCAGTCCACGGCAATGCCGAAGATCTGGACATCGCCCTGATCGGTGTGCCCCTGGATTGCGGTACGAGCAACCGGGCCGGATCACGCTACGGTCCCCGGGAGATACGCGCGGAATCCGTGCTAGTGCGCCCCTACGCTATGGCGACGGGGGCAGCACCCTTTGATTCCTTCCAGATTGGCGACACGGGGGACGTGGCGCTGAATACCTACAGTCTGGAGAAATCGGTCGGCATCATTGAAGCGCACTTCGATACTGTGCTCGATGCGGGCGCCAAAACCTTGGCCATGGGCGGTGATCACACCATCACGTTGCCTATTCTGCGCGCCCAGGCGAAGCGCTACGGTCCTCTGGCCGTAGTACACGTGGACGCCCATGCCGACATGAACGATCACATGTTCGGCGAATCCGTTACCCACGGTACGATTTTCCGTCGCGCGATCGAAGAGGGGCTGATCGATCCGCAGGCCATGGTGCAGATCGGATTGCGCGCCACGGGCTACGCCGCCGACGACTTCGACTGGGCCCGGCGTCTTGGAGTTCGCGTGGTGGCCGCCGAGGAATGTTGGTATCGCTCCCTCGACCCGCTTATGGCGGAGGTCCGCGAGCAAATCGGCACCGATCGACCCGTGTACCTGAGCTTCGACATAGACGGCCTCGATCCCTCGGTCGCACCAGGAACGGGAACACCGGAGCCTGGAGGCCTCACGGCCTCCCAGGGCCTTGAGATCATCCGCGGCGTGTTCGGCCTGCAGCTCGTGGGCGCAGACCTGGTAGAGGTCTCACCACCCTATGATGCTACCGGAAATACGGCCCTGCTCGCCGCCAACCTGATATTCGAGATGCTGTGTTCCTTCCCCGGCTGCAAACGGCGCTAGGAAGGACTGCCTAGGAACGCGCTGACCGGCTGCGCAGCTGGTGCTTTCGCAGCAGTCCGCGGAGCTGGTGGTAGCTGAGCTGCAGGTCATCGGCCGTGCGACCCTGGTGATAGTCGCGAGCCGCGAGAGCACGCAGGAGCAGCTTGCGTTCGAAGGCATCCACGGCGTCGCGCAGAGCAACGCGACCTACATCGGTATCTGCAGCGTCATGCTCTTCACTGACGTCCGCGCCGCCTGCTATGTGCCCAGCCAGGATCGGCGGCGCGGCATCCCCGTCCGACCCAGATTCGGCCCACGGTGATTCGAAGGGATCGAGGACCAGCTCGCCAACGGGCTCTTCCGTTTCTCCCCATCGATAGATCGAGCGTTCGACCACATTCTTGAGTTCGCGCACATTGCCCGGCCAGCTGTGCGCAAGCAGCTCCTCCCGCGCGCCATCGTCGAAGCCGGGAAACAGTGCCCAGCCAAGCTCTGCGCACAGTTGCACCGCGAAATGCTCGGCGAGGAGCAGCACGTCTTCCGTGCGCGCACGCAGCGGGGGCATGTGCACGACGTCGAAACTCAGGCGATCCAGCAGATCGGCGCGAAATTCATCGCGCTGCGCCATGCGCGGAAGGTCCGCATTGGTCGCGGCAACGATACGCACATCGACGCTGAGTGTTCGGGAGCCGCCGACGCGTTCGAACTCACCGTACTCGATGAGTCGCAGCAGCTTTTCCTGCAGCCGGACGGACATGGTTCCGACTTCATCCAGGAACAGGGTGCCGCCGTCGGCTCGCTCGAAGCGCCCGATATGCTGCCGCGTCGCGCCGGTAAAGGCGCCCGCCTCATGGCCAAAGAGTTCGCTCTCGAGAAGGGACTCGGCCATGGCGGCGCAGTTGATCTTCACGAAGGGCGCGTCCCAGCGGGGCGACAGGAAGTGCAGCCGTTGACCGGCCAGCTCCTTTCCGGTGCCGCGCTCGCCGATAACCAGCACCGGACGGGCAATCGAGGCCAGTTGGGAGAGATGATCGAGGGCCTCGGTCAGGGCCAGCGATCCGCCGATTATGTTATCTGGCGCCTGTCGCATATAGAGAATACGCCTAAATAAAGGTATTTATGGCTCAATATTTTAGCATGTTTCGCCGAATCAAAAGTCTATACTTAATATTGTCTGCTAGATAATGTTTATATCTATATGATTTTATTGATAAATAGGTAACTGGCCTGGCATTTGTAGAGTGTTCTGCAGAATCTGAAAAGAGACACAGCCATGCAGCCGGACCGCATCACGATGTACCTCGCCCTCGGTGTCGTCGCATCGGGCATTGCCGCCATCACCGGTCCGTCCCTGGCTCTGCTGACCCTCTTTCAGGTGGTGCTGGTAGTTGAAAGCGTCAATCTGATCCACGCGCCGGGTGACGACTCACAGACAGTGTTTCGAGCATCCGGTCATTCGAAAGGAGAGTAGGAATGGGTATTTTTTCCCGCATGAGCGACATCATCAATTCAAACATCAACGCCCTGCTGGACCAGGCGGAAGACCCGGAAAAGATGATTCGCCTGATCATCCAGGAAATGGAAGACACGCTGGTTGAAGTGCGCAGTTCGTCCGCCCGCGTCCTCGCCGATCGCAAGACGGCGGCACGCCGTGTGGAGCAGCTGGCGGCGGAGGCCCAGAGCTGGGAAGACAAGGCACGCCTCGCGATTTCCAAGGGACGCGACGATCTGGCCCGCGCGGCCCTCCAGGAAAAGCGGCAGATCGAAGAGGAGCTCGATGCCGTCAACACAGAGCTTGCGGCCACGGACGAGCACATCGAGCAGCTGAACGAAGAAATTGCCAAGCTGCAGAGCAAGCTCAACGACGCCAAGGCGAAGAAGAAAGCTCTGGTCATGCGCAGCAAAACCGTGGAGTCTCGCATCAAGGTCAAGCGCCAGGTGAATCGCGAGGCGCTCGATGAAGCCTTCGGCCGCTTCGAGCACTTCGAACGGCGCATGGATAACCTCGAGAGCCAGCTCGATGCGATGGACCTCGGCAAGGATGTGGAAACGTCCCTCGCTGCGGAAATCGATGCACTTGCCCAGGATGAGACCATCAACGCCGAGCTGGACAGGCTGCGCTCCGAGGTCAAGGGAAAGACCGACGACGCCTGATCGCTGCGCCGACGAATCGCAGAGAACGCGCCCCGGCTTCGCCGGGGACGACGGGCCGATGCCAATAGCAGACGCTAAGGGAGAAACACCATGGAGTTCTGGGAATTCCTGTTCGTACCGACGATCCTGTTTATGGTGGTCGTCGCACCCATCTGGATAGGAATGCACTATCGCAGCGTGAACCGCTCGACGCGCAGTCTCAACGCCGAAGATCGCGAGAATCTCGAGCGCATTCTGGAGACCGTGGATCGATTGACGGAGCGCATCGTAACTCTGGAATCGCTTCTCGATGCCGACCACAAGGGCTGGAGAGAGGCGGGCGCGGGCCGCGAACGCAATGAGGACCAAAGTCATGGGTAAGCACTATCGTCGCCGAGACCGCCGACGTCGCAATCGTCACAGCATGCGCAGCTTTCACGAACGTAAGCGCCAGGGCTGGGGCATGGGCCTGTATCGGAACCGTCGCAATGGCCGTATCTGCGGTGTGGCCGCCGGTCTGGCCGATTACTGGGACGTTGCCGACTGGGTCGTGCGCCTGATGTTCATCGGCGCCTTCCTCTTCACGGGCATGCTCGCTCTCTGGGCCTATGTGGCCGGCGCGGTGCTGCTGAGCCCCAGACCCGAGGATCGCTCGCGTCGCAGCCGCAGACGCGAAAAAGAAGAGGCCGAGGTCGCCGCAAGCAGCGCGTCGGCCAACGAGGAGGCCTTTGGTCCTGAAATGGAGTACGACGAGCGCTACCACGACTATCGTCCGCGGCGCATGTTCCGCTACGCCGACAGTGCCGGGGTGCGCCTGGCGCGGGCACGGGAGCGCCTGGATTCGGCGGTACGGCGCGTTGAGTCCATGGAGCGGTACGTCACGTCCCGTCGCTTCAAGCTCAACAGCGAGTTTTCGCGCCTCTGATCGCTTTACCGCGTGCGGGCTGCGCGCCTTAACTTGCACCGAAACCCCGGGTCCCTGGCGGCCCGGGGTTTTTCTTTGCTGCGCCGCATCACGTTCTCAAGGTTTGCCAGCTGCCGTCGCTAACGTATGCTGCCGGGGTACCGATAAAAGAAAAGGCCGCCCGACGCGCAAGAGGAGCGGCTGGAGAGCAAGGGATGGCGACAAGCCGCATGGCGTTTTTCGACGGCGTTACGATGCCGGGTGCCGACAACACGGATCCGCACTATTTGCCTCCGCCACCGGCGTGGCTAGCGCTGACTGAGCCCCACCGCGTCGTTCTCGAAGCCACATCCCTGGCGTCGCTGCGCCTCCTCCTCGACCGACTGCCTCCGGGCGATGGGCATCCGGTGATGGTTTTGCCGGGATTTCTCGGATCTGACGCCTACAACGCTTCGCTGCGCCGCTTTCTTCGCGGCCTCGGCTACCGCACCCACGGCTGGGGACTTGGACGCAACTTAGGACCCCGGGAAGGTGCCCTGGATCGCCTGGTCCAGCGGGTGCATGCGCTGGTCGAGCGCTATGGGCGGCCTTTATCCCTGGTTGGGCACAGCCTGGGCGGCATCTTCGCACGCGAGCTAGCGCGGGAAGAGCCGCAGCTCGTACGGCAGGTCATCTCCCTGGGCAGCCCCTTCGGCCGTGGACGGCACAGTGGTTCCTACCCCGCGCGTCTCTTCGAGGCCCTGAATCCCACCGAAGAATTGCCGGTGGCGCTCGATGAACTGCACTGGTCTCCGCCCGTACCGAGCACGGCAGTGTATTCACGCGGCGACGGGATCGTTAACTGGCGCACGGCACAGCAGAACGTGAACTTCCTGCGCGGTCTGAGCCAGAGTATCCAGGTCCGTGGCAGTCACTGCGGCATGACGCTCAACCCGACGGTCTGGTACGTGATTGCCGATCGTCTGCGTCAGCCCGCCGATGGCTGGGAACCGTTTTCTGTGAACGGTATCGCCAGTGTCGTGATTCCACGCCTCGATTGATCGTTGCGATATCGCCCTCAGCAGTGGGCGGTTCGCCCCTATCCTGCGTACTTCTTTCCCGATATCGGATCGGAGATTCCTAACTTTGCACTGCAGCCTGCTTGATATGGGCGGCGACGGAGAACCGCTGCTGTTCGCCCACGCCAACGGCTATCCGCCGGGGGCCTACCGGCAATTGCTCGCGCGGCTCGATGGACACTTTCACGTCAGTGCCATGGAACAGAGGCCCCTATGGGGTGACCGCCAGCCGCCGGCGGGATTCAACTGGCACATGCTCGCGGACGACCTCCTGGCCATCATGGCGGAGACGTTCACCGGCCCCATCAGGGTTATGGGCCACAGCATGGGGGCCGTTGTTGCGGCGATCGCCGCGCGGCGCGAACCCCAGCGCTTTTCCGGACTCGTGCTTCTCGATCCCGTGCTGCTGCCCAGCCGCTGGGTGCTATCTACACGGGTAATGCCGTCGCGGCAGCGCCGACGCATCCCCATGATCCGCCGGGCGTTGACCAGACCGGAGCGCTTCGCCGATCACGACGAGGCCTTCGCGTTCTATCGCGGTAAGCGGGCGTTCCGCGGCTTTAGCGACGAGGCACTGCACGACTACATCGGCGCCAGCAAGGCCCGGGAGGCAAACGGGGAGCTACGACTGCGCTACTCGGGAGAATGGGAGGCCGCCGTTTACGCAAGCCCGCCGCTGGCGCGTCGCACTCTGCGCGGCCTGCGAGTGCCGACCGTCGGTTTTCGCGGTAGAGACAGCGATACGCTGCTGCCGGAGATGTTCGCGCGCTGGGCGCGTTGGCAGCCCGAGGCGACGCTCGCGGAGATACCCGGTGGCCATCTTTTCCCCATGGAAAACCCCACCGCAACGGCGGATGCGATTTTGCGCGAGCTTTTCCCGGCCTAGGAGCGTCATCGCAGTGCCACGGCCGCGAGGGATGTCTATAATCGAGACACACTTTCGGGGGACTGTTCCATGGCAAAAATTCTGATCGTTGCCGATCGCAGCGGTACAAGCGTCGCCACATCCCGTGGTCTCCAGCTGGCAGCGAAACTGGGCCTTGGAGCAGAGATCGTCGCCTTCGTGTACGCGCCGCTGGATCGAGTAGCCGGTGGCGAAGCGGGTCGCCTCGATGCCCGGCAAAAGATTCTCGACGCCCGGCGCGAGGAAGTTCAGGCGCGCATCGACAAATTTGCCACGGACGAGCAGCGCGTTGCGTTGAAAGTCGTGTGGATGAAGGACATTTCCCCGTGGATTGTGAAGCGGGCCAGCAGCGTGGACTTCGCCGCGGTCGTAAAAACAAGTCACGACAGCGGCAGCATGACCTATACCTCCACGGACTGGCATCTGCTTCGGGAGTGTCCGGCTCCCATCCTGCTGACGGCGGAAAACAAGTGGCATCGCACGAGACCGGTGCTTGCTGCGCTGGATCTGGATACGAAGAAGAGAAGCAAGCGCAAGCTGAACGGCCAGATCCTCTCTACGGCCAAGACGCTGGCCGAGGCGCTCGGCGTAGAGTTGATGCTGATATCGGCGATCGAAGTCCCGACCCTGCTCGCCGACCTCGATCTTGTGGAACCGACGACGTATACGAAGGAGCACCGAGAGGCGCTTCTTCCCCATCTTAAGGCGCTCGCCAAGGAACACGGCCTTCCCGAGAAGGCGTTCGTTACCAAGCGCGGTCCCGTCGACAAGGTCATCACATCGCAGGCGGCGAAAGTGCGGGCGCAGCTGGTGGTGATGGGGACGGTGGCCCGCAAGGGAATCAAGGCCAAGTTGATTGGAAACACGGCCGAATCAGTGATGCACCACCTACGTACGGACGTACTGGCCTTGAAGCCCGAGGCCTGAGTCTTCGGCAGCGCACACTGCGGGGCCCTGGGCCGCGCGATGATTAATTCCGGATTCACGCCACCGCTCGCGGAGCCTTTGCCACGATGACCAGCCCGATCAAGACCCGACTCGCCGATCTTGACGACAGCCTCTTTATTCCCCGCGAACTGAGCTGGCTGGCTTTCAACGCACGGGTATTGCAGGAGGCGGCGGACGGCAGCGTCCCGGAGATCCAGCGCCTTCGTTATCTCGGGATCTTCTCAAACAACCTGGATGAGTTTTTCCGGGTGCGCGTCGCCGAGGTGCGCCGGCTGATCTCCGTGTCGTCGGGAAACCCGCGCCAGCGGGCGAAGGAGCTTCTCGCGGCAATTCAGTCCGAAGTGGTGTCGCTGCAACATGACTTCGAGCGAGTGAAGGTGTCCGTGATGCGCTCTCTCGAAGAGCGCAACATCTATATGGTCAACGAGCGGGAGCTTGATCCCGGACAGATGGATTTCGTGCAGGATTTTTTCACCCGCACGCTGCTGCCAGAGCTCGACCCCATTCTGTTCGTGGACGGCGCGCCGATCCCGGTGCTCAACGACGAATCCCTGTATCTCGGCGTCGACATCCGCTCCGGAGACAAGTATCGCGTCGCCGTGGTGGAAGTGCCCACGGATCGGCTGAATCGCTTCCTGGAGGTGCCGAGGACCAAAGGGCGAAGCGGTCGCTTCTTCATCTCCCTGGACAACGCGATTCGCGCCTGCCTGCCGCAGATGTTCCGCGGCATCATCCCCATTGATGCGGCCCAGGCCTACTGCTTCAAGTTCTCCCGCGACGCCGAACTCGAACTCGACGTCGGCATCATGGAGAGCCTGATCGAGAAAATGGCCAGCAGTCTGAAGCAGCGCAAGAAGGCTGACGCCGTGCGCTTTGTCTACGACGCGGAGATGCCGCAGCGGCTTCTGGATTTCCTGGTCAGCCGTTTCTCCCTGGGCAAGTACGACAGCCTCATTCCCGGAGGTCGCTATCACAACTCCAAGGACTTCATGTCCTTTCCCTCTGTGGGCCCGAAGTATCTGGAGCTGAAACCGCTGCCCCCCGTTCCCCTCGAAGAAGTGGATCGCTCCGACAACATCATGGCGGCCATACGCGCCAAGGACGTACTGCTCTACTACCCGTACCACAGCTTCGACTACGTGATCGATCTGTTGAAAACCGCCGCCATGGATCCGCAGGTGGAGAGCATCCGGATCTGCCTGTATCGCGTTGCAAGTGAGTCTCGGGTCGTCGATGCGCTGCTCAACGCCGTGCACAACGGCAAGCGCGTGCTTGCCGTGGTGGAACTGGCGGCGCGCTTCGATGAGCAGGCGAACATCAACTGGGCGCAGCGTCTTACCGATGGTGGGATTGAAGTTATCTTCGGCATTCCCGGCTTGAAGGTGCACAGCAAGCTGCTGCTCATCCAGCGCCGCGAAGAAGGGCAGGATCGCTTCTACTGTCACGTGGGTACGGGCAACTTCAACGAAAAGACCGCACGGCTGTACACGGATTTCTCCCTGCTGACCTACAACCAGGATCTCGGCGGGGAGGTGCGTGATGTCTTCGACTTCCTGCGCTACACCTATCGCCGCCAGGAGTACCAGCACCTGCTCGTGTCGCCGCACAGCTCGCGGCGCGGGCTGCTGGAGAAGATCGATCGCGAGATTGCGAATGCCCGCTCCGGTTTGCGTGCGGCCGTGACCCTCAAGTGCAACAACCTGGTCGATCGCGAGATGGTCCTGAAGCTTTATGAGGCCAGCGACGCCGGAGTCGAGATCCGTTTGATCGTGCGCGGCATGTGTTCCCTGCAACCGGGAGTCAAGGGTATCTCGGAAAACATCGAGGGCATCAGCATCGTTGATCGCTACCTTGAGCACCCCCGCGTGTACGTTTTCTACAACGCCGGTGACCCGGAGTACTACATCGGTTCAGCGGATCTCATGACCCGAAATCTCGACTATCGAGTCGAGGTCATGGTGCCGATCCTTGATCCCGATGCCCGGGAGACGATTCAGACCGTGCTGGATATCCAGTGGCACGATAATGTGAAAGCGAGAATTCTTGATCGCGGCCAGAGCAACAAGCTGGTCAAGCGACGCGGCAAGGTGGCGGCGGTACGCTCCCAGGAGGCGATTCACGTGTACCTGTCGACCGGGCGCCGGCCGCGTCTTCCCAAATGCAACATGAGCCTGCCGGCCAAGCGCCGGACGCGCAAGAAAAAGAAGGCCTAGATCCATGGCTGCCGCCACGCTCCTGGCCCTGCTCGACGACATCGCCGTTCTCATGGACGACGTGTCCGTTATGACCAAGGTGGCCGCGAAGAAAACAGCCGGTGTCCTGGGAGACGATCTCGCCGTCAACGCCGAGAAGGTGACGGGCGTTGCGGCGGAGCGGGAGCTGCCGGTGGTTTTTGCGGTCTTCCGGGGATCGCTACTGAATAAGGCGATGCTGGTGCCTGGCGCACTGTTGATCGCGGCGGTCGCTCCCTGGCTCATCAACCCGCTGCTCCTGGCCGGCGGTCTTTTTCTGTGTTTTGAAGGGGCCGAGAAGGTCTGGCACAGCATCGCCCACAGCCGGGAGGACCGGGCGGCGGAAGCCGAGGCGCTGCGCGCCGAGCTGGAAAAACCGGGAGCCGACCCCCTCAGTATTGAACGACGGCGCATCCGCGGCGCCGTCCGTACGGACCTGATCCTGTCCGCGGAAATCATCGTCATTACCCTGGGCATCGTGGGTGATGCGTCGCTTATCGTGCGCGCGGCGGTCCTGACCAGCATCGCCCTTGTGATGACTCTCGGGGTGTACGGCCTCGTCGCCGCCATCGTGAAAATGGACGACGTGGGGCTCTACCTGTACCAGGTTGAAGGTGAGGGGATTTGGCGGCGCATCCGTCGCGGGCTTGGTCGTGGGCTCCTTGTTATAGCGCCACGATTCATGCGCCTGCTGACCGTCGTGGGCACCATCGCGATGTTCCTCGTCGGCGGCGGCATACTCGTGCACGGTATCGACGCCCTGCATCACCTTAGCGAAGGGCTGCTCCAAGGGCTGCCGCCCGGGATTGCGGACGGGATCGGCGGCGCCGCGCTGAACCAGATGCTGATCCTCGTCCTTGGACTCGGGGCAGGTACGGTCGCGCTTGGCTGCCTTAGCCTCGCTCAGCGCGTTCGGGCGGCCTAGCCGCGGGCTCTGGCCAGCTTTCAGCCGTATTTCTAGCGCAACAGCGAGCCCAGCACGCCGCGAAACAGCTTCTTGCCCAGGGAACGCCCCGCCGCCGAACCCAGGCTGCGCGCCATACTTTTCATAAAGGCCTCGCTGCTGCTCTGACGTGAGCGTCCGCTGCGGCGCCGGGCGCTGCTTTCGCGTCGCTTGAGCGCCGGTTCATCTCGCTCTTGCTGCTGCGCTTCCGCTCGCGCGAGGAGTCGTTCGTGAGCGCTGTCGCGGTCTATGGCTTCGACGTAGCGGCGTTGATTGGGGTCGTTTTGCAGAACGGCAGCACGCTCCGCGGCAGTTGCCTTGCCCATGCGTGAAGAAGGCGGGCGTATGAGCGTTCTCTGGACCACGGACGGTATGCCGCGCGCCTGCAGCGTAGACACGAGCGCCTCACCGACGCCGAGTTCGCTGATCGCGGTTTCGGTGTCGAGATTCTTGTTGGCGCGGAAACTCTCTGCCGCCACCTTCACCGCCTTGCGCTCCTTAGGTGTGTAGGCGCGCAGGGCGTGTTGCACCCGATTTCCCAGCTGCCCAAGCACCGCATCGGGGATATCGGCGGGACTTTGGGTCACGAAGTAGATGCCCACACCTTTGGATCGAATCAGGCGCACAACCTGTTCCACGGTCTGCAGCAGGATTTTTGGCGCATCGTTAAAGAGGAGGTGCGCCTCATCAAAGAAGAACACCAGCTCGGGCTTCTCTGGATCTCCCAGCTCCGGCAGCTCCTCGAACAGCTCCGAAAGAAGCCAAAGGAGAAAAGTGCTGTAGGTGCGTGGGCTGCGGATCAGTGTGTCGGCGGCGAGCACATTAATGACGCCGCGGCCGTCTCGCGTGCGCTGCATCAGGTCTCGAAGCTCGAGAGCGGGCTCGCCAAAGAAGCTTTTGCCGCCATCGCGCTCAAGCATGAGGAGGCGGCGCAGAATTGCGTTGACCGAAGCCGTGGCTACGCGATAGGTGCTGCCAAGCTCGTTGCGGTTGTCGGCCAGGTGCTGAAGCGTGGTACGCAGGTCGTTCAGATCCAGCATGAGCAGGCCCTGATCGTCCGCGTACTGGAAAACGAGAGTCAGCACGCCTTCCTGGGTTTCGTTCAGATCGAGGAGACGCGCCATGAGCTGCGGTCCCATCTCGGTGAGGGTGCTTCGAATGGGTGTACCCTTCTTGCCGAACAGATCCCAGAACGCAACGGGATAGGAGCGCTGCTGGTAGTCCGCGATGCCGATCTGCGTAACGCGCTCATCAATCTTGCGATGCGGCTTGCCGCCCTGACTCAAGCCCGAAAGATCGCCTTTCACATCCGCCAGGAACACGGGCACTCCAATATCAGAGAAGGCTTCGGCGAGAACCTGTAGCGTCACGGTCTTGCCCGTGCCTGTCGCACCGGCGATCAGCCCGTGACGATTGGCGAAGCGGGGTTCGAGACGTACCTGTCCGCCCTCAAAGCCGCCGATCAGCAGGCCCTGGTCTGGTGTTTGCTCAGTCATTTTTTGCGCTTGCGCTCCGGCTTGAGGCGGGCATTCGACGCGCCTTGACGCGACCCGCGGGTTTGCTGGTGGATTATGCTTTGGCGCGGGTCTTCGTGGCCACGGTAGCCGATGCCGTTTTTCGCGTTGCTCCTGCCTTGCCCATCACCCTGGCCTTTTTCTTCGGCCGAGTCCCCGGGCTGCGCTTTGCTGCCGCGGCGCGGGTGCCTTTCTTGCCGCCGGCGGTCTTTTTCTTTGCGGATGCCGCTTTCTTTGTTGATCCCACTTTCGCCTTTGCCCTGCCGCTCCCTGAGCGCCGGGTGGGTGCAATACCGGCCACGGCCTCAAGCTCCTGTAGTGCGTCCTCGAGATGATCAATGATGCGCTGAATCTGCGGCAGGGAACGACGGCAGGCGATGATGCCGAAATCCAGCTTGTCGCAGTAGCTCACGAGCGTAATGTTCATTGCAAAACCGTCGAAGATTATGGAGGCCGGGTAGATGCCATCGAGCCGTGCGCCATGCCAGTACAACGGTTTGTTCGGGCCCGGCACGTTGGAGATCACGGTGCTGAAGGCGGGAAAACGAGAGCCGAGTCCCAGGATCGATGTCACAAGCGCGGGAAGCTGCGTGAGCTGCATGAACAGGGCCGACTCGGCGGGGCTCAATTCACGAAGCAGATCCTTGCCGGCACGCATCGAGTCCTGGATGGTGCGCAGTCGCTTCTCCGGATCGTATACGTTTGTGGCGAGGTCCGCGGTGATAAAGCCTATGGCGTTCGTCGACTCGATATCGCCCTCATCGCGCAGGGACACGGGGGCCATGGCCTTGAGCGAGTGCAGGGGCAACTCGTCGCGGCTGAGTAGGTAGCGGCGCAGCGCTCCGGCACAAACCGCGAGGACGACATCGTTGATGGTGGCGTCCATCGCCGCACAGATGTCCTTGACGCGGTCGAAGGAAAAACTCTGGGCGACAAAGCGGCGCGCGCCCGAAACGCGCGTGTTGATCGATGTGCGCGGTACGTTGTGCCAGGGCACGGCCAGATTTCCGCTGCGTCCTATGAACGCCATGCCAAAGCGGCGCATCGCCGTAGCGAGGTGAATGCTTGAATCGTACTGTTGCTTTAGCGCTTCGATTACGGTGCGTAAATCGCTTTTCGTCGCCCTCGGCGCAGAGGCCTTTCGATCGCCATAGCGCTGCCGCTTGTAGGCCTCGTACGCTTCCTGGGAAAAGGGTGCGTAGCTGTTTGGATCCGCGGGATCCTCCGTACACATCGCCTGGGTGAGATGCATGCCCCCGATGCCGTCGATCGCCGCGTGATGAATCTTGTTGTAGGAGGCGAACTGGCGTCCCTGCAAACCTTCAATCAGGTGTACCTCCCAGAGCGGGCGGGTACGGTCCAGCAGCGTTGTATGCAGCCGCGATGCTAGAACGAAGAGCTCGCGGTAGCGTCCCGGAGCGGGGAGGGCGGAGTGGCGGACATGGTATTCCATGTCGATGTGCTCGTCTTTCTCCCAGAAAAATCCCGTTTTCTTCGTCGCCACATAGGAATCAAAGGGTGGACGCAGGTCGGTGCTCGCACGCAGATTCGCCACTACGTCAGCGAGGAATGCCTGTTCCTCCACGCCGTCGGGAAGCGTGAAGAGATTGACGCCACCGACGTGCATCGGTGTTTCGCGCTTCTCCAGCAGCAGGAAACCGGCTTCCGTGAGATCCAGGCGTTTCATTATTATCGTGTCCTATCCGGTCGGCGAAACGGCTCATGGTAGCGCGTTGTGTTGCCGATGTACGCCTGCGGACTTCCTGATCCTTCGCCGTGGAACTTATCGTCTCTTGTCGCTAGTCATCACGGGCTCCGGGAAACCGATTGAGCGCCCGGCGTGAGATCCAGATCCAGGGAAGGTACGTGCCACCCGATGTCGGCGAGGCAGGTGGCCGTACTTTGAGCTGCTCGCGTAGCTCCAGCGGCACCTGAGCACGGCCAGCCGCGCTCGACGGACGCTCAAAGCACAGCCACCTGCCTCACCTCGCCCGTGCGTCGACCAGGCCATATTTCGGTAGCGCCACGTCCTGAACTCTGGTGGTGGACCGGCCCCGCTTTGCTTGAGCGTCCGTCGAGCGCGCTGGAAATTATTCGGGAGCCGCTGGAGCTACGCGAGCAGCTCAAGTAAAGCGGGGTCGGGCCGCCGATGCTTTGAACGAAGTGGTTAACTACACGTATTCAATGATGAAATGCGGGGGCGAAAAAAAGGCGCTGGCCACAAGGTCACAGCGCCGAGGGGAGGGATCGTTTCAAAGCGGCCTGCGCCGCAAGATTCAGGAAACCGACTGATTCCATGTCCGTTTCAATTTGCAATAGGTTACGGGGAAAGGGCGTTAATAGTTGACAAAAACGCTGAGTTTTTATGATAGAGAAAATCTATCTAACCGAGGGCACACTGAAACCTAATTGTAATCTAAGGTGTTGATCCGCAAGGCAATGTTCCGGATTGGCAAGGCGCTTCTTCGCGCCCGTACCGGGAGTACCTCTGTATTTACGAAGCGGAAGGTTCTCGAGGCAGGTGTTTGAGAGTGCCGATCAGGGGCGATGGAGGCGGTCCTTGGTGGGCGTCAGAAGCTGTCGGTGACCTCGACGGCGTGACCCAGTCTTTCCTGAATCAGGCGCCGGAACTCCAGAGTCAGGCTGCGGTAAAAGTGACGGGCTGGGCTGCCGGGTCGCCACGCCAGTACGTGGCGCCGCTCAATTAGCTCGTCGCTCAGGCTGCCGACCACGATACCGCTCTCGCTGCGGATCTCCGACTCCACGTAAAGCGCGGGCAAAAACGCTATCCCCATGCCCATCACCACCATCAGACGCAGCGCGTCCAGTGAACTGCCTTCGTAGTCGCGCTGGATTTCCGCTCCGAGACGATGGCAAAGATCCTCCACACGCTGCGTGAACAGGTGACCGGGCTGTGTGGTCAGCACCTTTGCTCCGCGGAGGTCCTCCGCCGTCCAGCTCTTCTTACTCGCCAGGGGATGATCGCCCGGCACCGCCAGCAGTATCTTCTCGCGCAGGAGCGGAGCCTGGACAAACTCCGTGTTGTTGATGGGCTGGGAGGTGAGGATGAGGTCGTAGTCACCGGTTGCCAGTCCATCCTCGAGGCCCCGGGGATGATCTTCGCGGACAAATAGGCGAAGGTCTGCATGAGCGTGACGCAGCGCCGGGAGAATCGGCGGCAGGAGGTAGGGCCCTAGGGTCGCCTTCACCCCGAGGCGGTAGGTGGCGCGGTCGTCGACGCTGCTTGCGTCCACACTGCGATTGAGTTCTTCCACCGCTTCCAGGACGCGGCGTGCCTGGGGCTCGAAGAGGCGACCCGCCGGCGTCAGCAGTGCTCCGTTACGCGAACGCTCAAAGAGCGTGCTGCCCAGCTGCTGTTCGGCGCGAGCGATTTGGGCGGTAAGGGTCGGTTGGCTGACGCCAAGTTCCTCGGCGGCCCCGCGGAAACTTCCGGCCCGCGCGACGGTGAGGATGTACTCGATCTGTTTCAGCGAAGGAGAATTCAAGGGCAGGACTCAGGCAAAGATGAAAGGGGCCAGCTCATCGCGATTCGCCAGCACGATCTGCTGCGCCAGGGGATTGTCGAGCAGGGTATGAGGGTCGAGCTGGAGACGCTGCAGCAGATAGGTGACCAGCGTGGCACGGGTGCTGAGGCGCAGCTCACCGTTGTGCATGCCATAGTCGGTCTCGATAACCTCGCGCTGGGCGGCATCGAGTCGCGAATCGGGAGCCAGGACGACCTCAACCTGGCGCTGCCAGGCCTCGTCGTTGTCCGCTCGATGTGACGATGTATCCAGCAGTTCGGCTTCGCCTCGAAAGCGGCTCAGCACGAAATCGCGGAAGCTCTGGTTTTTTTCACACCAGGCCCGCACGTGCCAGCGAAAGCCCGTGAACACCAGGGTGTGCGGAACGATAATCCTGCCCTCGCGATCCGGATTCTGCAGCGAGACATAGTCCACTTCCAGCCGAATGCCCTGGCGCGCGGCCTGGATCAGGGGTCGCAGAATTTCCGGACTGACTTCGCGAGTCGGTGTACGAAGCTGCTCCACGTTAGCTGTCGCCAGCGGCAGGCTTTCAAAGACACCCATGAGCTGTTCCTGCCGCGTCATGAGCTGCAGGTACTCGTCCGCCGTGCCGTGCGTCACCTTCGGCTCGAACTCCGGGGTTGGACGGTAGCCCTTCAGGTACTTGTCGTACTCGATGTTTCCCGGCGCTATCTCATGGGCGTAGATGTTGATGTCGCGGCTCGCCTGCTGACGACCGATACCAAAGCAGCGCGTCAGGTGGCCGGTGGTTAGCCGGCCTTCCCAGAGTGCTATGGTCTCGATGTAGCGGTAGCGGAGCAGTAGATCCCAACGGTAGGGCCAGGACGGCGCCGGTGGCGCCACCGCGGGTTCCTGCTTACTCGCCGGACTTCTCCTTGACGGCCTTGGTCATTTCGTCAGCCGCTTCGCCCGCGTCGTCGAGCGCGCCCTCGGCCGCCGAATTCGCGTCGTCCATCATGGCCTTCCCGGCTTCGGTCATGTCATCAGCCATCTCGCCGGCTTTCTCGCCCATATCGCGAGCCATGGCTTCCGCTTCGACCCCGGCTTCGCGCGCCATGTCGCTCACGCTATCGACCGCGTTCCCGGCCATTTCGCCGGCCGATTCCAGCGTGTCACTGGCGGCGTCGCCCATCGAGTCCATGGCATCGGAAGCATCCTCCATGGCGGATTCGGCCATCGCCCCCATGCTCTCTCCGGCTTCGTTCATGGCCTCGCCGGCGGATTTCATCGCATCTTGTGTTGAGGTCTTTGCTTTTTCGACATCTTCCTTGCTGCATCCGGATAGCGCGGTGACGGCGACAAGCAGCGCTATGCCGCAGAAGTTTTGTACGTTCATTATTAGCCCTCCTCCAGGGTTGCAACGCCGAGGCTAATCCGTCCCGTCAGGAAAGGCAAAGGCACGCCGCCAAACAGAGCGTACAATGCGCGCGCGCGAAACCCGGGGCCGGCTTCGCGCCATCCTAATTGTCGCCCCCGGCCAGGTCATGTCTCAGTCACTAAACACGCTCCGAGAGCTTTGGCGTCTGGCCCTGCCCATGGTCGTATCGCAGGGCGCCCTGGCGTTGATGTTCTTCGCTGACCGGTTCTTCCTCTCGCGGTTGAGCCCGGTGCACGTCGCCGCGTCTCTGGGTGGCGGCGTATCGTTCTGGGTCTGTCTGTGCTTCTTCAACGGCATTGCCGCTTACGGCAATGCGCTTGTGGCGCAATACTTCGGGCGCAAGGAACTGCATCGCTGCCCCCAGGTTGTCACCCAGGGCGTGCTCCTGGCCATGGCCTCCCAGCCCCTGCTGCTGCTCCTGGCCTGGCCCATTTTTCACAGCTTTGTCTGGATGGGTCATGAACCCGAGCAGGTGGCTCTGGAGCAGCCGTATTTTCTGACCATGGTCGCCGGGGGTCTTCTGTTCCTGGTGAAGACCGTGTTCGCATCCTATTTCTCCGGTGTGGCCCGGACCCGGGTCGTGATGATCGCCGATGTCGTGGGGGTGATCGTCAACGTACCTCTGACCTACATGCTGATCTTCGGACGCGGTGGCCTGCCGGAGCTCGGCATTGTGGGTGCGGCGCTGGGTACGGTCATCGCCGCCGGGATCACCATCGGCGTGTACCTGGTGTTCTACCTGAACGCGATTCACGCGAAGCGCTTCTCCGTGCGCAGCTCGCTGCTTTACTCACCGGGCATCATGCGTCGTTACCTTCGCCTCGGTCTGCCCTCGGGGCTCGAGGTCTTCATCGGCCTCGGCACTTTCAACGTGTTTCTCCTGCTGTTCCAGTCCTACGGTGTGGCCGAGGGCGCCGCCATGGCCATCGTATTCAACTGGGACATGCTTTCCTTTGTACCGCTCATGGGCCTGAACATAGCCGTGATGAGCATGACCGGACGTTTCGTGGGCGCCGGAAACATGGCCCGCAGTAACGAAGTCATTTTTTCCGGCTTTGTCCTCGGCGTCAGCTACGCGGGCAGCCTGGCACTGCTGTTCGTTATCTTTCGCACGGAGCTGCTTTCCGTGTTCGCCACTCCCGGGGAGGACTTCTCGGCGATCCTGGCTATCGGCTCCCCGATGATGCTGGGCATGGCCACCTATGTGGTCGCCGATGCGCTGATACTGGTCTGCAGCGGTGTTCTGCGCGGCGCCGGGGATACGCGCTGGCTGATGTATACCTCTATCGTGATCCACGTGGTGATGCTGGCTGTGCAGCTCGTCGTTATTCTCATTATGAAACTCGGTCCGCTCCTGAGCTGGTACGTGTTTGTCGCAACGCTCCTCGCACAGGCATGCATTTACCTGCTGCGGGTTTATCGCGGCCGCTGGCGTGCGCCGGAACGCCTCGCCGAAGTCATGCGTGAGTAACACCGCGCTAGAGCGTGGCAAGACGACGCAGGAGGCCAAACTCGTGGCGCGCCTGCTCGCGCGCCAACAGCATGGCGGCGATTTCCGCGTCGATTCGCTCCGCGACCTGCTTGCGCCAGGCGCGCAGCTGCCGATCCGTTGCAACGCCCCGCGCTCTACCGCTACGCGATGTCTTTGCTTCCACTGGTTCCCCAAAACTCAGGAAGCAGGGCTGGGGGCGCGGAATCGGCGTGCCCAGGGCACCGCGAAGGAGCGGCGGTACCACATCCCGGCGCAGTGATTCGCGCCACAGACCGGCGCGCTCAAGCAGATCGACGATGTCCTCGCCGTCCAGGAGGTACTCGTAGAATTCGTCGGGACCGACAAGCCCGAAGGGCACGATGGTGTAGCCGTACTCGGCGGCAAGGCGAACGAATCCCAGCCGCTCCTTCCACTGCAGTCGGTAGCGCTCGTGGCTCGGTTTGACGGCCTCGTGAGCGCCTCCGGGAAACACGAGGATGTCCTGATCGTGCTCCATGAGCGCCCGGGCGACGTCCGGATGGCCCATGGTGGCACCGCGGCGCAACAGAAAATCGGCCACGCGGCGATCGGAGAACAAAAACTTGTCTCCCATGGGACGTAGATAACGACCCAGCTCTTCGAGCAGCACCGGGATGATGACCAGGCCATCGAGGCCGAACAGAGCGTGGTTACCGATGAACAGGCAGGGCCGGTCGGGAATCCGCTGGACATTGAAGAGACGGGGCCGGAACCAGAGTCTGGCGAGCCGGTAGAGGAGCGTCTGTTCCATGCCGCTCGGTGGCGGAGTGCCAAGAGCCTTTTGAATATGGGCGCGGAGCGCGCCTTCTTCCTGTAGAGGGTTGGAGCCGCGATCCAGGGTTTCGCTGAGCATCTCTGAAAGTCCGGGAAATCGGTCCGTGAGTATAACGGCGCCGTGGCGGCCCAGGCGCATGCGCGTATACTGCGCCGCCCCCCAATAAGAACCTTCGGAGACTGCTTCAATGAGCATGACTACACGCCAGCTGCGTTCCCTTCTCGGCGAAGACGGTGTGCTCCGTCTCAGCATCGAAGAGACAGAAATCGCCGATCCGGCCCCTCACGAAGTCGTTGTGCGCGTAGAGGCCACCCCGATCAATCCATCGGATCTGGGTCTGCTCTTTGGTATGGCAGACATGAGCACGGCGCGGTTTTCCGGCACCGCGGAGTCTCCGGTCGTTGAAGCCGACGTTAGCGAGGCCGGACAGCGCCTGATGGCCGGGCGCGTTGGCCAGTCCCTGCCGGTCGGCAACGAGGGCGCGGGAACGGTGATCGCAGCGGGCGACTCCGACGACGCGCAGGCATTGCTGGGAAAGACCGTGGGACTTCTGGGGGGCGAGCTCTACGCCGGGCTCAGACTGCTGCCCGCGGCCATGTGTCTGCCGCTACGCGAAGGCGCAACGGCGGAGCAGGGTGCGTCCTGTTTCGTGAACCCGATGACGGCTCTGGGCATGACCGAGACCATGCGTATGGAAGGGCATAAAGCCCTCGTGCACACGGCCGCGGCATCCAACCTCGGCCAGATGCTGAATCGTATTTGCAGTGCGGATGGGATCGATCTGGTCAACATCGTACGCAAGGAAGAGCAGGCGGAGATTCTTCGCGGCCTTGGCGCGCGGCATATCGTGAATTCTTCGAGCGATACGTTCAGGGAAGATCTGGTCGCTGCCCTTCGCGAAACGGGCGCCACGCTGACCTTCGACGCCATCGGCGGCGGTCGCCTGGTCAGCGATATCTTCTCGGCCATGGAGCGCGTGGCCGCGGCCGGGATGGAAGAGTACAGCCGCTACGGATCATCGACCTTCAAGCAGGTCTACATCTACGGGTCCCTCGATTTCTCACCGACCACGCTGCAGCGTAGTTTCGGTTTTGCCTGGGGACTGGGGGGCTGGCTGTTGCCAAACTTCCTCGCCCGGGCCGGAGCCGAGGTGGTGGGCCGTATGCGCAATCGTGTCGCCGACGAACTCACGACAACCTTTGCCAGCCACTACAGCCAGCGGATCAGCCTTAACGAGGTGCTCTCACAGGAGGCGATGGCGGTTTACGGTCGTCAGGCGACAGGGGAGAAGTTCCTCATCGAACCTCAGCGCTAGCCGCCATCGGTCTCGCTAGCGCTTGCGGTAGGGGATCTGGCAATAGCTCACGCCGTCCCGCGGTGCCGCATGCTGCTTCTCCAGGTAGAGACGCAGTGAGTGCATGGACAGCTCGGCGTTGGAACTCGGCCCGATATACGCATGGTTAAGCAGTACGCCGAGGGCGTCCTCGTCCGCGAGGCGGAACGCGTAGTAGGGCACCAGCATCGAAGATCCTTCGCGAAAGTGCACCGCGGTGTGCTGCGCGCCGGAAATCATCGGCGATACGAGGCGCCATTCCTGCTCCTCTTCAAAGGCCGGGTGCTTGAGCACAGCGGCTATGCGTAGAAGATCTTCCTCGATGTGTTCAAAGCGCTGCAACGGTGTTGCCGTGTCGCGCTGGTGCACCCCGAGGGTCTCCACGGCGTCGATGACTTCCTCAATCAGCTGCTCCTGCTCATGCGGATTGTAGATGCAGCGGCCAATGGAAAACCCCTGAAGCTCCGCGCGCCGGGTGATGTCCTGGGGATCGAAGCCCAGGCTCACGCCCTTACCGTGCACGCTGTAACCGCGCCACTGGCTCAGGAGATTGCCGTTTGCCCGGAATGAAGCGCCGAACAGCATGGGACCGCTGACAATACGCCGTCCGAGCCAGTCAAGAAACGCATTGAGATGTTCGGGACGTTCCACGCCACTGAGGATGCGTCGCGTGACCTGTCTGTTGAGCAGGTCCAAGGTATGGCGCAGCTCCGCCGAGTCGTTCATGTAGCGGATATCGCTGGCCCGTAGCTCGCGGCTGCCGATAATCCCCATCATTCCCGACAGCGAGGTGTAGTGGTAGAGGGTCTCGCTTGGCGGGGTAGTGAAGAGGCTGCGGGTGATCGCGTTGATCATGGACGGGCTGGGCTATCAGTTTGAACTATCAGTCTGAACTATCAGTTAAGAGTGCTGGCGACACGCGCTTCCTCGGCTTCGATGTACGTGAGCCACTGGCCAGCGTACTTCTCGGTTTCATTAAACTCCGCCGCCTGTCTGAAATGAGCACGTGCGCCGTTGAAGCGTTTCAGGCGCACATCGGCCATGCCGCGGAGCAGCCACGCCTGACCCTCTTCGCGCAGTCCGCCCTTGGCCAGGGCCGCGCCGGCGGCGACTTCGGCGTCTTCCCAGCGACCCGCGTCCATGTGCAGACGCGCGAGGCGCAGGTATAGGTCGCCGCTTTCGGACAGCTCCGCGGCGGTGCCCAGGGGCACCACGGCACGGTCGAGCTCGGCGCTCATGTACCAGGCCTGGGAAAGCAGTTCGAGGTGCGTCACATTGCTCTCGAGGGTGCCTTTTTCGAGTTCACGTTCCAATAGCACGGCCGCTTTGTGCGGCAGTCCAGCGCCGAGAAACAGATTTACCAGCATTGTGAGCTGCGATGCCTGGCTTACTCGTCCGTCATCAAGAAGGGATTCGGCCAGCGCAAGCTGCTTCTCTTCGTCCCCGAGCTGCCCGTGCAGCGCGGCCAGGTTCATCAGGTACTGTTCACGCGGATAGAGAAGCGCGAGTTTCTCGATCACGCCACGCATGTTCTCCATGTCGTCCAGTTCGTAGTAGACCGACGACAGCATGGAAAGCCAGTTTTCACGAGGGACATCGCCGGCGGCTTCCACTTCACCGATAGCCGAGTACAGCGGTTCCAGGGCTTCCCGGTAGCGCTCGTCGCCGAGGTAGGCCGCGGCCAGGAGAACACGATTGTTTGGCGTATTCTGTCCCTCAAAACCGAGGAGTTGAGTGAGGTAGCGCTCTGCCTCGGTGTATTGCTCGTCCACCAGATGTACCTGCCCCAGCGTCAGATGCAGGCTTACCAGCATGGATTCCGGAAGGTCTTCGAGAGCCAGAGCCTCGCGGTAGCTTTTCCGGGCGCGCTCCAGCTCGTCGGCTTCGTACCATAAGTATCCCAGCACGTTGAGAAGCTGCGCGCGTTCGTAGGTCGTTGTCCTACGCTGCAGTGCTTCCTCAAGGGTTGCTTGCGCCGCCTCGTAGTCTTTTGCGTCGATAAATTCCTGGGCGACGCCAAGTACCTTGAACACCCGTTCGCTGATCCCCTGGACGCGATCTTTCGCTAGTGCTGACGCGCTGAGACCTACGCACAGGCAGCCGTAAAGGCAGAGCGCTGTAGCGAGTTTCAAGAGTGACCGGTTCATTGTTGCCTCTGCTGCTGTTCGTAGAAGAAGCGGTTGTAGACCCCAAGAACCTCAATGGCCTCTCCATTGATTACCCGCGGCTTGTACTTGAATCGGTAGGCCGCTTCGACCGAGGGACGCGCGAAGATTTCGTTCTCGCAGGCACCCTCGACGATCTTTACATCTTTCACCGTGCCCAGCGTTGTCACCGTGTAGGTAACAAGGCATGTACCCGTGATACCGCGCTCCGCCGCGCGGCGCGGATAGATCGGTGCCACCTTGACGATGGGGAGGTATTCTCCATCACCGGTGCCGAGGCCCAGACCCCCGCCAAGATCTAGGTCCGCGCTGACTACGGTCGGCGCGCTGACCGCGAGCGTCGCGCCGTCACTTCTGGCGTTGTCGGCGTTCGGGGGGGCGTCCGGAACGTCCTGCACTTCCGGCCGCTGGGGCTTGCGTTCTTTACGCTCCGTGAGCTCCTCGCGCTTGAGACGCACAAAGTCGAGCATCTGAACCCTATCTGTTGCGGACAGCCTCAACTCCGAACTGTGCGTTAAAAAATACATGAACCAGGCCAGGCTGAGGGCAACCACCACCGCCGCAACCAAGGCTACGGCCAGAGTGATCACGGAGCGCTGCATGACGGTCATCGGGCGTCTCAGTTAGCCGCCAGGGCGATGTCGTATACGCCCGCGCGACGCGATGAATCCATCACCTGGACCAGGGTGTCGTTGCGAGAGTTACGGTCTGCCTGGATGACCACCGTGCCCTTAGGGTTCTCAGCGTGCAGGCGCTCAATGATCGAGCGCACCGAGCGCAGGTCCACCTGGCGGCGATTGATCCAAACCTGGTCTTCAGCATCGATGGCAATCAGGATGCTGGCTTTCTCCTGCACCACGGCTGTGGCCGCCTCGGGTTTATCCACATCGATGCCCGCTTCCTTGATAAAGGTGGCCGTGACAATGAAGAAGATCAGCATGATGAACACGACGTCGAGCATGGGCGTGATATCGACGCCGCTTTCGTCGGTGTCGACGTTGACAGACGAGAGGAAGTTACGCACGACGAGGCTCCGTTTGTGGGAAATGAGCGGGAAGGTTTTCGCGTGCGGCCATGGCCCGCCGCTCGCTTAGCGACAGGGCGAGGAGGCCGACGATCGCGACGACCATGCCGGCAAGGGTTGAGACGGTCGCCTTGGAGACTCCGGCCGCCATGGATCGCGGGTTGTTTGATCCCGTAGCTGCAAGCGCGTCGAAGACTTCAAGCATGCCGATGACGGTTCCGAGCAGTCCCAGCAGCGGGCAGACCTTGATCAGAGTGCCGATCAGCGAGAAATGCTGGCTGAGATGGCGGGCGATATCGCCGACGAGCGCCCCGCGGGCCTGTTCCGCAAACCAGCTGCGGTGATCCTCGCGCGCATTCCAGGCACCTTTGGCCTGAGCGAGTTCCCGGGGATACTCCGCGAGAAGATAGTGCAGGCGCTCAAACAGCAGAGCCCACATGGCGAAAGCGATGAGCAGGATAATGCCCAGGATCGGGCCCCCGAGCTCGAGCAGGTCACCGAGCCAGGGAAGCAGTCTGTCAATCAGTGCGCTCACGCGGCCGCGGCCGTGGCGGTCGGTGTGTGATCCCGCCGGTGCTCGGCGCGCTCCGCGACCAGCGATACGGCGCGCTGCTGCAGGAGGTCCGTAATACCGCGCGCGCGACCCTGCACGAGATTGTGCAGCAGCAGCATGGGTATCGCCACGCAGAGGCCAAGCACCGTTGTAATCAGCGCCTGGGAGATGCCCCCGGCCATCAGCCGGGGATCCCCGGCGCCAAAGAGTGTGATCGCCTGGAAGGTTACGATCATGCCCGTCACCGTCCCGAGAAGTCCCATGAGCGGCGCTACGGCGGCGATGATTTTCAGCAGGGGAAGATGGCGATTGATGCGCGGTACCTCCGCGAGAACGGCCTCACCCAGGCGCAGCTCGAGGGTCTCCACATCCAGTTGTTCATCCTCGCGGGCCGCCCAGATGATGCGCCCTACGGCGTTGTCATCACGAATGTCACCGAGGTTCTTCAACTGGCGGCCAATAACCAGGCTCTCGCGATAGAGCACGATCAGCCTCCAGCAGGCGAGAAGCACACCGGCGATGCCGAGGGCAATGATCGTGTACCCAATGGCGCCACCCTGGGCAACGCGCTCGCCGAGGTCCGGGGCCTGGGTGAGGATTTCGAGCAGCTGACCGCGCACCGGATCGACGGCGAAGGGCAGGACGCCGTCGCGGTCGGCGGCCAGGGCCCTGGGGCCGGTCAGATAGCGCGCGGCGGGTTGGCGCGCATACTCCACAAGGCGCTGCGTTTCGGGAATGAACTGCAGATAGCGCCCGTCGGTCACCGCGTTGAAAAGTCCGATACGCGTGACTGGCACCTGCTCCTCGATGCCCTCGCGGTTAACGATGCTGTGATCGGCCGTAACGAGGCGACCGGACTCGGTCATCTCGCGCTGCAGCTCGAACCACAGACGCTCAATTTCCCCGATAGCCGGCAGTCGGTTGGCCTGTCCCATCCGCCCGGCGAAGTCGACCAGGAACTCGCCGCGGCGCGGGTGCTCCAGTTCCGTCAGGGAAACGTGGAACTGCGCCTGGGCGTCGCTCGCGACCTGCTGGAGTACGCCAAACAGCTCCTTGAGCGAGCCCATGCGTTGCTGCAGCCGTTCCTCGAGCTCACCGATGAGCAGATCGTTGTCTTCGTAGGTCTGCTCCCGGGTGGCGCTGATGGCCTCCAGCTCGGCGCGGCGGGCTGCCATCTCGGCAAGGAGTTCGTCGCGGCGTTCGCGCTCGTCAACAAAGCGCTGCAGGCGCTCCGCGTCTTCGGACCGATCGATTCGACGGCCCTCGCGGACAGCCTCGAGGAGTCCCTGCAGCGTAAGCCCGTTAGCGGCGGTGGCAGCGGACGTGGCCGCAGCGTTCCCCTCGCTGGAGTCCTGGCCCGCGGCGGGCAAGGCCAGGCAGATCGTTACCGCAACGGCAGCTATGAGAATCTGGCGCATCACTGAACCTCCACCCGGTCGGTTGCAAGGGGAACGGTGAGGAGTTCGGGTGCGACCTCCTGGCGGGCGACTTTAAGCCCCTGTTCGATGTAGCGGCGGTAGGGGGAGTCCGGTAGCGCCTCCCAGGAATCGCCATCCCAGAAACCCAGCCTCTCGTCGCCAACGGTGCGGTAGATCAGGGCGACGCGGCCCACACGCAGGAAGTCCGCATCAAAGCTGCCGCCATCCACGGCGAGCTTTGCGCGGTAGGCTTCAATGGTGCGCCCGTAGTCGCTTTCGATCTGGTAGGCCTCGAAGACCCGACGGGCCTTTTCCGCCACGGTGACGTCGGAGCGCGTCAGGAGATCGCGAAGCCGTCCTACCCGTTCGCTGCGCTCATCGCCGAGGAAGGGAAGATCCAGGGCGACGAACTGTTCAAGGCCATCGATCATTCGCGCGAGCAGCGGCAGGATCTGGCGTTCGATCACCGCAACGTCTGTTATCGACGTCTGCAGCGTGGAAATCTCGCTTTCCTGGTTGTTGATCTGGGTATCGAGCATGTCGATGTAGGTTTCGAGGCCCTCCACGATACGCAGCTCGGCTCGATAGGCATCGACCAGGCGCCGCGTTTCATCATGGACTTCGTCGACAGATGCCTGGGCATCGCGCCGCTCGTCGTTCCGCTCGCTCCCCTCGTTCTCGATGGCGCGCAGCGTGCTGTCATCCTGCGCCAAGCTCACGGGTGCCAGCATGGATAGCAGCGCAATGAGCCCGCCATAGATGAGCGCCGCCGCCAGCTTCGACGTCGCTTTGACGCCAGGCACCATCGCACCCCGCCCATTGCCCGTTCCGAAGCGATATTCCGTCTCGCATCCGATCATTGCCCATTCCCCCGAATTTGGCGCTGTAGCTGTATCACTGGAGCTCGTCACTAGAGCGTCAGTAAAGGCGCGATTCATGAAGCTCAGGTTTCATTCTTGTGTAATGTCAGGCCGCCGTGGGGGCTTTTTGGACTCTCGTTGACCTGTGTCAAAAGCCCCATTCCCCGCGCGGTCACGCGAACGCGAAAGTCTCCGCTGCCATCGCACTGTCACAAATAGTTCGCAAACTGCCACCATGAGTAAGGAAGCGCCGCAGGTTGTGCCGGCCGCCGTGGGGACAGGCACGCGAGACAACGCCGGGGATGCGCGGGAAAGCGGCGCCCCCGAATGGCTGGTGTGGCTGATCGTTGCCGGGCTGGTCTACCTGTTGCTTATCGGCGTGGCGACCATAGGCGGTGGGTTTCAGTGGATTTCCGGCGGTGCCGAGGGCGCCGAAGCGATCTTTGCGTTTGCTCGAAATCCGATCGTGGGAGTCATCCTGGGAACGCTCGCTACAGCGCTGGTGCAGTCGTCGAGCACGGTAACCTCAGTGATTGTGGGTCTGGTGGCCGGCGGGGTGCCGGTGAGCATTGCGGTACCCATGATTATGGGTGCCAACATGGGCACCACGATCACCAACACCATCGTTAGCCTTGGCAACCTCCGCGAGCGTGGCGCCTTCCGTAAATCCTTCGAGGCGGCCACGGTGCACGATTTCTTCAATCTCTACGCAATCATTATCTTTCTACCCCTGGAAATCGTGTTTCATCCCCTCGAGTACGCGGGGGAGTGGCTGGCAGGGGTTTTCTCCGGGGGTGGTGGGACTTCCCTGGGAGGTTTCAATGTGGTCGCAGCAGCCACCAAGCCGCCGGCCGAGGTTCTTGTTTCGCTGCTTGAGCCTCTCGGTAAGACGCTTGGAGCGCTCTCGGCCATCGCCGTCGGTATAGGTCTGGTTGTGTTTTCGGTGCTCTACCTGGGACGGGTGCTGCGCCGGGTGATGACCGGCCGCGCCAAGGGCCTGGTCGATGCTGCGATAGGTCGTGGCCCGGTCACGGGCATTGCGTCGGGGACGGTGGTAACGGTGTTGGTGCAGTCGTCCTCCACGACAACCAGCCTAGTGGTGCCGCTCGCCGGTGCCGGGGTGCTGACCACCACGCAGATCTACCCCTTCACCCTGGGGGCTAACATCGGCACCTGCGTGACCGCGCTCCTCGCGGCCATGTCGGTGACGGGACCGAACGAGTTCTACGCCCTGCAAATCGCCCTGGTACACCTTTGCTACAACGTGTTTGGCGTCATCCTGTTTATGTCGCTACCTTTTTTGCGTCCCTTGCCCGTTCGCTCCAGCGAATGGCTCGGGGGACGCGTCGAAGTGAATCGAGCCTGGGCGCTGGGCTACATCGGGGTCGTATTCTTCCTCGTGCCGGGCTTCGTTTTCGCCGTGGAATTACTGTACGCGGGATAGCGGCGAGACCGGGCCGGTGGCGATGACCTAGCCTGGAATGACGCGGACGCCGGCAATCCAGGGGTGCGCCCAGGCCAGCGCGTAGAGGACCACTACCGCCACCACCGCCGTAACGAGATCCGTCGCCAGCGGCGGTGCCGGCGCCCGATCCCACGGTCCGTCGCGTCGGTTTATCAGCACGATCTCGACGACCGCCCAGGTGCCGAGCCAGCCAAACAGCATCACAGATCTGTTGTCGCCGTTCAGCGCGAGGTGCGCGACGCTCCAGAGAAACAGTCCAGTGAGCTGGGGGTGTCGAAGAAATCGCTTGATTGCGCTCGGCCGGTTGGCGACCACAAACAGGTAAATGCTGATCGTGATGAGGAGCAGGGCGGGAATGCGCAGGGCCGCTGGCGTCGCGTACAGCCCGTAGACTTCGGCACTGCGCCATCCCATCACCACGAGCACCATGCCCCCCAAACTTACGAGGGCGACCAATCCCTTGCGCCCCGATGCCCCGATTTTCCGTTGCAGCCCGCCCGCAGCCGCGGGGGCGGCTCCCAGCAGCAGGTGCACGACCGTAAACAGGGTGAGGCCCGTAGCAAGCATGAGCATGGGGACGATCCTTCCATCGCGGGGAGCGATGAAGTCTACAGCTCGAATCGTTCCCGAAGAAAGCGCGCGATACCGTCGGCATCGTGATGCCCGATAACGGCGGTCGCGGCGCTCTTTACCGACTCTTTTGCGTTCAGGGGCGCGTAAGCCTCATCGGCGCAGGCAAACATGCTCAGATCGTTGTCGCTGTCGCCGAAACACACTACCCGCTTGAAGCCGAGTTCGTTCTTGAGGAGGTCCACGGCGCCGCCCTTGCTGCCGGCGTGATGGTGAATGTCGATCCAACTCAGCTTTCGATCTTCGATGGCAATGCCCATGTAGGCGACGAGCTGCTCCTCATCGCCAATGAGGTCGGCAACCGCCTGCACGTCCGGCGCAGGGCCGATGGCGCTGACATTGGTGATATCGGCATCGGCGGGGAGTTCGCTGATGGGCAGTACGGGCAGGTCGCGTTCCCGCTCGAAGCTGCGCAGCAGTTTGTACTCCACGCTTTGCTGAAGTGGCGGGTGGTACACCGCGTGGCGATCGCCGGGTTCCAGCGTGAAGAAGAAAGGAGTAATGCTGCGAGTGATAAAGGCTTCGGCGACGTGCCCGACTTCCTCGACGGTGAGCAGATGGCTCTTGCTGTAGCAGGACTCCGCCGGGTTCCAGATCATGACGCCGTTCTTGTAGATGTGCGGAAGGGCAAAGCCGTGGCCTTCGAGAATATCGATCGCTCCGTGCAGCGCCCGGCCGGTGGCGACCGTGTAGGCGATCCCGCGTTCACCCAGGCGACGCAGCGTCTCCCGGGTATAGGGAGTGATACTTGAAGAACGGTCAAGGAGGGTGCCGTCGAGGTCGAAAACTAGGAGGTCCATCCGGGGATTATAAGTAAACCGCCGTTGCCTTTTCCGCTCGCCTTCCCGTCTTTCTTTCGGCCTGTCTCGGCAGAGGCATCGCCTCGCGCGCGCGACGAATGCGTCGGTGACTTTCCTCTCCTGCGCTATGCTGAACCTGGCTTTGCGCCAGATCAATCTGACAGCTAGCGGGACGGGCCGCCATGGAATCACGTTCAAACTCCACCGGGTTTATCGCTGTCGCTCTTCTTGCGAGCGTTTCGCTGTGTAGCGCCGCCGGTGCAAAGGCCCAGATCGAAGCCGCCTCACCCCAGGAACTTGAAGTCCTTAATCACCTGCCCGGCATCGCGGGCGACTATTTCCGCTATGAGTCCGACGCCGTGGGGCGCGGGTATCACATCTACGTAAGCCTTCCGCAGTCCTACGGCAAGGAGCCTGCGCGGACCTATCCGGTCGTGTACGTTCTCGACGGTGATTCACTCTTCCCGATCATCGCGCCAACGCATCTGTTCCTGGCCTTCGATTACGACCTGCCCGAGGCTGTGATTGTGGGTATCGCCTACGGTTCCTTCGAACCGCCTATCAATCGACGCGGCTTTGACTACACCGTGGTCGCCGCGGATAAGCACCCACGACACGGCGGCGCCGCGGCGTTCCACGCCTTCCTGAAAGATGAACTCGCCCCGACCGTGGCCGAGCGCTACCGCGTGGACACAAGCAGACAGGTGCTCTTCGGCCAGAGCCGCGGCGGAGGCATGGTCTTGTATTCCGCCTTTGTGGATCCTGATTTGTTCTGGGGTCGCATTGCCAGCAATCCCACATTCGAGCCCGGCCGCGAGCTGTTTTTCGCGACACCGCCCGCCTCGTCCCGGGACGACCTTGCGCTTGTCGTCACCAGCGGCACTGACGATCGACCGATCCTCCGGCAGCGCGCCCTGGAATGGTTCGAGCATACGGCTGAGCTTGAGAACCTGCCCTGGAGCCTTTATGCCATCAGCGTCGCCGAAGGCAGGCACGCTTCGTTCAGCCCCAGCAGCTATCGCATGGGCATGCTGCGCTTGTTCGACAAACAGGCTGATTGAAGGTACTGGCCTCCAGACAAGCCTGGTTCCGTAGGCAAAGACAACCATTGGAGACGCAAGGAACGCCTCTCGCTCGACGGTGGCGTCCGCCAGTGTTGAATCTCCTACGCGCGAAAGGTGCTGAAAAACCTCTGATAGTGTGCGTCTATCGAATAGCCGTTCTTTGAAAATATATCTTTACTATCACTGATGCTCTGCTAGCTTAGGGATCGACGGCCGGCGCACAGCATTCCGGGTAGCTCAGCTCGCCAAGCGAAGATTCGGTACCGGCCGCGCTTTCCCAAAACCTTCAAAGAGACTGGAATCTATGGACGCTCGCGCGTTTGTCGAAGACCTGCCTGTGCCTTACCCACTGCCCGCGCACGTCGCGGAAATTCTCCGAAGTGCGCCGTCCGTTACAGTGCCTGACTCCCTTGAACATCTGGTCCAGCTCGCGGTGAGTGATGCCGGGCCAGACGGTTGGCACGAAGTCGCTTACGAGGCCGGCGAACGCGGTCGCGTCCTCGAAGCGCGGGCAACCCGACTGAAAAACGGTATCGCAGCGAACTACAGCGAACCCTACATGCGCCGGCGGGATCCGGACTGCATGGTGATTGGTGATCAGCGTCCAACGGACAAGCCACGCTTCCGGGATCGCTTTGGTACGGACTTCGAGTCTGTGCGCGAGGAAACCTTTGCCTGGCTTTGTGAGCAGGACCTGGCGCTGTTCGCTTTCAAGGCCGGAATGGCCGACAAGGGACGTGACGCCATCGTGATCGCCCCGGCTAATGCCGGTTTCTTCGCCTTCGGGCTCGCCTTGCTGCAGGGGATGATCTGCCCGCGGGAGCTGCCCGAGAATTTCTCGCCCACCGCCATCATTTTCGTCGCGCCCCCGTTTCGCCATACCCACTTCGGCGGTAAGCAGGTGGTTGTGCACAACCGCCTGGATTCCATGCACGAGCTCTTCAGCTACAACCTCTACCCGGGACCCAGTGCCAAGAAAGGTATCTACGGTGTGCTTCTCACCCTTGGTGAAGAGCAATCCTGGCTGACGATGCACTGCGCCACGGTTCAGGTGGTTACCCCCTATGGAAACACCCTGGTAATTACGCACGAAGGCGCCAGCGGTGGGGGCAAGAGCGAGATGCTGGAGCAGGCGCATCGGCGGGCAGACGGGACGCTCCTCATGGGCAGCAACACGGTCACCGGAGAGCAGCGAACGCTGAGCCTCGGGCACGCCTGCGAGCTCAGACCGGTCACCGACGATATGGCGATCTGCCATCCCGACTTCGACCGCGGCGAGGGCAAGCTAACGCTCATGGACGCGGAGGAAGCCTGGTTCGTGCGCGTCAATCACATCGAGCACTACGGAGTGGACCCGAACCTGGAGCGCCTAACGATCCACCCGGACGCACCGCTGCTGTTCCTGAACATCGATGCGAAACCGGGCAGCACGGGCTTGATCTGGGAGCACATCGAGGACGAACCCGGGCTGCGCTGCCCGAACCCTCGGGTCGTGCTGCCGCGGCGTATCGTCCCCAAGGTCATGCCCGATACGGTCGACGTCGACCTGCGCAGCTTTGGCGTGCGCTGCCCCCCGTGCACGGCGCACGCGCCAAGCTACGGCATCCTCGGTATGTTTCATATCCTGCCCCCAGCCCTGGCCTGGCTCTGGCGCCTGGTGGCGCCGCGCGGCCATGCCAACCCCAGCATCGTGCAAACCGAAGGCATGTCATCCGAGGGTGTGGGTTCCTACTGGCCCTTTGCCACCGGACGCCGCGTAGACCAGGCCAATCTTTTGCTGGAGCAGATCACGCGCAGCACGGCGGTGCGCTACGTGTTGATTCCGAATCAGCACGTGGGCGCCTGGGCCGTCAGCTTTATGCCGCAGTGGATCGCCCGGGAGTACTTTGCCCGGAGGGGCAACGCGGAATTCACCGTCGATGAGATCCGCCCCTCCCGCTGTTCGCTGCTCGGGTACAACCCCTCGGCGGTGTCGCTGGAGGGTCGGACCATCGGCACGTGGTTTTTTGACGTCTCAACCCAGCCGGAGGTAGGACCGCAGGCCTATGCAGAAGGGGCCCGAATCCTGAATGAGTTCTTTCACCGCGAATTGCCGCAGTTCCTGGTAGACGATCTGGACCCCCTGGGGCAAAGGATCATCGAGCTGTGCCTGGACGGAGCGAGTGTGGAGGCCTACGAGCAGCTCATTCCCTACGGCGCGCCGCTGGGTCGAGGGTAGCTTGCGATGACGGCGGCTGAATCGTTTACCGAGGGGGGCGGCGCCGCGGCGGAGTCCTCCTGGCACAGCCGACCGGCCGAAGAGGCCTTCAGCGCCTTTGAGAGTTGCGCTGGTGGTGGCCTGAGCGAGAGCGTAGTCGCCGGACGGCGAGAGCAGTACGGGCCGAACCGCCTCCCCGAGGCGAAGGGGCCGGGAGCGTTGTTGAGGTTTCTGCGCCAGTTCAACAATCTGCTTATCTTCGTGTTGATCGGCGCGGCGGCTGTCACGGCCCTGCTGGCGCACTACGTCGACACGGGGGTGATTCTGTCCGTTGTCCTCGTCAACGCCGTTATTGGCTTCGTTCAGGAAGGGAAGGCCGAGTCCGCGCTGGCGGCGATTCGGAGCATGCTTGCACCGCGTGCCACTGTGATTCGTGACGGCCGCCGCGTAACCATCCCCGGGGAGGACATCGTGCCGGGTGATCTGGTGTTCCTGGAGGCCGGGGATCGCGTGTCGGCGGACCTTCGGCTGGTTGAGCTTCGCGGCCTCAAGATCGACGAGGCGGCGATCACCGGCGAATCCGTTCCCGTGGAAAAGTCCCTGCATTTGCCGCCGCCGGACGTGCCCCTGGGTGATCGCAGGACCATGGCCTATTCGGGGACCATGGTCACCGGCGGACAGGGGCGCGGGCTGGTCGTCGCGACCGGGTCGCACACGGAGCTCGGCCGCATCAGCGGCATGATCGCCGAGGTCAAGCGCTCCGAAACACCACTGATTCGGCAGATGGCGGTCTTCGCCAAGTGGCTCACGGGATTCATCCTCTCCTTCAGTGCGCTTGTCATGGTGTTCGGCCTCGCCGTCGCGGACTACGCCTTCAGCGAGCTGTTCATGGCGCTGGTCGGGCTGTCCGTTGCGGCGATCCCCGAAGGTCTGCCGGCTATCCTCACGGTGACGCTGGCGATCGGGGTGCAGGGCATGGCGCGACGGGACGCCATCGTGCGCCGGCTCCCGGCGATTGAAGCCCTGGGATCCGTTTCGGTGATCTGCTCGGACAAGACGGGCACGCTGACCCGCAACGAAATGACGGTGACGCGGGTGCGTACCGCGGAGCACGAGTTCTCCGTATCGGGGGCAGGCTACGCGCCGCATGGCTGCATCCTACTCGCCGGGGAGGAGGTGTCCCTCGCTGGGCATCCGCTGCTGCGGCAGCTGGCTCGTGCTGCGCTGCTATGCAATGAAGCCGATCTTCTGCGCGACGGCGACAACTGGTCGATTTCCGGCGACCCCATGGAGGCCGCCCTAGTGAGCTTCGCATTGAAAGCCGGCCTGGACGCGGAGCACTCCCGGGGGCAATGGCCGCAGACCGATGTGATTCCCTTTGACTCCGCGCATCGCTTCATGGCGACCCTGCGTCATGACCATGAAGGTCGCCGTGAGATTCTGGTCAAGGGAGCTCCGGAAGTGATTCTCGATATGTGCGATCGTCAGGCGAGCGCCGACGGCGGCCGTGTTCCTCTGGACGAGCACTTCTGGCAAGAGCAGGCGAGCGCCATCGCCGCGCAGGGTCTGCGTGTTCTCGCCATCGCCGCCAAGGACACGCACGGTGCGCACACGGAGCTCCGCTTTGACGATGTTGCAGGGGAGCTGGTGCTCCTGGGCTTCGTTGGCCTTATCGATCCACCGCGGGAGGAGGCCATCGACGCGGTGCTCGAGTGTCGCAGAGCCGGCATCAAGGTGAAGATGATCACCGGAGATCATGCCGGTACCGCCGCAGCCATCGGTCAACAGCTGCAGCTCGCACAGGCCGATCGCGTGCTGACCGGCATGGACATCGATGGCTTGGACGACGAGATGCTCGCTGCGAGCGTCGATCAGTTTGACGTATTCGCCCGAACGAGTCCGCAGCACAAACTGCGCCTCGTCGAAGCCCTGCGCCGCCGTGGTGAGGTGGTGGCCATGACCGGCGATGGCGTGAATGACGCTCCGGCGCTGAAGCGTGCCGACGTGGGAATCGCCATGGGCGGGAAGGGCACGGAGGCGGCGAAAGAGGCCTCGGAGATTGTCCTCGCGGATGACAACTTCGCGACCATCGCCGCGGCGGTAAAGGCGGGCCGAACCGTCTACGACAACCTCAAAAAAGCCATCGTTTTTCTGCTGCCGGTCAACGGCGGCGAGTCCCTCTCCCTTGTCGCAGCACTTCTGCTCGGCCTGACCCTGCCGATCACACCGGTCCAGATCCTCTGGGTAAACATGGTGTCTTCCGTGCTGCTCGCCATGGCCCTCGCGTTCGAAGCGCCGGAGCGCGGCGTTATGCGGCGACCCCCGCGCCCCGCGGCCGAGCCGATACTTTCATCGTTCGTGCTTTGGCGAGTTGTGTTTGTTTCGACCGTGTTTATGGCGGGGATTTTCGGCAAGTTCTACTTTGCCCAGGCAGCCGGCGCGTCCATAGAAGTTGCCCGAACGATTGCCGTGAACACGCTCGTCGTCATGGAAATCTTCTACCTGTTTTCCGTCCGCTACCTTCATGAGCCATCCCTCACCTTGCGCGGGGCGATGGGTACCGGGCCTGTTTTGATAGCCATCAGCAGCGTGACGGCCCTGCAGTTCCTGTTCACCTACGCGCCATTTATGGAGCGCTTTTTTGGCACACGGCCCCTGTCGATCGCGCAGGGCATGCAGATCGTCGCTGTCGGCGTGATCGTCCTGCTGGTCCTCGAACTCGAAAAGCGCATCGTGTTGGGTCTGCGCAATTCCCGCCAGGGTGGAGCAAGGAGGGCAAGCCCCCGCTGAAGACACTTCGTGCCATGGTCCATCTACAGCGAGCGCCCGGCGCGATGAACTCGCATGCGCCGACGGGAAATCAGCCGCGCTGCCATGAATATGATCGGCAGGGTATGAATTCGAGCTTCGCTCAGCCGCAAAGCTGCTATCTTAAATTCAAACACCCGTACGCACCGCGACCATGAGCCGTTACCCCACGATCAAGCAGCTTCGTTACCTGTGCGCCGTCGTCGAGCACGGGCATTTCGGGCGAGCGGCCAAGGCCTGCCACGTTTCCCAGTCGACGTTGAGCGCCGGCATTCTCGAGCTTGAGGAGGTTCTCAACGCATCGCTCTTGGAGCGCAATAATCGCAGCCTGGTGCTGACTTCCCTGGGTGAGCAGGTGGTCCAGCGCTCACGCGCGCTGCTGCTTGATGTGGAGGACATCGTGGCCCTTTGCCAGGCGGCGTCCGAACCCCTGCAGGGTAGATTGCGCATCGGCGTAATCCCCACGGTGGCTCCGTTTCTGCTGCCGGGACTTCTGAAACATCTGCGGACGGCCTATCCCGCCTTCACGCCGTTCATCCGCGAGGAACTCACGGAGTCCCTCATCGAGTCGCTGCACCGCGGTGAGCTCGATATCCTCCTCCTGGCCCTTCCGGTAGACGCGGAGGGCGTGGAAACCATGCATCTCTTCGACGACCCGTTCTATGTCGCCAGTCCCCGCGGACATCCGCTGGCGCAGCGCGATCACCTGTCCACGAGCGAGTTGCACGGCCAGGAGCTGCTGTTGCTTGAGGACGGTCACTGCCTGCGCGAGCACGCGCTTGAGGCCTGCAAGCTCCGTGGCGCGGATTACAAGGTGCCCTATCAGGCGACCAGCCTGACGACGGTTGTGCAGATGGTAGCCAGCGGTATCGGCGTTACGCTGCTTCCGGGTATGGCGGTGGAAACCGGGGCCATGAAGGGTACGGAGGTCGAGCTCACGCCCTTTGAAGACGAGAACGTCGCCCGCCAGATCGGCCTCATGTGGCGACGCAAAACCCCGCGGCGAACCGAGTTTCGTCTATTTGGCGATCAGGTTATCGCGGCGCACGGTCGCTAGCGTCCCCGTCGGGCAGGTCCGACTCATTGCTTCACGCGTCCGCTTCTTCTTCCTTCAGAGACGCACCGCAGAAACGACAGAACGAGGCGTCGAGCTCGTGTCCCGCCCGCGCGCACTGGGGGCAATTCAGCGGAGCACCGCTTCTGGTGAGACGCTGACGGGTCATCATGTTGGAGGTGAAGATACCCGTGGGAACGGCAATGATTGCGTAGCCGACGAGCATGGCCATGGACGAGATGGCGCGACCGGCGGCCGTCACGGGTACCACGTCACCGTAGCCAACGGTCGTGATTGTCACGATTGCCCAGTAGACACTCACGGGAATGTTCGCGAAACCGTTCTGGGGCCCTTCCAGAACGTACATCAGACAGCCGAAGACGATCATGACCGTGATAACCATGGAGAAGAAAACGAAGATCTGCCGTGCCGAGCGGCGCAGCGCCCCGGCCACCGTATTCGCTTCGTCGAGGAGATGGATCATGCGCAGCACGCGGAACACGCGGAGTACTCGCACCAGCCGCACGATGAGTAGCGGGGCGGTCTGAGGCAGCACCAGAGCGAGATAGCTCGGCAGGATAGCGAGGAGATCCACCACGCCGTACACTGAGGTCACGTAGGCCCTGCGGTTCTTCGATATCCAGATCCGCAGCACATACTCGACGGTAAAGAGCAGTGTGAATCCCCACTCGATGTATTGCAGAGTCTCGCCCAGGGCCGCGTGGACTTCGGCAATGGAGTCTAGGACGATCACCATGACGCTGATCAGGATTGCGAATATCAGGATGATGTCGAACCATTTGCCGGTCTTTGTGTCCGTACCAAAGACAATGCTGAACAGCTTGGCCTGCAGGGGACTCTGTTCGCGCGTGGCCACCGTCTTGGCCTAGCTTTCGGCCGACGTCAGGAGCATTTCTTCGACCACGGTTTGCAGGTGATCGACGATCATCGGTTGGGCTTCGATGCTCGGATGGATGCCGTCTTCCTGCATCAGCTCCGGCTGCGTGGCGATGTCCTGGAGAATAAACGGTCCGAGACGGCTGTCGCTGGCCGCGGCGGCGTCGCGGAAGGTCTGGCGGAAGGCGCGCGTGTAGCGAGACCCTAGGTTTGGCGGGATTTCCATGGGCAGAAGCAGCACTTCCGCTCCAGCCTCGCGACCGAGATCGGCCATACGGGTAAGGTTCTCGCGCAGTTCGCCGGTCGGGTAGCCACGCAGGCCGTCGTTTCCGCCGAGCTCGATAATCAGCAACTTGGGTCGATGCTCGGCGAGGAGTGCCGGGAGGCGGCGAAGGCCACCGGCGGAGGTATCGCCGCTGATGCTCGCGTTGATAACCGGGCGTTCAGCGCCGTCGGCATTAAGGCGCTGGGCAAGGAGGGCCACCCAGCCCTGTTCGAGCGCCATGCCAAAGGCAGCGCTGATGCTGTCGCCGAGGACGAGCACGGATGCTTCCGCTGCGTTGGCACGTGGCGTAGCAGCGCTGATGAACAGCAGCAACGTGATGAGCACAAGACTCGCTTGGCGGAGTGCGAAGAGAACAGTTGGCATGCCAGACAAATTATCCAGACGACTAATCGGGTATCGGCTTAAACAGCCGTTCGGAGAGCTTTCCTACGCGCTTTCCTGAAAGCCGTCCCGATAGCCGTCATGAAACCAAAGAAAGCAAAGAACGCAAAAGAGTCCATACACCCGACAGAAAAACTGACAACAATCCAGACGAAAATGCCGAGCGTAAAGCGCTCAACACAGGAGTGCTCATGATTACCGCAACGAATCTCGGCAAGCGAGTCCCCATGGCGTCGGGGGAGCTTTCGATATTGAAAGGGATACATCTCGAAATCAAGTCGGGAGAAACAGCGGCCATCATCGGCGCCTCGGGGTCCGGCAAGTCCACGCTGCTCGGCCTGCTCGCCGGTCTCGACACACCCAGCGACGGAGATGTGTGTATCGACGGCACGACGCTGGGTGATCTGGATGAGGACGGTCGGGCCGCGCTCCGTGGCCGCGAAGTCGGTTTCGTGTTCCAGTCCTTCCAGCTGCTCCCGGCGCTTACCGCCCTGGAAAACGTCATGCTTCCCCTGGAACTCCAGGGGGACGGGCATGCCGGAGAGCGCGCCGCCGGCTTTCTGGAGCGCGTTGGCCTCGGAGAGCGAACGGATCACTACCCGCGGCAGCTCTCCGGCGGTGAACAGCAGCGCGTGGCTATCGCCCGGGCCTTCGCCGGCGCGCCGCGCATTCTCTTCGCCGACGAACCCACGGGGAATCTCGATCGGGCCACCGGAGAGCGCATTGCCGACCTGCTCTTCGATCTGAATCGGGAGGAAGGCACCACGCTGGTGCTCGTCACCCACGACCTCGTCCTTGCCGAGCGCTGCGCGCGACGCTTCGAAATGGATTCGGGACAGCTTCAGGAAGTCGAGGTCGCCTGATATGCCGCTTCTTTTTCGCATGCTGCGCCGCGACTGGCGCGGAGGAGAGCTCGGGGTCCTGTTCGTCGCACTTATCCTGGCCGTCACCATGGTTTCGGGAATCAGCGGTTTCGCCAGCGCGCTCAAGTCCGCCCTGCGCCAGGAGAGCCACAGTTTCCTCGCCGCCGATGTCGCGGTGCGAGATTCACGGCCCCTGCCATCGCAATGGCTAGACGATGCCCGCGCGCAGGGTCTGGAAACGGCGGAGGTGCTGACGTTTCGCTCCATGCTGTTCCACGGTGATGACGATATGGCGCTGGCCTCGGTGAAGGCGGTTAGCGACGCTTACCCGTTGCGCGGTTTGCTGCGCCTGTCCGATACCGCTTACGGAGACTGGCGCGAACATCGCGGCGCACCCGCGCCCGGAGAGGTGTGGCTCGAACCGCGACTCTTTGCCCTGATGGACCTGAGCGTTGGCGATACCGTGGGCATTGGCGAGGCCGACTTTCGCGTCGCGGCGGCGATTCGCAGCGAACCGGACCGCGCCGGAGGCTTCATCGGCGTCGGTCCCCGCGTGATGCTCAACATCGCCGATATACCGGCGACGCGGGTTGTGCAGCCCGGCAGCCGGGTGCGCTATCGGCAGCTCTACGCCGGCGATGTGGATGTGGCGACGGCGTTTACCACGGAGCTCGAGGAGCGTCTTTCGGCAGGCCAGCGGCTGCAGAGTGTGGACAGCTCGCAGCCGGCGGTCGGGCGCGCCCTCGAACGCGCCGAGCGATTCCTATTGCTGGCGGGCAGCCTTGCGGTGATCCTCGCCGGTGTCGCCGTCGCCCTGGCGGCCCGTCGCTACTCGGAGCGACACCAGAACTATGTGGCTCTCCTCAAGAGTCTCGGCGCCGAAGCGCCGCGGGTCAGATTTCTCTATGCGGCCAGCCTCGCCATTGCCTGGGCTGTGGCGCTGGTGCTCGGCTGGGTTCTTGCCTGGGGGCTGCAGGCGGCGGCACTGGAAGCCTTTGCCGAGCGGTTTACCGCGCCACCTTCGCTCACCGAGCCACGTCCCTATGTCATTGGTGCTGCCACGGCCCTCGTGTGCGTCGTGGTCTTTGCCTGGCCCCCGCTGGCGCGCCTTACCGCGGTAAGCCCGCTGCGCGTGCTGCGCAGCGACGTGCCGCTCCACGATGCCCGCGAGCCCCGGGATTACCTCATCGCCGTGGTCGCCATCGCCTTGCTGATGTGGGCCTACAGCGCCGACCTGGAGCTGACCCTGATCGTCCTTGGCGGACTCTCCCTGGTAGTGCTGGCCGGGTCGGCGATTGCCTGGTCGCTACTGCGCGGGGGCCGGGTCATGGGTATGCAGGCCGGCAGCGTGTGGCGCCTTGCGCTGGCAAGTCTGCAGCGCCATGGGCTGGGGAACACACTGCAACTCGTGGTGTTCGCCATCGCCATCATGCTGCTCCTGCTTCTTACCCTCCTGCGCACGTCGCTGCTCGATGAGTGGCAGTCCTCGGTTCCGGAGGGAGCGCCAAACCACTTCGTGCTCAATATCGCGCCGGAGGAACTCGGTGCCATTACCACGCTCCTCGATGACCAGGATGTAGAGCGCGAGCGCCTTTACCCCATGCTGCGCGGTCGCGTTATGGCGGTGGCCGGAGACGAGCTGCCGGCCGAGGCGGAAGAGGGGCGGCCGGAGCAGCGCGAGGCCAACTTCACCTGGTCCGCGGAAATCCCCGATGGCAACGAACTTGCGGCGGGGCGCTGGTGGGCTCCCGGTGAGCTCGAGGCCGTTTCCATCGAGGAGGGCTTTGCCGAGGGTCTCGGTATCGGCGTGGGGGATCGCATTGATCTGCTCATCGGTTCGGCGCCGCTCTCGGTCGAGGTGACGAGCCTCCGGACCCTGGACTGGGAGTCCTTCAAACCCAATTTCTTCATGGTGTTTCCCCCGGGGCTGCTGGAGTCCTATCCCGTCACCTACATGACCAGTTTTCATCTACCGCCGGAGCGAAAGAACTTCCTCAACAGTCTGCTGAAAGCGCATCCCACGGCTACCGTTATCGAAGTCGATGCGATCATGATGCAGCTGCGGCAGACCCTTGAGCAGGTCTCCAAGGCCATCGAGCTTGTTCTAGCCCTGGTTCTCATCGCAGGTGCTTTGGTGCTGGTGGCCGGAGTTCAGGCAACCTCGGATCTGCGCCTGCGCGAGAGTGCGCTATTGCGCGCCCTCGGTGCCAGTCGCGGGCACATCCTCGGCGGCGTCACCGTGGAATTTGTGGCGCTGGGGACCATGGCGGGGCTTATGGCGGTACTCGCCGCGGAGGCCGCGTTCTGGGGGCTGCAGACGTTTGTCCTCGAACTCGACTACGCGCCTTCCCCCGCGCTGTGGCCCCTGACGGTCGCCGTGGCGGCGCTGCTTATTGGCGCGTTGGGAATCTACAACTGTCGCCGCGTGGTTCGCGTGGCTCCGGCGACGGTGCTCAAAGAAGTTTGACGAGTGGCGCTGCGTTCGCTCAGGCGGCGCCGCTGATACCCGCAATGAAGGTATCCACCGCCACGTCGACCTGCCTCGTGAGGTCGATATGGGTGCGGAAGAGCGCCGGCGCGTCGATGCGCAGGGTCGCGACACCGTGGATTCCGGCCCATCCGGCATTGGCCAGGTAGATCACGTCCTGCTGTTCAAACTCCGCGCTCTGCATGCCATGGGCGAGAATGCCCTGAACCAGGAAAAGCGTTTGCCGGCTCACCTCCCGCAGTTCCGGGTGGCGGGCGCTCGGTTGGGCGAGGGGGCCGAACATCAGCTTGAACAGCTGCGCCTCCGCGGCCGCAAAATCGACGTAGGCACGCGCCACCGAACGCAGCTGGTCGGCCGCTCGGTCGCCGCTGGTATCACGCGCCGCGCGGAGACGCTCAAGAAGGCGCTCGTAACCCCGGGTGGCGAGCGCGGCGAGAAGCGCTTCCTTGTCGTCGAAGTGGCGGTACGGAGCCGTCTGCGATACGCCCAGGGCACGCGCAATCGCGCGCAGGCTCAACTGCTCCGGCGGGGTGTCGCGAAGCTGATCGATGGCCTCTTCAAGGAGTTCCGCGCGCAGGTTGCCGTGGTGATAGGCGCGCGGAGCGGGCGCGTCAGCCACGCGCGGCGCCACCCGTCCCGCAGCCCGCGCCGGCCTCGACTGTGAGCCTGGGAATCAGGGCAGGAGGTGGGCGACAGCGTCGCGTTCTTCGACGAGTTCGCTCTCCGTTGCCTGCATGCGCGCCTTGCTGAACTCGTTCGTCGGGAGGTCCTGCACGATGGTCCAGGCGCCATTTTCGCAGCGGCAGGGGAAGGAGTAGATCAACCCCTCGGTGATGCCGTAGGAGCCGTCGCTGTAGACGCCCATGGACACCCAGTCGTCTCCCGCTGTTCCAAGGGCCCAGTCGCGCATGTGATCGATCGCCGCATTCGCTGCCGAGGCTGCCGAGGAAGCGCCGCGCGCCTTGATAATGGCGGCGCCGCGCTGCTGCACGGTGGGGATAAAGTCTTCTTCGTACCAGCTCTGCTCGACCTGGTCGACGGCCACGCGGCCTGCGACATCGCAGTTGTGCAGATCCGGATACTGTGTCGAGGAGTGGTTGCCCCAGACCGTCATGCGCTGCACGTCAGTGACGGCGCTCGACAGCTTCTGGGCGATCTGCGTCTTTGCACGGTTGTGATCGAGGCGCATCATCGCGGTGAAATTACGTGGATCGATATCGGGAGCGTTGCGCTGTGTAATCAGGGCATTGGTGTTGGCGGGGTTGCCGACAACGAGGACCTTTACATCGCGGCTGGCGCTGCTGTTGATCGCGGCACCCTGCACCGAGAAGATCGCGGCATTGGCTTCGAGAAGATCCTTGCGCTCCATGCCGGGCCCGCGAGGCCGGGCACCGACGAGCAGGGCGTAGTCCGTATCCTTGAAGGCGACCTCGGGCTGATCCGTACAGACGATGTCTGCGAGCAGCGGGAAAGCACAGTCATCGAGTTCCATGCGCACACCTTCCAGCGCATCCATTGCCGGCGTGATGTCGAGCAGCTGCAGAATAACGGGCTGGTCATCGCCGAGCATGGCCCCGGAGGCGATGCGGAAAAGCAGGGCGTAGCCAATCTGGCCGGCGGCGCCGGTCACGGTTACTCGAACGGGTGCTTTCATAGGGAGGCCTCAGCTGGCGGATACGACAAAATCGACGGCGCGCATTGTCGGTACTCGTGGCGGGAAACTCAAGTTGGCCCATGGTCGTAACTTTGAGAACCATGAGTTTCTGCATAACGCGCATTGCTGCAGCATGTTCTCGGGGCTCTGAAGCCATGCACTGCAATGGAACAGGACCCTGGATAGACACAACGCAATGCCACCAGGCCTCTGGACCCTCCCGCTGCCCGCGCTTACCATGCAGACCCCTGCAAAACCCGCGATTCCAAGTTTATGCCTACGGATCCTCGGCGCCTGAAAACCGAGTTCAATAAGCTGCAGAAGCGCCTGCGCCGCCAGGTCGGTGAGGCGATCGTGGACTACGGAATGATCGGTGATGGTGAGCGCGTCATGGTCTGCCTGAGCGGCGGCAAGGACTCCTACACCATGCTGGACATCCTGCGCTCGCTGCAGCGCAGCGCTCCGGTGCGCTTCGATCTCGTCGCCGTGCATCTGGATCAGAAACAGCCCGGCTATCCCCCGGAGGTGCTGCCAGCTTATCTCGATGAACTCGGGATCGAATACCACATCCTTGAGAAAGACACCTACAGCGTCGTGAAATCCGTGATCCCCGAGGGTAAAACCACCTGCGGCCTCTGTTCGCGGCTGCGCCGGGGAACGCTCTACGGCTTCGCCCAGGAGATCGGAGCGACGCGCGTGGCTCTGGGGCATCACCGGGACGACATCGTTGAAACGCTGTTCCTGAACATGTTCTTTGGCGGCAGCCTGAAGGCCATGCCGCCGAAACTGCGCTCCGATGACGGCGCCAACGTGCTGATACGGCCCCTCGCGTACTGCCGCGAAAGTGACATCGAGCGCTACGCCGCGGCCAGGGCCTTTCCCATCATTCCCTGCAATCTTTGTGGCTCCCAGGACAATCTGCAGCGTGTTGCGATAAAGAAGATGCTGGCGGACTGGGAGAAAAGCCATCCCGGGCGAATCGAGACGATCTTTCGCGCCATCGGCAACGTGGCGCCGTCGCAGCTTGCGGATCGTAGCCTGTTTGACTTTGTGTCCCTGGAACCTGAGCGCCCGTCGGCCGACGACGGAGCGCGCATTCGCGCGGTCAATCTCTGAACGATCCCGAGGAGATGGCGCAGGACAGACTGCTGAGCGCCCGGGGGCTGGGGATCGAGCGTGCCGGACGGGTGCTGTTTGCAGGCCTGGATCTCGATCTCGCTCCGGGTGAGATCGTGCATCTGCGCGGCGCCAACGGCGCGGGCAAGACCACGCTTCTGCGCATCCTTGCCGGCCTGTCGCGTTTCGGCTTCGAGGGCGATGTGAACCGCCACAGTGAGGCGCTTTTCCTCGGGCATCACAGTGCCGTGAAGACGCTGCTCACGCCGCGGGAAAATCTCCGCTGGCACCCGTCTGGTGAATGCTTTCATGATGCTGAGGCGATCGACAGGGCGCTCGAAGCCGTGGGGCTTTACGGTTACGAAGATACGCCTGCGGGGCAGCTGTCCGCGGGTCAGCAGCGACGCGTTGATCTCGCTCGGCTGTATTTGTCCCGGCATCTGGTCTGGCTGCTCGATGAGCCCTTCACGGCTATCGATGTGCAGGGCGTTGCGCGCCTCGAGGAGCGCTTTGCGCGGCATGCCGCCCTGGGCGGCGCGGCGCTCCTGACCTCGCACCAGTCGCTGGATCTGGATCACGCGGTTCGCGTGGTGGACCTGGTCCCGGTGGCCTGATCCTGTGGCGACACGCAGCTTCTACTCCGGTCTTCTTCGCAGGCAGCTCACCCTGGCGCTGCGTCGACCGGTGCAATTGCTGAACCCGCTATTGTTCTTTGCCGTGGTCATCCTGCTCTTTCCCCTCGGCCTCGGTCCTTCTCCGGATACGCTGGCCGGCTTTGCGGGGGGCATTCTCTGGATTGTTGCGCTGCTGGCCAACATGCTCGGCGTGGATAGCCTGTTCCGGGGAGATTTCGACGACGGTTCCCTCGATCAGTTGCTCCTGGCGCCCCAGCCCCTGTACTTCGCCGTGTTGCCTTACTTCCTGGTGCACTGGCTGCTGAACGGCGCGCTGCTGGCGCTGCTGTCGCCGCTCTTTGCCCTGATGCTCGGGCTGCCACCCCAGGCAACGCTGACGCTCGTGTTGTCGCTGCTGCTGGGTTGCGGCGTGATGACGGTGCTCGGCGCCGTCGGTGCCGCCCTGACGGTCGGACTGCGCCGTGGCGGGATGTTGATCGTGCTCCTGATTACGCCGTTCTACGTGCCGGTACTGATCTTTGGCGCGGCTGCCGTACAGGCTTCCGTAAACGGGCAGCCCGTCGGACCGTTTCTGGCGCTTCTCGGGGCGATGCTCAGCCTGGCGCTCGCCCTGGGGCCCGCGGCCGTGGCCGCGTCCCTACGTATCAGTGTGGACAGCTAAGCCGGGCAACGGAACCATTTGCAGCAGACGGCAATACCGACTGTATCCGGCTCGCCCGTGCGCCCTGCGACGAGGCCCGTGTTGCTAGCGATGTTTTGTTTGCGCTCTTCGCGACGAGTATAATCCTGGCCGCTATGTGGTCCCTGTTTCACAAGCTGGGTTCGCCCCCCTGGCTGTACCAGATCTCCGGCTCGATACTGCGCTGGCTCATGCCCATTGCCGTTCTCGGCCTGGTCGTGGGAGCGACCTGGGGACTGCTTTATACCGCGCCCGATTTTCGTCAGGGCAACAGCTACCGAATTATCTACATTCATGTACCGGCGGCCGTGGTGGCCCTCGCCGGGTACTACGTGATGGCCATAGCCGGAGCGATACACCTGATCTGGAAGATGAAAATCGCTGACGTGGCCATGATGGCCGCGGCACCGGTGGGCGCGGCCCTTACCTTTATTGCTCTGGTGACCGGGTCCATTTGGGGAAAGCCGACCTGGGGCGCCTGGTGGGTCTGGGACGCGCGGATCACGTCGATGCTGATCCTCCTGTTTCTTTACCTCGGCGTCATGGCGCTCTACGAAGCCTATGACAACAAAGCCGCGGCTTCCCGGGCCTGCGCGGTGCTCGCCCTGGTGGGCACGGTAAATATCCCGATCATCTACAAGTCCGTCGATTGGTGGTACAGCCTTCACCAGCCCGCATCCATCAAGTTCACCGGCGCCAGTACCATCGATTCGAGCATGCTCTGGCCTCTGCTGTTGTGCATCGTCTCGTTCTACGCCTTGTTCACCTGCGCGCTTCTGGGGAACATGCGCCTCGCCATTCTGCAGCGCGAGCGGCGCACATCCTGGGTCCAGCGTCTTGCCGCGGAGACCCGGTGATGTACTTTGAGTCCTTCTCGGAACTTCTGGCCATGAGTGGCCACGGCGCTTACGTCTGGTCCGCTTACGCCATTACCGGGGCGGTGCTCCTACAGCTCTTTTTCTGGCCGCGGCGCGGCCGGCGTCGCCTGCTACGTGAACTGCGCCAGGAAGCCAGGCGCCGCGACGGGGCGAAGGGACCCGCGACCGGGCCTGCCCAGGTTGACCACACGTCCGCGGAGCTGTCCTGATGGCCATGCATCCGGCGCGTCGTCAGCGCCTCTGGATCGTGCTCAGTATCGTGGTGTTTTCGAGCGCCGCAGTGGGCCTGGCGACCTATGCGCTGCGCGGGAACATCAACCTTTTTTACCCTCCCAAGGCCGTCGCCGCGGGTGAGGCACCCTTGGACACACAGATTCGCGTCGGTGGCATGGTGGTCGATGGGAGCGTAAAGCGCGCCGATGATTCGCTGCGGGTGCAGTTCACGGTCACCGATTACGCGGCGACAGTCGAGGTCGTCTACGAGGGCATTCTTCCCGATCTTTTCGCGGAGGGCGAGGGCGTGGTTGCCTCCGGCCGTCTCGATGCCAACGGTATGCTGCGCGCCGACGAGGTTCTCGCCAAGCACGATGAAAATTATATGCCGCCGGAGGTAGCTGAGGCGCTGGAGCAGGGCGCGAGCGTCGATGTACAGCCCGGTGCGCTTGGGGAAAAAACGCTGTGATTCCAGAACTCGGCCACTTCGCTCTGATTATTGCCCTGGGCATGAGCCTCCTGCTCGCGGTTGTTCCTTTATGGGGAAGCTGGGCTGGAAATTTCGCGGCCATGCGTACAGCGCCAAGTCTCGCCATCGGAGTATGCGTTTTCTGCGGCATCAGCTTCGCGTGCCTTGCGACCAGCTTTCTGCAGGACGATTTTTCCGTGCGCGTGGTCGCCTCCAACAGCAACAGTCTGCTGCCACCGGTGTATAAGTTTTCGGCGGTGTGGGGAAACCACGAGGGCTCCCTGCTGTTGTGGGTGTTGATCCTGTCTTTCTGGCTGGCGGCCGTCGCCACTTTCAGTCGTGGTCTCCCCACGGTCATGCTGGCGCGCGTGCTCGCCGTCATGGGCGCCATCGCCGTGGGATTCCTGTCTTTTTCCCTGTTCACATCCAACCCCTTCGCGCGTTTGCTGCCCGGCGTGCCAAGCGACGGCAATGATCTCAATCCGCTGCTCCAGGATCCGGGCCTGATCATCCATCCGCCGCTGCTCTATATGGGCTATGTCGGCTTCAGCGTGGCCTTCGCCTTCGCCGTGGCCGCGCTCCTGGGGGGGCGCCTTGACGCCGCCTGGGCGCGCTGGTCCAGGCCCTGGACGAACGTGGCCTGGGCCTTCCTGAGCCTGGGAATCATGCTCGGCAGCTGGTGGGCGTACTACGAGCTGGGCTGGGGTGGCTGGTGGTTCTGGGATCCCGTGGAGAACGCGTCGTTCATGCCCTGGCTTGCGGGCACCGCGCTGGTCCACTCGCTGGCCGTGACGGAGAAGCGCGGTCTGTTCAAGAGTTGGACGGTACTGCTCGCCATCTTTGCGTTCTCCCTGAGCCTGCTCGGCACCTTCCTCGTTCGCTCGGGCGTCCTGACCTCGGTGCATGCTTTCGCCGCCGATCCGGCGCGAGGTCTGTTCATCCTGGTGTTCCTGGCCATCGTCGTGGGCGGAAGCCTCACGCTCTATGCCCTGCGGGCGCCGGCGGTGCGAAGCCGCATCGCGTTCTCCGTGCTGTCGCGGGAGACGCTCCTGCTGGTCAATAACGTGGTGTTTCTCGTTGCCACCCTGACCGTGCTCTTTGGAACGCTTTTCCCCCTGCTAATGGACGCCCTCGGGCAGGGCAAGTACTCCGTGGGCCCTCCCTACTTCAACGCCGTGTTCGTTCCCCTGATGGCCCTGCTGGTGCCGTTCATGGGAATCGGCCCCATTTCCCGCTGGCGCGACGACAGCCACCATCGCTGGCTCAGTCGCCTCGCCATACCCGGTTTCATCGTTGGCGTCCTGGCGATTGCCTTGCCCTTCACCGCCGCCCAGGGCTTCAACGTTTGGGTGGCCCTCGCCGTGCTGCTGGCGGGCTGGATCGTTGCCGGCCTCGCCGCGGACTTTCGCGAGCGCTGGGCTCGCAGTGCTTCGTTCCCCCGGGCCCTGGCGCGACAGACTCCGAGCTACTGGGGCATGGTCCTGGCACACACGGGCTTCGCGGCGGTCATCGTCGGTACCGTTGCCACGTCGCAGTACAGCGTTGAGCGCGATCTTCGTATGGAGCCCGGCGACAGCGAGACGCTTGCCGGCTACAGCTTTCACTTCGATGAGACTCTGCGCGTTCGCGGCCCCAACTACCTTGCCGACGCTGCACGTTTCAGCGTGTCGCGGGACCAGCAGGAAGTCGCCACTCTGGTCGCCGAAAAACGGCGCTATCTCGCGACGGGATCGGTCATGACAGAAGCGGCCATTGATGGCGGCCTGTTCCGGGACCTTTACGTGGCCATGGGGGAGCCGGTGGGGGACGACGGCGCCTGGGCTATACGTCTGCACTACAAACCCATGGTGCGCTGGATGTGGCTGGGCGCGCTCATGATGGGCTGCGGCGGCCTGCTCACCATTTTTGACCGGCGCTATCGGCGTCAGCGCGTAGCACAGGAATCAGTGACGACCCATGGCGCCCCGGCTTAAGCTTTTCCTGCCCCTCGGGCTGTTTGCCCTGCTCGCGGCACTGCTGTTTCGCGGTTTGTCCCTCGATCCCCAGGCTTTGCCCTCGGCCCTCGTCGACCGACCCTTGCCGGAGTTCAGCTTGCCGCGTCTCGCCGACGGTGAAACCCTTGTTCGTGGAGATCTTGTCGGCAAGCCTATGCTGCTCAATGTTTGGGCCACCTGGTGTATCTCCTGTCGCGTCGAGCATCCCTACCTTCAACGGCTCGCCGACGGCGGAATCAACATCTACGGGATCAACTACAAGGATGATTCCAACGCCGCGCGCGCCTGGCTCGAGGAGCTCGGAGACCCTTACCTCGGCAGCGTGGTGGATGCCGCCGGGTCCCTGGGCCTGGATCTTGGCGTGTACGGCGCGCCTGAGACCTACTTCATCGATGCCGACGGCGTGGTTCGCTATCGTCACGTGGGGGTGATCGACGAACGTATCTGGACGACGCGTCTCGCGCCGATCTATGCCGAGCTTTCCGCCGGAAGCGACTCATGAGTATTGCTAGCGCGCTATCGGTTCGACCCATGCTGCTGTCCGTGGCCGCCGTGCTCTGCGCATTGATGGTGATGCCCGCTACCGCCGTGATCGAGACCTACGAGTTCTCCAGCCCGGAACTCGAACGCCGCTACCACCAGCTCAGTCAGGAGCTGCGTTGTCCGAAGTGCCAGAACCAGAATATCGCCGATTCCAACGCGCCCATTTCGCAGGACCTTCGGCAACTGCTCTACACGCGGCTTGAAGAGGGTGCGGACAACGACGAGATTCTCGCGGACATGGTTGCGCGCTACGGCGAGTTTGTGCGCTACCGGCCCGCGGCCCGCGGGGCAGCGCTCTGGCTGTGGCTCGCGCCCCTGGTGCTGCTGATCGTCGGCGCCGCCTTGCTGCTCGTCCTCCTGCGTCGCGGACGCGAAGCCCCCGAAGCCGTGAACCCCGACGAACTCGCGCGCCTTGACGCGCTGCTGGTCGGTTCGGCTGAGGCCGCTGGTCCCAGCGAGGACAGCCGCCCTTGAGCTTCTTTCTTGCGGGGGCCGCCCTGCTTGTGACGATAGCGGCGGTGCTGCTTCTGGCGCGACGCAACGGCTCTGTGCGACAGGCCGATCTCGACGATCCCAATATCGCCTGGTATCGCACCCGTGAAGCTGAAATCGATTCCTCGGAAGCCGCCCTGGTAGAGGATGCCCGCCTGCGGCTGCTGGAAGACGGCCTCGCCCGGCCGGGTGCCACCGCTACGGCGGTCGAGAAGGAGCTTACGGAGCGGGCCTCCGGGCGCTTCCCAATGCTGCTCTTGCTGCTTCTCCTGATAGGCGGCGCGGGTGCGGTCTACTGGCAGACCGGGGCGCTGGAGGATGTGCTGATCTATCGAGAGCTGAGCGATATCCGCCCGGAAGACGGAGAGCAGGCTCGCGTAAGGCTGCAGGAGCGTATCGCGCGACGCAGCGCGGCACGGCCGGACAACCTTCAATACCAGGGACTTCTCGGCCGTCTCTACATGGCCGCCGAAGATTTCCCCGCAGCGAGTCAGGCCTTCGAGCGACTGGTTGAGCGCGCGCCGGAAGATCCGGAGGCGCTGGCGCTGGCGGCCCAGGCCCGGTTCCTTGCTTCGGGCCGCGAGCTGGACGAGCAGGCACAGCTGTACGCGGAGCGCGCCCTTGCGGTAAATCCCGGGCAGCGCACGGCGCTGGGTCTTCTGGGTATGGCCAGTTTCGAGGCCGGTGTCTATCCCGCCGCAATCGCTTACTGGGAACGTCTTCGGGCTCTGGAAGCGCAGGAATCCCCGGGCTATGCGATGTTGACCGAGGTTATCGAGCTGGCCCGGGAACGCAGCGGCGCGGCGCCGATTGCCGCCGCCGAGCGAGTGCCGGCGGATTCGGAGACCAGCGGCGCGGGGGGGCACGGTGCCTCGACGGCGCCGGGAATCCTCGTCGATCTGCGCCTCGCGGACCCTCAGGCGGCCGATCCCGGGGCCGTCGTTTTTGTCTTTGCGCGGCCTGAAGGGCAGGCGGGCATGCCCGTTGCGGTGCGCAGGCTGCAGGCAGCGGAGCTGCCGGTGCAACTGCGTCTGACGGATCAGGATGCCATGGCCGGGCAACTGCTAAGCGAGGCCGGGCGTGTGGTGGTTACCGCTCAGCTCTCTTCCAACGGTCAGCCTGGAGAAGCCAATGCGCTGCTGTCCGGTGTGTCGGTGCCGGTGGTTGCGGGGGGTGCCGATTCGAAGGTAATTATCGAGCTTGGTGCCAAATCCGAGCGCGGGTGAGACGGATTGCATTCCGGGCATAGTGTTATCGACGATTAGCCTATACACTACATCTTGTGGTGTCAGGCGGGTCGACGATGTGTCATATATCCACGCGTCTCTTAGTCCGGTTCGTCATAAAGCACGGCCTCGCGCACGAGTTCGCGCGCTCTTGCCCTCATCGATTTGCCCGATCTTCGGGGAGTGTGTGTGACGTCCCCGATCCACCGGGTCCGCCCGCTCGGACACTGCCAGGTTGAGTGGTGATCTTCGCGGTGATGGTGCTCGGCATTAGTGCTTGTAGACGGTGATTGTTGATGCTGCTCGGCCCCGTGCACGGCGAACTTACCTGGTGACGTATGCAAGGCCCCCTCGGGAGTGATCTGCCATCGTGAGAGGGAAGCGGTAGTCGTGATAAACGTCAATCAAATAAGAACATTAATTCAACGGCTTAGAGAGGATGCTTAAAGCCTAATGCGACTCAAGTCCATCAAGCTCGCAGGGTTCAAATCCTTCGTTGACCCCACAAACGTAGCCCTTCCCAGCAACATGTGCGCGGTCGTCGGTCCCAACGGCTGCGGCAAATCCAACATTATTGACGCCGTGCGTTGGGTGATGGGCGAAAGTTCCGCCAAGAACCTGCGCGGCGAGTCGATGGCCGATGTGATTTTCAACGGGTCCGGCAACCGACAACCCGTGGGGCAGGCTTCCATCGAGCTGGTGTTCGATAACAGCGACGGCGGTATCGGTGGCGAGTACTCGGGTTACAGTGAAATTTCGACGCGTCGCCAGGTTACCCGCGACGGACAGTCCGAGTACTTCCTGAACGGTACCAAGTGCCGCCGGCGCGATATCACGGATATCTTCCTGGGTACCGGTCTTGGACCCCGCAGCTACGCCATTATCGAGCAGGGCATGATCTCCCGGCTTATCGAGTCCAAGCCGGAGGAGCTGCGGGTTTTCATTGAGGAAGCGGCGGGTATATCCAAGTACAAGGAGCGGCGCCGGGAAACGGAATCGCGCATGCGGCGCACGCTGGAGAACCTCGAGCGCCTGACCGATCTGCGCGATGAACTCGGACGCCAACTGCAGCACCTGCAGCGCCAGTCGCAGGCCGCCGAGCGCTACAAGGATTTAAAACGCGAGGAGCGGGATCTGAAGCAGCGACTCCTCGCCTCCCAGTGGCGAGACCTCCACGATCGCGGGGCCGCTGCCGCGAGCGAAGTGGGCGAGCATGAAGTGCGCCTCGAAGAAGTGTTCGCCGAGCAGCAGGCGGTAGATACGCGTCTGGAACAACACCGCATGACGCACAGCGAGCGCACGGACGAACTCGGCGCTGTACAGGCCCGCTTCTACGCCATCGGTGCCGAGGTCTCGCGGGTTGAGCAGGAAATCCGCTACCAGGGCGAGCGCGCCGAACAGCTCGAGAGCGACCTTGCCTCAACACGCGCCGGTCTGGATGAGGCGCAGCGCCATGTCACGGAGGACGGCGGGCGGCTGGAGGGTTGGGAGGCGGAACTCGCCGCCCTCACACCGGAGCTCAGCGGTTTGCGGGAACGGGCGGCAACCGCCGGCAGCGGCCTGGCCGCTGCGGAGGAGCAAATGCAGTCCTGGCAGAGCGACTGGGATGAATTCAATCAGCGCGCGGCGGCACCGCGGCAGGAAGCCGAGGTACAGCAGTCGCGTATTCAGCACCTGGAACACTCCCTGGGCCGCCTTAAACGGCGCCTGGAACAGCTGGACCAGGAGCGGGCCGCGCAGGGCGAAAGCGCTGCGCTCGAAACCCTGGAAGAGCTGCGTCGCGAGCACGCCGAGCGCGCCGAGGAAGTGGATGAGGCGGGGCGCAGACAGCAGGCCCTGGAGACCGAGGTCGCCAAATGTCGCGAGACGCGCAGGCACGAGCAGGAAGCGCTGAATGAGTTGAGATCTCGTCTGCAAACACTCCGGGGGCGCCAGGCTTCCCTGGAGGCACTGCAGCAGGCCGCGCGAAAACGCGCCGAGGGCGGCGGTGTCGGGGCATGGCTGGCGGAGCAGGGGCTCGAAGGCCGGCCTCGCGTGCTCGACGGCCTGAGCGTTGACACGCGCTGGCAGCGCGCGGTGGAAGTCGTCCTTGGAGGCGCGCTGCAGGCCGTGCAGGTCGATGGCATCGCCGAACACGTCCCGGCCATCGCGGCTCTGCATCGCGGAGAACTTACGCTGCTGGAAACAGTTTCCGGCCCGACCGCGCCGTCGGTTCCCGAGACGTCGCTGGCCGCGAGGCTCTTGCCCACGGAGATCTCCGAAGCCGTGGTACCTCTGCTGATCAACGTGAGCTGCGCGCAAGATGCCGAGGAAGCGCTGCGGCGTCGTTCGGAACTCGCGGCGGGAGAGTCGCTGATCACGCCGGACGGTCTCTGGGTCGGGCGCAACTGGGTACGCAGTCTCCACGGCGACGAGTCGGAAGAGGGCACCCTGGCCCGCCAGCGCGAACTCGACGAACTGCAGGCGGAGCTGGAAGCGCTGGCGGCGGATGAGGCGAAAGTCCGTGCCGGGCTCGCCGAGGCTGAGATCGCGATGGAGACGGCGGAGCAGGAGCTGCGCCGCAGCCGAGGACATGCCGCCGAGGTGGCCGGCCAAAAGGCGGATGCCCTGGCGCGTCTTCGCGCCGAGGAGGCCCGGCACGAACAGGTTCTGGCTCGGCGCGAGCGTCTGGAGAAAGAGCAGTCGGACCTGCGCGGGCAATACGAGCATGAGCAGCAGGCGGTGGGTGAAGCCCGCGGAAAGCTGGCCGCGGCGATCGAAACCATGGAAGGCGATACCGCAGATCGCGAGGCGCGGCTCGCGCAGCGTGATTCGCTGCGCTCGGCGCTCGACGCGGCGCGCGCCGAGGCGCACCAGGGACGCGATACGGCGCACCAGGCCGCCCTGCGTCACCAGTCCCTGGTCACGCAGAGTGAAACCATACGCGACTCCCTGGCACGCAGCCGCAGCCAGGTAGAGACCCTGGGAGCACGTCTGAGTCAGCTGGAGGGCGCCCGGAGCGAAAACGACAGCCCGCTCGACGAACTAAAGAGCCGCCTCGAGGAGCAACTCGGTCTGCGCCTGGAATCCGAAAGCGAACTCAGCACGGCCCGCCAGGCGCTGGCAGATATTGAACACACGCTCCGGGAGACGGAGAAAGAGCGCCTGCAGGTGGAGCGCCGCGCCGCGGAACTGCGAGAGCAGCTGGAGTCCCGACGTCTGAAGCTTGCGGGTTTGCAGCACGAGCAATCCACGGTCGCTGACCAGCTCGAAGACGTGGGGGGAGACCTCGAGGCCCAGGTGGCCGCTCTCCCCGAAACTGTCGATATGGAGGCGCTGCGCGGGGAACTGGAGCGCTGCGGCAACCGCATCACCCGGCTGGGTCCGATAAACCTTGCGGCAGTGGATGAGTACCGTCAGCAGTCCGAGCGCAAACAGTACCTCGACGCACAGAATGAAGACCTCGAGACCGCGCTTGGCACCCTTGAAGCCGCCATACGCAAGATCGATCGCGAAACGCGCAGCCGTTTCAAGGAGACCTTTGACCAGGTCAACAGCGGCTTGCAGGAGCTGTTTCCCCGGGTGTTTGGCGGCGGCTCCGCCAGCCTGGAAATGACCGGTGACGATCTGCTCGATACCGGCGTATCGATCCTGGCGAGACCGCCGGGAAAGAAGAACAGCACCATTCATCTGCTTTCCGGGGGCGAAAAGGCGCTTACGGCCATCGCCCTGGTGTTTTCCATTTTCCAGCTCAATCCCGCGCCGTTCTGCATGCTCGACGAGGTAGACGCGCCGTTGGACGATGCGAACGTTGGCCGCTACGCGCGGATGGTCCGGGAAATGTCGGAGAAAGTGCAGTTCGTATTCATCACGCACAATAAAATCACCATGGAAATGGCGGACCACCTCATGGGCGTCACGATGCACGAGCCCGGCGTATCGCGGCTCGTTTCCGTTGACGTAGAAGAGGCGGCCGAACTGGCGGCGAGCTAGCGCTCATGGCTCGGGCTGGGCGGTGGTATGAGCAGGGATCGGGAGAAACCGACGGGGGTGAGCAGTGCCTGAATTGACCTTGCGCGATGGCATGGTGATAGTCGGTAGCCTGCTGATTCTCGCCGTGGCCATCGACGCCTGGCGCCGTATGCGTCAGCAACAGCGATCAAGGGTCCGGGTGCGTCTGGCGACGGATCTGCCCGGGGACGAACCTCCAGACGACATCGGCCAGTTCCGCGAGCTTCCCAATGGCGGAGCGCGGGTTGTGCGCCGCGATGAGTCGACAGAGAAGTCTCTCGAATCCCTTGGCCTACGTGCCGCAAGCTCCAGCAAGCCGGCTGGCCCCGGCGCCAGGGAACGCGCACAGGCAAGCGGATCCGAAGACAGTGCCGGGTCACGCGTGCGCGCCCGTGCCGAAAAGTCTGATTCAGCAATAGACGACGCCGAGCGCGCGAGCGCTGCATCGGGCGCTGGGACCGGAGGCGGCGCATCCAGTGCGGCCCAGGCCACTGCGCGTGCCGCCGCCGCGGAGCTGGCCGGGGCGGGACAACCGTCGGCAGGCTCAACGGCCGATACGACCGCCCTGCACGAGGAGAGCGATTCCGTGGCCGCCGAGGAGTCGGTCGACCATGGAGAGACCGAAGACGACTTCGACGAGGTTGCACCCCTGGCAGGCGTGAGTGCCCGGGACGATGAGCCAGCAAATCTTGATTGGCTTGAAGACCTGCCCGCCAACGAACCCGCAGCGGATGACGAGGCCGGCGAATTGCCGCGTCAATCGGACACGGAGGTCATCATCCTGCATGTCATGGCGCGCGAAGACAGCGGCTTTGGCGGTCAGGACATCCTGGAAATACTGCTGGCCTGCGACCTCCGCTTTGGCGATATGGATTTCTTTCATCGTCACGAGCAGCAGGCGGGGCGGGGACCGATCCAGTTCTCCGTGGCCAATATGCTCCAGCCCGGCGTTTTCGATATCGACAAGATGCATGAAATGCGAACCCGGGGGCTGGTGTTCTTTCTCACTTTGCCTGGACCCGAGGACATGATCCTCGCCTTTGACTGCATGCTGGAAACGGCCCGGACCGTGGCGCGCAACCTTCGCGGAGAGCTGCTCGATGAGTCGCGCAGCGTACTGACACAGCAGGCCGTGGAGCATTCGCGGCAGCAGATTCGCGAGCTTGATCGCCGCCTGCGCGCCCGGGAGCTTTGAACAGACACTGTGACCGGTAGTCGCCCAGCACAGCGAGAAAGCGAAACGCCTCTTGCCGAGGCAGGCCGACTTCGGACGCTCCTTGAGCAGTGGAATCACGAGTACTACGTGCTCGACGCCCCGAGCGTGCCTGACGCCGAATACGACAGCACGCTGCGCCGGCTACAGCAACTCGAGCATGAACATCCCTCCTTGCGCGATGCGTCTTCTCCAACCCAGCGAGTGGGAGCGGCGCCCCTCGACGTATTCACCAGCGTTGAACACCCGATCCCCATGCTGTCGCTGGACAATGCGTTTGATGACGACGAACTCGCCGCCTTCCTGCGCCGCGCCCGCGAGCGTCTCGAGCTTCAAGATAGCCCGGCGGTTGTAGCCGAGCCCAAGCTCGACGGTATCGCCGTCAGCCTGATCTATCGGAATGGGGAGCTCGCGCGTGCCGCTACCCGTGGCGACGGTCGCGTCGGTGAAGACATCACGCACAACGTGCGCACCATCGGCGCGATTCCCCTGCGCCTGCGCGGCGACGACTGGCCCGACAGCTTCGAAGCTCGTGGTGAGATTTTCATGCCTCGCGAGGGTTTCGAACGGTTCAACGACCAGGCGCGCAAACGCGGCGAGAAGACCTTCGTTAATCCGCGCAACGCCGCCGCCGGATCCCTGCGTCAACTGGACTCGCGGATCACCGCGCAGCGGCCCCTCAGTTTTTGCAGCTACGCCGCGGGACAGCATCCGGAGGACTCCTGGCCTGCGTCCCAGTGGGAGCTCCTGCAGCGCTTTGCAGCCTGGGGGCTGCCGATCAGTCGTGAGGCGGCGCAGCTCCGGGGGCTCGATGAATGCGTGGCCTACTACCAGGATCTGGTGGGACGCCGGGACAGTCTGCCCTTCGATATCGACGGGATCGTGTTCAAGGTGGATGCCTTCGAGCTGCAGGAGCGGCTCGGATTCGTGGCTCGGGCGCCGCGCTGGGCCATTGCGCGGAAGTTTCCCGCGCAGGAAATGGTGACTACGCTGACCGGGGTCGAATTCCAGGTCGGTCGAACCGGTGCCATAACGCCGGTGGCGCGGCTCGAGCCGGTGTTCGTCGGAGGCGTCACGGTGAGCAACGCGACGCTGCACAACATGGACGAGATCGGCCGCTTGCAGCTCCACGATGGCGATACCGTGGTCGTGCGCCGCGCCGGCGATGTGATTCCGCAGGTGGTTTCGGTAATCGCCGAACGCCGGGTGCCCAACGCGGCCCCCATTGCCGCGCCCGAGGCCTGCCCCGTGTGTTCTTCGGTGGTGGAGCGCGTCCCCGGCGAAGCCACGCTGCGCTGCACCGGGGGATTGGTCTGTCCCGCACAGCTCAAGGCCGCGATCCGACACTTCGCCAGCCGCAAGGCCATGGATATCGATGGCCTCGGCGACAAGATCATTGATCAGCTCGTCGATCGGGGTCTCGTCCGCGGGGTGGTCGACATTTACCGGCTCGACAGCGATGTGCTCCAGAGCCTGGAACGCATGGGGGAGAAGTCGTCGCAGAAGCTCGTCGATGCGATCAGCGACAGCCGCAAAACCACCCTGGCACGCTTTATTTTCGCCCTCGGCATCCGCGAGGTGGGTGAAGCCACAGCCGAAGCGCTCGCGCAGCGCCTTGGAAGCTTCGAGGCGCTAGCCGCCGCGGACGAGGAGGGCCTCCTGGCCATCCCCGACGTCGGGCCGATCGTCGCCGAGCACCTGCTGACTTTCTTCGCATCCTCCGCAAATGTGGCGGTGATCGACGCGCTGCGCGCCGCTGGAGTGACCTGGCCCAATGTGGAGGTGCTGGCCGAGGCCGCCGAAGGTCCGTTGAGCGGCCAGACCTGGGTGGTGAGCGGGCGTCTGGAGTCCTGCAGCCGGGACGAGGCCGAGGCGCAGCTCAAGACCCTGGGAGCACGCGTTGCAAAGTCCGTATCCAAGCGCACCACGGTGCTCCTCGCGGGTCCAGGAGCGGGGAGCAAGCTTGCCAAGGCGCAGGACCTCGGCGTGGAGGTCATCGACGAGGCGGAATACCTGGCCCGCGCCGGTGTGGGGTCGTCGTGAACGTCGCTGGGGGAAAGGCATGGGAAGCAGTCGGGACTCGCCCGTCATACGCCGTTCGGGTCCGGGCAGCGGCGCCGCGCCTTGCTCTCGCGGCCGCACTCGTCGTGCTGCTCGGCGCTTGCGCGACGAGTCCACCCGGGAACGTCGACAACATCTGCGCGATCTTCGACGACAAGAAAGGCTGGTACAAGGACGCCCGCAAGGCGGAGAAGCGCTGGGGGACGTCGGTCCCGGTACTCATGGCCTTCGTGCACCAGGAATCGCGCTTCGTGGCCAAGGCCAAGCCCCCGCGCAAGAAAATCCTGGGTTTCATCCCGGGGCCCAGACCCTCGGATTCCTACGGCTACAGCCAGGCCCTGAAATCCACCTGGGCTTCCTACGAACGCTCGGCCGGCCGCTACGGCGCGGATCGGGACGATTTCGGCGACGCCATCGACTTCGTGGGCTGGTACAACCACCAGTCCTATCAGCGTAACGGCATCGGCCGGAACGATGCCTATCGCCTTTACCTTGCCTATCACGAGGGTCATGGCGGCTACTCGCGCGGCACCTACCGGTCCAAGGACTGGCTGCAGGGAGTGGCGCGGAAGGTTTCAGACCGCTCCGGGCGCTACGCGTCGCAGCTCGCCAGCTGCCAGGAGCGTCTGGAGAAAGGGCGAGGCTGGTTCGGATGGTTTTGAATATGACGCTTGTGTGTCATTCTCCCGGGTTGGTGTCATCTTAATGTCACAGGCCGTCTGCACCATGCGTCGCCGTAAACCGATATTTCGGCGGCTTATTCACGGGTGGGGCCAGAATCATGAGCGAGCGAACCGTACTGGTTGTCGACGACGAATTTGCGATTCGCGACATGCTGCGCATGGCGCTCGAAATCGTCGACTTTCGCTGTCTGGAGGCGGATAACATTCAGGACGCTCACGCCCTGATTGTCGATCAGAGGCCGGATATCGTGCTCCTCGACTGGATGTTGCCGGGCGGGAGCGGCATCGAATTGCTTCGGCGCCTTAAGCGCGAAGAAACGACCAGCGAGATCCCGGTGATCATGCTCACGGCGAAGACCACGGAGGACAACGTCATCCAGGGCTTGGACGTAGGAGCGGACGATTACATCACCAAGCCCTTCGCGCCGCGCGAGCTGATCGCGCGTATCAAGGCCCTGCTGCGCCGCTCTGGCGGGGGCGAAAACGCAGACCGCATGCAGGTCTCCGAACTGGTGCTGGATGCCAAAAGTCGCCGCGTTTTTCTGAGCGATAGCCCGCTGGACATGGGGCCCACGGAGTTCAACCTGCTGCGGTTCTTCATGTCGCACCCGGAGCGCGCCTATAGCCGCAACCAGCTCCTCGATCAGGTCTGGGGAGCAAACGTATACGTGGAGGAGCGTACCGTCGACGTTCATATCCGCCGCCTGCGCAAAGCGCTGCAGTCCGGGGTGCGGGATTACAGCGGCCTGATCCAGACGGTCCGCGGCACGGGCTACCGCTTCAGTTCCCGGGGGGTCGCCACGGGGTGAGGTTGTCTGGCAGTTGGCGAGCTGAACTCCGCAAGCTACTGCTCGTTCTCGCCGCTTCGGCGGCCATCGGCTGGGTCTCCGGCTACACCCTCGAAATGCTGTGCTTGGGCCTCGCCGGCGTCGCCGGCATCTGGCTGTTCCAGCTCTCCAAGCTGCGTCGCTGGCTCGAACACCCGGAGGAGGCGCCGCCAGAAAGCACCGGAATCTGGGGCCTGGTCTACGACACGATCTACAGCCTGCAACGCGAAAACCGCGATGCCCGCAGTCGCCTGCAGTCGACCGTGGACTACCTGCGCAGCTCCTTTGCCTCCATGCGCGATGGCGTGGTTATCCTGACGCAGAGCGGCGCCATCGAGTGGTGCAATGAAGCCGCCGGGCGTCTTCTCGGTCTGCAGTATCCCCGCGACCGCGGCCAGCCGGTCCTCAACCTCCTGCGCTGGCCCGCGTTTCACGACTATTTCCTGCGCGGCGATTTCCTGCAGCCGCTTCAGATCCCCGGAGCGATCAACCCGCGCATGATCCTGCAGGTTGAGATCACGACCTTCGCCGGCGGTGATTTCCTTATCTTCATCCGCGACGTCACGCCCATGGTGCAGATGGAGCAGATGCGCCGCGACTTTGTGGGCAATGTTTCCCATGAACTGCGTACGCCCCTGACCGTGTTCAAGGGCTATCTGGATACGCTGGCCGGGGCTGGTGATGTGGATGTCGAACGCTCCCAGCGCGCGCTGCAGCAGATGAGTTCGCAGGTCAGTCGGATGGAAAATCTGCTCACGGACCTGCTGTGGCTCAGTCGTATCGAGAGCGTGCGCGAGGACCGCAAGAGTGAGCCTGTCGACATGGCGGCGCTGCTGCACGAACTTCGCGAAGAGCTGGCGTCGAGTTTTCCCGGGCGACTCGTGGTTCTCGATATCGCGACCCGCGACGCTGTCGTAGGGGACTACAGCGAGCTGCGCAGCGCGGTTTCGAATCTGGCGATAAACGCACTCAAGTACAGCGACGGCGACGACCCGGTGGAGCTGCACTGGGAGAGTGATGAGGCTGGGCTGCTGCTGTCTGTCGTGGATCACGGGATCGGCATCGAAGAACAGCATCTCCCGCGTCTGACCGAGCGATTTTACCGCGTTGACGAAAGCCGCAGCGCGAGTACCGGGGGTACGGGGCTGGGTCTCGCCATCGTCAAACACGTCGCCGCGGCTCACCGCGCTTCGCTGCGCGTCACGAGCACGCCGGGGCAGGGCAGCCGCTTCGCACTGCATTTCCCAAGCGTATGACACCCGCCCGCCTGTGAAGCGTTCCCTGGGATCCATTTTCACCGCACTTCTGCTGCTTGTGTCCGCAGCGGCTTACGCAGCGCCGGAGCTGGAAGGGAAGATCGTGAGCGCGGGTTCGGACACCCTCGGTGCCCTCAGTTCGCTGTGGGCCGAGCTGCTTCGCGAACAGCACCCACGGGTCCTGGTGCAGGTCCGCGCCATTGGCTCCGGCGCGGCCCCTACCTCCCTCGTGCAGGGCGCCGCGGACATAGGTCCCATGAGCAGACCGATGTCCGGCGCCGAGCAAGAGCTCTTCTTTCGTCGCTATGGCTACGCGCCGACTGCCGTGCCGGTGGCGTACGATCAGATATCGGTATTCGTGCATCGGAGTAACCCCCTGGATACGCTGACCCTCGATCAGCTCGACGCCATCTTTTCCTCGACGCGCCGCTGCGGATTCCCGCGCCTGATGCGAGACTGGTCCGAGCTGGGAGTCAGCGTCCGGCAGGGCGGCAATCCCATCAGCCTCTATGGCCGCGGAGCGGCCTCGGGCACCTACAGCGTGTTTCGCGAGCAGGTACTTTGTGGCGGCGATTTCGCGCCCCGACTCAATCGTCTTGTGGGCTCGTCGGCTATCGTCCGCGCCGTGGCTCAGGACCCTGGCGGTGTTGGCTACGCGAGCGCCGGTCATGTGAACGCGACGGTGAAACCCCTGGGTCTGCTCGATGCCGAGGGCCGTCGTGCGAAGCCACTGTCGCGCGCCCTCTATCTCTACCTCAACCGCCCACCCGGTGCCGATCTCGGTCCGCTCGTGGGTGCCTATGTGAGGCTCGCCCTCAGCACCGACGGTCAGCAGGAGGTGCTGCGCTCGGGCTATACGCCTCTGTCTCGTCAGGAGCGCGACGTCCTCCGTCGTGATCTTGGACTCGCCGATGATTGAAGCGCCGTCCGGGCTGGCGGCACGCCGGCGCTTTCGCGACAACGCGGCGACGTTTGCCGCCCGAGGCGCGGGGGTTACGGTGCTCGCCGCTTTACTGCTCATGCTGGCGTATCTCGTCTACATCTGCCTGCCTCTCGCGCTGCCGGCGCGTCTGGAGCCGATGATCGAAACCCCGCTGGATACCGGTTCACGCTTCGCTGTTAGAGAGGCCGACGCCAGCGTGTGGCGGCTTCCACCGGTGGAGGGCGTTGGAGACGACGTCCGCGGAGAAATCCACAGCAGCGGCAACCGCGCGGCGCTTGCCCTGCCCGGCGAGCTGCATGTCTACGATCTCGTGCGTCTCGTGGACATTGCGGGGCAGGTGAACGGAGTCAGTCCCGACGCACGCTGGCGATTGCGCCTGGCCACGCCGGGCGCACTGCGTAACCTGGCCTTCGACAGTAGCGCGGGGCGGGCGTTGATCGCCTACTACGATGGTGCGGACGCGCTGCACGCTATCCAGATGCGGTTTCCGACCGCAGGCGCCGTGGAATTGCAGCGCTGGACCCTCGCGGCGCCGGCGTTGCGCCGCGGACGCATCCTCCTGAATGCCACCCAGGATGAACTTATCGTCGTCCAGGGCGACCGTTTCCTGCGCTGGCATCTGCCGGCCTCGCCGGGCAGTCGCCGCGCCCTGGTCTTCGGAGGCCAGCTTTTCGGCCTGGCGTCCGAGGTTGACATAGCCGCCTGGGGACCCGGTCGGGAAACGATACTCGTAGCCACGGCCAACGCCGAGCTGCATCGCTACGACACCGCGCGTCGCAACCTTCCACCGCTCGGTACTCCGGTTGCGCTTCCCGATCGCCTGCACTGGATCGGCAGTGAGCGCGAACGGCGCCTGAGCGCGCTATTGACCCGGGACGAGCGACTGTTGCTCCTCGTTCCCAGCAGCGCCGAGTTTCGTCTGCGGGCGCCGCTTCCGGGTCGTCCCCCGGCGGCGACAGTTAAGCTGAGCGCGGACGGCTCCTATATCTACAGCCGCGATGAGGAGCGCGTGCTGCGCTGGTCGCTCCGCGCCGGATCGCCCGATACGGGCTGGCGCAGCCTGTGGCTTCCGCAGCACTATGGCGCCTACGATGAACCGACCCACGGCTGGCACCCAGACGGTGCGGCGATCGGCGTGCTGCCCAAGTACGGGCTGACGCCACTGCTCTGGGGAACCTTCAAGGCAGCAATCTACGGGATGATCATCGCCGTGCCCCTGGCGCTCGGGGCCGCGATTTACACAGGCTATTTCCTTCCCCCGCGAAGACGCAACCAGGTCAAACCCGCGGTAGAAATGCTGGAAGCCTTTCCCACGGTTGTGCTCGGTTTTCTGGCCGGTTTATGGCTGGCGCCGGTGCTCGCCGAGCATCTGTTCGCGGCGCTGCTGTCCCTACTTCTCCTGGTGCTTGTCCCGCTCTTCATCGCTGCGCTGCATCTGCTCCTGCAGCGCCGGGGAGGTCTTTTTCTACACCGTATCCCGCGCCTTCCGCTCGTTCTGCTCGCCTATGCCGTCGCGGCCGTGCTGCTGCTGGTCTACGCCGCGCGGCTCGAAGCGCTGTTCTTTGCCGGTACCCTCCAGGAGTGGCTGTGGGGCTCCTTTGAATTGCGCTACGACCAGCGAAACGCGCTGCTTATCGGCCTGGCCATGGGGCTTGCGATTACGCCGGTGATGTTCTCGATCATCGAAGATGCGATCAACGCCGTCCCGCGCAGTCTGAGTGACGGCAGCCTGGCCCTCGGTGCAACACGCTGGCAGTCCCTTGCCGGCGTGGTGCTGCCGGCGGCGTCTCCGGCGATATTGTCTGCACTGCTGATCGGCTTCGCGCGGGGGCTGGGCGAAACCATGATCGTGCTGCTGGCCACAGGCAACACGCCGGTACTCGAGGTGGATCCGTTCTCGGGCCTGCGCAGCCTGGCCGCTACCGTGGCCGCGGAACTTCCCGAGGCCGATGCGGGGGGCGTACATTTTCGCCTTCTTTTCCTGGCCGCATTTGTATTGTTCGCCCTGACCTTCGTTCTGAATACGGTCGCCGAACTGTTCCGGCAACGCCTGCGCTACGCCTATGCAGGTCGCTGAGTCCGCCACGACCGAAGTTCCCCTGCGCCGGGCCGTCACCCGGGCGGAGCCGCTGGTGTGGCTGTGCAGCGGCGCGGTCGTGATTGCGCTGACGCTGCTGGTGACCGTCCTTGGCCTGCTGGCCGTGCGCGGTCTCGGCCATTTCTGGCCGCAGCCGCTGATTCTCCTCAGTCCGGCACAAGGTGGCGAAACCGCACAACTCGGCGTGATCCTGGATCGGGAGAACGATGATGATGGCCGCGAGTCCCTGCTGCTGTATCGCGGCGTTGTGAGCGTTTTTCCCTCGACGCTGCTCTGGCTGATGGATGACGAAATTGCGGGCCGCAGCTATCCGGACGACGCGCTGGCGATCGAACTGCGCAATGGAGGGCGCGCCTTTGGCTTCGCTGACTCCCTGCGTGACACGGGCAGCTGGCGCCCGATCTCATCTGCGCAGCTTGTAGGAAAGTTGACTGAAGAGCCGGACCTTTCCTCTGGCATGGACGATCGTGCACTGCGCCTGCGGCTGGCCAGCGGTGACCGCATGGCGATTCCCCTGGCGGAGATAGATACCGCCTATGCGCCCAACGCCATGAGCTTTACGGATAAGCTCGGGTACTTTGTGGAACAACTGGGCAGCTTTCTGGCCGAAGCACCGCGGCGAGGAAACGTCCAGGGAGGCGTGTTCCCGGCCATCGTTGGAACCGTAACGCTGGTCGTGCTCATGACCCTCATCGTGGCGCCTCTCGGCGTACTCGCGGCGATCTACCTGCAGGAGTACGCGCAGCACGGACCCGTTACACGGCTGGTGCGCATCGCGGTAAACAACCTCGCGGGAGTACCATCCATTGTGTACGGCGTCTTCGCCCTCGGTTTTTTTGTCTATGGCCTGGGCGGCTCCCTCGATCAGCTGTTCTTCAGTGACCGCCTTCCTGCTCCCACGCTCGGTGCTCCCGGTCTCCTCTGGGCGTCGCTGACCATGGCCCTGCTCACGCTGCCGGTGGTAGTGGTCAGTACGGAAGAGGGGCTGGCGCGGGTACCGCGGACGCTCCGGGAGGGAAGCTTTGCCCTCGGCGCGACGCGGGCTGAAACGCTGTGGCGCGTTGTGCTCCCGGCGGCCTCACCGGCGGTGCTGACGGGCCTGATTCTCGCGGTGGCGCGAGCAACGGGGGAGGTGGCACCGCTGCTGTTGGTGGGCGTTGCGAAGTATTCGCCGGGGCTCCCGATTGACGGCGAGTTTCCCTATCTGCACCTGGATCGCCAGTTCATGCATCTCGGTTTCTATATTTACGACCTGGGTTTCCAAAGTCCCGAGCTGGCCACCGCCGAGGGACTCGTGTTCGCCACGGCGCTGCTGCTGGTGCTTATCGTCCTGTTTCTCAACGTCGCGGCTGTTATTCTGCGCGGCCGCCTGAGAGAAGCGTTCCGGCCGGACGAGACGCTCTGACCGGCGAAGTGACCCAAGCATGAAGACGCACAGCATCGATGTTCACGCGCTCAAACGCGCACCGACCGCCGCCGTCCGGGACGACATCTGCCTCCGCGTTGAGCAGCTGAATCTCCACTACGAGCGCAGCGGAAACGTGGCTCTGCACGACATCAGTCTCGCGATACCAAGGCGTCAGGTCACGGCATTCATTGGTCCATCGGGCTGTGGCAAGTCGTCGCTGCTGCGTTGCTTCAATCGTATGAACGATCTCATCGAGGGCAGCGTCGTCGCCGGTCGCGTGTTCCTCGACGGGGAGGACATCTACGCCCGGGGCGTGGACGTGGCGGCCCTGCGCCGACGGGTGGGCATGGTGTTCCAGTCGCCCAACCCCTTTCCCAAAAGCATCTATGAAAACGTGGCTTTCGGTCTGCGTATTCAGGGTGTGAATCGCAAGCGCATTCTCGACGAAGAGATCGAGCGCGCACTCCGCGCCGCGGCGCTCTGGGACGAGGTAAAGGATCGTCTTGAGGGCAGCGCGCTGACGCTCTCCGGGGGGCAGCAACAGCGCCTGGTCATTGCCCGGGCGATCGCGGTGCAGCCGGAGGTGCTGCTTCTCGACGAGCCGGCGTCGGCGCTGGACCCCATATCGACGCTGCGCATCGAAGAGCTGATCTACGAGCTCAAGACCCGCTACACCATCCTCATCGTGACCCACAACATGCAGCAGGCCGCGCGCGTGTCGGATATGACGGCGTTTATGAACCTCGGGCGATTGGTGGAATTCGGGGAAACGGATACACTGTTTACCAATCCCCGCGAGTCCCAGACCGAGGACTACATCACCGGTCGCTACGGCTGAGTATGCCGTGGGCGGCTGCCGCCGTTTCCGGCAGGGGCCGCTGCGACTAAGGAGTACACGTGCAGGGCGACCAGCACAAACAGCATATTTCCGGCCAGTTCAATGCCGAGCTGGACGCGATGAAGAACCATCTCCTGGAAATGGGTGGGCTCGTCGAGCAGCAGCTCGTGCAGGCCATGGACTCGCTGCTGCGCCGCGACAGCGGGCAGGCCGCGGCCGTGATCGCCGGGGACCGGGAAATCAACGATATGCAGCTGCGCATCGACGAGGAGTGCTCGCGCATTCTCGCGCTGCGCCAGCCCGCGGCCAGCGATCTGCGGCTTGTGCTGGCGGTAGCCAAGTCGACCACCGATCTCGAGCGCATCGGGGATGAGGCGACAAAGATCGCGCGGCAGGCCATCAAGTTGTCGGAGCTGCCCCCGAGTGCGAGCCACGCCACCGAGATTCGTCAGATTGGTCGACACGTGGGCACGATGCTGCGTGACGCGCTCGACAGCTTCGCCCGTCTCGACGTGCGCAAGGCCGTGGAAGTGGTGATCGATGATGACGCCGTGGATACGGAGTACGACGCCGCCATGCGCAGTCTTGTTGCGCTGATGATGGAAGATGCGCGCAACATCTCCGGCGTACTTCATGAAATGTGGGCCCTGCGGGGCCTTGAGCGCGTGGGAGATCACGCCACAAACATCGCGGAGCAGGTGGTTTATCTGGTGCGCGGTCAGGATGTGCGGCACATGAAGCCCGCGGAGTTGCAGGATCTGTTGCAGGCGGAGGAAGACGCGTGAGCCAGCGTTTCTGGAGCGAGCGGGTACACCAGCTCAGTCCCTATGTGCCGGGGGAGCAGCCGCGCGTCGCGCAGCTGGTCAAGCTGAATACCAATGAGAGCCCCTATCCGCCGTCCCCGCGAGTGCTGGAAGCCATCGCCGGGATCGAAGGCCGGGATCTCATGCGTTACCCGGATCCCGGGGCGGCAGAGCTGCGCGAGGCGATCGCCGAAGCCCACGGACTAGACGTGGCGCAAGTGTTCGTCGGGAATGGCTCGGACGAAGTGCTTGCGCACATTTTTTTCGGCCTGCTGCAACACCCCCGGGAGCTGTTGTTTCCCGATATCTGCTACGGTTTTTATCCCGTCTGGTCCCAGCTGTACGGCATCAACTACCGGGAGGTGCCCTTGCGCGAGGACTTCTCGCTGCATGCTGAGGACTACTCCCGCGCGGCCGCCGCGGTCATCATCCCGAACCCCAACGCCCCCACGGGGCGCCTGCTGACCGAGAATCAGCTTCGCCAATTCCTGGATGCAGCGCCCGACCGTCTCCTGGTTGTGGACGAGGCGTACATCGACTACGGCGGGAGCAGCGCCTCGGCACTCCTGGGGAGCTACGACAATCTGCTTGTCGTTCAGACGCTATCGAAGTCCCGCGCGCTGGCGGGACTGCGCGTCGGCTTTGCCCTGGGCAACCTGGAGCTGATCGAAGCCCTGGAGCGCGTCAAGGACAGCTTCAACTCCTATCCCCTGGACGTCGTTGCCCAACGTGCCGCGGTAGCGGCGCTGCGCGACCCCGATTGGTATGCCGATAGCGCGGCTCGCGTTGTCGCGAGTCGCGAGCGCCTGGCATCGAGTCTCGAAGATCTCGGCTTTCAGGTAGTGCCCTCGGCGGCAAACTTTCTGTTCCTTTGCCATCCCGAGCGTTCCGGGAAGGAGCTCTTCGCGGCCCTACGCGAGCGCGGCATCCTGGTGCGGCGCTGGGACAAGCCGCGAATCGAGAATTATCTGCGAATCAGTATTGGCACGGATCAGGACATCGATCGCGTGGTTGAGGTTCTCGACGAAATACTCGCGGTCAGCGCGTGACTGCGGACCGCGCGCGGACTTCGGTGACCATGCTCGCCTGCCCTCGTCCCCAGGCTTAAGCGGGCGAGGACGCGTAGTAGCCGCGTCCGAACTGACTAGAGGCGCTCGAGGATCACGCTGCCGATACTGTAGCCGGCCCCAAAGGAGCAAAGGACGCCGATATCGCCGCTTTGCAAATCCTCGTGATAGCGATGGAACGCGATGATTGAGCCGGCAGAAGAGGTGTTGGCGTACTCATCGAGAATCACCGGGGCCTCTTCCGGACGCGGGTCACGACCAAGCACCCTGCGCGCGATAAACTCATTCATGTTCAGGTTCGCCTGGTGTAGCCAGAGACGTTTCAGGTCCGTGACCGGCAGACCCAGTTCCTCGAGCTGGGTGCTGACCTGAGTCGCCACCGCGGGACACACCTCCTTAAACACCTTGCGGCCTTCCTGGATGAACAGCTTGTCCGGGGCTCCAACCCCACGCTCATCGGCCCGGTTCAGGAAGCCGAAGTTGTTCCTGATGTTGTTGGAGAACTGCGTCGATAGACGGCTGTCCACGATTCGAAAGCCCTTGCCAACACCAGGGTCGGCGCTGATGACAACGGCCGTGCACACATCTCCAAAGATGAAATGCGAGTCGCGATCGCGGAAGTTGAGGTGTCCGGTGCAGATTTCCGGGTTCACCATCAGTACATGACGCGCGCTTCCCGAGCGAATGGCGTCCCGGGCCTGCTGAAGCCCGAAGGTCGCGGAGCTGCACGCCACGTTCATGTCGAAGGCAAAGCCCCCGGCGCCAAGAGCGTCCTGGATCTCCACCGCCATGGCCGGGTAGGCGCGCTGCATATTGGACGCGGCACAGATCACCGCATCGAGGTCGGCCGCTGTTATCCCGGCTTCGGCAAGTGCCTCCTGGCTGGCGGTGACAGCCATTTCGCACATAACGGAAGGTTGATCGTTGTTGCGTTCCGCGATGCAGGGAACCATGCGCTCCGGATCGAGAATGCCCTCCTTATCGATGACGTGGCGTGACCGGATGCCGGACGCCCTCTCGATGAACTCCACCGACGAAGGTTGCAGGGCCTCCATGGTGCCCGCGGCAATTTCCTCGGCGTGAGCCGCGTTGAAGCGCGTGACATACTCATTGAAGCTGGCGACGAGCTCTTCGTTGCTTACCGAGCTCTCCGGCGTGTAGAGGCCCGTTCCTCGGATGTAGGCGACCGGCGTCGCCTCCGGCGCGTCCGATGATGCTGTTGACGCGGCTGCTTGGGACATGGCAATTCTTCTCATTGTGTGCGGCGTCAAGGCCGCAGATAGTAAAACGCCCGCGGCATTGATGCCCGGGCGCCGTCGCATATCGCGTGTATCGCGAGCGCGCCACAGCGCGCCTCGGATCCCAGCTCAGGGCGAGCTCAGCTGCGATCGGTGAGCTCCACGAAATCGCGCTGGGGGTGTCCCGTGTACAGCTGCCGGGGCCGGCCGATCCGGTAGCTGCCGGATATCATCTCGTTCCAGTGCGCAATCCAGCCCACCGTGCGGCCCACGGCAAAGATCACGGTAAACATGCTGGTCGGAATTCCGATCGCCTTGAGGATGATGCCTGAGTAGAAGTCCACGTTCGGATAGAGCTTCTTCTGAATGAAGTAGTCGTCTTCCAGGGCGATTTCTTCCAGGCGCTTGGCGATGGCGAGGAGGGGGTCGTTCTCCAGACCCAGCTCCGCGAGCACCTCATCCGCACTTTCCTTCATGACCCGGGCGCGCGGATCAAAATTCTTGTACACGCGATGCCCGAAGCCCATGAGGCGGAAGGGGTCGTTCTTGTCCTTGGCCCGAGCCACGTACTCATCGATGCGGCTGACGTCGCCGATCTCCTCAAGCATATTGAGGACGGCTTCATTGGCGCCACCGTGCGACGGACCCCAAAGCGCGGCGATACCCGCGGCGATACAGGCAAAGGGGTTTGCTCCGGACGAACCGGCGAGGCGCACCGTGGATGTCGACGCGTTCTGCTCGTGGTCCGCATGCAACAGAAAAATGCGGTCCATGGCCTTGGCGAGCACGGGCGAGATCTTGCTCGGCTCGCAGGGCACGCCAAACATCATGTGCAGAAAATTCTCGGCGTAATTCAGCGAGTTGTCCGGATACATGAACGGCTGGCCGATCGAGAACTTGTAGCTCATGGCGGCGATGGTCGGCATCTTGGCGATAAGCCGGAAGGCGGCCACCTGGCGGTGGTGCTCGTCGGTGATGTCGAGGGAGTCGTGGTAGAAGGCCGACAGCGCGCCGACTACCCCGCACATGATCGCCATGGGGTGGGCATCGCGGCGGAAGCCGTTAAAAAAGGTGCGGATCTGCTCATGCACCATGGTGTGATTGTGCACGGTGCTGACGAAGCGCTCTTTCTGCTCCGCGTTGGGCAGCTCTCCATAAAGAAGCAGGTAACAGGTCTCAAGATAGTCTGAGTGCGCGGCGAGCTGCTCGATGGGATAGCCGCGGTGCAGGAGCACGCCCTTGCCGCCGTCGATAAACGTTATCTCCGACTCGCAGGCCGCCGTGGATACGAAACCCGGGTCGTAGGTGAACAGACCTTTGGCCGTTAAGCCTCCAACATCGACCACATCGGGTCCGATGGCCCCGGAGTAGACAGGCAGATCAAGACTGCCCTCCATGCCGTCCAGGGTGAGGGTGGCTGTTCGTTCACTCATACGAGGTTCCCGGTCGAATTTCGTGGGGTCGCCAATCTATAGAGGTGGCCAATCGTTTGTCAATCAAGCGCCTTGCCTTCGCCAGGGGTGGCCGCCGGCCTGCCGTCACACTTTGACGAACGTCAATTGTCAGGGTTTTGACGGTTCTTTATACTCGCGCGTGGTTTTGTCGGGGGACTCACTATTTCGGGGCGTACGCAGCGCCGTCGTCGGCCCACGCCCCCGCAGAGCGTACCCGTACACATCAATGGCCAAACGCAGTGGCCTCCCCCGTGTCCGTGCGAGCGCCTACACGCGTCGATCTGATACGAAGTTGTTTCGCTAAACGCTTCTTTCATCGTTTCGCCCGATAGAAAGACGTGGGAAAACGCGCGACGCGGGGCCTGCTTTCCAAAGCCTCTCGGGCTATCCGGGGGCAGAAATGGAAACCCACTGCGATAACGCCCAGATCGGCGCCAGGAGCACAAGCGAGTGAAAGACAAGCGTCCCGTAAACCTCGATATCGGCACCATAAAGCTGCCGATAACGGCTTATGCTTCGATCAGTCACCGCGTGTCTGGCGTGGCCCTCGTCGTGTTTTCCTTTGCCTTGCTCTGGGCTCTGGACGCCAGCCTGGCCAGCCGTGACAGCTTCGAAGCCCTGACCACGGCGCTCTCGGGTCTCGTGCCCCGCCTGATCGTCTGGGGAATTTGCGTCGCGCTGCTCTACCACAGCCTCGCGGGGATCAAGCACCTGATCATGGATTTTGGGATCGGCGAGACCATGGAGGGCGGTGTCCTCGGTGCTCGGATCGTGTTCGTCTTTACACTGGTGGGCGCTGCCGCCCTGGGAGTTGCCCTGTGGTAACCGCAGTCACAAGTCTTTCCCGGTCGGGCCTTTCCGATTGGTTGGTGCAGCGCGTCACGGCCGTTATCCTTCTGACGTTTTTCGGGTTCATAGGCGTAAAGCTACTTGCTGGGGTGAGCTACGAGGAATGGACCGCACTCTTCGAGCCGACGTGGATGAAGGTTTATACGCTTCTCGCCGTACTCTCGCTCGCGGCGCATGCCTGGATCGGTATGTGGGGCGTGTTCACCGACTACCTCACGGAGCGCCTGATGGGTTCGCGCGGAAATGTGCTGCGCATCGGTTTACAGCTGCTGACCTCGCTGGCACTGGTGATCTACGTGATCTGGGCGGTCCAGATTATCTGGTGATAAAGCTGGCGCTTCGGAGTGGCGCTGACTCAGCGCTGACGCTGACATAGAAGCGGCAATGGACGACACCGCTGGGTAGGCACAAGATTCGCGACAGATGAGCGAACGGCGGTAAACGCGAAAACGCGAAATAAAAGTACCAGGCAGTTAAGCAGTACGCAGTAACGAAAAGACTGAGAGCAAGGGGAAGCCAGGAATGCGGACCATATCTTTTGACGGCGTGATCGTGGGTGGCGGTGGCGCTGGCATGCGAGCCTCGCTGCAGCTCGCCCAGTCCGGTTACAAGACGGCCGTTATTTCGAAGGTCTTCCCGACCCGCTCCCACACGGTTTCGGCTCAGGGTGGCATTACCTGCGCTATTGCCAGCGCCGACCCCAATGACGACTGGCGCTGGCACATGTACGACACGGTGAAGGGCTCCGACTACATCGGCGACCAGGACGCCATCGAGTACATGACCTCGGTGGGCCCCGAGGCCATCTTCGAACTCGAACACATGGGTCTGCCGTTCTCGCGCACGGAAGAAGGGCGCATCTACCAGCGCCCCTTCGGCGGCCAGTCCAAGAACTTTGGCGAAGGCGGCCAGGCGGCACGCACCTGCGCGGCGGCGGATCGGACCGGCCACGCGCTCCTGCACACGCTCTATCAGAACAACGTCAAAAACAACACGGTTTTTCTCAACGAGTGGTTTGCCATCGATCTGGTGAAGAATCAGGACAACGCCGTGGTCGGCGTTATCGCTATCAGCATTGAGAGCGGCGAGGTTGTCTTTGTGAAGTCGAAGGCCACGGTCTTCGCCACGGGTGGCGCCGGGCGCATCTACGCGTCCACGACCAACGCGCACATCAACACCGGCGACGGCATCGGCATGGCGCTTCGCGCCGGTTTCCCGATGCAGGATATGGAAATGTGGCAGTTCCACCCCACGGGTATCCACGGGGCGGGAACGCTGGTCACGGAAGGCTGCCGCGGTGAAGGCGGCTATCTCATAAATAAAGACGGCGAGCGCTTCATGGAGCGCTATGCCCCGAACGCCAAGGACCTCGCGGGTCGCGACGTAGTGGCGCGCTCGATGGTGCTGGAGATCCTTGAGGGTCGCGGCTGTGGCCCCGAAGGCGACCACGTATTCCTGAAGCTCGATCACCTGGGCCAGGAAGTTCTGGAGAGTCGCCTTCCGGGCATTCTCGAACTGTCGCGTACCTTCGCGCACGCCGATCCCGTCAAAGAGCCTATTCCGGTGGTGCCGACATGCCACTACATGATGGGCGGCATTCCTACGAATATTCACGGTCAGGCGCTCACGGTGACGGCCGATGGCTCCGATGAAATTATCCCGGGCCTCTATGCCTGCGGTGAGGCGGCCTGCGTATCGGTGCACGGCGCCAACCGTCTTGGCGGCAATTCACTGCTCGATCTCGTGGTGTTCGGACGCGCGACGGGTCTGTTCCTCGAAGAAGCCATGCGTTCCGGCATCGAAGTGCGCGAGCCTGGCGAAAGCGACATGCAGGCGGCGACCGCGCGCCTTGATCGGCTGGAGGAAGCGCCGGTTACCGAGAACGTCGCGGATCTTCGCAAGGAGCTCCAGGGCATCATGCAGAACTACTTCGGCGTGTTCCGCAAGGGCGAGTTCATGCGCACTGGCATCGAGCAGCTTGACGATCTGCGAACCCGCATCGACGCGGCGGGTGTTGCGGACAAGACCCGCGCATTCAACACCGCGCGTATCGAGGCCCTCGAGCTGCAGAATCTTTTCGAAGTCGCGGAAGCCACCGCGATTTCCGCCGAGCAGCGCACCGAAAGCCGCGGCGCCCATGCGCGCGAGGATTTCCAGGAGCGCGACGACGACAAATGGCTCTGCCATTCGCTCTACGATCCCAACGATAAGAGTCTTGGCAAGCGCGCCGTGAATTTTACCCCGAAGACAATGGAAGCCTTCCAGCCCAAGATCCGCACCTACTGAAGCTGAACGGATAGGGAATCAGGAAGACAGCGACGAGTGATGACAGGGAGTTAACCGATGCTGCAGGTAAGCATTTATCGCTACAACCCCGAACAGGACGCCGAGCCCTCCATGCAGGAGTTCGAGGTCGACACCGGTGGCAAGGACCTGATGGTCCTCGACGTTCTCGAGATGATCAAAGGACAGCAGGACGCCACCGTGACCTACCGTCGCTCCTGCCGGGAAGGGGTTTGTGGATCGGACGGCCTGAACATCAATGGCAAGAACGGACTCGCTTGTATCACACCTCTCTCGGATACGGTACGGGGCAACAAGCTGGTCATCCGTCCGCTTCCGGGCTTGCCCGTGATCCGCGATCTCGTCGTGGACATGAGCATGTTCTACGCCCAGTACGAAAAGATTCAGCCCTACCTGCAAAACAACTCCCCGGCGCCGGCCATTGAGCGGCTCCAGACTCCCGAAGATCGGGCCAAGCTGGACGGTCTCTACGAATGTATTCTGTGCGCCTGCTGCTCGACCAGTTGTCCGTCGTTCTGGTGGAATCCGGATCGCTTCGTGGGCCCGGCAGGCCTGCTTCAGGCCTACCGCTTCCTGGCTGACAGCCGTGATACGGCCACAGAAGAACGTCTCTCCCGTCTCGATGACCCCTTCAGCGTGTTCCGCTGCCACGGCATTCAGAACTGCGTCAACGTGTGTCCGAAAGGTTTGAACCCGACCCGGGCCATCGGTCACATCCGCAGCATGCTGCTCAAGCGCGCCGCCTGACGGCCGCGCGCTCCCGCATCAGCGTCAGCATCGTCGCTGCCAGTGAATGTACCGCGACGCTGCTGAAGCCATAAGCGCCCATGGGGGCGCCGGTCTAATTGCCGCGATTAAGTCGTCACGGTCTCTTCAGGCGCCTTGCAATTGCTGGCATAATTCGCCAGCAAAAAATTGGGCAGTGTCGCGACTACACCTTGAATGGGTCGGGCCTTGAATGGGTCGGGCCTTGAATCGGGCTGGCCTTGAAACCGGTTAGCCTTCAAACCGATTGGCTTTGAATCGGTTTGCTATGCAGCTGGTGCCAGTTTGGTACCGGTTCAAATGTAGCAGGGCACACATCGCGGCGAAAAAGCGGCGAAGCGTTTTTCACGTGCAGAGAAAGCGTTCAAAGAAGCGCTCCTGTGCAAGGTATGACCGGCGCCGGCGCAGCGATGAGCCGGATGGTCATCCCAAAAAGCAACGCTTCCTGAGCACAGCCGCTGTGTTGTACCGGCCCACAGGTTTTGCCCGCTGAGTACGGAAAAGCGTGCGCACCGCGCGAAGCCGTGTTCCGCATGGAGTGGTCTGCCAGGTGGCAGACTCCTTACAGCCCGCGTTGTCAGGTTTCAGCGCGGCTAAAGCGTTGATGAAGACCACCGGCCGCCCCCGTCGGGGCACCGGTTACCGATGAAGCTGACGTCGGTACAGGGGGACCTATGCAAGACAGCCCGATGGAGCTGCTTCGCCGCAGCTCGCACATCGCTGGCGGCAACGCCACCTACGTGGAGGACCTCTACGAGTCCTACCTCACCGACCCCAACGCCGTGCCCGAGCAGTGGCGCGACTACTTTGACAAGCTCCCGCGGGTCGAAAGCAAAACCACGATCATCGACGAGGTCCCGCACAGCGCCCTGCGTGAACGCTTTGCACGCATCAGCAAGATGCGCGTGCGTACCGAGGCGACGGTGGCACACGACAGCCAGGCCACGCAGCACGAACGCAAACAGGTTCGCGTACTGGCGCTCATCTCCGCCTACCGGCAGCGCGGGCACCAGAAGGCGATGCTCGATCCCCTGGGCCTTGCCGAGCGCTAGCAGGTTGCCGACCTCGAACTGGGCTTTCACGAACTCTCCACGGCTGACCTCGACACCACCTTCCAGGTAGGCAGCCTGCGTATCGGCCACGATGCGGCAACGCTGCAGGAAATCGTCGACGCTCTGGAGAAAACCTACTGCCACACCGTTGGCGCCGAGTTCATGCACATCGTGGACACGGAGCAGCGTCACTGGATCATGTCGCGCATGGAGTCCGTGCGCTCAGCCCCGGACTACGGCCCGGACGTGCAGCGCCAGATCCTGCGCCGCCTGATCAAGGCCGATGGTCTCGAAAAGTCCCTGGGATCCAAGTATCCAGGCACCAAGCGTTTTGGCCTCGAAGGCGGTGAGAGCCTCATCCCCATGCTCGCTGAAATGATCCAGCGTATCGGCGGTTACGGCTCCAAGGAAATCGTCATTGGCATGGCGCACCGCGGGCGCCTCAACGTGCTCGTCAACATTCTCGGAAAAAACCCCTCCGAGCTGTTCAAGGAGTTCGAGGGCACGGCAACTTATGAAAGCTCCGGTGACGTGAAGTACCACCAGGGATTCTCATCGAACATGATGACCCCGGGCGGCGAAGTTCACATCGCTCTGGCCTTCAATCCCTCGCATCTGGAGATTGTGTCCCCGGTTGTGGAGGGCAGCGTCCGGGCGCGCCAGGATCGCCGCAACGATCCGGCGGGAGATAGCGTCTGGCCCATCGTGTTGCACGGCGATGCCGCCTTTGCCGGCCAGGGCGTGGTGATGGAAACCTTCCAGATGTCGCAAACCCGGGCCTACAAAACCGGCGGTACCGTGCACATCGTGCTGAACAACCAGGTCGGCTTTACCACGAGCCGGCGTGAGGATGCACGTTCCACGGAGTACTGCACCGACGTGGCGAAGATGGTCCAGGCACCGATCTTCCACGTGAATGCGGACGACCCCGAGGCCGTACTGTTCGTCACCCAGATGGCCATCGACTATCGCAACGAGTTCAAGCGCGATGTGGTCATCGACCTCGTCTGCTATCGCCGCCGTGGACACAACGAGGCTGACGAGCCCGCGGTGACGCAGCCGCAAATGTACGCGGCCATACGCAAGCATCCCACCACGCGCGACATCTATGCCCGTCGCCTTATCGAAGCCGGCGTGGTCACCGAGGACGAGGACAAATCCCTCGTCGACGGCTACCGCGAATCCCTGGATCGCGACGAGCCGCTGGTCTCCAGCCTCGTATCCAAACCCAACACATCCCTGTTCGTGGACTGGACTCCGTTCCTGGGGCACGAGTGGACGCTCCCCTACGACACCACGATGGATCTGGCCCATCTGCAGACGCTCGCCCACGACACCAATATGGCGCCGGAAAACTTTCCCCTGCAGCGTCAGGTCACGAAGATTCTCGAAGACCGTCGCAAGATGGCGGCCGGTGCGCTGCCCATAAACTGGGGCTTCGCCGAGACTCTGGCCTACGCCAGCCTGCTCGAAGCGGGCTACCCCGTGCGCCTGACGGGTCAGGACGTCGGACGGGGCACCTTCTCGCACCGCCACGCCGTGCTGCACAATCAGCGCGACGAGGCGACTTTGGTGCCACTGCAGCACATTAGCGACGATCAGGCGCGCCTCGACATCTACGATTCATTGCTCTCGGAAGAAGCGGTCCTGGCTTTCGAGTACGGCTACGCCACGACCTCGCCCAACGGCCTCGTGATCTGGGAAGCGCAGTTTGGAGACTTCGCCAACGGGGCCCAGGTGGTAATCGATCAGTTCATTACCAGCGGCGAGCACAAATGGACCCGGCTTTGCGGCCTGACCATGCTGTTGCCGCACGGCTACGAAGGGCAGGGCCCGGAACACAGCTCCGCACGTCTTGAGCGTTTTCTGCAGCTCTGCGCGGAGCACAATGTGCAGGTTTGCATGCCTACCACACCCGCCCAAGTGTTCCATATGCTGCGTCGTCAGGCGATCAGGCCCCTGCGCAAGCCGCTTATCGTGATGTCGCCCAAGAGTCTCCTGCGACACAAGGAAGCGGTGTCTACTCTGGAAGAGCTCGCCAGTGGCCGCTTCAACAACGTGCTTGAGGAAACCGACGAGCAGGACCGCGACAGCGTGGAGCGGGTGATTCTGTGCTCCGGCAAGGTGTACTTCGACCTGCGCGCCGCGCGCCGCGAGCGTGAAATAGACAACATCGCCATCATCCGCCTAGAGCAGCTCTATCCGTTCCCGGAGGCAGAATTGCTTGAGGTCCTCAGTACCTACCCCAATATCAAGGATGCGGTCTGGTGCCAGGAAGAGCCCATGAACCAGGGGGCCTGGTACTCAAGCCAGCACCACATGCGTCGCGTACTCTTCAAGCACAAGCCCGGCGTGTACCTCGGCTTTGCGGGCCGCGAGGCCTCGGCGGCGCCGGCGGCCGGCTATATGGCCCTGCACCTTGAGCAGCAGGAAGACTTCGTCAATCAGGCGCTCGATCTAAGCAGCCTTCCCGCCTAAGAACAGAAGAAGGAAAAGACATGACTATCGAAATTAAGGCGCCGGCGTTCCCCGAGTCCGTGGCCGACGGTGAAGTAGCGGCCTGGCACAAGAGCGAAGGTGAGGCGGTTGCGCGGGATGAACTCATCGTCGAGATCGAGACCGACAAGGTTGTGATGGAGGTGGTGGCGCCGGCCGACGGAGTTCTGCAGCAGATCGTGGTCGGTGAGGGCGAGACCATCGAGAGCGAGGCGCTTCTCGCCGTGCTGGCCGAAGGCGCTGTGGATGGCGCGGCTGTGGAGGCCGCCCCGGGCGCTGCTGCGTCTGCCGCCACAGCTCCAACGCCTGCTACAGGAGATGCGGCGGGCCTTATTGGTCCAGCCGCGCGTCAGCTGATCGATGAGCACAAACTCGATGCGAGTGCGATCCCCGGCACCGGAAAGGGCGGTCGTATCACCAAGGAGGATGTCCTGGCGCACGTTGCATCCGTGTCGGCAGCGCCAGCGGCGCCCGCCGCGCCGACGCCGGCGCCGGAGCCGCAGGCCAAACCGGCTCCCGGCACCACCGTCGTCGAGGTTCCGGCGGGACCATCGAGCGAGCGCGTGGAGCGCCGCGTACCCATGACGCGCATGCGCGCACGCATCGCGGAGCGCCTGCTCACCGCGACGCAGTCCACCGCGATGCTGAGCACCTTCAACGAAGTGAACATGGCGCCGGTGATGGCCCTGCGTGCCAAGTACAAGGAACAGTTCCAGCAAACGCACAACGGAACGCGCCTCGGCTTCATGGGCTTTTTCGTGCGGGCCGCGTGCGAGGCCCTGAAGCGCTTCCCCTCGGTCAACGCGTCCATTGACGGCAACGACATTGTTTATCACGGCTACCAGGATATCGGCGTCGCCGTGTCCACGGACAACGGCCTCGTCGTACCGGTGCTGCGCGATGCAGATTTCATGAGCCTGGCGGATGTCGAGGCAGCGGTCGTCGATCTGGGCACGCGAGCCCGGGACAACAAGCTGACCATCGAAGACATGACTGGAGGCACCTTTACGGTGACCAACGGTGGCGTCTTCGGCTCACTGCTCAGTACGCCGATTCTCAATCCACCGCAGACGGGAATCCTGGGTATGCACAAGATCCAGGAACGGCCGATGGTGGTGAACGGTGAAGTGGTAGTGCTGCCGATGATGTACCTGGCGTTGTCCTACGATCACCGCCTCATCGACGGCAAGACCGCCGTCCAGTTCCTCGTAGCGGTCAAGGATCTGATCGAAGACCCGGCGCGGATTCTGCTTCAGCTCTAGCGCTGTGCGCGGCACCGGCGACCCTTAACTCAAAATACGGACAGCAAGATGTCAGACAGTTTCGATGTTGTAGTAATCGGCTCCGGGCCTTCGGGCTACGTTGCAGCCATTCGCGCCGCTCAGCTCGGCATGTCGACCGCCGTTGTTGAAGAGTGGGTCGACGCGGACGGCAAGGCGACTTTGGGGGGCACCTGCCTGAACGTGGGGTGCATCCCGTCCAAGGCGCTGCTGGATTCGAGCCAGAAGTATCACGAGGCGAAGGACACCTTCGCGCTGCACGGCATTGGCATTGAATCGCCGAAGATCGACGTGCCCGCGATGCTGGCGCGTAAGGAACAGATCGTCGGCCAGCTCACCGGCGGGATCGGCGGCTTGTTCAAGCACAACGGCGTAACGACAATCCAGGGCCGCGGCAAGGTGCTGTCCGGCGCCAATGTCGAAGTGACGGCTGCCGGCGGCAGCACCAGCGTGGTGGAAGCTGGGAGCGTTATTATCGCCGCCGGTTCCGAGCCCATCACCATTCCCCCAGCCCCCATCGATAACGAGTACATCGTCGATTCCACGGGCGCCCTGGAGTTCACCGAGGTTCCGGGACGGCTTGGCGTCATTGGCGCCGGCGTTATCGGACTCGAGTTGGGCAGCGTTTGGGGCCGCCTCGGTGCCGACGTGGTTCTGATCGAGGCGCTGGATGAGTTCCTTGCCATGATGGACTCGCAGATCGCCAAGGAATCGGAGAAGATTTTCCGCAAGCAGGGCCTCGACATCCGCCTGTCCAGCCGCGTTACGGATGCCACTGTGAAAGATGGTCAGGTCCACGTCACCTACACTACCGGTGACGCTGAACACACCGAGGTCTTCGACAAGCTGATCGTATCCGTGGGCCGGCGCCCGCGCACCCGTGACCTGCTCGCCGATGACAGCGGCGTCACCCTGGATGAGCGCGGCTTCATCTTCGTGAACGACCAGTGCGTTACCGAAGCGCCAAACGTCTACGCGGTAGGCGACGTCGTCCGCGGTCCCATGCTCGCGCACAAGGGCTCGGAAGAGGGCGTCATGGTAGCCGAGCGCATCGCCGGCAAACCGGCGCAGGTCAACTACGAGTGCATCCCGTCCATCATCTATACGCACCCGGAAATCGCCGCGGTGGGACGAACGGAGCAGGAACTCAAGGCCGATGGCGTGCCCTATAAGTCGGGCACCTTCCCTTTCGCCGCGTCCGGTCGAGCCCTGGCGGCGAACGATTCGCAGGGCCTGGTGAAGCTCATCGCCCATGCAGAGACCGATCGCATCCTGGGCTGCCACATTGTTGGCCCCTCGGCCGCGGACCTCGCTCAGCAGGTGCTGATCGCGATGGAGTTCGGCTCCAGCGCTGAAGACATCGGCCTGATGGTGTTCGGTCACCCGACGCTGTCCGAGGCCGTGCACGAGGCGGCGCTGGCCGTTCACGGGCACGCTATTCACGTCGCCAACCGCAAGAAGCGCTAGGCGTCACAACGCGCGGGACGGGGTCTCGCGCGAAAAAGCGCGCCGCACTCCAAGGCGGCGCATCCACGTCCATGCAGCTATGGGATAAGGCATGAACCTTCACGAATACCAGGGCAAACAGCTGTTTGCCGAGTACGGTCTCCCGGTGTCTACCGGGCACGCCGTGGATACACCGCGGGGCGCCGTCGAGGCCGCAAAGATGATTGGCGGCGACATGTGGGTGGTCAAGGCCCAGGTGCACGCCGGCGGCCGCGGCAAGGCCGGCGGTGTAAAGCTGGTCAAGACGGCACAGGAAGTCGAAGACTTTGCGACGCAATGGCTCGGCCAGAATCTGGTGACCTACCAGACCGATGCAAACGGCCAGCCCGTGTCAAAGATTCTGGTGGAAGCGTGCACGGACATAGCGGAAGAGCTGTACCTCGGCGCCGTGGTTGACCGTTCTACCCGCCGCATCGTCTTCATGGCGTCCACCGAAGGTGGTGTGGAGATTGAGAAAGTCGCCCACGAGACTCCAGAAAAGATCCTCAAGGCGACCATCGACCCGCTCGTCGGCGCGCAGCCCTACCAGGGCCGCGACCTGGCCTTCCGCCTCGGCCTCCAGGGCGACCAGATCAAGCAGTTCGTGAAGATCTTCCTCGGTCTCGCGAAGATGTTTGAGGAGCGCGACCTGGCGCTTATCGAGATCAATCCACTGGTCATCACGACCGAGGGCAAGCTGCACTGCCTGGACGCCAAGATCGGTGTCGATAGCAACGCGCTGTTCCGCCAGTCGGCCCTGCGCGAGATGCACGACCCCTCCCAGGAAGACGAGCGCGAGGCGCACGCCGCACAGTGGGAACTTAACTATGTGGCCCTCGATGGCAATATCGGCTGCATGGTCAACGGCGCCGGCCTCGCCATGGGCACTATGGACATCGTGAAGCTGCACGGCGGCGAGCCGGCTAACTTCCTCGATGTGGGCGGCGGCGCGACCAAGGAGCGAGTCTCTGAGGCGTTCAAGATCATCCTCTCGGACGACAAAGTGAAGGCCGTCCTTATCAACATTTTCGGCGGCATCGTGCGCTGTGACCTGATTGCCGAAGGCGTTATCGGCGCGGTGCAGGAGATCGGCGTCGAGGTGCCGGTCGTTGTACGCCTTGAGGGCAACAACGCCGAACTGGGCCAGAAAGTCCTGGCCGACAGCGGACTGAACATCATTGCGGCCACCAGTCTCACCGACGCGGCGCAGCAGGCGGTTAAAGCTGCGGGAGGAGCGGCCTGATGAGTATTCTGATCAATAAGGACACGCGCGTTATCTGCCAGGGCTTCACCGGATCCCAGGGCACATTCCACTCGGAGCAGGCGATCGACTACGGCACGCAGATGGTCGGTGGCGTGACTCCCGGAAAGGGCGGACAAGAACATCTCGGACTCCCGGTTTTCAACACCGTCGCCGAGGCCGTGGATGCGACCGGCGCTGACGCTTCGGTGATCTACGTTCCCGCGCCGTTCTGCAAAGACTCCATACTCGAGGCGGCCCACAGCGGTGTGAAGCTGGTCGTGTGCATCACCGAGGGTATTCCCACGCTGGACATGCTGGAAGCCAAGGTTGTTTGTGACGACCTCGGTGTGCGCCTCGTGGGACCCAACTGTCCGGGCGTGATCACACCGGGCGAATGCAAGATCGGCATCATGCCGGGGCATATTCATCTGCCGGGTAAGGTAGGCATCGTGTCACGCTCCGGCACGCTCACCTACGAGGCCGTGAAGCAGACTTCGGATGCGGGTTTCGGTCAATCCACCTGCGTGGGTATCGGTGGGGACCCGATCCCGGGTTCGAACTTCATCGATATCCTGGCCCTCTTTGAGGCTGACCCGGCTACCGAGGCCATCGTTATGATCGGTGAGATCGGCGGTACGGCCGAGGAAGAAGCCGCGGCCTACATCAAGGCCCATGTGACCAAGCCCGTGGTGTCTTACATTGCCGGCGTCACGGCGCCGAAGGGCAAGCGCATGGGCCACGCCGGCGCCATCATCGCCGGTGGCAAGGGTACCGCCGACGAGAAGTTTGCGGCGTTGGAAGATGCCGGTGTGAAGACTGTGCGTTCCCTCGCAGATATCGGCAGCGGCCTGGGCGAAATCACGGGCTGGTGACCTCTGCCTGGCCCATCTTGAAAACCCGCTTCACGGCGGGTTTTCTCGTTCTGCGACGGATATCCCGCCCGGGGCTTGAAAAGTGAGGTCAGGCACCCCATGTCGCTCTCGATAAGGACAGACGGTCCGCGGGCCGACGAGGATGGAATGACTGCTGAAGTAAAAAAAGAAACCCTGGGCTTCCAGACCGAGGCGCGGCAGCTGCTGCACCTCATGATCCACTCGCTCTACTCCAACAAGGAGATATTTCTGCGCGAGCTGATCTCCAACGCCTCGGACGCGGTGGACAAGCTGCGTTTCGCCGCCCTGGCCGACGACGGCCTCCTGAAGGGCGACGGCGACTACGCCGTCCACGTGGACGTGGACAAGGACGCCGGGACCATCACGATCAGTGACAACGGCATCGGCATGACGCGCGATGACGTCATCGACAATCTGGGCACCATTGCCCGCTCCGGGACGGCCGCTTTCCTCGAGCAGCTCTCCGGAGACCAGCAAAAAGACGCCCAGCTTATCGGCCAGTTCGGCGTCGGGTTTTACTCCTCCTTTATCGTCGCCGAGCGCGTGAGCGTACACACGCGACGCGCTGGTAAGGAAGCGGATACCGGCGTTCTCTGGGAGTCAGCCGGCGAGTCCGATTTCTCCATCGAGCCCAAGGCGAAGGAGACGCGCGGGACGGAAATCACGCTCTACCTGCGCGAGGACTGCAAGGATTTCGCCGATGACTGGCGCGTGCGCAGCGTCATCAAGAAGTACTCCGACCACATCTCTGTGCCCGTAATGATGAAGGAGGCTCCACTCCCCGCGGGTGATGAGGAGAGCGAAGAAGAGCCCGCGGAACCCGAGTACAAGGCGGTTAACGAGGCTACGGCCCTGTGGACTCGCAGCCGCAGCGAGGTCAGCGACGAGGAATACCAGGGATTCTACAAGCACGTCTCCCACGACTTCGAAGATCCGCTGACCTGGAGCCACAACCGGGTCGAAGGCAAGCTCGAGTATACCAGCCTGCTCTACATCCCCGGTCGCGCGCCCTTCGATATGTGGAACCGCGACGCGGCGCGGGGCCTGAAGCTCTACGTGCAGCGCACCTTCATCATGGACGACGCGGAGCAGTTCCTGCCGCTGTACCTGCGCTTTGTGAAGGGCGTGCTCGATTCCAACGACCTGTCCCTGAATGTCTCCCGGGAAATCCTGCAGAAAGACAAGACTGTCGACTCACTGCGCAGTGCTCTGACCAAGCGCGTGCTGGACATGCTCGGCAAGATGGCGAGCAAGGAGCCTGAAAACTACCAGAAGTTCTGGAAGGAGTTCGGTCAGGTGCTCAAGGAAGGTCCGGCCGAGGACTTTGCCAACAAGGAGAAGGTGGCAGGCCTCCTGCGTTTCTCCACCACGCACACCGAAAAGGAAGAGCAGGATCAGTCACTCGGCGATTACATCGAGCGCATGCAGGAGGGCCAGGACAAGATCTACTACGTCGTCGCGGAGAACTTCAACACCGCCCGCCGCAGCCCGCAGCTCGAAGTGTTCCGCAAGCGCGGCATCGAAGTTATGCTCCTGAGCGATCGCGTAGACGACTGGCTCATGAACCACCTTCAGGAGTTCGATGGCAAGCAGCTCCAGGACGTCGCCCGCGGTCGCCTTGACCTCGACGACGCCGACGACGAAGAAAAAGCGGCGCGCGAAGAAGCCGAGAAGAGCAGCGAAGGCCTGATCGAGCGGCTCAAGGCGGTGATTGGCGAGGACGTCGAGGAAATCCGTGCCACGCACCGCCTCGTCGAGTCCCCGGCCTGCCTCGTCGTAGGCGATCACGACATGGGCGCCCAGATGAAGCGCATCATGGAAGCCGCGGGACAGGCCGTGCCCGACAGCAAGCCAATCCTGGAAATCAACCCATCTCATCCGCTAATCGACCGTCTGGATGGCGAGAGCGACGAGGACCGCTTTGCTGATCTAGCTCGGATTGTGTTGGATCAGGCCAATCTCGCGGAGGGTGGGCAGCTTGCTGATCCGGCGGGGTATGTTGAGCGGTTGAACCGACTTTTGCTTCAGCTTAGTGCTGGTTGATGCTCTAGCGTAGTTCAACTCTAAGCCGTGCCGTCTGGCCGCGAGGCGAGCCGGCATTGCTGCGTTCGCTGAGATGGGGGACGCTCACTCCGCAATACCGCCTCGCCTCGCTCGTGCCATGCGGCTTCGGGACGGTTGGATTGCGTTACGGCATCCCTTAGCAGCAGTTTCGCGTTGCGCTCACCAAACATTGCTTCCGGCCAGAACGTCCGAACGGAACCGCAGCTGCCGGAAGAGTAGGGCCTCGCGTCGCACCGCCGCATTGACCGTGCGAGGAGGTGAGGGCGTAGTGGGACAAGCCGCGTAGCGAGCGTCCCCCCTCCCAGCGAGCGTAGCGGCTTGTCCCACTGCGCCCGAGGCGTACCACGGAAAAGCTTCGTTACTCCGCACGTGACCCTGGATCACGCCCAAGGTCGCGGTGCTCTACACGCCAGTGCTTTCAAGCAGCGTCAGTATTCAGACACTCGTATTGCCAAGCGTGTCCAGAAAAGCACGCTCTTCCTAGCGCAGACGTCACACAGTCGCGGTATAGTTTTGCCTATGCGATACACCTCTTACCCCGCACGCAGCACTCTGCGACGTCTGTCCACGCGCGATAGGTTCTTCCCCAGATCCGTCGCCGGAATGTGCTTGATGTTCTTCGCGGTTTCCGCGCTGCCCCAGGATCCGTCTGGCCCCGAGGCCTATATCCTGGATCTGCAGGAATACGACTACCTGCAACCCCTCGGCGCTCTTCGGGAAGGACCGGTGCGCAACTATCTCGTCCCGCTGGGCGCCGTGCAGAAGGTGCGGGGCGTATGGGCTCCGCGAGAGAGTGAGCGTGTGAGCGGCGAGCGACTTGCGCAGACCTGGCAGCTTGATGCCGGCTTTACGGCGGCGGAGGTCGTGGATGAGCTTGAGGCGCAGCTCGGGACGGATCCCTCCGCGGAGCTGTTGTTCGCTTGCGGCGGCGTGTCCTGCGGCAGCAGCGTGCAGTGGGCCAATCGCATTTTTCGCGAGCGGTTGCTCTATGGGACGCAGGCATCACAGCTCTATCGTGCCTATGCCCTGGAACGGGATGAGAGTGCCTATCGCGTATTGATCTATGGTTCCGCCCGCAGCGCGGATCGGCAGTTTGTGCACGTTGAGTTTCTTAGCCTTGCGCCATCATCCTGAAGCTGGGTGAGGGCGCTGCCGGCTGCCGAAGTAATCCACCACACGAGAACCGGGCAAACACCATAAAGCGGGATTTACTAGCAACTGTACACAGGGGCAGTACCCAGCGATGATTCGCAGAGGCGATCTAACCGTGTCGCACCGCTAGCCCGTTTCTGCCTGAAAACCGATTCGAAACCCGCCCCAATGCCGGCCTCTGACCTGAATCGGCACAGAGAGGTCATGCATCACCTCACCGGTATCTCGCTTGTACGTCTGGAGCAGGAAGGCCGTGGTGTTGCTGCCGCAGCGTTTTCCCGTTCTATCGTTGAAGATGCGCTTTGTCCGCGCGAGCTTGATGTTTTGTTCGCTGTTGCCCTTCGCGAGTCTGGAAAACTTCTTGTTGTGTGTTGGGAAATAGCCGTTGCGATCCACGGCGCCGGCGTAATTGATGTAGTCGTACTTCACCAGAATGGGTTCCTGAATGTTCGGGAACAGCTCATCCGTCAACGCATCAAAGGGCGAGTTGTATTGTTGCGGATTCGTATCGCTGATCGGCGTATAGTTGAAATCGAACAGCTTTGCTTCGCTGATTCGACCCCTTGTGATGGCTTCCTCCAGAACGTCGGCGATCGCGGCCGCGGCGGTGGCGGCAATGTCCTTAACTTCCGCCGTCCGGTCCCGGGGTTCCAGTGCCTGTATCAGGCGGAAGCCATCTTCAGTTTGATTGCTCACCTTGAGCGCCCGCTCACCAACGTACGAGAGGTCATCCGTCAGGGCGCTCGTCTGTCCGTACAGATCGTCGATCTCCCGGCTTATATCCGCGTTGGCAGCGCTGTGTTCGGCAAGCGTACGCTTTACGTCATCGAATGATGTAGATGCCGTGCCTGACAATGCACTCGCTTCCGCGATCAGCGTTCCCGCCGACTCGATCTTACCGGCCATGGAACGGTTCGCCGACACCAGTATTTCCACGGACTTAACGGAACTCGTCGCGCTGACGTTAATTTCGTCAAGTATCGAATCTATACCCTGAGTTGCCTCGGTGGTTTTCTTCGCCAGGTCTCGTACTTCTGCGGCTACTACGGCAAAACCCTTGCCTTGCTCTCCCGCCCGAGCGGCTTCAATCGCCGCATTGAGAGCTAGCAGGTTCGTCTGATCCGCCAGGGTATTAATAAACTCCACGATGCCACCGATGGCGTCGGTACTTTTCTGCAGCCTGGACATCATTTCCTGGCTGTCCTGGATCTGTTCGCTGAGACGTGCCTGCTCAGCAAGCACTTCTTCCAAGAGCGCGTGGCAGGATTTTGTCTTTTCATCGGCCTGATGGAGCTGTGTCTCGGCGGAATCGGCCAGCTCAAGAATGGCGCTGTTTCCGCCCTCCAAAACGCTGACTCGTGAAACAACGGTATGTAGTTTTTCCACCTGCTCGGAAAAAACGCCCGAAAGTCTGTCAAGGAAGTGCGACACATTTGCGCTGCCAATGGCTATCTCGCTGAGACTCTCGCTGATGCGATTCGCGACTTCGCCGTGGGCGGACGAGCCGGAGATATCAGCTGCCGAGCCGTGCTCCTGGGCGGGTTGATCCTTGTGGTCTTTGCGTTTGAAGAAGAAAGGAAGCGAGGCGACCCAATTTCCAAGAGATTCGCCCGCGCTTAAGCCGTTGGCCAACAACCAGTCACCCAACAAAAAGAGTATGACGCCCGGTACAACAACGCCGAATGCGATCACCGGTATTCTCATTTTTGCGGCCTCGAGGCAGAGGGTTACAGCGCACTAAATGCAGTAACACATACCGCGTTACCGGCCCCTACTTTACGGAATCTCCTTTTGATCGATATAAGTCGAAAGGCGTAATTTAATCCGCCGGTCGCTCGCTGTACTTTTTGGTGAATAAGGCCTCGGCTCAGTCCACTTCAGCATTGACTTCGGCGAATACAAACCATCGTTGCTGAAAGAATGATGTGCTTTCTCTAAGGGCCTGACCAGATTGAATGCATAAGGCGACTCGAACTATCCGGCCGTGGTTCAGGCGAGGAATGCATAATTTGCCTGAGTCGATTGCCGCCATTCGTGCCTTAAGGTTTGCAGTGCTGCTTTCCTAGTGGAGTCAGTGTGGGAGCCGCAGGAGTGCAAGGAACTCTTCCCGGGTCTTTTCGTCGCTGCGGAAGCTACCCAGCATGGCCGAGGTTTTCATCATCGAGTTCTGTTTCTCTACGCCGCGCATCATCATGCACATGTGCTGTGCCTCGATAATCACACCCACGCCGGACGCCTCGGTGACCGCTTTGATCGTTTCCGCGACTTCCATGGTCAGCGACTCCTGGATCTGCAGACGGCGGGCATACATATCCACGATGCGCGCAACCTTGGAGAGTCCCAGAACCTGACCCGTGGGGATGTAAGCCACGTGACATTTGCCAATGAAGGGAAGCATGTGGTGCTCGCAGAGCGAATACAGCTCGATGTTCTGCACCAGGACCATTTCGTTGCTGTCGGAGGGGAACAGGGCTTCGTTCACGACCTCGTCGACGGTCTGACCATAGCCGCGCGTGAGAAACTCGAAGGCCCGGGCGGCGCGCCCGGGCGTATCCTTGAGCCCGGGACGATCGAGATCTTCTCCGATGGCCTCGATTATTGCGGCCCAATGCGCTTCCATGGCAGCGGCCCCTTAATCAGCTACAGCGTTTTTCGATGGTAACAACGGACAAAAGGCCCAGCAACGAAGTGCCGGCAGTCGCTGTGGGTGAACTCCTCGAGGACGTGTTCGCGCGTCTTGAAAATGCGGACCTGTATTTTGGGCACGGTACGGATAACGCCTGGGACGAGGCCGTGCTTCTCGTACTTTCGGCCTGCGAGCTTCCGGTGGACGCGAACGACTCTGTGCTCAAGCTACCGGTAAAATCTGAGCAGCAGATGCGTATAGCGGATTGGTTGGAGCGGCGTATAGAGAAGCGCCTGCCGCTGCCGTACATCCTGGGCCGCGCCTGGTTTGCGGGGCTGGAGTTCGACTGCGACGAGCGAGCGCTCGTTCCACGCTCGCCGCTGGCTGAAGTGATTCGAGAGGACTTTGGGCCCTGGTGGAACGGCGCGGCTCCCAGGCGGCTTCTCGATCTCTGCTGCGGCGGTGGGGCGATTGGCATCGCCGCAGCGGTGCAGCAACCGGAGCTTGAGCTTGTGTTGGCTGATCTCTCTCCCGATGCCCTGGCACTGGCGCGGCAAAACGTGCGTCGTCACGGCCTGGAGAATCGCACGCGACTGGTGGAGTCGGACCTTTTCGCGGCGTTGGCCGGCGAACGCTTCGACATCATCCTCTCCAATCCACCCTATGTAGACGCCGACGATCTCGCGGGTATGCCGGATGAGTACAAGGCCGAGCCGGCCATGGGCCTCGGCTCCGGATTCGACGGCCTCGATCACGCCCGACGAATTCTCGTTACCGCTGAGTCGCACCTCAATGAGAATGGCCTGCTGTTTCTCGAATTGGGTAACTCCTGGGAAGCCCTGGACCGGATGCTTGCAGGGCTTGCCCTCACCTGGCTTGAGTTTAGCGACGGCGGACACGGCGTCCTGCTGCTTCATCAGAGCGAGATCCCGGCCCTAGCCCGGGCGCTCTCCACCGCCGAGGGCTTATAATCGCGGATTCCCATGAGGGTATTCAGCTATGGCAGGCAACACCTTCGGCCGCTTGTTCACGGTCACCAGCTTCGGCGAGAGTCACGGCCCGGCGATCGGGGCCATCGTCGACGGCTGTCCTCCGGGCCTGCCCCTGTCCAGCGAGGATCTCCAGCCCGACCTCAATCGCCGTAAACCCGGCCAGTCTCGCTTCACCACACAGCGGCGCGAGGGTGACGAAGTGAAGATCCTTTCCGGAGTTTTCGAGGGCGTCACCACCGGTACACCGATCGGTCTGCTGATTGAGAACGAAGATCAGCGCAGCCGCGACTACGCGAACATCGCCGAACGCATTCGTCCCGCCCACGCGGATTACACGTATATGCATAAGTACGGTCGCCGGGACTATCGCGGGGGTGGGCGATCATCAGCGCGGGAGACGGCCATGCGCGTCGCCGCCGGCGGCATCGCCAAGAAGTATCTCAGTCTGCACGGCATACGCGTCCGCGGCTACCTGCAGCAGCTGGGGCCGATTTCCGCCGAACGGCTGGATTGGGACGAAGTCGAGCGCAATCCATTTTTCTGTCCCGACGCCAGCAAGGTCCCGGAGCTTGAGGAGTATATGGCCGCGTTGAGTAAGCGGGGCGATTCCATCGGTGCGCGCATCAACGTCGTGGCCCAGGGCGTGCCGCCCGGGCTGGGGGAGCCGGTGTTCGACCGCCTGGATTCGGACATCGCCGCGGCAATGATGGGCATCAATGCTGTGAAAGCCGTGGAGATAGGTGCGGGATTCGCTTCCGTTACCCAATCCGGTAGCGAGCATCGCGATGAGATGACGCCCGATGGCTTCCTGAGCAACAACGCCGGCGGCGTCCTCGGTGGTATCAGCAGCGGGCAGGACATCACCGTGAGCATGGCGCTCAAGCCCACGTCCAGCATCCGCCAGCCCGGCGCGAGTATCGATCACAGCGGAAAGCCGATCGAGGTGGTGACGACGGGTCGTCACGATCCCTGCGTCGGCATCCGGGCGACGCCGATTGCCGAGGCCATGCTGGCGCTCGTACTCATCGATCACCTGCTGCGACAGCGGGCGCAGAACGTCGACGTGGACTCACCAACGCCGGATATCGCGGCGCGCGACGGCGGCACATCGTGAAGCTACCATTTCTGCGTCGATCGACAGCGCGCACGACCCTGCTGGGCGTGGCGGCGCTTGGCGTGCTGCTCTGGGCGGCGGTGACGCAGCTGGGCGTGGATGTGAACAACCTGCTGGCGCAGCTGATCCTGATTCTGCTGGCGGTATTCGGCCTTGCGGCCGTAGCGGCTCTGTGCGGGCTCCTGATCCTGCTTATAAAAAGGCGAGGCTGATCGCCCGCCAGGCTAGGCTTCGTTGATATCGATTTCCAGGGTCATTTCCTCGGCAATGGCGTCCAGCTGCCACTCGAGTTCGTCGAGCCGACTGCCCTCGTGAACTTCAATACGCGCTTCGGCGCGAAATATCGGTTCGCCGCTCATGGGCGCCGTTTCCACCGCGGTTGCCATGGACACGATATTGAAGCCGCCGGCGTGAAGCGCCTTGGTCATCTCATGAACGATCCCCGGACGGTCGGGACCGAGCACCGTGATGCTGCGGGTGGCGGCGATGGGCGCCGGCGCATCGCCCGCGGTGGTCAGCGTCGCTGTGATGCCCTTTGTGGACAGCGCGGTAAGATCCTGGGCCAGCTGTTCCTGCTGGATCTTGGGAACCTGCGCCTGAAGCACGCCGGCAAAGCGACCACCGAGACGAGACAGCTGCGAGTCCAGCCAGTTGCCGCCGCTATTTCCCACGGCGGCACTGAGATCTTCAATGACGCCGGGACGGTCGTCGCTGAAAAAGCTGATCAAGACGCGGATGGTCACCGTCGGTGCTCCACTTTAGGGGGGTCTGGGCGTATATTAGCGCCCCGCCGACCCCACACCTATGGAGATTCCCGTGCGTAATTACCACTCTCCCGTTACATCCCCTCAAGGTCTGTTCGCTGCGTTTGTCGCGCTCTGTTGTGGCGCCGCACCTTTCACGATGGCCGCGCCCAACTGGGAAGTCGCGCTCGGTGGAGAACATCGCAGCGAGACGAATGCGGCCCGAGACGAGTTCCGCCATCCGCGCGAGACCCTGGAGTTCTTCGGTCTGAAAGAGGACATGACCGTGGTCGAACTGTCACCCGGCGGAGGATGGTATACGGAAGTGCTCGCACCGCTCCTTGCCGAGTCCGGCACCTATTACGCGGCGCACTATGACCCGAACGGCAACGGCTATCGCCGCCGCGCCCTGGGCCGCTATCTGCAGAAGCTCGGAGACAACGATGAAGTCTATGGCAAGGTGATGCTCACAACCCTGGACGCCCCGGCCCAGGTCAGCATCGCGCCGGCGGGCAGTGCGGATATGGTTTTGGCATTCCGCAACATCCACAGCTGGATGGGAGCGGGCGTACTCGCCGAGACCCTGGTCGCTGCCTTCGATGCCCTCAAGCCTGGCGGTGTGTTCGGTGTAGTTCAGCACCGCGCCACGGATGGTCGCGACGAGGAGCGTATGAAGGACACGGCCTACATCAGTGAAGACTACGTTATCGCCGCGGCGCGCTCCGTAGGATTTGAGCTGGACGCCAAGTCTGAAATCAACGCAAACCCGAAGGATACGGCTGAGTGGGAGGGCGGTGTCTGGGAATTGCCACCGTCGCTGCGGGGCGACGAGGCCGATCGTGAGGCGCGAATGGCCGTGGGAGAAAGCGACCGCATGACCCTGAAGTTCGTAAAGCCCGCGAGCTGAGCGGCACACCGATCCACCATGGCTGAGCTCGTCCGAGTTCCCGTAACCCGCCTTTCTCCCGAGACCCTGAACGGATTGCTCGAGGAATTTGCGAGCCGTGATGGCACGGACTACGGGGAGCGGGAAACCCCGCTTGAAGATCGCGTGAACGAATTGCGCGACGGTTTGGCGAAGGGTGAGGTGGAACTGATTTACGACCTCGACAGCGAGAGCTGGGATTTGCTGACCCGTGATCGGGCTCTCGAGCTTCTGGGCGAGTCCGTAGAATGAGCGACGACGCGATGGCAGAGCTCGACGCTCGGGGCCTGCGTTGCCCGGAACCGGTAATGCTTCTGCACAAAGCGGTTGCCGAGATGAACGACGGAGATCAGCTTCGGGTTGTGGCAACCGATCCCACAACCGAGCGGGACATTCCCCAGTTCTGCCGCTTTCTGGGTCATGCGCTCATCAGCCAGGAACGCACAGACGGTGAATGGGTGTATGTCCTGCGCAAGGGTGGCTGAACCGCCTGTCACCGCGGTCGGGCTGTGTGCCCTGTTCAACCGGATCTTCGTCGCAGACGAGGGCACGGAGCTATGCTCGGGATCGGACGAGCCACTCTATACGCCCGCGGGTGCTTCGGGACCGAACAGTCCCGCTCGAATCCACTTCCGCAGCGATTACACAACCAGCGCTCTGCACGAGATCGCCCATTGGTGCATCGCCGGGAAAGCGCGTCGGGCGCTTGAAGACTACGGCTACTGGTACGAACCCGATGGGCGCGACAGCGCGGGGCAGGCGGCTTTCCAGTCCGTGGAGGCAAGGCCCCAGGCCCTGGAGTGGTGTTTCAGCCAGGCCTGCGGACTGCCGTTTCGCATAAGCCTGGACAACCTGCACGCGCCTCCAGATCCCGAGGTCAATCGCCGTTTCGCACAAGCCGTGGTGGCCGCTGCACGAGAGTTTGGCGAAAACGGGCTCCCCGAGCGGGCACAGCGCTTTTTCAATGCCCTCAGCGATGAGTTCCGCCCTGGCTTTCGTTCCCAGCATTTGCAGTTCTCGCTCGAAGAGCTCTACTGATGCGTCTTCTTGCCGACGAAAACATGGTGGGACTGGAAGCGCTGCCGCCGGAGATCGATGTGGTGCAGGCCCCGGGTCGGGAGATCGATGCCGTGGCCGTTCGCGACTTCGACGCGCTGTGGGTGCGCTCCGTTACTCGCGTGAATGCCGCCATGGTCGACGGCAGCCGTCTGCGCTTTGTAGGCAGTGCGACGGCGGGATTGGAGCACGTGGACCGTGCAGCGCTGAATGAGCGGGGCATCGCGTTTGCCGCCGCGCCCGGATCGAACGCCATGGCGGTGGTCGAGTACGTGATCTCGACGCTCCTGGCCATGGAACAACCCTGGGAGCGGCTCTGCGACGGTGGAACGCTAGGAATCATCGGTTACGGCCACATCGGCAGGCGTCTCGCAGCCTTCGCCCGAGCGATGGGCTGGACACTGCGCCTCTGCGATCCCTGGGTAGCAGAGGAGTCTCCTGGTGCGGAGAATTTTGAAAGCCTCGAGTCCGTGCTTGGATGTGACATCGTCAGCCTGCACAGCTCCCTCCATGAGCGTCAGCCCTGGCCGTCTCGCCACCTCATAGGCGCGCCTGAACTCGAATTGATGAGCCCCGACCAGTGGCTGGTCAATGCCTGCCGCGGCGCGGTTGTGGACAATGCGGCGCTGCTCGATTGTGTCGAATCCGGTGATTCACCACAGCTGATACTCGATGTTTGGGAGGGCGAGCCCGAGATTGACTGGCGCCTGCTCCAGAGTCCGGCGGTTCATATTGCAAGCCCGCACATCGCGGGCTACAGCTGGGATGCGAAGTGGGAAGCCGTACGGCTCCTGCTGGCGGCGACCCACGCCGCTGGGCTTGTGGGATCCGCCGCGGTCTCAATTCAAGCTCCGGGCGCGGGTGGCCGAACTCAAGCTTGGCCGGGAAATTCCTCGCCGGCAGAGCTTATGCACGAGGTGTATGACCCCAGATGCGACGATCGTCGCCTGCGCGAACTGCTTAAGCTTCCGCCTGAGGCGCGGGCGGCGGGGTTTGACCGACTGCGTCGCGACTACCCACTCCGGCGTGAGGCAAGCGCACTGCTGCGGGAGCGGGGATGGAAGGATGTCGAAAGCGGACAACGCAGCGAACCAGGGTTTGGCAGCGCGGAGGCGCGCCGCCTGTCAACGGCACTACTAGCGGCCCGCGCTACCTAAAAGTGATGGCGACTCTACCGTCGTGCGATCGGCGGTCCGCGTAGCAGCGTTGGTCGGGAATACTCAGAGCGATTGACACAACTCGCTGATCACCGGTCCCAGTCGTTCCCAGTCCAGCGGCTTGTGCGATCGCACGGCAGCATCCGCCGGCGAAGACGCCTCGGAGTCAGTCTCTGACCCTGCATCTCGCGAGATAGTAATCACGGGTACATTGCGGCGGTGACCGCGGGAGCCCTCCAAAGCCACGATCTTGTTCAACAGATCCACGCCGTCTTCACCCGGTAAATGGGTGTCGGCGATCACCAGATTCACCCGGTTCTCCTGATAGGCCTGCCAGGCTTCGTCGGCCGAATGGGTCTCGACGACGCTGACGCCAAGGTTCGCAACCGCGCGGCTGGCCAATCTGGTCTGATCGTGGTTTTCATCGCATACCAGCAGCGTCCGCCGAGGTGCGACCTGCCACTCGCCTTCGTCATCAAAGGACGCAATTACATCCGGGCAGGCGTCACCGTCCGTCTTCGGTGCGAACGAGGCGAGCACCCCTAGATCGGAGTTGTCGACCCCACAGGCCGCGACGCCGAGTTTGTCCGCCGCGGCCGTAGCCAGTTGGTCCAACGCTGAGAATAGCGCATCGGTCATCAGCTGGTCTTCGTCCACACCGATCTCTTTGCAAAGTTCCAACAACTGCGATACGTCGAGTCTTTTCATGGTTTTTCGAACGCTCCTCTGAATCTCAGGCTTTTCTCGGTTTGCTTGAGCACCAGGCACTTCACCAAACCAGGGAGTCTTGCGTCTTTCAGGGGACGTTGCAACACCATTTTCGGCCGCGACTTACTTCGAAACGCTGTAGTCGACCTCGCGCTCTAAACGATGTGCAAGGGGCTGCATCGAGCTCCCTTCATCGATGCAAGGTCCCGCGATCGGTCTTTGATACAACGTCTTATGTGCGCGCCAATCGCCTTCTGCACGCGGCGGCAGGAAGTAAGGAAACGTCGACCTCATACGACACGTACAAGGACGGCTGCGAGGCAGCACGCAAACGTTATCAGAGACATGGACGGAGAGGAGGATTTGGAGCGGGAAACCGGGTTCGAACCGGCGACCTCAACCTTGGCAAGGTTGCGCTCTACCAACTGAGCTATTCCCGCGAATGGCGTCCCCTAGGGGGTTCGAACCCCTGTTCCCGCCGTGAAAGGGCGGTGTCCTAGGCCACTAGACGAAGGGGACGGAGGCTCCTCGTCAGGAGGCGCGCATTGTAGGGACGGCGGTGGGTAGCGTCAAGCCGAAGCGGTGCCACAAACCGCCGGAAAACCGCCGCGCGGAAACCCATTTTGGGCTTCAAGGAGCAGGTGCTACGCCGCTTCTTTTGGGGCGTCGCGCATCACTGCAATCCGAGCAACTGCGCCCGCTTTTCGCGCCAGTTGAACACCTCGCCACGGTCAATCGCGTCGCGGCGCTGCTCGTCGAGCTGCGTATAGCTCTCGATCTCTTCGTCGGGCATGTAGTGCAGACAGTCACCGCCCAGGTACCAGAGCAGATCCCGGGGAACGTACTCGGCAACCTGTGGTGCGGTAGTCAGCAGTCGAGCGAGCAGGGCAGGCGCCTCGTCCATGATTCGACCGGGTTCCGCACTGAGCTGCTGCAGCGTCTCGGCGACGCTGGCGAGGGGCTCGCCACCGGGCTGCGTGCTCATGGAAGCAATGCGCTCAGCTAAGGCAGTAAACTGGGCCATCTGCTCGGCGTGAAAGTCCGTATCGTCCATACGCGGTTCTCCCGCCAGCCTGCAGTGTTTACAATGCGCGCCCGCGCCGCCACCCCGTAACCGCTACTCCGACGAGGAACAGCATGTCTGATACTCCCGTGCCGAGCCCCGAGCACCCGATAGAGCCTGAGCGCTCGCCCATTGCGTCCACTCCCGCGCTGCGTATCGGTGATTTAAGCAAGGTTTACGGCACCGGCTTCGAGGCGCTCAAGGGTATCAGCCTTGAGGTGGAGCAGGGGGATTTCTTTGCGCTGCTCGGGCCGAATGGGGCGGGCAAGTCGACGACCATCGGCATCATTTGCTCACTGGTGGACAAGAGCGGGGGCAGCGTCGAAGTATTCGGCGTGGACATCGACCGTGATTTTCCGACGGCGAAGCAATACATCGGCGTCGTACCGCAGGAGTTCAACTTCAATCTGTTCGAGAAGGTACTCGACATCGTGGTCAACCAGGCGGGGTACTACGGACTGCCGAGAGCCCTCGCCTTTGAACGGGCCGAGAAATACCTGAAAGAGCTCGGGCTCTGGGACAAGCGAAACGTATCGGGTCGCGAGCTGTCCGGTGGAATGAAGCGACGCCTGATGATCGCGCGGGCGCTCGTTCACGAGCCGAAGCTTTTGATCCTCGACGAACCCACCGCGGGCGTGGATATCGAAATGCGCCGAGGCATGTGGGACTTTCTGACTGAACTCAATAAAAGCGGGACTACCATCATCCTGACGACGCATTACCTCGAGGAAGCCGAGGCTCTTTGTCGCAACATCGCGATCATCAACCACGGGACCATCGTCGAGAACACCTCCATCCGAGATTTGTTGCGCCGGCTCCATCGCGAGGTGTTCATCATCGATCTCGTGGATCCGGTTCCGGAGGGCCTATGCATCGCCGACTTCCCGACGCGCCGGGTGGATGACCACAGCATCGAGATCGAAGTGGAGAAGGGTCAGCATCTGAACGACGCCTTTGCGGCGCTGGACGGCGCGGGAATGCGCGTGGTCAGCATGCGCAACCGCGCCAACCGCCTGGAAGAAATGTTTGTCACCCTGTTGGAGAAAGCCGCTTGAGTCCTGGTGAACAGTACGTCGCGTTCCGCACCATCCTGCGCAAGGAAATACGCCGCTTTATCCGCATCTGGCCGCAGACGCTGCTGCCGTCGGCCATCACCATGAGTCTGTATTTCGTGATCTTTGGTTCGCTGATCGGAGCGCGCATCGGCGATATGGGCGGCTTCACCTATATGGAATTCGTGGTGCCCGGACTGATCATGATGGCGATCGTGACTAACTCCTATAACAACGTGGTGTCGTCGTTTTTCGGATCCAAGTTTAACCACAGCGTTGAAGAACTGCTGGTGTCTCCGACCCCGAACTACATCATTTTGGGAGGCTATGTCGCGGGTGGAGTAATTCGTGGTCTGCTTGTGGCTCTGATTGTCACCACGGTTTCCATGTTCTTTACCCGGCTGCAGATTCACAGCTTTGCCGTTGTGTTCCTCGGCGTTCTTCTGACATCCGTACTCTTCGCTCTCGCGGGATTTATCAATGCGGTGTTTGCTAACAACTTCGACGACATTTCGATCATCCCTACCTTTGTCCTGACGCCGCTTATTTATCTTGGCGGTGTGTTCTACTCCCTCGAACTGCTGCCCGATTTCTGGGCGGCGGTCTCGAAGCTGAATCCCCTGGTATACGTGGTAAATGCGTTCCGCTTCGGCGTGCTCGGCGTGGCCGACGTTTCCGTGGGCTTTGCTTTCGCTATGCTGGGTGGTTTTACTGTCGTTGCGCTCAGCTACTCCATGTATCTGCTCAACAGCGGGACCCGACTCCGGCAGTGAGATACCGGAAAGATTGGGTTTTGATCTAGGCGGATGTCGGAGACGCACGATAAGGGTCCGTTGCTGGGACAGCAGGTTTCCGGCAGCGCAGTCTACGATCCCGGGCTGCTCTTTCCTGTCCCCCGGGCCAACGCGCGTGGAAGCCTGCCGAACGGTCGCTTCGAGGGCTATGGCGAAGATATCTGGCATGCCTACGAACTGAGCTGGCTGTCAGCGCAGGGTATGCCGCAGATGTTTACCGGGGTGATCAGTGTTCCGGCCACCTCGATAAACATCGTGGAGTCGAAGTCGCTAAAGCTTTATCTCAATTCACTGAACAACCACCGCTTTGACACGCTCGATCATGCGGTTGGAGTGATAACGCACGACCTGAGAGCCGTTGCGCAGGCGTCCGTCGGTCTGGAGCTGTTTGGACCTGATGATCGCGCGCTTGGAGGCGTGCAGCTGAATGCTGACTGTCTGGATGACCTGCTTGTAGAGATTCCGGATGCTCCCGAGGCCGCATCTCTGCGACCGACAGGCGACGCCGGCGCGCGGCTATGCACGCACCTCATGCGTTCGCGCTGCCCGGTGACGGACCAGCCTGACTGGGCGACGGTCATCATTGAGACCCGGGACGCTGCACCGGAGCGCGAAAGTCTCCTCGCCTATCTGCTGGCTTATCGGAACCACCAGGAGTTTCACGAGCAGTGCGTAGAGCGCATTTTCACGGATCTTGCCGATCGACTTGCGCCTTCCTACCTCTCTGTGCAGGCGCTGTACACGCGTCGCGGTGGGCTTGATATCTCTCCGTGGCGTTGCAGCGACGACGAGCCCGCGCCCAGGGGGCGGATGAGCCGACAGTAGGCAGAATCACGTCGGTAGGACACCTGCCGGGCGCCTGTTCATCTAGTCCACATGCTCGATTAGGGGTCCCTGCGGAGTAATCCCGCCGGGAACCAAGACTTCTAAACAAACAAATGTAGGTAAAGACTGATGAGCAACAGAGCGCTGATTACAGGAGCCTCAGCTGGGATCGGCGAAGAACTCGCCCGCATTCACGCCGACAAAGGCGGCGATCTGGTCCTCGTCGCGCGACGCAAGGACCGACTCGACGAGCTGGCGGAGGAACTGCGCGAGGAACACAGCGTAGAGGTTGACGTAATCGTCCAGGACCTCGCCAAGAAGAACGCCGCGCAGATTCTCTACACAAAGCTTGGCGAATTGGGCCTCGATATCGACGTTCTTATCAATAACGCAGGCCTCGGCGCCCACGGGCTGTTCCATGAGTTGACGCTGGAACGCCAGATGACCATCCTGCAAGTGAACATCAACGCGCTCACCGAGCTCACGCACCTCGTGGCCCAGGAAATGGTCGAGCGGGGCACGGGACGCATCCTCAACGTGGGCTCCACGGCTGGGTTCCTGCCCGGGCCCTTGCAGGCGGTGTACTACGCCAGCAAGGCCTATGTGAACTCCTTCTCCCAGGCCATTGCGAATGAGCTCAAGTCCTCGGGCGTGACAGTAACCGTGCTCTGCCCGGGCCCGGTCGCCACCGAGTTCCAGGAAGTCGCCGACATGGGCGGCGTCCGCGGTTTCGACTTTGCCGCGGATGCGCGATCCGTGGCGAAGTGCGGCTATCGGGCGATGATGAAGGGACGCCTGGTTGCTGTGAACGATCCAAAGCTTCGGGTGCTGCTCGAAGGGATCGTGCCCTTCGTGCCGAGAAAGCCGCTGCTGTGGATGTCGCGCATGACCATGGAGAAAAGTGCCTGAGGCCGTAGTCACTTCTTCGCTACGTCAGTAGTTCGCGAGAATCGCCGCGTAGACGCCCACCGCCGAGAACAGATTGGCGATGCGCATGTTCTCGTCGCGACCGTGTTGATTGTTGTCGTGGTTGGCGATGGGCAGCAGGATGATCGGCATATCCAGCGCCTGATCGAAGAGATGGATGGGCAGGCCGCCGCCCATGGTGGGCGTAAGCAGGGGAGGTAAGCCTTCGTAGGCCTCGAGTATTGCCGCGAGCTTCCGTGTCTCTGGCCCATCCAGATCGCTGCGATAGGCCGGGTAGCCCCCGTCCCAGTTCATCTGCAGGACGCCCGGATTGTTGCGGCGTTCGTCCAGAGTTGGCTCCCGGTCCAGAACCAGGAATCCCTGCTCACGAAAGTGCGCCTCGAGGGCCTTTTTGATCGTGGGAATGGTCTGACCTTTAACGAGACGCAGATCAAGCGAGGCCTGCGCGGTCGGCAGAATGATATTGCGCGCTTGAGTGTCCACACCGCCTGCCTGAAAGCCCACGATGTTGATCGCCGGCTGCATGATGAGTTCCTCAAGGCGCCGCCCCTCACCCTCCACGCGACCGAGCGCCAGCTCGTCCTGCATCTGCGCATCCACGCTCGGCATCGCTGCGATCGCTGCAGCCTCCGCTTCGCTGATCGGTACGACTTCATCGGAGTAACCCGGAACGAGAATGTTCCCGTTCATGTCTTTGAGGGTGGCGAGCAGCCGCATCATCGCGTCGGTAGGGTGGGGCGCCCAGTTGCCGTAGTGCCCGGAGTGCAATGGTCGCGCCGCGCCGTAGGCGGTGAGGTGCACCCCGATGTCGCCGCGGACGCCGAAGACTAACTGCCGCTGCCCGCTTTGGTGCATGGGCCCGTCGCAGAAGAGCATCAGGTCCGCATCCAGCGAGTCCGCGTGCTCCGCGAGGATCTTCGCGACCGTGGGGCTACCGAATTCCTCCTCGCCGTCGAGGAAGAGCTTGATGTTCACCGAAGGGGTGATGCCGGCGGTGTCCAGGGCGTCGATCGCGTGCATGAGGGCGATGACCGGTGCTTTGTCGTCACCGGCCGAGCGGGCGTAGACGCGCCAGTCGGGGTCGATTTCTTCGTCGTCTAGGACCGACCAGGGCAGAACCTCAGCGTCGTTTTTCAGCGTCGGTTCGAAAGGCGGTGTTGCCCAGTTGGCTGGCTCTACCGGCTGGCCGTCAAAGTGCGCATACACGAGCAGCGTGCGCGTCGCGCCGGGGATCATCTTTTCCGCCAGTACGTAGGGAGCGCGGCCTGCAGAGACTGTGCGGGACGTGAAACCGCGCTTAGCGATGTAGCCCTCGATCCATTCGGCGTTGCGGTCCATATCCGCGCGGACCGTGGAGACGTTTGGGAGTTTGAGGAAGTCGCGGAATTCGCCGAGCATAGTCGGGCCATTCGACTCGATGTGTTGGCCTACAGCTTCGCGAATAGCGGCAGGGTCAGCGGCGACACCATCAGGAGTAGGCCCTATGGATGTCACCGCACCAAAAGCGGCTGCAATAACGCAAGAGCGGAAACGGGGAGGGGTGACGCGGCGTTGATCAGAGCGCATGGAAAGCTTCCGGAGCAAGATGAGCAGGAATCCTCCCGCGTCAGGAAGCTGGCGTCCAGTCGACGCATTCGGTATCCTTCGCGCCCTTCGGAGAGGTGGCCGAGTGGTCGAAGGCGCACGCCTGGAAAGTGTGTATACGGCAACGTATCGAGGGTTCGAATCCCTCCCTCTCCGCCACGTTAGTGGCAATCACAGGCCTCTCAGAACAGCTCTTCAGAATACCCGCCAAATACCCGCCACATTGATCCAAGCCGGTACCATCGAATAAAAGGGGAGTTCATCAAGAACGGACGTCTGAGGGCCCCCTTGTAAGACTTGCTGGCTGTTAGTACGTCCACACTTCGCCCTTTAACAGTAGTTCGCTGATCTCCGGCGGGTTCCGCCTTACCGCAGGATGATTCGCCAGCACTAAGCGAATCACTCTGACTGCATCATAGGCGTCCATTACGAGCTTCCTCTGCTCATGAAAGTACTTCTGGTCGAACTTGTCTTCCTGCGGCGAATGAGCGGGTTTCTGTCGAAGTGTCCTCACCTTTCTAAAGGTGGCAAGCATGTTATCGAGAGCGCTAGGGTCTTTGGGGCGGAACATTCGGTTCATCCACTCGTCGAGTAACGCGATGGTCCCTTTCTGTCTCACTTCTACCTTCCCGTCTTCCTGAGAGATGTCTTCATTCAACTCAACCTCAGGCGTAAAGAATTTCTTGTTGAGATTATCGGACATCATCTGATCCAGGAGGAGTACGAAATCATTGAACTCATCCAGGGTTGGCCTGAGCAAAAACCCGAATCCTCTCGGCCGATCGTCTTGAAAGGAGTTCCTAAACAACCCAGGCTTGCCTATTGTCTCCGACATTGCATTCACAACCTTAAGTTCTTGACGAAACGCATCAAAGATTGAGAGCTTCATACCCCATTCGCCGAGAATGCTAGTTCTGTAGTAGTCAGGATGCAGCGCGTAGTTGCCATCTAGTTGTTTGGCCTGCCAAGCTGTCTGATGCGCTGGGCTCAGGTCGGTCAAATAGCGGAGAAATACAGCAACGGCTCGGTTGAATTCGTCGTCATATGAGAACCCAAATGTCTGCAGTAGCACTTGGTCGCGCTCTGGCACCGAATCAGACTCGAAGTATTCGTCTTTAATTGAAATCTGACCACTGACGAAATCGGTTCGATAGTAGTATCTCGGATCATTGCGATAGTGCTCCAAGACCGAAAGATCGAACACACGGTAATCCAGCTGGCCAGCACCCATCGCTAATTGTGCAGTGTAGGGGCTCCCAGTGAGGTCCGGTACATTCCCAGAAGCATTGATCGTCTGCACGGTCGGATAGAGACAGAAGTGTCCGCTTAGATCAAGGGAATCGAGCCATTCAAGCTGCTGCTCTTTCGGAGTCCCAGAGAAGGCCTTAATGTGGGCGTTCGGATGAACGTTTCCGAATACCACTTCGATTTTTTCCGCGTAAATCATATCTCGTAGAAGCGTCGTAACCTCTGCTTCGTTGAGAGCGAACTCCGATATCAATGTATAGACGGGATACCCGTTGAAATCCCGAGAGCTAAAGTAGAACTCAGTGACTCTTCTGAGGACTTGTTCTTCCAAGACATGCTCCCTAGACGTACCGTCGCCCGCACGGGCAGCAAACCACAGGATTGAAGTCCAGCGTAGCAGCTTGCTTGGCCTTGTTCGCTAGCACCTTCACCTACGTTGGATCCTCAACCCCCTTGACTGGGAGTTAACCGCAAGTTCGAATACTTCTTGAACTGCGACTCGAATTGGAGAGAAAAAGTACTTTCGTCCGAGTAGCACTAAACACTCTTCCTTCACATCTAGGAGTTTGAAAACGTGACCGACTGGATCATCGGCCAGTTGATGGGTATCGAGGATCGGACCGGGGAAGAAGTATCCAGCCTCGTTTTCAAGAAAATAATCGTCTAATCGTTCGTCAAAATGTTCCCAAGCGTTACGTAGATCTCGGCTAAATAGTGGTGAGTTCTCGTCCAGCAAAAACGCTTGTCGAAGCGTTTTGCCTCTTTCTTCCTTTAAGACCGCAAGATTCGGCCGCTTCTTGCTACCCTGAGGGCTTGGCCAGAAATACCTAGATAATGCAGCAGAATGTCCCACAGCTTCTTGCACAAGGCTGACTAGAACATCCGCAGACGTGTTTTCATCTTCCTTTAGCGTATCGTAGCGTGTCAACGCGTCTAGGCATCTAGATGCAGAGTATATGATGGACTGAACGTAGAATGCCTCAACGTAACAGAGCAGCCCTCCATGTTCCTCTGCGCAAATTTTTGCTCGACGCTCTCTCTCTTCTAGGTCCATTTGCTAACCACAGAATGTGAAGCCATGTAAACGCGCACTAATGAGTAAAGGCTCGTCGACTTCTTGCAAGTTAACGACCTTCAATCTCGCTGCTCCGACTGATCAAACATATGCTAGCTACGTAGATCGCGCAAATCTTCTGAAGTACTGTCGGCGGGCATGCAACTCAAAGATCTGCTTTTGGCCGGAGGCAGGCGTCACAGGGAGTTGACAGGAGTCTCCGCATTAAGAAGTAGGCGTTCAGCTCGGGCCGCGCGTTTGCCTGAGTTCGACCCAAACGAAGTGCTCACTGGTTGCTAAGAGATCCAAGCATATCTCCCAGCGTATGAGATAGGCTGCACTTGCTACCTCTAAAAACTCCTTCGCTCTAGCGCAGCTATACTGCGTCCTCTAGACTCACGACATAATCGTCCAAAAAATCGACACCGAATAGCGAGCGCAATTCGTCTAGAAGCTCTCCGATTCCATTTCGTTGCGACCGAGATGCCTTACGATCGGGCGTGTACGATAGCCAGGATCCAATACTTGGCTCAACATGGCTGCTCCTGATTTCACCAAGAAAACGGCTTTGACGCTCGCTCAGCGCGCCGGTTATCTGTGTTCCAATCCAGACTGCAGAGCCCCAACAGCTGGGCCAAGTAGCGAGCAGGACAAAGCTCTGTTAATAGGCGAAGCCGCCCACATTCGGGGCGCGCGCCCAGGGTCGAAACGCTACGCAATAGCGATGAGCGATTTTGATCGATCGCAAATCACCAACGCAATATGGCTCTGCAGGAACTGTCACAAGTTGATCGATACCGACGCCACGCGGTTCTCCTCCGATGTTTTGTTCGCTTGGCGGGAGATGCATGAAGAGTTCGTCGTCACCAGCCTGGGCAAAGCCACCGATCTGATCGAGCATGACCTTGAAAGGGCTAGCCTCGCGCAGTTTGATGAGTTCCCTCCAATCGTACGCAGGATCGTAAGGGACAAACCGACTGCTTGGGAGTGGATGCTCGCAAAGGAGTTGCTCCAGTACCTGAACGCGCCGGTGTTCAGACGACTGCATGATGTACGCAGTGGGTCCTACTTTCGTGCAGGCAACCATGTTGCGAGCGAGGAAGTGCTGACTTGGGCGAAGGAAAGGTTGACTGAGTCCCGAAGATCCGTTGCACCAGTCAATCAGCTAATGACACGCCTAACTGACAGCTTTGGCGAACCCGGAGAGCCTGGGGATGCTGAAGAAATACGCCATGTCTGCACGTTGATCCAAGCGTGCATAAGTGAGTTTGTAGCCTATGAAGAAAGGTTGCAGTTCGACATGCTCCCGGACGAGGCATCAAGACTTGTGGAACTACTGAAAGAGGGGCTCGGATCACAGGTCCAGAAGCTGGAATTACTTCCAGAGTTCTTCGATGAAGCCCTGTGCATCGTGGCGGAAAGAGATGGAGATGAGGCGGCAGAACCCCGAGTGATCGAAAAGGTAATTACGTTCGAGCTGTCCGATCGATGGATACGGGATGTTAGGAACGAACTACAAAAAATTCGAGATGCGTCAGACTCAGGCCGGGTTGCAGCCGAGCCCACAAGTTATTCGTGGATGTGGTTGACCATTCTATTGGTAGTCATAGTCTGGGTAACAATCTGACAGACTGCGCTTATCGTTACTTGGCCTAGCGACTGTCTATCGTGCTTCGTATAGGTCGACTATAACGCGCGTCCGACATATTGCCGCTGGGAGTAGAGCTGTAGTGGACGATATCGAACAACTGCAACGAGACAACATCAGGTTTCGTGCGAAGCTGCTACGAGCCCTACGATTCCGGGTGTGGACCACGGCGTTATTTATGCTAACGGGCGCGTTCCTCGGGGCGGTTGTTGCGACAGCTCTGATAGATCCAATCACGGTATTAGTGCCGTGCGAAGGAATCGAAACATAGGATCTAGGGCGAGCGATGGGATTTACCGACCATGAGGATGCAGGTTCTGTTTCTAGCGCTAATGGCGTTCCCAGCGATCACGGCTCTGGCCGATGATCCTGATGGCCAGACTAGCGAAGCGTCCATCGAGATATTAGGCGTCACCATTACGCGCGGCATGCCGGAGGGTGAGGTTCGCGCGGCGTTCGGTTCAAGTCTGAAGTGCAGTAATGTTCCCTCAGATATCGACGCGCCATTTGACACCTATTGCAGCGTCGCGGATGGCGTGTATCCCGATGAAGACGGTGGTATAGAGTTCAAGAACGGCTATGTTCATATGGCCAACCGCGCTTGGTACATCGATCCTGGGTTGGAGCCTGTGGATGTCCTGAAGGTCGTTCACGACCACTTGGTGCGCCTGACGGATGGCGAGAACACGTGAGCCGGCATTCGGATGATTAGTAATTAGGATCTGAACTACACGACGTATGTTCTGCCGAAAAAGTACTTGGCGATCCAGATGCATCTTTGGCCTGGGAAAAGAATCCTGCTCCTTAGAGAAGGACTCCGCGCGAATCCCGTGCCTGAAAACTTCGAGGCACGCGCAGACGGCGACTACGGTATGGGATGGTGTGCATACGCCAAGTAGTTGCGCGATACACGTTCCTGCAAGTCTGGCCCCGCGCAAAGCGGACGTTCAAATGCACTCAAGTTACTTCCGACTTCGGCCAAAACCGGAAACCTACTGCGGAGAACCCCCCCCTCGCAAGCTTTGACCTCGGAGCGACCTATACGTACATGTTCTACGGTGCAGCTTCAGGCTAAATAGGCTAAGGAGCATCAAGCCTAGCGTGGCGGGTGCTGGTACATCTACGGCTTGTGCATTGATCGAACCGGTGAATCGTCCGTCGTCGACAAACCGAAGCGAAGAAAGCCACTGCTGCCCAATCAAGCCAGGATTTGCGTCCAAGTCGATACCAGAGACGCGAAATCGATCCACTCCGGTTTCTCCGAAGAACACTTCTTCAAAGCCGGAGGCGTCAGCGAAAAACTCCCATCCATCCAAACCCCAGGTTTCAATTATGTAGCCACCGTCATATAGAGTGCCGTAGTACGGAAGCAGTATCGACAAGAAGTTTGGGTCGGACAGTCCTTTCTCATACACAAAGGACTCTGAAATCAAAGGATCGTAAACGTCCGATCGGCCTCCTTGTACGGCCTCATCGAAGTTCGATCTGCCACCGTTACCGCTTACTGGTTGCCGTGGCGACGCCTGGTTATTGATGTCATCGACAATCTGATCGAGTATTCGCTGGCTATCTCGATTCACCCATGGGCCAGGGTTGTTCGGGCTGCGCCTCGCGTCACCAAAAGCCCTCGCCGCGTCGTCAAGCAAATCCGGTTGCGCGTTTGTCAGTGAACCGATGCCGATGCTGGTTAGCGCGCCCGCGAGTCGGCTGATCGCGCTCGATACAGTTGAACCTACCGGCTCAAACAGCGAATCGATGAACTCCGGAAGATTTGAACTGGAAACATAATTCGAAACTAGCTGAGCGATTTCTGACACTGAATTACCGAGTGCCTCCGCTATTAGCGTCAAAGTATTGAGTGAGTCGTTGATTCGATCTTCGGGTAGTTGCTCGAGTGGGTTATCGTTTAACCGCTTAATTTGGATGTTTACTGCTCCTACGTTGTCATCGGGGACCGGATCGGTTATCGCCGCCGTCAAGGTAAAGGGCACATCTGAGGATCTGAATTCGGTCGGCGTTGCAGCAACCGCCGCTCCTGGAGTTTCGTACCGTCCCGGTGCGCCGATAAGCGTTGTTGAAGTGAGCCATCCAAGTGTTTCGCCGAGATTTGGGTCAAAACCAGTTTGCCCCCCCCATGCATTCCACGCGCCCGATGCGACGTTGATCTGGTAGGTGCCCGGTTGTAGCGAGACGGATGCGCTACCGTTTCTCCCATCCACGGTGATCAACACCGGATTCGCGAGGGCGTAGATAGGGGCGATTCCAAGAAAGAACACTATTGCGCACCGAAGCATGGTCACTCCTCGATTTAGGCTGCTTACATTTCTCAAGCAGTAATATGCGGATTGGCTTAACGGACCGGTCGAAATTTTGTCGCAGCTTTTCAAGCGACCTTCATGCCAGAATCGAGATTGTCTCGTCGTATCAAGAACCTTGAATAATTTGACGGATAGCTTGGGATTTTGGAGTGTAAAGAATCCCGGCGCCATCATGGGCTGAAGTTCCGCTTTGGGTCCAAATCGGAAGGGAATCATGTCGCGTCGAAATGCCTCATTTCAGCTCTCAAGCCTCCACCTCCGCTGCGAATTCGTTGAGCTACTAAAGGTCGGACAACGGATTACCGAGGCCTTATTGCCGTTCCCCGATGATGGGTAGCAGGGCGGAGCGGGTGGTGGCTGGTGTTCTGGTCCCAAGCGCCATTCCAATCTTCCTCCCGGTCTCACCCTGGATGAGCTGATTCAACAACTGTTCTGCCGGAACACCGTCGTCAAGCAGTCTCCGTGACAGCGCCTTGAGTAACTCCGGACGCACCTCCTGCTCACCTATGATCCGCATGGCCATGAGCAGGGCTTTACCCACCGTATCCGTCTGGTAGAAGGCCTGCCCATCCGCAGCGGTCCTCAGCGCCTCCTGTCCCTTCAGGTTCTGAGAGGTGGGAGATCCACTAGATACAACGGCACGAGTGCGTTGGAACTCAACCTCTCTGGTCGCATCGTCCACGAACTCCTCGAACGCCTCCTCAGAATCGAACACCTGCCGTAATCGTCCGCGCAGGGACTGCTTTCCGAGGACTCGTTTGACGGCATTGGCGTTGGTATCGATATCGTCCATGACGCTCTGTATCGCCTCTACAGCGCCAGCCTTAAAGCCAATACGCTCGGCATCCGTCAGGTCCTCGCTCATCTCCTTGGCTTGTGATGCATTCACCTTGAATATCCGTCGCCCCTGGTCGATGGCGTTGTCGACACTGGCCGCATCACTCCAGATCTGCCGTGCCCTCGCGTACATCGGATTCTGGGCGTCCACCACGTTGAGGAGATCTCGTTTAGTTCTAGTAAGGATCCGTGCCTTGTTCGCATCACCCTGTCGGATGGACTTGGAGATATCGTCATCCAGAGCCATCTTGGCGTAATGGATTCGGTTCAGTAGTCCGAGTTCCGAATCAGCGGGCATTCCCTCGTGTATGGACTCCTCCCCGTTTGCAAGGGGTTTGATCTCGGGCAGTAGGATCGATTGCTCACGTGTATCCGGCCTCATGATCGTGCATTAGCACGGGGCCTTGATGGGCTATTCGCGCGCGGATTCCCAATCGTTAAGTCGGGCTTTTCGCCCATCGGGGGAGTCGGGTTTTACCCGCGCCGGTTCGACCTGTTTGCCGTCAGTCAGACTCCTTTGCAATCGTTGGTAGGTTGGGTCTTCTGTTTTTACCGCATTTGTTCGTTCATGACGCTGCGCCTAGCCAAGTCGAATCGTAGTCTCGATCGTTGCGCACCAGAGCCCACGCCATACGAGCGGTCTTGTTCGCCAGAGCAACGATGACGACATTGACATGTCGCCGCTCCAGTAACGCATTGATCCATCGACTCAACGGATCGGTCTTGCCTTTGGCGGCATGAACCGCCGATCGCGCTCCATGGATCAATACGGTCCGCAGGTACGCATCGCCTCGTTTGCTGATCCCCAGGATACGCTCCTTGCCTCCCGTACCGTGGTGCTTAGGGGTCAGACCAAGGGTGACTGCGAAGTCGCGCCCCTTGGTAAACCCTTCACCGGCACCGAGCGCGGCTGAAAGTGCCGTCGCGATGACCGGACCGACACCCTGAAGCGTCATCAGTCGCCTTGCCGTGGGCAAATCCCTAGCAAGTATCGCAATCTCCTCGTTGTACTGTTCTACTCTCGCATCGAGATAGCGCAGGTCCTCAGCGAGACGTGCTAGAAGCCGACGGGAGCGATCACTCAGATCGTTATCCGCTTCTTCCAACCAACAGGGAATCGCAGTACGCAGAGCGTGAATGCTCTGCGGCGCGACTGTCACTAACGTTGAGCTACACTCATCTACCGAGCAGCGCAACCAGAGGGGTAACGTATACCAATCGACGAACACGAGGGTCTTGATGGTTAAATCCTACGACTACAGGGGGCCATAAATCTCCAGCGCTAACGCCTTATACCTTCGACTGTTTAAACGCATACTGTTTACTATGCTTCTGGATAGGTAGCCTATATATCGAAATCAGAAGCAAGCTAAGCGAAGATCGTGTTTCCTGGATAGCGCTCTAGTAAAGTCAACGGATACCACTACATTTTTATCAAATTGCTTTCCTACCCAATGACTACAGACGTACCATGCGGCGCGGGTTCAGGAGCCAACGACACCTCGGAACATCCTATGCAGAAAACGTTCCTGTCGCACCAACGTCGTCGTGAACCTTTCGGGCCGTTTCTTCATGACAGAAATCTAGCTTGCAAGAATTATAGTTGGTCCAACTAGGAATACTCACCGGAACATGCAACGCACATGGAAACCCGAAATGCCTTCACTTAACAACGCAACAAGATCCTTTATTCCAATCAGTCTGGGAAACCACTTCTACTCGAAAAGCGTACTTAGGTTTGTCAAAGAGCAGGTCATCGATCAAAGCCATGATTCAAAAGTAGTAATCTGTGATTACCTGAGATGTTTGAACTATCAGATGAGGGGCGTTGCTGCCGGCAAGGGACTCTGCATGAAAGTTGAATTAGAGGCCGATCAGTTCAGAAGGACACTAAACAACGCCGGAATTAGTAATAGCGATTGCACAATCGTCACTATGACAAGAATCTTAAAAACACCCGGGTTTAAGGAGATACTTGTTAAGCTAAGCGACTATGCAAGCAGTATAGATGTAGAGCCCACGCTCAAACAACTTGCTTGCGATTACTTATATCGCTTCAATATCGCAACTAACGATGTAAAGTTAGTAGATCTCCAAAAGCTCTATCTCATTTATGAAGCGGCGCTTTGCATCCACATTACTGAGAGTCTCGGATACACCACTGAAGTGTACCGAATAGAAGACATGGTTTTTACAAGATACTTGTATACGCATCATGAACGATTCTTGTGCAGTATTGTGGCTAAGCGGTCATTGGAAAGGCAGTTTCTTTCGATTGAAACAATGATTGATGAGTGGGATCGTGGACAAAAACAGGCATCACAATTCAAAACTGAGTTTCCCTCTTGAAACTCATTCATACTTGTTTCGTAACGCTCGCCGCATTGCTTCTCTACAAATAATGCCACTGTCGACTACGTACTGATTTTCAAAAGCATCGGCTGCCAAAGTTGTACACGGTGAAAATGCTGGTTCACTGTTGTCATCTTTGGAACTAATAGAGTAATCGGTATCTTCTTCAAATTCTTGACTCAAAATTAGTTCACTGTTTTGGTCACTCAGAACCAGCCTGCTGTTCACTATAGCCAAATGCAATCGTAGTCTTCGGTAAGCGTCATACGCGATTAGTTGTTCGTTGTTAGACAACGCTTCTAAATATTCATTGGACACACTGTCGAACTCCTCAACCTCCTTAGCAGTGCCTAAAGACACCAACTGGTTGCGGCTGCTTGATACCTTGAGTTCTTCTAACTCATAATACGCATGCAGGTTCGATTCGGACTCTAAGCAATTCACATACGACTGGTAGAGCTTCACAGCTCTTTCTTCTGTGACGTTCGCATTGTTTACAAACTGCGCACGAGCCGCAAACTCCAGATCGATTGACGCCTCTAATTCCCCTCTCGCAATTTTTAGTGCATCAAGTTCGACGGCTTGACTTAAAGACATCCCGTAACCGGCGCCGCAAATACATACACGATCATCACAGCTGTCGTTAATTAGACGACATGCACTCAATAGTAATATTAGGATACAAATCGAGATAGTATGTTGACATGCTTTAAGAGAGCAGCGCATTCTTCGACGCCTACAACCTTTTGTTCAAGCAACTTAAGTAGCTGTCGTACAACTGAACAGCGTTGTCCTCTGATACATCGGCACTATTTATAAAAGTAGCCTTAAGCTCATCTTCAATACCCGTATCAACGCTGACTCCATCCCTAATATTCTCTTCGAGCTTAGCGGAAAGCGTGGCCCCGAGATTTAGCGAATACCCGGCGCCGCATTCAGTAATTCGATTCAAAACAGCATCATCGATCCGTGACGCACACCCAGGACCACCCGAGATGACCAGGATACTTGGCAAAAGTAAAGGTAATTTTAGTTTCATGCTCATACCTTATTTGGCTTACTAGGATTCACAACGAATTGATTCATTGCTCAAGATTAGAGCAAAACTGAGAGTAAGCCGCGATATTTCTGTACCGAATATATGCGCAGCTGTGAAAAGTTGTACAGATATACTGCCGATCGTTCCTTAAAAATACGCCAACATCAACTTGAATCGGAAAGGCTACATTACTGGACGATTCACAGACCAGCTCAAAAGTACGATCATCCAAATACGTAACAAATGAGTTGCCCGATCGTGAGTTGATGCCGACTTGTGTGCATCTGCTTTTTTCGTCCATGATTTGACACTGTTCTGCATCGAGAACGTTGCCAGAACTCACTTGGTTCAAGAGAGTTACCGCCCTCTCGAAGCTCATGGGCACGGCAGGAAGCTCCGAAATCACACTATCAAGCGCTTCTTTGGTATTCCCGTCAAACCTGCCGCTAACAACCAACCCAGCGGCTTTTTGAAAATTCATTAGGGCCGCCCTTGTATTATCTCCCTGCAGTCCGTCGATGGTATCAATTGGATATCCAAGTAGAGCCAGACTTCGTTGTAACTCCCGCGTTTTATCGGATCCAGCAAGAGACGTTTTTCTACTGGACCATGCGAATACATCTTCGATAATTTCAATAGAACGCCTATCTTCATGCAATAGAGCTATGTACTTACCATTCCGAGACACCTCAAGATCTGCTGGTGCATAGTTAAGCTCAATCACTCCTCGCCGCTCTAGAGTCGAGCTTTCTGACTGGGCCAAAACCGTGATGCGTCTACTTGGACGATCGACTACGATTATGATCTTTAGATTTGCGTCCGCAGCAACCAGAAGAGGTTCACGCATAGATTTAGAAGTCTCGTCGCTCTTACGACGCATCACCAGGGGAGCCAGATTGGTATTATTGAAACCTTGGATGTCATTGTCTATCTGGGAGGTAACGACATTGCCTAGATTGTAGTCTGCGAAGAGAACAGTATTAGAATGATCTACGGGAGTGAACATTTCGAACGGATACACCCGCTTTTCAACTTCCCATACCTCAAGTAAATCAACAACCTCACTGTGTACAACATCAACTAACGAAATCGCAGGATTCGAAGAGTGCGAAACCAGCAGGAATTGTTCGTTTAGCGATTGTCCTATACGCCGTACAGGACCCTTTTCTACAAATATTCCGTAGTCAAGATTGTCAGGCGGAACCACATTGGTTTTTGTCTCCCACAAACCGCGACCTCGTATTACAGTGATAGCGGACGAATCTTGACTACCCACGTAGAACGTACCGGCTTTTGACACAGCAAGTGATGGATTTAGGAACCGCTTCTGAAGCCATAGAGGAGTAAATTCCCCAGTCTTCAGATTGTACCTCGCAAGCAAACCTTTTCCAGGGGACACTCCTGAGTTCAGTTCTTCGCCGACCATATACAGAAAATTGAGATCTGGGCCCTGCACAATATCTGTAATACTTGCGTTGAATTCGCCTTCAGACAACTCCACAATATTCTCTCTGGAGCCAGAAGCCACGTTAACCTTTTCAACCGTTGAGCCGAAAGAATCTATAACAAGCAAGTGCTCACTGTCGTTAAGAAAATGTATAAACCCAGCGTGGCTACTGATGGGTAGCACCGTACTTTCGCTGCTTTTCACATTAGTCGAAGGCACCCAAAGTATGAGTAAAACCAGCAATACAAGACTCGGCTCAATTGCTAGAGCCGACAGTCGTTTAATCCGTTCCTTCATCATTCTGCACTGGCAGACGAACAACACAGATCTAATCCTCATACTCCAGTTCTAGCCGCGCTTTACGCAACCTGGTAGCACTGGCCACGGCCTTAGACCCAATATCAGTTGCTTGTATAAATGGTATGACATCTATTTCAATATCCCTGATGTTGGCAAAGCCCTCACCCTTTGATCGAACTTGATGCTTAAAGTCTTTAACTTCAAAGACCCCAGAGGAATCACTGCGTAGAGAAGGCTTTTCGAGTCTGTTGATTTGCCATGAAGGTGACAACTTAATCCTCTCTTGGTCGAAGTCGTACCCGTCTATGACTAGAACGAGATTTATGTAAGCAACGTGAGGCTCGCCAGGTATCGTTTTTTCATAAATGACGTTAAGCACATCTTTACCCTGATCGTACTCCAAACGCCAATTTAGCTGCGTTCTAAGGTGACTAAACCCTCGCATCTCATCACGGATTTCCTTTAAACGAATCTGAGAAAGAAGTGATTCTGCATACATCACTGGTATAAAATATCCAGTCGAACCCTCAACGCCTTTGGCGATACCCAAGACCTCCCCTCGATCGTTATAGACTGGAGATCCGCTCTCGCCGTCTTCAAATGTAAATCCAGTGCCCCATAGATAGAAGCCAGATGGTAGAGGGCCGAATCGCGTACGTATTTTGGAAGACAGTAAACGTTTTTCAGGAAGACTTGAGGGAAATCCTTGCGAGAATAGTTGACTAGTGTCTTGATGCTCTGTGGGCGAACCAAACCGTATCGTTGCATAATCCGCAGATGAAGGGAGCAGCTTTAATAAAAGCAAATCAGTTGTAATCGACGCATCAATCAGTGCAGCAGGAATCGGTGGCGCAACTTTCGACCCGAGCCTAGCTTCAATATTGACGGTGCGAGGCACAACTTCGCCAAGATCCTTTATCAAGTGCCAAACTGTCAGTACTAGCCCATCTCTAGAGACCACCATCCCAGTTGCTTGCTTTTCCACTACTTTACCGTTCTCTTTCAACTGGGCCCTAACAGTTAGGTGGGCGAGGCCACGTGAAACCAAATCATGATGCGAATCATCCTGCGCGTTAGAGTCTGTTGTGAATGCCGTGATAAAAAAAACGAGCACAATCACTGCAAAGCTTTTAATTCTATTACTTTCCCAAGACATAGTATTACTTCCCGCCCAACAATCCTTTTTCCTCTACGATTCGCTCTCTAAATATTGCCATAGATGGCTCGTACAGCGACAATATCGAGATCGCTTAACTCTCCATTATTGTTGAACTCATCGTTGCAATAGTTCATTACAGAATCTGGGTCCCACGGTGTTAAATACGTGTCACCAGGTCTACCTGACGGTAGTGCTCGACATTCGCCAGGGGTATCTTCTCTATTGTGCTCGTGAGCGAAACCTATGGCATGACCGAACTCGTGGACTGCGATAGCCCTGATACAGTGTACTTTCTTTGCTCTGCAGTCGGGACTCCAGTTCTCGAAGCTAAAATTCAGAACCATACCCTCCTCAATAACGACTTGATTACCGCTCTCATCATAAGCCAAGTATTTTCCTAGATGCTTAACATGCGGCCCTTCGTCTCTGACAGCTATTCTTACGCCTACATAGTCAGTGGAGCACACATTCCAGCCAACGAACTCCAACGCTGAGTACTTTTGCCAAGTATTGAGGACCGCTAAACGTACAGTTTCCTGGTACTGATGAAGCGATGTGCTCTGCTGCTCCCAACATACAAAAACGACTCCATTTGGCCACTTTGCATCCAGCAGTGGGAATGCCTTGTCTACAACAAGCTGTGTCTGAGCTATTGAGATTGTTTCCGCTAGCGTGTGCTCACGGTTGATCCAGTCAAGCGGGTCCCCACTAGTCGCATACGCGCGAGTCGCCATAGAGTTACTAGCTGATTGGTGGCGCACGGTCTCTAGCGCTTGCGCCTGGGCAGGCTCAGATAATGAGGCGAGACCACCGATCGCCAGCGAGGATGCGATAAAGATTAGGAACCGATTCCAGAGCAGCCTATCGGATGAAACTTCAAATAGAGTAGTTGATCGCATGTTGGATTGCTCGTGGCCTACCCAATATTTATACCAGCGGCGTTCAAGACGCAACACAAAAATCGCGCGCATGGAAATCTACTGACATCCGCTCCAGTCTAAACTTGGAAATAACGGCTTTTCTCTATGCTATTTCTTCGCCGAGTTCATATTTGCCGAGGTCGACTTCTGGCGCGTTTCGGGTGAGATATAAGTGAGGCCTGTTTTATAGTAGAGCGTACGGGTTCGGGAGCATTGAGCACTTCCGATGGAGAGTCATGAGGTTCTTCATCATTAACGTGACCGTACCCCCGTAATTCGAGCCATGCAGGATGTGGGATTTCCCTCTATCGTGTCGATAAGGAGATCCCAATATGAAGCGAAAGCGCTACTCCGAAGAACAGATCATCTCGATCTGAAGGAGCACGAGGCAGGCGCCTCCGTTGTAAGTACCCCGGCGTCCGGTACGGCAAGTTCATGCTGGAATGCTCGCTCGGCGCGTTTGGCGAGATCGTAGGCGAGCTGGTAGCTCTGGAAGTACAGCCCGGAGACCTGACCCACCATCCAGCTGTACAGATCGCGGTTGCAAAACTTGTCGCGCATGAAGCGGTGCACTTCCTGGCTGTGTTCGATCTGCTGTTCCTGGTTTTCCAGTTCTTTTTCCGCGATCGCGAGGCGGACTTCCGCCGCGGCGATCTGGCTCTCCATGTTTTCGGCATCCTTCGCCGCCTGAGCGGCGGAGAAGTCCCACTCTTCCTGGTGCCGGTCGTATCCGGCGACGATGGAGGCGCGCTGGCCGTCCTGCCGCGCTGACGAAGCCATGATGCCGAGGATCTGTGATGCTATCGACGCGGCCTTGGAGAAGTTCGCGCCGCCGACTTGGGCTTTCACGGTGGGTGAGGAGAAGCCGCCCTCGGCACCGAGGTCGAACTCCGGGACCATGGCCTGCACGGAGGCAGCCAGGGAGGTGGCGGAGCTTATGGTGTCGAACATCTGTGCGGCTTCCAGTTTCTGGAGGTGCAGTTTTTCGTTGGGAATGCGCGCTTCGCGTTTCTCGTAGAACTCCTGGCGCTGTTGGATACCGTCGAGGTTCTTCTTGAGTCCGGTAATTGCCTCGCGCGCTTCGTCGATCTGCAGCTTGCGCACGGCGCGTACAGATTTCAGCATGGACTCCTCGTCGCGCTGGCGCAGGAGAGAAAGCTCCTCGGCGTCGCGCTTTTCCAGTCCAGACAGGAGCGCCTGACCGAGAGCCTTGACGTCGCCGCAGAGATCGAGCGCGGCGCGGAGCGTGGTCTGGAATCGGTAGTGCGGGCGTGGCGCGTTGAGGTCCGAGAGGACTGACGACAGGTCGACGCCCGCGGCTGTGGCTCGTACCAGCAGTGCCGGATCGATGGGCGGCGCGAACAGCGCGAGCTGGCGTTCGATGCCCTCGATATTGAGGCAGTGGCGGATCTTGAACAGTCGATCCGCGACGATATCCCAGTAATTCAGCAGCTTGGGATTGGGCGGTACGCAGAAGAACAGGGTGGAGCCCACGATTTCCGGTGCCGGTGGATCCTCCGGCTCATTCGAGACAAGGTCGCCGGGGCCAGTGATGCCTCCACTGCCTCCGTCGCCACCGGGATTGAGGAAGCTGTCGGCGGCATTGAGACCGCTGCCCGGGTCTGCGCCCGGTAGTTCTGCGGGAGGAAGAACGGTTTCAAGCATGATCGGCGCGTTGTCGAGATCGTTCAGATGCGGCGCTAGATCGTTGAAGTTTCGCACCGGATTGCCACCGATGGTCTTGGTGCCTTCCGGCGCAGGGATGCGGTCGGGCTCTTTGCCGAGAATGCCCGAGGCGAGCACGTGGATCTGCGTCGCTTCGCGCACGCTTTCCCGGGTGTCCTGGCGGAACAGGTGGTCGGCCCAGGCAATGAGGTTGTCCAGGTACTTCATCACTTCGGACTTCTGATAGGCGACGGGTCGCTGTTCCGCGATACGGTGCGGCTGGAAGGGGTTCTTGCGCCAGTCCTTGATCTGCGCTTCGAGGTCGCGGCGCGCCTCCAGGTCATCGGCCTCGCTGGAAGACAGCAGGCGCAGCATCTCCTCGACTGTGCGGATGTCGGTGTTCTCGTAGAAGGGTTTGACCTTCCAGAAGCGGTAGGGATTCATCAGCGCCGGGACTTCCGAGTTGTCCGTCGGGTCGAAGATGAAGTGGAACCACTTCTGCGCGTCTTCGAAGCGCTGGTTGCGGCTGAGGTGGGTCGCGATCATGAAGGGAATGTGGAAGAACAGTTCCCAGTTGTAGATCGACATGGGTGAGCCGTATTCGAAGTCGAACTGTTCGACCGGCAGTCGTTGCTTGTCGAGGCGCTGGCCGACGGTGTAGTTGTCGTCGAACTGGCGGTTTGCGGCTTCCCGAGTCTGTTGGCGACGCAGGTCATCCTCGGGGCCGCCCTCGCGCGGATCCCGGATGCCCTCGAAGCCGCGTAGGTCAAGCTCCTTGACCAGGTTCAGGAACTAGCGACGGTAGAAGGGGACGAGGCGCTAGCGAGCGCTTTGTTTAATTGGTGCCGAAGGCTAAATCTCCAACTGCTAGCCGCTGGTGAGGGGCAGTACGACACCCGGGACCAACAGTGAAGACACCAATCTATGCATAACGCACAGATAAAATCGAAGGCAAATGCCTGTGACCGGGCCAACGTCTCGCACTGGTTTTTTTGATTGGTTGCTATTGATTGGTTGATAGCTGAACCACGGTAGTTTCGTCAGTAGCGTTCGCCGCCAAGCTACTTCGCGAAGTCACCGCCAACGAATACGCCGCCCAAAAATACGGCGCTCGATACCGCGGATTACCCCTTAAGAACAGCTGACTCCTCCGCACCGCCTCATTCAACGGCAGCCGCTCCTGAACATAAAGCTCATAAAACTTCCCCATAAACATCGCCGTCGCCCGATCAGACACCGGCCACAACGTCGCCAGAACAGCCCCACCACCCTGGGCCAGAAAAGCCCGTGACAAGCCCATCATTCCCTCATTGGCCAGAATAGGTCCGGTCGCTGTACTGCAGCCGCTGATCACGATGAGATCGTTACTAAACTTCTGCTGCATCACATGCTCTACGGTAAGCAATCCACCGTCTTCTGAGTCCGTCATCAGGAATCCGATGTCTGCTGGGTTATCTGCGCTTCCCAGTCCATGGGACGCCAGGTGCAGAATGCGAGAATTCCGCGATTCTGGAGACATCAGTCTCTCGATAGTCGCATTCTCGCCGGCATAAAGCTGCGTCGGACCAGCGAACAGCTCAACAATGCGACCGGCTTCAATAGCGGAATAGGGCAGTCGTTTCAGTTCCTCGCCATAACCGTTCACGCTTTCCGCGAAAGCAGGGTCCGCGATGATGGCGATATCAAGCGTATCGGCCGCAGCCGGCGCTTCATCAACGCCCGAGAAGAACTCACTGAGTGATGGCACCGTTATAGCGGAAACAGCCTCAGCCGCAAGCTGTCCATCTGGCAGGTTCAGGACCCCCCATGGCAGATTCGCGTACTCACCACCGTCTTCAATGAACAGACTCCCGCCATCAGCGAGCTGCATAAGACTGGCGAACTCAAAGCCGTCTATATCACGCTCGCCGTCTACAATAGCTTTGCGAATACTCTCAACGCGCTTGCGTAGTTTTCCCTGCCGAGGCAGCTCGATAACCTGCGTCTCGCTGTTCGATACGAGCAGTGCAAAGGTCGCGGATGTCCCTGGGACCATGATCAGCGCATGTTCATCGTCGCCGAGGACAGCCTGCAATTCGGCAATAGTTTCGAGATTCTTTGAAACGGGTGTTTCGGATGCATAGGGCCTGGTCAGCTGCTCATAGGCCTCCTCAGACACAAGCGCTCGATTCTTCACATCGAGATAGCCGGCACTGGATGCATCCGCCGCCAGCCAATTGCGGCGATCTGTCAGCATGCGTTTAAAGGCCAGCGCCTGCTCATCCAGAATGGCGCGGCGTTGCTCCACCCGTTTCGCCAGAACCCGACTGGCCCGCAGGCTGTTTGCTCGCGACTGCTGCAGCGTAAGAAACGCCTCGTCCAGAACCTCTGGCGCCTGCTGATCGAGATGGCTCCGGATCAGGAGTTGGACATGGTGGTTCGTCAGATTGCTGATCCGCGCGTTCCAGAGCGGTGCGGTGCGCGCCACGTCCAGGTGATCACGAACGCTACTGACCTCCGACATAGCGCGAGTGCTGTAGGCAAGCGCCTGTTCTCGTTCACCGATTGATTCGTAGGCCTTGGATAGCTGGTACAGCAGGTCAAGCCGCCGGGGACGTTCGAAGTCCGGTTCAAGACGACCGAGTGCGTCCTCGATGGTTTCGATCGCAGCGACTGTGGATCCGGTTTCCTGGCTATAGCGTGCGACGGCCTCGGCGACCTCCAGTTCCATTATCGGGACCATGGAGAGAGGCTGGTCAGCGCCGAGCCGATCATCGCGACGCTCCGTGAGCATCGCGTGGTATCTGGCGGCCTCGCTCTGGTTGCCGGCATCGAGGTGGTCGAGGATGAGGGCCGTCAGGATCTTCAGCCAGCCATAGTTCCAACTCTCCCCGTCGATCTCCTTGAAAACGACCGTGTGTGTTTGCAGGGCCGCGTCCGTCTTTCCGCGAATGCGCAGCACGTTGCCGTACTCGATTTCGTTGACGCGGCGGAGCTCGCCAAGGTCCAGTCGTCGGAGAATGGTTACCGCCTCCTCGTAGTAGTGCTCGGCACGGTAATAGTCGCCCAAACGCAGATAGATCTTGCCGAGCTGGGCGTACACTGACGCCAGCCCATCTTCTAACAGGCCGTCTGTCTCCAACGTCAATGCGCGGCGGTAGTGCTGCAGTGAGCCGCCCAATTCACCGAGTCGCAGAAGGATAAAGCCGATGTTGGATTCGATCTTGCTCTGCGTTCTACGACTGCCCGCGGCCTCGGCAATGTCGGCGGCGATCCACATGGTGGCAAGGCCCGTGTCCCAGTCGCCGCCCATGGCGTAGATGGTGCCCAGATCCAGGGTAAGCTCGCTAGTGAGCACAGGATCATTGTACGGCTGGACGGCCGCCAGGGCTGCAACGATTGCATCGCGGCCCGCTGGCATCAGGCTGCGGTCACCCAGCTGAAAGGCCAAATAGACCATCTCCGCGCCGTAGTCACCGCGAATCTCCTCGCGGGTCAATATGTGTTCCAGCGTGGTTTTGTAGTTCGGGAGCGCGGCGTTGATCAGCTCATACTGGGCCAGCGCCTCTTCGTGACGTCGATCGCCGGAGTAGCTTTCCGCCAGGGTCCAGCGAAGGTGAAGCTGGTGATAGGGGTCGTTCTCCGCCGCAATCAGCGCTTCGAGATCGTCGATCGCTTCCTGGAACCGCGACAGCATCCACAGGCCTTGGGCGTGCAGCATTGCTGCCATCTTGCCCACGTCCCCGGGCGCGGCAGCGGCTGTCTGATAATGATTGAGTGCGGCGCTGCGGTCCTGTCCGCTGAGCCAGAGTTGCGAGCCGCGGCTGAGTGCCTTCGCGGCTGAAAACTCAGCGTCGGAGGGATCATCAAGCACGCTGACCCTGTGCTCTCCGGCAGCCCCGTTAAACCGTTCCGCGACTGCTATGGAGAAGGATTGCTGCTGCGCCGTTTGATTTTCGAGGGCGAGGACCTCGATGCCGTAGCGCCGCTCCGGTCCGTCTTGATCAACTAAAGCGTTCGCGAAACTCGCTCTCGCGATGACGTCGCTGCCCCCCTGATGGACGAGTACCACGATGCGTCCCCGGGGTTGCAGGGTTCCGGTAAGAAGTTCATTGAATTCATGGGAATTCCCGGCGGCCACCGCGTGACCGCAGTTGACCGCCAGGAAGAGGCGAAGAAACCAGTCCTTCAGCTGTGCCACCGCCATTTCGTTGTTACCACTTCCCCAATACTCTGGTGACGCCACTGGAGCGTCGTCGCGGCTGTTCTGTCCGTGCCAGAAATACTCGCGTAGAGCAGGGTCCAGCCAAAATCGATGCTGCCCAGAGGGCTGCCGTCGGCGTTGCGAGCTACAAGGATCGGAACGTCCTTGGGTGCCGGCGCAAACTCCAGCGTCGACAGCAAGTCCACGGTGTTATCCCACCAGCCTACGGGATTGTCGGGGAACTTGAATTTCAGCACATCCAGCCCGGCGTCGTTTCGGACGATCTCGGAAGAAACCCGCGCATCGTTCACCCGGGGATGGTACCGCATCAAGTTTTCGGCGTGGCTCTCCGGGATGTAATCCGGAATCGCTGAGAAGTCGACCTCCGTTACGATTGTATCGGTGCGCACCCAATTGACCAGGTCCGTCGAGACCGGAACTCCCTCATCTATCAGGGCCGATCCGGGTTCCGTGGATGCGGCTGCGTTTCTGCTCACCTGCGCCAGGGACGCAGAAGTCAGCAGAAGGGCACCGCCACCTCTCAGCAGTTCGCGACGATTCATGCCGTTCGAACTCTCCGAAGTTTCCTGAGTCTGTTGAGTCTTCATAAATCCTTTCATATTGCCATTCCTATGCGTAATCGCCTGCTCTGTGGCAAACAAGGTTCACAACGTCCTGGATTCTATCCAGGGGTGTTCCGGTGAGCGCCATGGTCTCTTCCATGGTCGGCAAACCCGGTTCTGCTTGCTCCGCGGTTTCCATGGCCCACTTCAGGGCGCTGCCCACGAGCAGGGAGCCAAAGGGGCCGAGAATTCGGCCCCCCGCGCCTGCCCGGGTGGAATCCAGCAGAGTAAAAATCCATAGCGGGGTGCGGTCGGCGATACCGGCCGTCTCCAGCAGGGGCATGTTCAGTTGATCTCTTTCCAGGGGCTGGGGATTGGGGGTGAGGCCCAACTCCGCGAGTTCGGGCCGTTCCGCAAGCATTTCAGCGACGGCTTCCTGGCCGGACGGCAACCGTGCCTGGTAACCCTGTTCGAGGTTCTTCTCGACGATGTCGTGGACCTGCGTCATCGCCGGGATCACCGCCGGGTCGATGGACCGTGCGGAATTGGTGCCGATCATGGGGCCGAAGTTGAAGAAGTGGGGCCAGCTCACCGCGAAGGCGATGGGCAGCTCTCGCTCGCCCATCAATCCGCCGGGTCCGGTCAGAGCAAAGACCTGCTGCAGGCTGATTTCCGATTTTTCATTGTTGAGCGTGTACTCCTCCCGGACCATGCTATGGCCGAACCGCAGCGCTCCCATGGCGACCTCGGCGGGGAGTTGGTCCGTGGCTGGGTGTGCAAACTTGCCTTTGAATAGCGTGTCGCCCTGCTCGAACAGAAAGTTGTACACAGATGGCCACAACACCTTCCGGAGGTACTGCCCTTGGGTGATGTGGTGAAAGATTCGGATCGAGTAACGGCGGGCCTGGTCCGATACCTGTGCGGGCGCGAGGGACGGATTCCGTTCTCTGATCGACGCGACGAGCGTGTTGTGCAATCGAAGCATTAAAAGATGAAACTGCGCGATGATCAGATTTTCATCATTGCGCGAGTCTGGAATCTGCGCGATTCCGTCCGCGCGAGGCAGGTCAAAGGGAATGCCGTCGCGCGATGCGACTTTCAGCGTGCCATTTGTTGCGTAGGAGACGCCTTCGCCATAGACGCTGTCCAGGTCCAGCCGGCCGGTGCGGACGGGGACCTCGTCGGGTCTCGGCGCCAGCTCGTGGGCGATGAACTGTCCCCAGTACGTGAAACCGGCATTAATGGCAGTACCGCCCGGCTGCCACTGCTGGCAGGCGGTCAGAATGTCCTGGTGTCGTTGTCGGTGGTAGTCCGCCGTGTCCTCGCGGGGCGAGAAGAGATGCCACATGCGCTACTGACCGGGAAATGGAGGCCGATTACATAGTGATGCGAACCACTAGTATCCTCTCACCCATGTCTGCGGTTATTGCAGATTTAGCGAATAGATGTCCTCAAAGAGCGAGCTCTTAAGCGTGAGCTGATAGGTGCCGGGCGCCAACTGTGGCACCACCACGTTGACGAGACCATCATCGCTTACCGCCACAGTCTCGCTGGGAGCTGTAAAACCGTTGCCCGTGATCGCCACCGTGACTTCGCTGGCGGCTGGATTACTGACCGCTACTGACAGCAATGTGGTGGCATCGGCATCTATTTTGTACGTAGTCGCAGCCTTGCTGCGCATCGGCTCCACGTACACGATCTGATCGATACTGCTGATTCGGCTATCAGATTCTTGGAAGTAGCTGTAATACAGAACAAATCCTAGACAGACCGATGCCGCAAGCGCCAAGCGCGCCGCGACTTTGGATCGAATCCCACTAGATGCAGGTGATTTCGAGGCGACGCGGCTTGGCCCGTCCAGGTTGCCAAGCCCCTGCTTCAACGCCTTCTCGATCATTACAGCGCTTTGCAACTCACTGTCTTCAAGCAGAGCGATTTCAAAGGCGTCGCGATCACCCTTACTCAAGCTGTTGGCAAGATAGTCGGGAATCTGTTTCAGATAGTCCGTCATTTATATAAGCCTTCGCAGCAATCCGGGGTATTTTCGGTCCGCCATTTCCCGGCAACGTTTCCGGGCGCGGTGAAGCACGCGGTCGAAGTGATCGCTGGATAGATCCAGCGCGTCACATATTTCGGGTTTCGGTTGTTCGCTCACGTAGTAGCGGAACAGCAGCTCCCGATCCCGTTCAACATGGACCTCTTCCAGCATGTCAAGCACAACGCGACGGAGCTGGGCGTTAGCCAGTGATTCCACCGTGGTATCCACGCCGTTCATATGGGAGAGCGAGTCTGCATCGTCAGTGAGCTCAATCTGGTTGTCCTTCTTGCGATATGCGCCAATAGCGACGTATTTCGCGGTCTGGTGGACATAGCTCGTGAGCGCGCTAGGATTGTGTAAGCCGCCGTCGCGCAGTTTTGTGAGCACGATAATCAGCGTTTCCTGAGCTAGATCCTCAGCAGCGGCATGATTGCTCGTGCGTTGCTCGAGCAAGATCACCAGACCCTTCCAGTACTTCTGAACGAGTTCGGTTTCCGCCTCTGTGCTTCCTGCCTGGATTCGCTCCACCAGGTTGACGGCATTGGCCTTCGAAGACATCTTCCACACTTATTTTCTGCGAGCGCGGGAGATTAGCAGGTGGGCCGAGGCGGTTCTATCGGTGTAAGTGAGGCCGCTAGCACATTTCTCTCACTGCACTCAAATCCGGATATCCGATTGGCGGTCAAGCAGGGTGAGAGAAATTTGTGCTACGACACACTTTACCGTTGGGGACATACGAGTAGCGAATGACGCGCTGGCCTTAAAGGGGCGAGCGTTGGGAGCTATTTGGTTGTCATCGGGATGGAAACCGGTAGCTCAAAAAATGAACAAAAAATACGCGCTGTGTATAGGTATCAACAGCTACCCTGACACAGACTGCGATCTGTCAGGCTGCGTCAATGACGCACAGGATTGGGCCTTCGAACTCAGATCGAGGGGCTTCGTATTCGAAACTCTGCTGGACGGCGCGGCGACCGGAAGCGCCATTCGTGATGCCCTCACGGCACTCACGCAGCGCGCGAAACCCGGGGACGTGGTCTTTGTGACGTTTTCAGGCCATGGCTCTTTCGTCGTTCATGAAGGTGGGTACGGCAGGGACGGCATGGATGGGTGCTGGTGTCCCTACGATGTTGTCGAGCAGGGGCCTATCACGGACGAAGATCTCAAGCGTATCTTTTCAAAGCGCATGGGTGGCGTGCGTTGGGTGGTTCTGTCGGATTCCTGCCATTCGGGCACCGTTCGCCGTTTTGTTCCGGGCGAACCGGACTACGACGCATTCGAAGACCGAAAAATGCAGAGCGTCCGCTTTCTCGCGCCCTCGGTGTTTGACGACCGACTCGACCTGGTCGCCCGTGATCTTGCCGATGCCCGCTTTCAAGCAAGCCCACCTGGAAGGGACGTGGCCTTGCTAATGTCGGGCTGCGAGGAAGGCGAGTATTCCTACGACACCTATTTCCGCGAACGCCCCAATGGGGCGTTTACTCACGCCGCCCTCACCAGCCTCAGGGAACTGGGTGGCGATGCGAGCTATCTCGATTGGCATCATCGGCTTCGTGAATACCTGCCAAGCAGCCGCTTCCCTCAGACACCGCAACTGCATGGCGATCAGACCGCCGAAGATTGGCAGGCGTTGCGGTTTGATGGCGAAGACGAACACTGGGCATCGGCAATGCGTCTGGGGGACTTTGGCGGAAACGTGACTCCCATTTCCTTTCCTTCTCCGCGCGAGAGACGTTCAAGCCAGGGCAAATCGCCGCCTGGCATCATGCGCCAACGGCCGCGCAATCGGATCCCCAGTGATTCTGAGGACTAGACTTCGGTTTTCATGGCCCACGCGGCCCATCAGCCCTCGAAGATGCCGCGCGGGCCGGTTATCTCCCGCGATTTGACACCGAGCGCCCCTCGCCCGAACGATCCCGTTGCCAGCGGGGAGCGCTTCTATCGCCTAGGGCGCTACTCGGGCGGATGCAGGTTCCCAGAATCGGAAACGCTTTTGCCCACCCGGTTTACCGTTTCACTTTTCGTGAGTTCGAGGCTGGGTTGGGGACTGGGTACGTCGATAGTCGGGTAGTCGGTGTTCGCCTCGCATTCGATGCGCGCGTAAACCGTATGAGTGAAATCCTCGGCCCCTGTCTCACTATAGGTCGTGGTCCATCCCTTCACCGTGCCATCGGTAAGCCATTTCAGGAGTTCACCGACACTGGTAACGGCGACGCCGACTCCCGCGACGACACCACCGGCCGCCGCACCACCGGGTGCCGCCGGCGCGGCAGGCGTAAGGGCAGTGATTCCAGCCCATGTCAGCAGCGCACCGCCCAGGCCGGCAATACCTTTACCCGCACCGCTTATGATTTCGCCCACCGTGTGCACGATAGGCACGGGACGGGTTGTTTTCGTAACCCGTTCCGTGACCTTCGCGGACCAAACGATACGGTACTGCGTTGCTGTCAGCTGCCAGCAGCTGTCTCCGGAGCGTCCCGTACTACTGGAGGAGGCCCCCGTTAGCAGATCCCAGGCCAGCGCCACGTTGCGAGTGATGTCCAGGTTGACCTTGTTGCCGAGGTTCTCCCCGACCAGCAGCGTGGTGAGGTCGGATCCGGAGAGCTTTCCGCTGTAGGGGAAGTTGTTGACTGGCATAGCGTGGTCCCGGCTGGGGTCGATGGATTGCGTGGCGCGAGTATTTGCCAGATCAGCCGGTGTGTCTAGGAGTTAACCGCTACTCCAGTCTCTCCACGAGCTCCACGCGGCGATTGGCCCGGCGGCCGTTCTCACTCTCGTTGCTGAACACGGGATTCAGTGGGCCCACGCCGTGGCCATCCAACCTTTCTTCTCCTATGCCATAGTCTTGAAGCAGGGCGTCGACGACCGCTTCGGCGCGTTGCCTGCTGAGGCGCAGGTTGTACTCCAGACTGCCCCGGCTGTCCGTATGACCAACCACGTAGAACCGCTGATCAGAGCGCTCGCGCAGGTACGTTGCGATGGCATCCAGCGCAGGTCTCGATTCCGCTGTGAGTTCGGGGCTGTCAAAGGCGAAGAAGAGACCGTCGAGAACCACGCGACCTTTTTCGTTGATATCGCGGCCTATCGCTTCCGGGTCGACGGCGACCAGACCGGTCTGTGCGGCTTTGAGTTCGACCACATCAATCAGCGTTCCAACGTTGTTGACGGCGTGTTGTTCGACGGTAACCACCACGTACACACGCCCCGCGGCGCGTTCAAAGGTCGCGACAAGGCTGCCCTGGCCGCCCTGGGTAGCCGTACCCGAAGCCATGGCAAGCACCTCGCCCTCCGTCCCCGGTGGGTTTGCCGCGAGGTACACGTTCAGCCACTGGCGGCTTCCCACTTCGGGTCCGTTTCGCGAGTCCGAAGATCCCTGGGCGAGGAGCTCAAAGCCCGCGCCGGTCAACGCTTCTCGATAGTTAAGGAAGACTTCGTTCCAGCTTCGATCCGTGCCCGCGTAAACATAGTGTGAGCGCGTCACCCGGCCCTCGACGTCGATCCATTCGCCGATCGCCCGGTATCCGGTCACCGGGCCGACGGGGATGCGAAACTCCCGATGATTCTCAATCTGCTGCCAGCGCAGCTCCTGGCCGGGATAGCGGGAGACGAGAGGATGGTCCTCGGCGTCGGCGATGTCTTCCGCCCGGGTATGCGGCAAACCAAAGAGCAGGACGACCGGGAGAAGGATCGCGAATCGAGACGGGGCAAGCATGATTTTTCCTCCGCGCTGACCAACCGCTGAGTGTAGACCAGCCTTGCAACGGTGGCTTAAAGATCGCCGCTTTGCGGGTTCGCCAACTCCAAACCCTTCGCAAAACCTGTGTTTCAACGTCATTCCCGCTGATAGCCGGACGATCTCGTGTTCCCGATGCTAGCATCGCCGCTGCGCCAACAATAAAGAGTTGCCTGATGAAGCTTTTGCCGGTCCTGGTTCTCGTTGCCAGCTTCATAGCCGGAGTCGTGTTTGCCGAAGAGCGCCCCCGCGCCCGCGAAGCAGGGCTTGTGGTGGGTATCTTCCCCACCGGGTCGCTCAATGCCATCACCGATGTGGACGGCGTGCTCGTGGGTCATCATACGAAAATCGAGGGCGAAGATATTCGGACCGGGGTCACGGCAATCATTCCAGCGTCCGGGAACCTCTACACGCGGCCGATTCCCGCGTGGATTCACGTGGGAAACGGTTACGGGAAGCTCATCGGCGAAACCCAGGTACGCGAATTTGGCGAATTGGAAACGCCCATCCTGCTCACCTGCACGCTCTGTGTATGGAGTGCGGCAAACGCGCTGAAGGAATGGGTTTACGAGCAACCGGGCATGGGTGAACACACGGTGAATCCCATCGTGGGAGAGACCAACGATGGGAAGGTCAACAATATGTGGGCGGATCCCATCGGTCGCGAAGAGGTGTTTGCGGCACTCGCTGCTGCAAGTAATGGGCCGGTCGCCGAGGGCAGCGTCGGTGCCGGTACGGGCACGCAGGCATTCGGCTGGAAGGGCGGTATCGGCACGAGTTCACGCGTGCTGCCCGCCGATCTTGGCGGCTATACCGTTGGCGTTCTGGTGCAGACCAACTACGGGGGCATACTGCAGATGAACGGGGCTCCCGTGGGACGGGAACTCGGCACCTATCCATACCGCGACGAACTCAATGGCGGCAGTGCGGACGGCTCGATCATGATCGTCGTCGCGACGGACGCGCCGCTCACTGCGCGAAACCTGGATCGCATCGGTGCGCGCGCGATGATGGGACTCGGGCGTACCGGCTCCTACGCGTCCAACGGCTCCGGTGATTATGTCATTGCCTTTTCCACCGATCCGCGAGTGCGCAAGGAACGCGACGCGCGAGCGCCGGTAGAACAGGCGACGCTCAGCAATGTTGCGATGTCACCGCTGTTCGCGGCGACGGCCGAGGCAACCGAGGAGGCCGTTTACAACGCGATTTTCAAAGCAACAACGGTAGAGAGCAGCCGCGGCGTGCGCGAGGCGATTCCGCTGGAGCAACTGCTATCGATTCTGGAGAAACACAAGGTACTACGCTGGGATCGGAGTCTCGCTCCACGGCACTAAACGCTCTCCCGGTGGGCGGCTGGGCACTTTTCTCACATGCCCTGAACGGCGAATCGCTCGACATACCGGAAAACTCGCTTGCCGATTGGTTTAAGCTGCCGCGCTTTGCTCCATACCCATTCCCTGTAGCTCCTCGCTGCGCCAAGGTCGTGAGTGCCTGTTCGCGAGTTTCAAAAGGCAGATGACGAATGACAATCAGCTTGTCACAGATTGCCCTGTACACCGGCGCGCTCTTCATTCTGTTTCTCACTCCCGGTCCGGTGTGGCTCGCGCTGACGGCGCGTGCCGTGGCTGGTGGTTTCCCAGCGGCCTGGCCTCTGGCGATGGGTGTGGTGGTAGGCGACGTCGTGTGGCCGCTTGTCGCCATTCTCGGCATCAGCTGGATTGTGTCCAGCTACGCCGGTCTGATGGTGGTACTGACCTGGGTCGCCAGCCTCGTGTTTGTGAGCATGGGCGTGCTGCTCATTCGCAACGCCGATCGCACCATCGTTGCCGACAGTCGACTGACGCGTCCTGGTATCTGGGCGGGATTTGTCGCGGGTGTCGCCGTTATTCTTGGCAACCCAAAGGCCGTGCTCTTCTATCTCGGAATCCTGCCTGGCTTTTTCGATCTACGCGCACTGACGCCTCTGGATATCATTGCTGTTTGTTTCATTTCCCTGCTTGTGCCCCTTATCGGGAATCTGGCTCTAGCGGCGTTCATCGACCGGGCCCGGCGCATCGTGACTTCACCGTCCACGCTGCGCCGCGTTAATGTTATCGCCGGATCGCTGCTGGTTGTCGTGGGTATCGTCGTCGCTGTCACTTAATCGCAGCATTGCCACGTTACGTCGCATAAATCGGGTCGATCGTCCCGATACCCGCCCTGGATCTGTCTATACTCGCGACCCTCTTATGTCGTTAACCGACGTTTCAAAGAAGGTGTCTCGCATGATGTCGCGTGCTTCCATTCTCAGCTCTTTGACGATGCTGCTGCTGTCCTTGACCCCGCGCGCAGGGGCAGTGGATCCGGTAGCCGCGGACATGGTGGAAAACCTCGCGGCTTTTCGCTTCGACAGGCTGGGCTATCCGCAGATTCAGTTTGACGCCATCACGCCGGTGCTAGCCGATTCCACACGTCCGCATCGCTTGCTTATCCTGCCGGTCCAGTTTGAGGACACGCGCTTTGAACGTTTCGCCGGTGCTAGCAGGCAGGCCGAGCTCAACGAAAGCTATATCGAAGATCTGTTGTTCGCGGGCGGCGCGGCACAACCTGAGGCCGGCACGCTCTCCCACTATTTTCGCCACCAATCCCGCGGGCGATACCACGTCACCGGGGAAGTTTTTCCCACGGTCACACTGCAGCGACCACTGAGCTACTACGGTGAACCGGAGCAAAGCAGTGACGGAAGCTGGCGCACGGACAAGCGCGCCCGGGACGTGGTGCAGGATGCGCTGCGGGCTGCGGTAGCACAGCAGCCGTCCTTCCCCTGGCAGGATTTCGATCTGTGGGATCCCACGGATTACGACGATGATGGCGACCGCGACGAGGCCGACGGCTATCTCGATCACCTGGTGCTGGTCGTGGCAGGGAAAGCGCAGTCCAGCTGTCATGGGCTCTACAAGCTTGGCGAAAAGCTGACCGTGAACGCGCCCGCGGACCAGGTCAGTCGCCTGACCCCGGAGGAGCGCGACTGTGCCAACCTGCTCTGGCCTCATCGTGCGACGGTCGCAACCAATCTGGGCAAGGGTCCGCAGATCGGGGAGAGAAGCAATACGCGCGGCGGCGTCGACCTTGGAAACGGTTTCTGGCTCCTCGACTACAACATGCAGTCCGAGTACACGAGTGTTGCGACGTTCATCCACGAGTTTGGCCACTCGCTGGGGCTCCCGGACGTGTACGCCCGGCAGACCGACAACTCCACCGGCTCCTGGGAGGCCATGTCCGCTACCGTGGGACCCTTGCCGCAGGAGTTGAGCGCCTGGTCACGCACCGTGCTTGGGTGGATGGAGCCCTGCATCGTTAAGCCCCTCGAACACGGAGGCCGCGAGTCCGGGGCGCTCTACCTCAAGACCATGAATGACTGGAGCGGCAATATCGATCGCCCGAGGCTCAGCGAGGCCTGCGACAGCGCCATGGTCATCCTCCTGCCGAAGCTGCGACGCATCGAGCTGGCGGAGTTCGAGGAAAGGCACGGACGGCAGGCGGTGTATAGCGGTCAGGGCAACGACATGCTGCGCCAGCTGTCCCGAAGCTTCGACCTGAGCGACGTAGCACCCGGCACCGCCATCAGCCTCAGTTTTGATACCTGGTTCGAGATCGAGAGCGACTGGGACTACCTCTATGTCGAGGCCGCAGGCGACGACGGTGACTTTGAGCGCCTGATGCCCGTCGATAAGGATTCAGCCGAGGATCGCGCCAGCGTCATGCCGGCCACGCGCGGTCACGAAGGCGACGGGTCGCGGCCGGGACTCACCGGCTGGAGCGGTGACCTGGATGGGGACGGTCGCGTGGAATCCGCGCCGGGCTGCGACCCGAACGCCGAGCGCGTGGTTGCCGAGGACCGGATCGGTGTGGAGGAGGTCGATCCCTGCAGGGTCGCGCAGTGGATCCGCGCTGAGTTCGATCTATCGGCCTACGCGGGATCGACGCTCCGTCTTCGCTTCAGCTACTACACCGATACCGCGGCCGTAGAAGCCGGAGCACTCATCGACAACGTAACGATCGACGCTATTGGCTTTCACGACGATTTCGAAGGGGCGGCTATCGACGGTTGGGACGCGGGCGGCTTCACGCTTTCCGGCGGCCTCCACGAACTCGCCGTTCCTCACTTTTACCTGCTCGAATACCGTGATCCCACGGCGGAGTTCGCCGCGGTCAAGAACTACGACGCCGGCCTGGTGGGCGCAGGATTCGTGTTCTATCCGAATGGAGATGGCGGCTTCGACGCGGTGAATACGAACTACAGGCCGGGCGTGGTCATGTGGTACTACAACGGGGACTACCTGTGGTCGCAGAACGAGCCCGTGGAGAACGGGCCTGGAAAGGGCTTCCTGCTGGTTGTGGATTCAACGCCGCAGGAGTTCGACCTCCCGGGCGTGCCCCAGCAGTACTACCGGCGCGATGACGAGGGCTGGCGCTGGTACGAGTTTGACGATACGGCGCAGAGCTGGCTGCGTGAGAGCTATGTGGCTGTGATGTGTTTCCAGCGCCAGGCGGCTTTCTATTCCCAGGACGTCAGCGACGAGGAACGTGCTTCCTGCTCCACCTCCCAATCGGACGGGAAGCCGCCCATGGAAGCTCTACGCTGGGAGAATCGGTCGCTGCTCTACGGCTATACGCTCATCAATACACTGCTGCCCGGGGACGAGCGAATGCCGCGTAAGAGTGCGTCCACGCTTTTCGATCTCCGCATTCGCGATGACAAACCCCAGTTCCGGCTGCGCGACGCGGTACTGCGAAACTGGCACTCGGCGGATGCACCCTTTGCCCTGGAACCCTACGCCGACGGGCTGGAGATCTACGGCGTTGTAGATGGAGAAATGCGCCGTAAATCAACAACGGCTTTTGCCCCCGTGAGCGCTTTCTCGGATGCCGAGGCACCGCGCTACCTGAATCCCCATCTGCCCTTTGGCGGGGTTGCGGTACCGGATACGGGCTTCAGCTTCGAGCTGAAAGCGCCCTGGGTGGACGCACCGCAAGGAAGCCGTGTGCGCGTCGAGTACCGCCTGTCCCCGAATGCCAAGGAGAAGGGGCTGCTAGCCGCCGACCCTTAAGCAGCGCCAGGCCGGTCAGCGCCAAGCGTTGCGCGTGGTGAAACGTCAGTAAGCGGTAAAAATACGTTCCAGCTCCTCGCGGCCCGAGCCCGCCGCGAGTGCCAGCATCAGGAGTATTCGCGCTTTTTGCGGCGTCAGCATCTGTGCGGGGAGCGGCGGAATCCAGGGACCTTCGAGGCGCGGGTCGCCCGCGAGTTCGGAGCAGCTCTGACGGAATCGTTCGGGGGCGCCGTCTTCAATTTCCCGTAGGCGACGGATGCTCTCCCCCGTGGGGAAGGCGTTGACCACGGCGACGCCGCGCCTGGCGAGGTCGCGAACCACGAGGTTTTCGCTGCAGGTCATGTTGGTTGCGGTGATGACGAGGCCGGCGGGAAGGTTACGGGCGGTGTAGGCCGGTCCCGTGCCTCCCGAATAGGAAAACACCAGGTCGACCCTGGGCAACGCGGTATCTTTATCGATGGCGAAATCGGAGCGATGCGTGTGCGGTCGTGTTGGCGTGTAAAGGAACGCCGGACCTTCGTTGCCAACCACGCCGATAAGCCCATCGCTGAAACCGCCCATGCGCGGGTAGTCCTTGCGCACCTGCCGCGCCGACATGATCCGTTCGTCCATTATCACGAGCACGCCGCGATCCCGGGACTCCTCGGCGACGGCGGTTTTTACAGCAGCGAGAAGGTTTGCGGGTCCGTCGGCGCTGGCGTTGGTGGCGGGCCGCTGAGCCCCGACAACGATCACGGGCTTGTCGGAGCCTACGGTGAGGTGAAGGAAGAACGCCGTCTCTTCCAGGCGATCTGTTCCGTGCGTGACAACAACGCCGGCAAGTTCCTCCCGGGATGCTAGGGCCTCAGTGATCGTGCGGGACAGGCGTACCCAGTCGGCCGGTTTGATCTGCGTACTGGGCACGTTGCTGAACTGCAGCGTATCGATCTTGGCGTAGTCGCCTAGGCCGGGGACCGATTCGATGATCTGCTCGGCGCTCAGGCTTCCGGCGCGATAGCGGCTTCGATCCTTGGGGTCGTCCTGCACGCCGGCGATGGTGCCGCCGGTAGCGACAATCAGCACGGTGGGTTTGCCTGAATGCTCCGCTGCACCGGCGCCAGGGATCAGGAATCCCAGGCCTGTGAATGCGGTGAGAAGAATCGCTCTAAGTCCGGTCGTGCTGAGTAAATTGCTTTCGGAGCTGCGTCTCACGGGGAACCTCGTTGCTGGCGAGGGCGCAGTATGCCTGAGGCCGGGGCGCAGTACATGGGCCATGGGTGATGCGCCTGCGGTATCAGCCGATCTCTGCGTTAGACTGCGCGGATGTCCGCAACGCCCATTTTCATGGCACCCATATATGCCCGCCACAGCAGCCAGTAGCGGTTGGGAAGGATACTGGCGTGAAGACCGCCTGGCGGCCTGCATGCCCGATGACCCGTCTTCGTCCGCCCGTATCGAAGCCGATTGGCGGTACTTCTTCGCTTCCCTGGGCAAGATGAGTTCTGTACTGGACGTCGCCACGGGAAACGGCGTGCTGCTTGTCTGGGCGAGCCAGGAGTCAAAGCGGCGCGGCCTCGATCTGGCGCTCAGCGGCATAGATCTCGCCGACATTGATCCTCGAAGCTTTCTTAAGGAGTTTGGCTCCGATCTCGCAGACGTACGTTTTGAAGGCAAGACCTCTGCGGAGGCGCTTCCTTTCGAAAAAGAAAGCTTTGATGTGCTGATCTCGCAATACGGTCTGGAATACGCCGGATTGGAGGCGGCGCTTGCCGAAGCGGCTCGCGTGCTCAAACCTGGCGGTCGCCTGCGCTGGCTGGCGCATGCGTCGGACAGCGCTATCGTTCGCCAGGGCAGGGCGCAGCTTCAGGAAGCGGATCTGCTTTTGGCGAAGAGCGGGCCCTTCGCGATGATGGACGAGTTCCTGGACGCAAACTCCCGGGGTGCGAAGGTCGGGCGAGCGACGCGGCGGCTGACCGAAGCCCTGAAGAAAGCGGAAGCCTTTTGCCGCGACAATCCGGGCGCCACGCTCGTGCCGCAGCTGTGCAAGGGCATTCTGGATACGGCCAACAACCTGCCGCGCTACCGCAGCGAGGACGTAGCAAACTGGCTTGGGGAGAATCGCCGTCGCCTGCATGCGCAGCGAGCTCGTTTGCGAGACCTTGACACCGCGGCCCTCGGTGCGGAGCGACGGAATCGCGTAGCAAGGCTGCTCTGTAGTCCGCTCTGGGAAGAAACGGAATTTGCGGAGCTGCGTAGCGCTGACGGGGAGATTTCGCTTGGTCTTTGCATTGAAGCACGGCGCGGCGGGCCCCCGGATTGAAAACAGAGGAGGGCGCATGCCCAGGTTTCGGCAGAGCGCTCGATTCTCCATAGTTTCCTGCGTCGGGAAGGTGCTGTTTGCGCTGGTTATCGCGACCAGTCCACAAGCAGTCACGGCCGAGGGAAGCTCGGTCGACGGTTTCCGGGACCAGCTGCCTCTGCGCAGTATCGGCCCGGCCGGCATGAGCGGACGCATAACTTCGATAGCGGTTGCGCCAACGGATCACGACCTGTGGTTTATCGGCACGGCCTCCGGTGGTCTGTGGAAGACCGCGGATGCGGGGATCAGCTTTGCCCCCGTGTTCGACGAACAACCCGTCCAGTCCATCGGCGCCGTGGCCGTGGCGCCGACGAATCCCGATGTAGTGTACGTGGGCACCGGCGAGGGCAATCCTCGTAACTCCCAGTCCAGTGGCAATGGTGTATATAAAAGCAACGATGGCGGTCGCAGCTGGAAGCATCTGGGTCTCACCGCCACTCGCAATATCCATCGCATCATCGTGCATCCGCGGGACGAGAACGTGGTCTGGCTTGGCGCCCTAGGTGATCCCTTCGCACCCAGTGACAGCCGGGGCGTGTACAAATCTGTCGACGGCGGTAAGAGCTGGCGCCGCGTGCTCTTCAGCAACGAACGCAGCGGCAGCGCCGATCTCGTGCTCGATCCGGTGAACCCGAATAAGCTTTTTGCCGCGCTCTGGGAGTTCCGTCGCAGTCCCTGGGAGGCCTACTCCGGCGGCGATGGGTCGGGACTGTTCATGAGCGAAAACGGTGGTGAGAACTGGTCGGAGCTCGGCGCCGCTGCCGGTCTACCGCCCGGTCCACTCGGCCGTATCGGCATCGCGATCGCAGCGTCGCAGCGCGAGCGTGTCTATGCGCTGGTCGAGGCGGAGCAGTCGGCGCTGTACCGCTCCGACGACGGTGGCCGCAGCTGGGCTCGCATCAACACCGAGACGATCGGCAGTCGACCGTTTTATTTTTCCGAGCTGCACGTGGACACGTTAAATGAGAACCGCGTGTACAACCTCTATTCCCGTCTCGCGCGATCCGAGGACGGCGGCGAGACCTTCGAGGTTATCGAGGACTGGGGCCGGGAACTGCACGCGGACTACCACGCGTTCTGGATCGATCCCAACGACGGCGATTTCATCATCGCGGGCACGGATGGGGGCCTGTACTGGACGCGAGACCGGGGCGAGCACTGGCGCTTCGCCGAGAATCTGCCCCTGGGTCAGTTCTACCACCTCGCCGTGGACGACGCCTTGCCGTACCGCGTTTACGGAGGTCTTCAGGACAACGGTACCTGGTACGGTCCCAGCGAGGTTTGGAATCGTGCCGGGATTCGCAATGCCTACTGGCGCGAGATTGCCTTTAACGACGGCTTCGACGTGGTGCTCGACCAGGAGAAGGAAGACACGGTCTACGCGCTCTGGCAGGCCGGCATGCTGCTGCGAATAAACCTCGCGACCGGACAGCGTAAAACCATCGCGCCCACTTCCGACGGCGAGCCTCTACGCTTTAACTGGAACGCGGCCATTGCAGGCGATCCCCACACCCCGGGCCGCCTGTACATCGGCAGCCAGTTCCTCCACCGCAGCGACGATCGTGGCGACACCTGGCAGCGCATCAGCCCGGATCTCACGACTAACGACCCGACCCGGCAGCGCCAGACGGAATCCGGCGGCTTATCGATCGATGCTACCGGCGCCGAGAATCACACGACGATTACCGCCATAGCTCCCAGCCCGATCGAATCGGGGCTGATCTGGGTGGGCACGGATGACGGTCGTCTCCATTTGACGCGAGATGGTGGCGCAAGCTGGGAAGACCTCAGCAACAACATCGACGGCGCGCCCGAAGGCGGCTGGTTGCGGCAGATAACGCCATCACGCTTTAGTTCCGGCGAGGCCTTCGTGGTGATCGACAATCACCTGCAGGGGGATACGCGTCCGTACCTGTTCCACACCCCGGACCATGGCCGAACTTGGCGGAACCTCCTGGAGGATGCCGACCTTCCTGCTTTCGCTCTTTCGTTCGTCCAGGACCCGGAACAGCCGCGTCTCATGTTTCTGGGAACGGAGTACGGCCTTTATCTTTCCCTGGACGGCGGTGAGAAATGGACACCCTGGCGCACAGGCTATCCCTCCGCGGCGGCGACCGATCTGGCAATCCAGGAGCGTGAACGTGATCTCGTGGTCGCGAGTTTTGGGCGCAGCATCTGGGTGCTCGACGATATCGAACCCTGGCGTGAACTCGCCCGCGACCCCGGTCTGAGCGCGCGTCGCCTGCAGCTGTTCGACCCTCCCCGCGCCTACCAGGTGGTGATCAACCAGGCACCGGGGCAGCGTCTGTCGCCGGACCATCTCTACGCCGGAGACAACAATGCGAGGCAGGCGCTCATCAGCTTCTGGGTAGGAGACGAGACGATCGAGAGCGTGGATCTCGCGATCGAGCGGAATGGGGAAATCGTTCACGAGTGGAGTGTCGAAGTCACGCCGGGGCTGAACCGCACTTTCTGGGATCAGCAGTGGCATGGACGCGAAATCTACGGACCCCTGATGAGTCCCGACCTTGAGCGACCGCTGGCGCCACCGGGTCAGTACCGCGTTGTGCTGCGCGGAGCGGATGTAGAACTCGGCGCATCACTGACACTCGAACCCGATCCGCGCGTGGCCTACGATGCACAGGCCTATGAGGCAAACCACGCCTTCCGGCTCAGCCTCGAGTCTCTGCAGGAAGATGCCGATAGCGCTGTTCAATCCCTCGAGTGCCTGGAGCTCGAGCTCGCAGCCTCTGCTATTGAGCCATCGCAGCGCGAGCCCTTGGACGCACAGCTGAGTGCGCTATGGAATCGTCTGGAGTACCGGGGATACCAGGGTACGATCAGTGACTCCCAGCGTCTGCAGCATCGGCTTTTCCGCGCGTTCTACTTCACCCATTCGCCGTATGAACCCCTCACGCCCAATGATCGGTCGTTGTTGCGCGGTCTCGAAGCTCAGGCCGCTGAACTCGGGGATGAGCTGAGGGCATTTAAGCGAACACTGGAAGCCCAGGGTGTCGCAACGTCGGAGGAGGCCTGCGAAAACGGCGCTCAGTAGGACAGGTTCTGGGAGGATGTGCTTCGAGGCCGTCGAATCAAGTGTGCGTTATGGTAATGTTCGTGCGCTATGAGAACGCCTCTCGGCGAAGCTGATCCCCGAAGATCCCGACAAGAAGGACGCATACCATGAGCCAACTCACCGTCGCCGCAAGCACCTTTCCCTTCCTTTATTCACACTCCGGGCTCGATGCGCTGAAGCACCTCCACGGTATGGGCTACGAGCGTTTCGAGCTGCTCATTTTCCCGCCACACTGCTGGCCCCGGGAGATGACGGCGCAGCAGCGCCGCGAGTATGTGGACTGGCTGGACGGCGAGGGCGTGAGCGTCACCTCGTTCTGCTACCCCTTACTGGACAACAACCCCAACGGCGTCGATGTGCTCATGCGCGACTACACCTTGGACCGCTATCGCGAGGCCATCGATATGGCCGCAGAGTTCAAGTGCCCCTACGCCGTTGCGATTCCGGGCCCCGTGAACAGCCTGATAAACCCGCCCCACGATTGGATGCTCGAATGGTTCGTCGAGGGGATGAAAAAGCTGCAGGAACACGCACAGGGCACCGGCGTCCAGCTTCTGCTTGAGAACGTTCCGTTTGCCTTCCTCCCCACCACGGAGGAAATCCGTGACACGGCCAAGCTGATTAGCCCGGAAATCGGCGTGAACTTCGATGTTTGCAACAGTGCCTACATCAAGGAAGACGTCCCGGCGATGATTCACCTGCTTGGCGACATGATTAAGAACGTTCACATGTCGGATACGGGTTTCGACGAGTTCAAGCACGATCGCCTTGGCACAGGCATCGTGGAACCCGCGCCCGCGGGCAAGGCCCTGCAGGAGATCGGTTACGCCGGCACTACCGTCCTCGAAATTATCACGGATGCTCTGCAGCCCGGCGCCGAGCCCGACGCGGATATTCGCGCCAGCCACGACATTCTGGCTGAAAGCAGCTGGCAGGGCGTGAGCTGACTCCTGGCCGGGTGCTGCGGGGGTCGGCTTCCCTATAGGCCCAGGTGTATCGCGCGAGGCGTCACGGAGCTCAGGCGAGTCCGGCCTCGATAGGAAGGACGACGCCGGTGGTGCCGGCCGAGCCATCGCCGGCGAGCCACGCCGCCGCGTTGGCAACGTCTTCCACGGTGACCATGCGTCCCAGGGCCGTATCCGCACTCATGGCGCTCAATGCCTCAGAGAGTTCCGGGCCCCCGGCGGCGGCGCGGGTTTCAATGCGCTGCCGTAGTGCCTCGGTCGCGACTGGACCCGGCGCGAGCGCATTCACGCGGATGCCCTGGCCGCCAAGATCCAGGGCTGCGGCGCGCATGACGCCGATCACCGCGTGTTTGGACGCCGTATAGAGAACCTGGGCGGGGTGGGCGCGGTAACCATTGATCGAAGCCATTACAATCGCGCTGCCGCGACCGCTGGCCGCGAGGGCCGGAGTAAAGGCTCCGAGGCTGGCCGCGACGCCCCAGGTATTGATCGCCATGACGCGTTGCCACTCGTCGGCATCAAGCTCGGCGACGCGACGCCAGGGCGGCACGACACCGGCGTTGGCCACGAGTATGTCGACCGAGCCGAGTTCGTCAGCAATGGCTCGCTGCGCCGCCAGGCTGCCAGCGGCGCCCACGTCCACGGCCCAGCTGCGCCAGCCATCCGGAGTGGAGCTCGCAGCAAGGCCTTGTTCGAGGTCGAGTAGAACGATGTCTGCACCGAGGGAGGCAAGGCGATCGGCGATGGCGCGACCAATGCCCGCCGCACCGCCCGTAATGACGGCCCGACGGCCGCTGAGGTCCTGGCTGGTGTTCATGGCTCAGTTCCCTGTCCTGGAATATGGGTCGATACCAGACTGTGCCCGGATGCTGCAATGTCGTTGCAGCTCGCCGAACGCTGTAGGTTTCCCCGTTGAGCCGTCCACAAGATAAGCTCGAACCGCATCATGCCAGATCGTTTTAGCATTAGCTTCGAAGGCGAAGCCCTTCAGGCCCGACGCGGTCAAAGCCTGGCGTCCGCGCTCAGTGATTCCGGGGAGACTGTATTTCGCCACACGCCGAAGGGCGCGCCGCGCGGAGTGTTCTGCGGCATGGGTGTGTGCCAGGACTGTCTCCTGACCGTAAACGGACGGGCTAACCAGCGCGCCTGCATGACCAGCGCCCAGCCAGGCATGGTGGTGCAGCGACAGACGCCCGGGCCGGAGCTTGGCACGGGAACGTCAGCCGGTCTCCCGGGTGCAGCGTCGCTGAATCACGAATCCGCTCAGCCGGCGCCAACCGCACATCTACTGGAACCGGATGTCCTGGTCCTGGGAGCCGGAGCCGGCGGTCTTCGCGCCGCAATCGCAGCTGCGCGCGCGGGAGCAGATGTCCTCGTGCTGGACGAACGCAAGGTCGAGGGCGGTCAATACTTCAAGCAAGCGAGTGCCGATCTGCCCCTCCTGGACCGGCAGCAGCGCAGCGGCGCCGAGCTACTGCAGGAAGCCCGAGCCAGCGGCGCCCGGCTTCGCTCCGGGATGGAACTCTGGGGTGCGTTCGAGGGCCCGGAGCTGTTTGCCAGTTCCGCGGAGGGCGAAGCTCTCATACTGCGTCCACGCCAGCTTATCGTGGCAACCGGCGCCTATGAGCGACCGCGAATGGTCCCGGGTTGGACGCTGCCCGGCGTCATGACCACCGGTGCAGCACAGACGCTGTGGCGCAGCTATCGCAGTCTCCCCGGTCGCCGCGTGGCGGTCTGCGGGTCCGGTCCGCTCAATCTGCAGGTAGCGCTGGAACTCAGGAAAGGCGGTGCCCAGGAGGTGTTTGTCGCCGAAAGCGCCGGATCGCCGCTGCTGAATCCCCTGCGTTCCCTGGCGCTTGTCGCGAGCGCACCGTCGCTGGCTATGAAGGGCATCGCCATCCGCCTGGGGCTGGCCCGGGCGGGCGTAGCCGTCGGCTACGCCACGGAGTTGGTGGCCGTGGAGCCGCTTGCCGGTGGCGCCCTTCGAGCGCTCTTCCGGAGAGGACAACGGGAGAAGTGGCTGGAGTTTGACGCGCTTTGTATGAACGACGGTTTCGAACCCCAGAACGAAGTGCTCCGGCTGTTGGGTGCGACCACGCGCTACGACCCGGATTTCGGACACCTGCGCTGTGAACGGAGTCGACACTGCGAAACCTCCGTATCCGGAGTCTTCGCGGTCGGTGATTGCTGCGGTCTGGGTGGTGCGCCGGCGGCAGAAGCCGAAGGAGTGATTGCGGGCACGGCCGCCGCGGCGGCCTGCGGATACGGGGCGAGGGGGGAGGGTGACAGCGTCGCCTCGTCTGGAGAGTTGCGACAGGCTCGCCGCGATCTGGCGGCGGCGCGCCGCTTTCAGAAGCATCTGTGGGCGCTACACGATCCCTCCCCCCAGGACCTCGCAAAGGCGAGTCCGGAGACGGTGCTGTGTCGCTGCGAGGAAATCACTATCGGCGAGTTTCGCGAGGCGCTTGCGGCGGATACTTTCCATATCGGCGCGATAAAAAGCGCCACGCGCCTGGGTATGGGTTGCTGCCAGGGCCGCTACTGCGGACCCGCCGCCGCCCGGCTCCACGCAAGCAGCCAGGGTAAAACTGTCGAGGATCACAGTTTTTTTGCGCCTCAGGTGCCTATAAAACCGGTTAGCGTCGGTGTTCTGGAAGCTACGGCAAGCGCCGTGGAACGTCGTGACTGATCTCATCGTTGTCGGCGGCGGCATCGTCGGCCTCTGCGCGGCGCTGCGCGCGGCGGAGGCGGCAATGCGGGTCACACTGATCGATGCCGGGACCAACGCCGGAAGCACGACCAATGCGGGCAGTCTGCACGTCCAGCTGCAGAGTCGCTTTATGCGGCTGTACCCGGAGCAGGCCCACAACGTGGAGGCATCGCTGCCGTTCTATCTGGAGGCGGTGAAGGAGTGGGAGCGTCTGGCGGACGGTCTCGGCTCCATGGATCTCGTTCGCCAGGGCGGACTGATGCTCGGCGAAGATGCCGCGCAACTTGAATTCCTCGCCGCCAAGGCGCAGCGCGAGGCGGCGGCTGGCCTCAGCGTGGAAATGCTCGACCGTCGCGCGCTGGAAGTCCTGGCTCCCTGGCTTGGCCCGCAGATCATCGGCGCCGAGCTGTGTCACGACGAAGGCAAGCTCAACCCACTGCTCGCCAATCGACTGCTTCGCGAGAGGGCGGAAAAGCTCGGTGTGCGCTTCATCCGCGATCGGGTAATCGGCATCGAGGCTGTGTCACCACTGGTCGTTACTTGTGAGCGGGCGCGATACGCGGCCGAGCAGGTCCTCATCGCCGCCGCCTGGGGTTCCGGGAACCTGCTTCGTCCCCTGGGTCTCGTGGTGCAAACCAGGGCGGAGCCGCTGCACATGAACATCACCGAACCCGCGGCGTCGGCCATTCACCATCTCGTACAGCATGCCGAGCGCTCGATCACGCTAAAGCAGCTGCAGACCGGCCAGATCGTGATCGGAGGAGGCTGGCCGGCATCCGAGCGGCCCGGTGGTGGCGTGCCTAAGGTCCGGTCCGACTCGCTGCTGGGAAACGTGGGGCTCGCGGGGCGGCTCGTCCCGGGGCTGCGGGGACTGCGGGTTATTCGGAGCTGGGCGGGGATGAATACGACCGTCGATGGTAAGTCGACGCTGGGACGTCTCCCGGGGCAGGACCGGGTGCTCCTGGCGGTACCCGGAGACGCGGGCTACACCCTGGGGCCCCTGTGCGGACGCGTCATTGCGGAAGTCGCGGCAGGGATCACCGTCGATCACGATCTGCAGCCCTTCTCGCCGCAGCGTTTTATGGGGGCCTAGCGCACATTGTATGGGCACGGCCCGGCTTCCGTGATAACTTCGCACAGCCATGCGCAATGCGCACAAATGCGAAGCGCGAGGCGAGAAACAGTCACCAGCCTGGCCTGGACGCCCATCGTTGCCGCCGAACCGCGTGAATAAGAACTCCAACAACAGGCTGTCTCACCCCACGCGTCGCAGCGTGCTCCGCGGTATGGTCGGCGCCGCAGCCGTCGGGGCCTGGCCCCGCGGCCCTCGCGCACAGACTGCGGAGCTACGCTGGTGGACCACGCAGGGAGCGCCGGCCCAGCTCCAGGCCTATCGACGCCAGATCGCCGCCTTCGAGAGCAATAACCCGGACGTTCGGGTAGTGCTGGAGCCGCTCTCCGACGAGGGCTACGCCGCCCAGCTCGCCGCGGCATTTTCCAGCGGCCAGGTACCCGACGTCGTCACCCATCTGCCCTCATTTTCCGTGCAAAACTACTACGCCCAGGGTCTCGTCGAGCCGCTGAATGACGTGATCGAAGCCGTGGGTCCCGAGGCGTATTACCCGGGGGCAAACGAAGTGTTTCGTGCTGCGGACGGCAACTACGTGGCGACGGGAATCGGAAACTCAGCGGTGAACATTCTATGGCTGCGCACCGACTTCATGCAGCGCGCCGATGTCGATCGGGTACCGGAAACCTGGGATGAACTCCGCGACAGCCTGCGGCGGCTTCATGGGCGCGGCATTTACGGTACCGCGCTTCCCTACGGGCGTAACAGCGCAACCTCGCTGGTCTTTATTTCCTTTATTCACGGCGCCGGCGGACAGGTTTTCACCCCGGAGCTCGAGGTAGCGCTCGACAGCGCAGCGACTCGGGATGCCCTGGAATTTTACCGGGAGATCCGCGACTTTAGTCCACGGGGGGCCACAAACTACAGCTGGGGAGACATTCTCACGGCCTTTGTCAGCGGCGCTACGGCCACGGGCCTGTATACGGGCCGGGTACTGGCGAACGTCACCGAACAGAACCCGCGCCTCGGGGAGCACATCACCTGCGCGCTCTGGCCCCGCCAGTCCCGGGAGATAGCGCCCTGGACCTTCAACGACTTTCCCAGCGTTTTCGTGCCGCGCCAAGCCGCGAACAAGGCGCTCGCCAAGCGCTTCGCCGCGTCGCTCTTTGATCCCGAGGGTTACATCGCCCAGCTGCATGCGGCGCCGGGGCATGTGCTGCCGGTGCTGCGTACTATCGGTGAGTCGAATCGCTACCGGGATAACGACATCATCCGGCGCTACAGCGACGAGGTCGACCTGATGGCCGCAGCGGCGGCCGAGGGGTTCAACCTGGGCTACGAGTCCAAGGCTCACCGGGCAAACGAAAAAGCGGGCGAGGTGATTGCCTCGGGAGTGATCGCGGACATGGTGCAGCGGGTGGTTCTCAACGGCGAGAAAGTTGATGCCGTGCTTTCCCGCACCAGCCGCGCCATCGAAGAGCTGATGGCGGCCTGATGGCAAACGCAGCTGCAGCCCAGTCTTCCACGGCTCTGCTGGAACGACGCTACGCGCGCCTCGGGGTCCTGTTGATCGCTCCGGCGATCCTGGTGTTCTCGGCGGTCATTGTGTATCCGCTGCTGGCCGCGATTTACCTCAGCCTGTTCCAGCTCTACACCCCAACGCTGGAGGGGTCGTTTGTGGGCCTTAGCAACTACGGCGAACTGCTCGCCCGCGGTGAGTTTTGGATCTCCCTGCGCAATACCCTGATCTGGACCCTGGGATCGCTGAGCCTGCAGCTCCTGTTCGGGATCGCCATGGCCCTGATGCTGCATCAGAACATCTGGTTTCGCAGCCTCGCGCGCAGTCTGATTCTCTTTCCCTATTTTGTGTCCACCGTGGTGGCGGTGCTGGTGTGGCGCTGGCTGTTCAACGATCTCTACGGGATTCTCAACCACATGCTCATTGGGGCCGGCGTCATGGATATGCCGGCGGACTACCTCGGGGCCATGCCCAATGCCATGATTTCGCTGATACTCGTGGGGGCGTGGAAGTACTTTCCCTTCGTGGTGATCGCGGTCCTCGCTCGCCTCCAGACCATACCGGACTCCCTCTACGAGGCCGCGCGCATCGATGGCGCCGGCCCCGTTGCGCGCTTCTTCGACGTGACCCTGCCGCAGCTTCGCGACGTGCTCCTGGTCATCGTTCTGCTTCGCGCGATTTGGGATTTCAAAGAATTCGACCTGATATTCCTGCTCACCGGCGGCGGACCCGTGATCAGCACCCAGACCCTATCTCTGCTCGTGTACAAGGAAGCGTTCTCGCTGAACCAGATGGGGATGGCCGCGGCCCACGCGGTGGTGATGATGGCGCTCATGCTTGCCTTCATGTTGTTGTATCTGCGCCGCAGCAAGGCCGGGGAGGGCGGCTGATGCGCAGGCTGTTGCTCAACCTGCTCGTTTGGAGCTGCGTGCTCCTGGTGGCCTTCCCGCTGTTCTGGATGATCGTGACCTCGCTCAAGCCGCAGGTTGAACTGTGGGCGCGGCCCCCCGCGCTGTTGCCCATCGAGCCGACGATGAAGCACTACCTGAACCTGCTGCGCGAAACGAACTTCCTTAGCTACTTTCGCAATTCGGTCCTCCTATCCACGGCGACGACACTGCTCGTGGTGGCCGTGGCGACGCTCGGCGCCTACAGCCTGGTGCGCTTTCGCTACCGCGGTCGCGACACCCTGGCGATGCTCGTGCTCTTTACCTACCTGCTCCCCTCCGTGGTGCTGTTACTTCCGCTCTACCTGATGATGGTGAAACTCGGCCTCGCCAATACCCTCGCCAGCCTCGTGCTTGCCTACACCACCTTTGCGCTGCCCTACGCGCTCTGGTTGCTGCGCTCGTTCATGGCCGGCATTCCCGAGGACCTGGAATCCGCCGCGCTCGTTGATGGCGCGACGCGTCTCGGAGCGTTCCGCGACGTGATACTTCCGCAGCTGTTGCCGGGAATCATCTCCACGGCGCTGTTCACTTTCATCCTGTCCTGGAACGAATACCTCTTCGCCCTGGTGCTGGTGAACTCCGACGCCTCGCGTCCGCTGACGACGGGGGTCATGAACATGCTGATCTCTTCTTTCAACATTGAATGGTCCCTGCTCATGGCCGCCTCGGTGATGATGAGTCTTCCCCTCATCCTGGCCTTCGCGTTTCTGCAGAAGTACCTCACGCGCGGTTTTGGCGCGGGCGCGGTGAAGGGCTAAGAGAGTATGGCGGGAGTCAGCTTCAGGGGCGTGCGCAAGGAATACGACGGCTTTGTCGCCGTGGAAGGGCTGGATTTGGACATCCACGAAGGTGAGTTTGTGGCGCTCCTCGGCCCCTCGGGCTGCGGGAAAACCACGACGCTGCGCATGCTCGCCGGCCTTGAGTTTCCCAGCAGCGGCGAGATTCGCATCGGCGAGCGTGTGGTGAACGATCTTCCTCCGGGAGAGCGCGATATTGCCATGGTGTTCCAGTCCTATGCGCTGTATCCACATATGACGGTGGCCAGGAACATCGAGTACCCGCTGAAGAAGCGGGGCATGCCGGGACCGCAGCGCCGCGAGCGGGTGGCCGAGGCGGCCCAGATGCTCCAACTCACCGAGCTTATGGATCGCAAACCCCGGGAGCTATCCGGAGGTCAGCAACAGCGCGTTGCCCTCGGGCGGGCCCTGGTGCGCGATCCCCAGGTTTTTCTCCTCGATGAACCGCTCTCAAATCTCGACGCGAAGCTTCGCGGCTACATGCGCGCCGAACTCATCGAGCTGCATCGCCGCCTCGGGCGCACGATGGTATACGTCACCCACGACCAGCTTGAAGCCATGACCATGGCCGACCGCATCGCCGTCATGCTGTCCGGTCGTCTTCAACAGTTTGCGCCACCGCAGGAGGTCTATCGCGCCCCGGCGAACCGCTTTGTCGCCGGCTTTATCGGTATGCCGTCCATGAACCTGATTGATGGGGAACTGCACCAGGCGGACGGCGGCTTCCGTTTCAGCGGCGCGGGGATGAACCTGGCCCTACCCAGGCTCAAAACCGACGTCGGGGCCGGGGCGGCGTGCCTGGGCATCCGGTCCGAGCACCTGCGCATCGGCGAAGGACCGCACAGAGCCACGGTGCAGATCGTGGAGCAGACGGGACACGAAAACATCGTCGTATTGACGGCGACGGGGGGAGTGCGCCTTACGGGTCGCACGACGGCAGCGGTTTTACCCGTCACTGGAAAAGAGATCGCCTTTGGCGTGGAGGAAAGCGCGCTACACGTGTTTGCGCCCGGCGATGAAGGCGCCAGGCTGAACGCGGACAACTGAGGAATGTCGCTGCGAGCGGCCCACGCAGACCGCCGCAGCAGGACCAAGTGCGCAAAGGAGACGCCGTGAACAGAGATTCGGTCGACTGGCAGGGCCCCATGCCGGCCATTACCACCCCTTTCCACGAGGACTTCAGCCTCGATGAGGACGCGTTCCGGGCCAATGCTGCGCGTTTGTACGATGCGGGGGCGACGGGGCTGGTCGCGGTGGGTTGCACGGGGGAGTTCTGGGCACTCACCCTCGAAGAGCGCGCGCGGATGGCGCGCTGGACGGCAGACGTAAGTCGCGGCCGCGGTGCTGCGATCATGGGGACCGGGGCCATCCGGGCGGAGGAGGTGGTCGAACAGATTCACGCCGCGAAGGATGCCGGTTGCGACGGTGTGCTGGTGCTGCCACCGTACTTTGCAAAGCTCACGGAATCGGAAGTCATCGCGCACTACGAGCGCATCAGCGCCGAGAGTGTGCTACCGATCGTGCTCTACAACATCCCGGGAAACGCGGGAAACGCCCTCACACCGGCCATTGCCGACCGCCTTGCCGATCTCGATGCGGTGGTGGCGATCAAGGAAAGCTCCAGCGACTGGCTGAACTTCCACGAAACGCTTATGCGTGTGCGCGAACGGATCCGCGTGTTCTGCGGCCCATCGTCTGTGTTCGGCACCGTGGCCACGCTCGCCGGGGCCGATGGCCTCATCGATTGCTTCCCAAACGTCTGGGCGCCGGGATGTCTCGACATCTGGTACGCAACTCGCGACGGTCGCATGGACGAGGCCTGGGCTCTGCAGCGCACCGGTCTGGCCCTTACCCAGCTGTTCACAGCCGAAGGTCGCACTCTCTACCCGTCAACCAAGGCGGTGATGGACGCGCTGGGCCTGCCCGGTGGCGGTCCGCCGCGGCCACCCCTTCTTCCCCTTGCCCAAGCGCAGCTCGCCTCTCTCCTCACTGGCTTCGAGGCGGTGACGGGAACAACCATAAACAAGGAGAACTGATATGGATCTGGGAATCTCAGGACGCAGCGCCATCGTATCGGCGGCAAGCCGCGGACTCGGCTTGGCCTGCGCCCGGTCGCTGGCCAGCGAAGGCGTGTCCCTGACGATGAACGCGCGCTCAGCCGATGCTCTCGAGGATTCTGCCGCGGCCATCCGCGAGGAATTCGGCGTTGAGGTTCGCAGTGTTGCCGCGGACTTCAATACCGCCGAAGGGCGGGCCGCGATCCTGGAAGCGTCGGGCGGCAGCTGCGACATACTGGTGAACAATCCGGGCGTGCGTCAGGTTCCCACGCCCTATAAGGACATTACTTCGGACGATTGGCGCCAGTGGCTCGAGGATCATTTCCTGTCGTCTATCGAGATGGTGCAGGCCGTCGCTCCGGGTATGCAGGAGCGCCGCTTTGGCCGCATCGTCAACATGTCGGTGAGCTTTATCAAGTTTCCCCAGGTCGGCTTTGCCCACAGTCACGCGGCCCGTCTTGCCCTGTCCGGTGCGGTCGCCGCCATGGCCCGGGATCTCATTAAAGACAACGTCACCGTCAATACGGTTTGCCCCGGTCTCTTCGACACGGACGCTCTGCACACCAACCTTCACGGGCACGCCAAGCGTGGCAACACGACCTACGAGGCCATCGTCCAAAACCGGATCGAAAACTGCCCGGCGGGACGTTTCGCGGATCCCAGTGAATGCGGCGACCTCGTCGCGTTCCTGTGCTCCGCGCAGGCCGGTTTTATGACGGCACAGAACATCGTTAACGACGGCGGCGTGCACCAGGGACTGTTCTAATGCGCGTGGCTATGCTTTCCGGTGCCAGTCGCGGCGTGGGCGCGGCCATCGCCCGGCGCCTTCTCGACGATGGTTGGCATCTGTCTCTCGGACTTCGGGACCCAAGCACCGCGTCACACCTGGATGCAGGGGACCGTATCCTCTCCGAGCCCTTCGACGCCCGGGAGCCGGATACCGCTGCCGCCTGGGTCGACGCTACCATCGAGCACTTCGGCCGCCTCGACGCCCTCATCAACAACGCGGCGATCTTGCACATGACCACGCTCGAGAACGGCGACGAGGCCGAGCTCGACGATATGTGGGAAGTCAATGTGAAAGCGCCGCTGCGCGTTATCCGCGCGGCGCTTCCGCACTTGCGCAAAACCGGCCGTGGGCGCGTTATCAATATTGCGTCCACCGATGCCAAGCGCGTCCGGCCCGGCGCGCCCCTGGGTTATGTCATGACCAAACACGCCCTGCACGCCATGACCCAGGCCGTACGGCTCGAAGCGCACGCGGACGGAGTGCGGGCTACCGCGATCTGTCCGGGCGCTATCGACACGCAGATGATTGCCGACCTTCCCGGGGCGACGCCGCAAGCCGAGCGGTTGCAGCCGGATACGGTGGCGCAGATGGTGGTCTTTATTCTCTCTTTGCCGAATCAGGCGAATGTTGCCGAGTTTATTGCGAATACTCGGATCGAGCCGATGCTTTAGCTGGCGCTTTGTGCTCTCGTTGTTGGTTTGCATTTTCCGATGGGGGCCTCGAAGCCGGGAAGGAAGGTGGCGGTGGCCTTTGGGCTGCTCGCGTAGCTCCAGCAGAGCCTGAGCACTGTCAGAGGCACTCGACGGACGCCCAAAGGCCACCGCCACCTACCTTCCCTCGTCCGTGCCATACCTGACCCATCCTGGACCTGCGGTCGTCACGGCAGCGCCATACCTCATCGGTTGGGTGGCAGACCGGTTCCGCTTTGCTTGAGCGTCTGTCGAGCGCGCTCTTAAGAACGGTGGCGTCGATGGAGCTACGCGAGCAGCTCAAGTAAAGCGGGACCGGGCTGCCAAGCCTCGCTACGAAGTTCGTGGTGAAAGCGATCTAAGTTACGGAGCGCTTCGGCCACCACGGAGTCGCCCAACTAGCCACCGTAAGGCAAACAGCAGAATCACCCCCATGGCCGAAGCAAGCGTGCCAATAACGGCAACCGCGGGTACCAGCGGTGAGTAGTTTGTGGCGGTGCGGGAGAACAGCCAGACGGGTAGGGGTGTGTCGGCGCCGCTGGTGAAGACGGACAAGGGTAGGTTGGACCAGGAGAGGAGAAAGGCGAAGAGAGCGCCGGAGAAGATCCCGGGCCACAGTGCCGGGATGGTGATTTCCCGCGCCACCTGCCAGCGGCTGGCGCCGAGGTCGAAGGCGGCTTCTTCCTGGGCCGTGTCGTAACCGAAGAGTCGAATGGAAATCACCAGTGTGACGATGGGGACGATCCAGACCGCGTGCGCGATGACGGCCGTTTTCCAGCCCGGTGTGATGCCTAGGGCAGAGAAGGCGAGCAACAGAGCGAGCCCCAGGACCGGCTGGGGAAAGAAAATAGGCAGCATGATGAGGCGCTGGAACAGGCTGCGGCCCTTCCAGTCGTAGCGCGCGAACGCCATGGCACCGAAGGTGCCAAGAAGCACGGCGAGGAACACCACGCAGAGCGCGATCTGCAGCGAGACCAGGTGCAGGGACCAGGTCGTGAAGGAGTCGACAGCATCCCCATAGGCGTCGGTAGTCCACACGCGGTGCGGGAAACGCATGTAGCGCGTATTCGCCAGCGACACGAGGACTACGGATACGATGGGTACATATAGCAGCGTGAGGATCGTGCCGATCCAGACCGCACCGAGATAGCGACGGTAGCCCCTCATCGATGCATGAGCCGATTGAGATCAATACGTCGCAGCGCTGGCCATACGAGCGCCGCGGTGACGATCAGCACCAGAACGGTCAGCGCGGCGCCCATGGGCCAGTCCTGGGCGTAGTTGAAGCGCTGCTCGATCGCCGCGGAGATCACCGTCACCGCTCGTCCACCGAGGATGGCCGCCTCGGCGTTGGCACCCAGGCAAAGCACAAAGGTAAGCAGCGCGCCGATCAGGAGACCCGGGGCGGCGAGGGGCAGCTCAATCTCCCGGAAGACCGCCCAGCGTCCGGCACCGAGGTCGCGCGCCGCCTCGATACGATCTTCCGGGATCAGAGAAACACCCAGCAGTAGGGGGAACAGGGTGAAGGGGAAGTACACGTAGATCATGCCCAGCAGGGCGGCCAGACGCGTGTTGAGGATCGAGCCGATCTGTATGTCGAACCAGGCGTTCAGACTGCCAGCGAGGATTCCGCCGCGGGGCATGAGAAACATGGACAGGCCGAACAGCCGCACGCTCTCCGAAATGAAGATAGGCAGGGCGATAAGCGCGGTGACCACGCTGGCCGCACGCCCCACATGCGCATGCAGCAGCTTTGCCGTAGGCCAGGCGATGAGAGCGCACACCAGCGTCGTAAGACTGGCCCCGAGCATCGACCAGAGTAGGGGCTTTTCGTAGCCACCGCTGAACGCCTCGACGTAGTTGGCCAGGGTAGGGGTGCCGGTGAGAGAGAAGCTGCGCGGCGGCATGAAGCTGTACCAGCTCACGATGAGCAGGGGCGCGGCAAAGAACACCAGCAGGAACAGCGCGATCGGCGCTGCGAATTTCTGTCCCGCGTTCAATCGTCGACCCAAACTACGCTTGAAGCATCGAAACAGAAGCGCTGCTGGTCTCCGGGCTGAAGGTCGCTTTGCCCGCCGGCACTCACCTCGGCGATGAGGCGCAGCTCGCCCACATGAAGGTGGTACTGCGTACGCGAACCGAGGAGGAGGCGCTGGTCAACCTCGGCTTCGAAGCTCACAACATCCTTGTTTGACTCGCCCGTGTCCGGTCGCAGTGCTTCGGGCCGCAGCACGGCGTAGGCGCCCTCGGCATCCGCGGCCGCGCAGTCAAGACCAACATAACGGGCTCCCCGGCCGTCGTCGTCAATCGCGAGAATGTTCACCTCGCCCATGAACTCCGCAACAAACCGATTGACGGGTTGCTGATAGATCTCCCGGGGCGTTCCAAGCTGTACGAAGCGTCCCTCACGCATAATGGCGATGCGGTCTGACATGATCATCGCCTCTTCGAGGCTGTGCGTGATGTAGACGAAGGTTTTGCCCGTGCGCTGGTGGAGCTCCTTGAGTTCGACCTCCAGCGTCTTGCGCAGCCGGTAGTCGAGGGCAGAGAGGGGCTCATCGAAGAAGAGGATTTCCGGATCCGAGGCGAGGGCCCGGGCCATGGCGATGCGCTGGCGCTCACCTCCGGAACACTGCGTGACCGCGCGCTCGTAGTAAGCCTCGGGCAGGCGTACCAGGCCCAGCAATTCCATGGCCCGCTCGCGACGCGTCGCAGGGTCGACGCCCTTCATCTTCAGCGCAAACTCGATGTTCTCTCCAACGCTGCGATGATCAAAGAGCGCAAGGGATTGGAAGACCATGGCCGTGGGCCGGCGATTGGCCGGGAGCCGGGTGATGTCTTCGCCGCGCAGGGCCAGGCGGCCGCTGTCTGCGCTTTCCAGGCCCGCGAGAATCCGGACCAGGGTCGACTTGCCGCTGCCGGAGGGCCCGACGATGGTAAGGAACTCGCCTTCGGAAATGTCGAGGCTGATGCCGTCGACGGCGCGCAGGCTACCAAAGGAACGGGTCAGTCCTTCCAGGCTTAAGGCAGGCGCTGCCGCCTGAGCCGACTCGGGTGCCGGCACGCTCAGCCCCGTGCGCGCATGGTGGCCGAATAGATATCGTAGAGCCGGTCGTAGTCGGGTATCTGGTCGAATTCCACGGCGTTGGCGATGCGTTCATCGAACTCATCCCACTGGATTGCCGCGAGTTCATCCTTACTGAAGCGCTGCATCAGTTCGGGCTGGGCCATTTGACTGACCGGCTGCAGGTTGCCGTTGCCCCGGGCGATGATTTCGGCGGCGTCCACGGTGGTGATGAACTCGAGAAAATCGAAGGTGTCTTCGTGGGGCGTGGGGTTGGCAACGGCGGAATTGATCTCGATCCAGTTGATGCCACCCTTGCCATCGGCCGGACCCCGGCTCGGCGTGATTGCTCGCAGCTCGGTGAGACCCTCAAGCCGTGCGGCGGCTGTGGTGTAGGTTCCGCCGGTGAAATACAGATCGATCTCGCCATTCATCATCGCGAGGTTCAGCTGCACAAAATCCGTCGTGATGAAGGCGGCATTATCGATCCAGCGCTTGCAGGTCGCGCGAAACTTTTCCACCTCTTCGTCGCTTTTCACCCGGAAGGGATGAATGCCGGCACCCATGCAGATATCCATGACGTTCCAGTCTTCGTAGGCGAGGATGCCGTAGCGACCGCTGAAGTCGCTGTTGTTGAAGAGGTCCCAGCCCTCGTCCTTGGCCAGCTCCGGGGAGATCACGTCGCTGTTGACCACGAAGTCGAAGGTCTCGTAGCGCTGCACAACGCCGAGCAGATGCTCCCCGTCGTCGCTCATGGCCCACTTGTAGGGCATCCGAAACTTTTCATCCATCTGCGCGTAGAGGGGCTCAAAGCGCTCCCGGGGCAGGGCTCGGATAAGTCCCGCAGGCCACATTTCGTTCCGAGCCCAGGGATTGTTCACATTTATGAAGTCCCAGACGGAGGTTTCCCCCGCGCGAAGGCGGTTTACCGAGGTGGGATCGGAGATGTGGATCTCGTAACGGATACGTCCACCGCTGCGCTCGCGCCAGAGGTCGAGAAGCCTGGCATCGGCATAGGCATCCCAGGTGAGAAGCGAGAGCGGGCGCTTGCGCTGCGCCTGCGCGAAGCCAGGCACGGCCGACGCCGCTGCACCCGCAGCCAGGCCCTGGATAAATCGTCTTCTGGATCTGCTGTGCTGAAGATTGCGGCGAAGGGGATTGGCAGCGGCAAGGCCGCCCAGGAGCCGGTCGTAGGGCATTGGGATCGAGTCGGTAGCGCGGAAAGCGCCCTGTGTAGCGGCGCATGGACCGGATGTCAATCGGTCCGCGCGACAGTCTCTACATAGCAAATCTATGCGGCCCCCGCGCATCGACCCTTTTCGGTCAGGCCCTCAACACAACAGCAATGTGTGCGCCTAGCGCCCTAGTGTGCATAAAGCGCCCAAAAACCATTGACACTTTCCGAGACGTGGATCACAGTTCCCTTGCGTGATGCGTGCTGGGCACAAGATGGACGTCCAAAGCTTGAGGTGCGCGCCGTCGCGCTGCGGTATCAGGTATGAGCGGGTCAGAGCAGTAGCAGGCAGCCAAGCGATACGTCGATATCGATAGCTGGACCCTATCATCCAGAGCCAGCATCTAACGAAAACAAAGCGGAGAGTCAGGGTATGAATCACAACCGTTCCTCCTTAGCCCGGGCCGTTCACGGCGCCGTAATTGCCAGTACATTCGCAGCCGGCACTGGCGTGGGAAGCCTGGCCATCGCGCAGGAAGAAGTGCTCGAAGAGGTGGTAATCACTGGATCGCGACTGCGGCGTGACCGCGACTTCGTCGAAATCAGTCCGGTAGCTACCATGGACATGGAGCAGATTCAGGGGCTCGGCAATCTCACGCTGGAGCAGACGCTGAACCGCATGCCGCAGCTTCGGCCGGATACCAACAGCAGTACAAACCAGCATGGAGGAGCGGCGATGAGTGCCGATCTCCGTGGTTTGGGCGCTGTGCGAACACTGGTGCTGGTCGACGGCCGGCGCTTCATTCCAGCGGAGGACACGGGGATCACGGACCTCGCCACCATTCCCGACATCATGGTGGAGTCGGTGGAGATCGTAACCGGTGGCGCCTCGGCCGTTTACGGCTCTGACGCTATTGCGGGGGCGGTCAACTTCCGGCTGCGCGATGATTTCCGAGGAACGGAGCTGCGCTATCAGCGAGGCGAGACGGATCGCAACGACGGTGAGACCGAACGCCTCGACTTCCTGCTGGGCGCCGGAAGCGAAGACGGCCGCAGCAACGTCAGCCTCGCCATCTCCTGGGCCGAGCGTGGGTCCGTGATGGGCGACTCGCGCGACTTCTCCGCGACGCCGTTCGTAACCAGCAGCACCGGTGAGTACATTCCCTTCGGCTCCGGCAACATTCCGGGCACGGTGATCGCGCTCCAGCCCGCTCAGTTTCCGCTGATCAATGGCGTCGATCTGAGCAACTCCGACGGTTCCTGCCCGGGACCGATCCAGGGTCTGCGTTTCGACGCGGGCAGCGTCCCGGTTCCGTTCTGTCGACCCGTGGACCAGTTCAACTACGCAGCCGATAACTTCCTGCTGCGACCGATGGAGCGCTATCAGATCAGCACGATTGCCAAGCATGCGCTCACGGACAACGTGGAGATTTACGGCCAGGCGTTCTACAACAAGTACGAGCAGGCCTATCAGCAGGCCCCGGAATCCGTGGCACCGACCAGCTTCGGCCAGCCGCGCGGCACCGTCGTGATACCCGATGCGCCGAACAATCCCCTGTTCAATGAAACCCTGCAGAACTTCTGGGCCGACAATGCCGCGTTCTTCGATCCCGACGGTGACGGCAACTACGTTGCCAGCGGCTTGGGTCGGCGCTTCGAGGAATTTGGTCCTCGCAACTACTCTTTCGATATCGACAGCTTCCTCCTGACCGGAGGTGTACGCGGCGACTTTGACTTCGGCGACAGCAACTGGGCCTGGGACGTGTTTGGCCAGTTCTCGCGGAACGACACGTCGCAGAGGACAGTCGGACTGCTGTCTCGCTCCGGCATAACGCTGGGTCTGGACCCGGTCGTCAACGAGGACGGCAGCGTTACCTGTCGCACCCAGATTCGCGGCTGTGTACCGGTGAACATCTTTGGCACGGACGCTCTCACGCCGGAGATGGCGGACTACCTCCAGACCGAGAGCATCACCGAAAACTCCTTCGAGCGCCGCGTCGCTGGCGCAACGATCGCCGGTGATCTCTTTGAACTTCCCGCGGGCGCCGTGGCGACCGCCTTCGGCGTTGAGTATCGGGAGGAGTCCATCTCCGTCCGCCCGAACGAGGCACAGCTCCTGAATGACCTAGCGTCCCAGGCCATCGCGCCGACGGTAGTGGAGGGCGACTACGACCTCTACGAGGTATTCGCCGAGGCTCGCGTTCCGCTGCTCGATGACCAGTTCGGTCTCGACGGACTGGCCCTGGAAGGCGCCGTCCGTTTCGCCGACTACTCGACCGTCGGCAGCGTTACGACCTGGAGCGGCTCCCTGGACATGGACATCAACGAACAGTTGAAGATCCGCGCCGGCTACAGTCGCGCCATCCGGGCGCCAAACCTCGATGAACTGTTGGCGCCGGTGAGCGCGGGCTTCCGTCCGGTGACCGACCCCTGCGTCGCCGAGAATAACCCGAGCCAGGCCACCAAAGATCTCTGTGTACAGCAGGGCGTGCCGGCTAACGTTATCGATACGCTGGTTGAATCTCCGCGCTCGGGCTACGACCTGATCAGCGGCGGAAACCCGAACCTGAGTGAGGAAGAGGCGGACACGCTGACCGTGGGCTTCGTTTACATGCCCGATTTCCTGCCGGGATTGCGCATGTCTCTGGACTACTACGATATCGAACTGACCAATGCCATCGCCCAGGTGGACGGTCAGCTCCTGTTGAATGACTGCTTCGCGACCTTCGATGCCGCTGGTACCTCCTGTCAGGCGATCCGTCGCGATCCGCTCGGCAATATCTCCGAGGTCATTGCGCCGCTCCTGAACCTCGCGGACCGGAACGTGGACGGTGCTGACCTCTCCGTGGCGTATGCCTTCGACGAGCTTCCAAATTGGATGTCGCTGCCGAACCATGGCGCGACGATGGATATCCAGTGGTTCTCGTCCTGGCAGTTCACGAATGAAACCCAGGTACTTCCTAGCCTCGATCCCATCGACTGCGCCGGGAAGTACTCGGGCACCTGTTCCAGTGGCCCCGTGCGCCCGACGCCCGGTTTCCGAAGCCTGCTGCGCTTGAGCTACAAGTCGGGCCCGCTGCGGCTCAGCCCGGAGCTTAACTACATCGGAGAACTGGAACTCTCGGATGACTCGGGACCAAACCAGCGCGGTACGCAGGAAGCCTGGTACCTCATCAATCTCAATGGTGGCTGGGATATCACCGAGAACATCAATGTCTTCTTTGGCGTGAACAATATTCTCGACGAGCAGCCGCCGATCTGGGCTTTCCAGGCCGCCGGTGACCTCAACGTGAACGTTAACCTCTACGACCCGCTGGGTCGTGGCTACTTCCTCGGCCTCCAGGCCGAGATCTGAGGTCGACGCGTCGGTGCGGGCAGCTCTCTGTGCTGCTTCGCGCCGCCGGAAACAGCAGGGATGGCCTCGGCCATCCCTTTTTTTGTTTCTGCGCCCGGTTGCTCTGGTGGTTCCCGCGGCCAGCATAGTCTGGCCCATGTGCCACGCCGCAAACGCGCTTTAGCCTGAGAGACTGAAACTATGAAAAAAGGGATTTACCTGCTCGCGCTGGTGATTCTGGGGCTGCGAGCGTCGGTGGGGTGGTCGTCGGATAGTTACGCGACGCTTGTGGAAATGAGCGCGGAAATCAAGGCAATAGCACAGCCTACCGTGGTCGCCGGTGTGCCACAGCTCGGGCCGGAAGCGGTGCGCGGCCAGCGGGCGGATCTGGAGGCATTTCGAGATCGTCTCCGGGCGCTCGACGTCGTGGCCTGGCCGGTGGAACAAAAGATCGACTATCTTCTGGTGTGGTCGCGTCTCAACGAGGCGCTGTTCCAGCACCGGGTGATGCGCCCCTGGTCCCGAGACCCGCTCACCTACCTATACCAGTTTCGGCGCATTCCTTACGCGGAGGTGCCTGGGGATGACCAGAGCCTGGCGGCGCTTCGAGACAAGCTCCGCGCGGTCCCGGCCATGGTGGAGCAGGCCAGGACCAATCTGAGCGATCCCTCGGGAGAGCTCGCCACCCTGGCCATCTTCCTGCTGGGCAACTTTGATGGTGTCGGGCAGGGTGAGCCCTACCGCGATGATCCACCCGCCGGAACCATTGGCTGGTTTGATGATCTCTGTGCGCGTCTGGAATCCGCTGGAAGCGAGCTCGTGGAAGACTGTGGCGCGGCGGCAGCCGCGGCGCGGAGCTACCGCGACTGGTTGAGCGCGGGCCTGGGCGCCATGGCGTCCTCAGCCGCGATCGGTACTGAGAACTACAACTGGTACCTGAAGCACGTAAGGCTGCTGCCGCTGACGGTGGATGACCTGCGCTCCATCGGTGAGCGGGAATTCCACCGCTATCGCTTCGACTACCTTCTCGATCGCCATAAGAATCGTGCGCTGCCCGAGTTGGAGCTCACGCAGAGCGCGGAGCAGCATCGCGAACGTACCCTCGATGCGGAAGCCAGGACGCGGCGCCTGTTGACGGATCTTGGCTTACTCACCATCCCCGACTACATGCCCGACACCTTCGAGTCCGACGTGTTCTGGAGCCCCCGCGCGAAAACCGACCGACACTTCTGGGAAGAGCTGCAGTTCCGCAACGCGCTCAACAATCACATTCACGCCTCCATTCCCGGCCATCGCTTCGACTTCGAACTCCGCAAGCGTCTGGACAACCCCATTCGCCGCGAGCACAGCGAGAGCGGTCGCGCCGAGGGATGGGCGACCTACCTCGAAGAGACCCTGATTCAGGCGGGTATCGCTGACGACAATCCGCGGGTTCGGGAGCTGTTCTACGCGGCGCTGATCAAGCGCGGCAGCCGCTTTTTTGCCGAGATTGGCATGCACACGGGAGAGATGAGCCTGGATGAGGCGAACGCCTACATGATGGAGTGGGTGCCGTACATGGAAGAGGACCTCGGTCGCTATGACCTGGTGGGCTACCTGCGGCGACCTGGCCTTGGCAGCATGTACCTACTGGGCAAAACGCAGATCGAAACGCTGATTTCCCAGCGCGCCTTTCAGCTCGGAGCGGACTTCGATCTCGGCGTATTCCACGACGACTTCCTGTCCCGGGGCATCATCCCCATCACCCTGATTCGCTGGGAGATGGCTGGCTTCGACAGCGATGCCCGGGCTTTGTGGCCCGACGTTGTCGGAAAGCCCTTTCCTGGCCCCGTGCCTCCTGCGGCCCCGTGACTTGCCGCAAAGAGTCGAATAGCGAAGCTCGCCTGGGGCTTCAGTCGTGACGACCGATGGGATGCATGCGTTCGCGGTGGAAGTCGCGGGTGCCGGCGCCTTCGAGGATGAGTTCGCTGATCTTCCAGGCTTCGCTCCTGCGCTCGAAACGATGCCGGTAGCGACCCCAGAGATAGCCGTCCGGAGCATCACCATGATACCGGTGCCAGGCATAAACATAGCTCAGGGAACGAGCCCGATCTGCGCTTTCGAAGCTGATCTGGATATTGCTGACGTGATGACTGGTTGCGGCGAACAGGTTTCGGAGTCCTTCGGCGATCGTCGTCGCCATGGCGTCGCCGCGGATGTTCGGTGTGTCCGGGTTGTAGTCGACGATCGCGTCGGGCGTGAACAAGGCGGCTACACCTTCAGGGTCGTTGCGATCAAAACGTTCGCAGTAGGCAAGGATCAGACTTTCGATCGCCTGGCGATCGAGCATTTGTTGGACCGTTGCCGCCATGTCCATGATTCAGGGCCTCCTTCATACAAGTTTCTGCCGTGTACCTGTCACTACTCACTGTCGCTCGCACCAGGGCGTCACGGCTGCGCGGTGCGCGGCTAGCATAGCCCTATAAATCCAAAAATGATGGATCGGAGACCCCGTCCTATGTTTCCCAGTGCCCGGACCCTCGCCTTTCTCTTTCTCATCGCAGCGGCGCTCGTAGCGCTGCGCCCTTTTGCACAAGAGCTCAAGCCCGGGGACCTGGACGCGCTGCGCTGGCGCGAAATCGGCTCCGCGGCCAGTAGCGGGCGCATCACGCGTTTCGCGGTCCACCCCGATGACCTGCGCGTCATTTACGTGGCGACGGCATCCGGCGGGCTTTGGAAGACCACGAACGCGGGAACCACCTGGTCTTCGGTTTTCGAGCAGCAGAGCAGCATTTCCCTCGGCGACGTCACCATTGCCGCGAGCAACCCGGACGTCGTCTGGATCGGTACCGGGGAGCAGAACAGCGTTCGAAGTTCGCAGTTCGGTGACGGCGTTTACCGCTCCACCGATGGGGGCGAGAGCTGGGAGCACCGGGGTCTCGAGGGCAGCCGCCACATCGGGCGCATTCTCATTCATCCCGAGAATCCCGACGTCGTGTATGTCGCGGCCATGGGATCTCTGTGGGGTCCTAATCCCGAACGCGGCCTCTATCGGAGTCGCGATGGCGGCGATAGCTGGGAGCTGCTTCTGAAGCCCAGTGACTACACCGGTGTGGTGGAAGTACGAATGCACCCGGAAAATCCAGAGCTGCTTTACGCCGCCACCTTCCAGCGCGAACGGCGCATGTGGAGCATGCTAGGCGGCGGCGGGGAGGGCGGTCTCTACCGCAGTGAAGACGGTGGCGACAGCTGGGAGCGCGTGGGAGGCGGTTTTCCTAAAACCGCGCTGGGTCGCGTCGGGGTGACCTTCTGTGCAAGCGCACCGGACACGATGTACGCCACGGCTGTCGGCCCGGATGGCGGAACCTTCCGCTCAATGGACGCGGGCATGAGCTGGGAGCGTCGCAACGAGAAAGTGCAGAGCCACTGGTACTACGGTGAGGTGTTCTGCGACCCGGCGAATACCGATCGGGTGTACGTGCCCGTTACACCGCTGCTGCGCTCCGATGACGGTGGTGATACCTTCGAAAACGCGGCTCCCACTATGGTGCATGGAGACCACCACACGCTGTGGATCAATCCCGGGGACTCCGACCATCTGATGGTCGGCAATGACGGCGGCGTTTACGTCAGCCGGGACGGCGGTAGCGCCTGGCAGTGGATTTCCAATCTTCCCGTTATGCAGCTCTATACCGTGGCAGTCGATATGCAGTCGCCGTTCTACCACGTGTATGGCGGCACCCAGGACAACGGGACCTGGGCCGGTCCCGTGGGGACGCGCTTTTCCGACGGTATCTCGAACGAGGACTGGCGATTTATCTCCGGGGGGGACGGTTTCTATGCGATTGCCGACCCCGAGGATCCCAGCATTATCTATTCCCAGTCCCAGTACGGTGTTCTGTATCGGACGGACGGCGACAGCGGTGAACAGCGGCGCATCCAGCCCTGGCAGCCCCAGGATGGAGAGTTTCCCCCGTATCGTTGGAACTGGAGCGCGCCATTCCAGATCTCCCCCCACGATGCCGAGACCATCTACTTCGGTGCCAACGTCGTGTTTCGCAGCCGCGATCGCGGCGACAGCTGGGAGCGTATCAGTCCGGACCTGACACGCCAGATCAGTCGCGACGAATTGCCGCTGCAGGGGGAGATTCAGCCTGCGGATGCGATTGACCTGCATGCCAGCACGGCGATGTACGGAAATCTGCACGCTCTGCGTGAATCGCCGCTGCGCCGCGGTGTCCTCGCCGCCGGCAGTGATGACGGACTTATACACGTGAGCCGCGACGGCGGTCGGAGCTGGCAGCGGACGGACAGCTTCCCAGGCGTCCCCGAGCAGATGAAGGTGGCCATGCTTGCCTGGTCGGAGCAGGCGGCGGGAACACTCTTTGCTGTGTTTGACGGTCACAAGGACAATCGCTTCGAGCCGTTCGTCGTTCGCAGCGACGACTATGGCGAGAGCTGGCGCAACATCACCGGTAACCTCCCCGAGTTCGGTCCCACGCGAAGCATCGCCGCGCACCCGGAGAAGCCCGACCTGATCTTCGTGGGCACCGATTTCGGAGTCTTCTTTTCCTCCCGCGGTGGGGATCTCTGGACGCCTCTGCAGTCGGGGCTGCCCACCAACTCCGTGCAGGGGATGATCGTGCATCCGCGCGACAACGATCTCGTGATTGGAACGCACGGCCGCGGATTCTGGGTCCTCGATGACCTGGGACTCCTGCAGGAGCTGACCCCGGATCGGGTTGCGCAGCACAGCTTCCTTGCCGGGCCCCAGGCAGCGGTGCAGATCCGCGACCGCAATCGCGGGCGGCGTGCCTTCGGCCACAGCTACTGGACCGCCGCCAATCCGCCCCGGGGCGCGATCATTGATTTCTGGATCGGCGACGAGGCGGAGGGAGAAACGCTCAGCGTCGACATCCTTGATGGCGACGGAGAGTTGCTCCGCCGGGTGCTGGAGGACACAGCAACGCGCGGAGCGCACCGGGCAAGTTGGGACCTGCGTTACGAAGATCCACCGAGCGATAGTGATTCTTCCTGGCGCAAGCCGCTGGGACGCTTCGTGGTTCCGGGCAACTATCGCGTGCGTCTGAGCGTTGGCGATGTAGAACACCTGGCAGACCTTTCTGTGCTGGGCGATCCGGCCATTGAAGTGTCACGGCGCGACCGGCAACGCCGCGAAGCACTGCTGGCGCTTCAGGCCGAGCTTCTGAGCGCCAGCTATCACGCTGGAAAGGCGACGGACGCCGCTGTAGAGCAACTCGACGCGCTCATGGAGCGACTCGAGGACGTCGATACCGACGAAGCGCTCCGCAATCAAGCGAGCGCTGTCCGAGATGAAGCCCTGGAGCTGCGCATCGCCCTGCGCGGCGAGGCCCTGGGCGTGGCCCAGCAGGAGACCTATCTGCCCCTGGCGGAGCTCGCCCTGCGCCTGTACATGACCACCGAATCCTGGAGCGGTGCTCCCAGCCCCGAGCAGCAGCGCCTTACCGAGCGCGCCGACGGCGAGCTTTCGAGCGTGCTGGCGGAGCTGCAACCCTTCCTGGGGGAAACGCTTCCCCAGCTGTCTGCCGCGGTACGCCGCGCGGGTTTCGCGTGGCCCGATGAAGAGCTTCCCGCGCCTCTGGCGGATTCCCTGATTCCCGGCCAGCCCTGATTGGAGAGCGAAACAACGATGAATCGTACGAGAAAACAAAACGAACGCCGGCCCGGCATACTTGGTCCGTGTCTGCTGGGCCTTTCTCTGGGTCTGACCGCAACGCTGGCCCCGGCCGCTGGAGGAGGGCATACCTCACTCGCGGCTCTCGAGTACCGGGAAGGACATCGCGAAGCCGCAGAGGCGCGCAGGGAGGCGTTCATGGCCGGCATGGGCGGCGGTCTTGCGGTGATTACCAGCGCCGACCGCTCTCAGCCCAATCTGTACGAGTTCTACACGCCCGATACTGAGCACAAGGACTTCGTCTTTCTCACCGGGATCTACGACTCCCATCCACCGGGCCACGTGCTGGTCATGAATCCGGGCGGCGATAGTTACCGCGCCGTTCTCTACAGCGATATGGATCCCGCCGAGGCCCGCCGCCTGTCCGGCATCGAGCATGTCTTCCCGCGATTAAGGTTTCTAGAGCACCTGAGCAGTGCCATCACGGATTATCGCAATCTGCGTATCACGCAGCTGCGCTTCAAAGAGGTCGCTTCCGACTACGCCCGCGGATGGGGAGAAAGGGAGAAGCTGCTCTATGTGAACTATCCGAGGTTCACCAACCTCAATGAGCCGCCCAACCCTCGCCTGGCCTTCATTGATCGCCTGCGGGCGGCGACTCCGGAGCTGAAGCTCATGGATGCGGGCGATCTCCTCGATCCGCTGCGCATGGTGCTCGATGACTTCGCCATGAAAAATCTGCGCCGCGCTGTCGCGATCACGGGCCGCGGCCTCATGGAAGGTATGAAAGTAGCGCGGCCGGGCATGACCACACTGCAGGTGATGCACAGCGTTGACTACATCTATCGCCTCCACGGGGCCGACCTGGGCTTTCTCACCGGGGTTTCTCCTGCAAGCCAGCTCAATGAGGCGCTGAAGTGGGAAAGCACAGCGGAGGAAGAGGCCGCCCGGAAGGGCGATGCGCGCATCAAGGCCGGTTCACTGGTGCACTTCGACACCGGGGCGAGCATGAACCACTACTCCGCAGACATACAGCGCACCGTGCCTGCGGATGGCACGTTCACTGAAGAACAGCGACGCGTCTACAAGGTGGTGCTGGACGTACAGAAAGCGGTAATTGCCGCCGTCCGTCCGGGTGTTACCTGGCATGAACTCCAGGACATGACGATGAAAATGCTCCGGGACGCCGGTGGCTGGGACGACAGCTACACCTACGGCATCGGGCATTTCATCGGTATGGAAGTGCATGAACACGGCGATTACGTGGGTCCGCTCAAGCCCGGCATGGTGCTCGCGATTGAGCAGGGCGCCGTCGTAAACGGTACGCGCGTGGCCTTTGAGGACGACGTGCTGGTGACCGAGACGGGTCAGGACTGGCTGACCCGGTTCATTCCCATTGAGATCGAAGAAGTCGAGGCGCTGCGTCGGGAGGCTTTGGATCTAACGCCGGAAGCGCTGTTCGTGGATGAGTGATCGCGATCTGTTAGAGGTCTACTGCATTCATCTTCAGGAGTAACTCGAGCCTTCTTTCCGATCGGGCTCGCGAGTTCGCCTTGCCAGGCAAAGTCCTCCCAGTCCAGATAACAGCAATAGGACACTGCCGGGGGAAGACACCGCGGCTCTGGTGGCGAGAACGCCGCCATCGACGTTGAAACTGAACTCTGCTTGAAATTCTTCGCCGATAGCAACATCGACGTAGCTGATCTGGAGCACGTCCTCGGCCGTTGCAAAGCTCTGACCGGCATTCAGTTCGGTTCCGTCGCCATCGCGAAAGAAAGATACAATCGCGCTGCCCGGGACTGTGAGCCTTATCTCCGATGCTGATACCAGCCACGACTCTATGGTGCTGGGAAAGTAATCGTCCGGGGCGTCGAAGAACGCTTCCGGAAAGACGACGCCGTTGTTTCGACCGATGGCGGTTAGATCCAGAGCTACTAATGCATCGGCGAACTCGAATGCCGTAAGAGTACCCTCCGTACCCTCCGCAAGCTCAATTGTCCCCATGAGAGAGAAATCGTCATCGCTTAAATCGACGCTAAACAGGAGTGAAGCCGTCGCGGAGGTGGAGCCAAGTGTAGTGAGCAATGCCAAAATCCAGGTCTTACAACGTATGATCATGCTCCCTCAAGTACAAACTGCGCTTTTTGATTAGCGGTGCAGTCGTCGCTCCGCTGAGTGCCTCATCTGACCCTCCCAAAATACTGTTGTCATCCCCCAAGTGGGGTATGCCTAGGTGTGCGGGCGTCTCCTGTCTAAGCAGCCGCGGCTTGCGGTTCGCGAGTAGCTCGTAAGTCTGGAAGCTGCCCATGGTGGAACCCAGGTCGTTGCCTGGCAGACGACGCAGTTAGATATCGGCATCGATGCGGGCGACGTTGGCATCCAGCCATATTTTTCGTTGGCGACGAGTGATTAATTGCCGCGGCAGCGCGTTTGGAAACCTATGCAATACTTACCGCGTTTCTGGTGGAGCAAGGGCTACGGAGATGTATCGCCTGTTGTTTGTTCTGCGCCCAGTATTCTTGTGCGGTATTGTCCTTCAAGCTTCATGCGGTGGGAGTTCTGGTGGATCTCCTGACGAGATTCCAACGGCGCCACCGGACCCGCCGCCCCCTCCCCCAACGCAAACAGGCACGCTTGGGCCCGTCCCCATAGGCGGATTGAGCTACAGCACGCCAACGCTCTCGGGTATCACGAATCCTGCTGGCGAGTTTCGATACGAGGTCGGCGAGACCGTCGAGTTCAATCTGGGCGCATCACCCCTTGGCGCTACGCTCGGTGGTGCCGAGATCACGCTCTTCGACCTGCAGCATACGGCGGCGGTTACCGATATCCGCACGATCGTCAGCGCGCTGAACCAGTCCGACTCGGCATTCACCCGAACGCTGAACATCGTTCGAATTCTGTATTCTCTCGATGACGATCTGAATCCCGATAATGGGATCAGCCTCAATGTTGAGGTCAACGAGTTGCTGGACTTCCGCAGCGTTCCCAGACGGTTCGCCTACTCCGAAGGCGTAGGACGCCTGTTGACACTCTTGGATCGCAAACTCATGCCCCTTGAGATTAGCCTCGCACACCAGTATGAGATGGCGAAACTCCCGCTGATCGAAGATGGTGTCGCGCTGACCCGACGAACGCAAGACCGAGCCATCGAGGCGGATGGTGGTGTTCTGCAATCTCGCCTGTTGGCCACCTATCGCTACAACGACTTCGGCAGCTTGGAACACGAAGACCGGTTTGACGACCAGGGACAGCTTGCTTCATCAACAGTGTTTGAGTTCCGGGACGAGGGTCTGCGCTTTCTGCGCCGAAACGACGATGACGCCGATGGCCTATTTGATTTTGAAATACGGGCAACTCACAACACGGCGGGCGACGTCGTGGGCAGCCTGCTTCAGTCTTCCACCGGTGCGTTCCCGGATTCCCTGACCGTTACACGCTTCGACACAGAAGGGCTCGTCTTTGAGAACACCACCGATAGCGGTAACGATGGGTCCGTCGAATTCAAAACGACGAGAACTCGCTCGCCGGACATTCGGACGGAACGCATCGAGGTAAGCTCCTCTATGAGCGCCGAAAACGCGTACGTCATCACCAATACTTTCGATGAAAATGGCTTGCTGTTGGAGCAGTCTTTCGAGGGCACCGGTATCGACGAACATGAGTTTTTGGATGGCGCGCCACCACCGCTAGCGCAGGGGCCCATCGATCCCTTCGATCCCCTGCATCCTTACTGGGGGCAAGCTTCCGCTTTCCTGGCAGCTGGGCCCACGACTGCGATCAGTCGATACACACGCTACCACCGCGATTCGCAGGGCCGCGTCATCGGGCGCAGCACCGATACCAACGGCGATGAGATCCCGGATCAGATAGCCCGGCTCGACTATGAAAACGGACGACCTGCTGCGTGGTTTTACGACCGGGAAGGTGACGGCGAATTCGAATCAACGGCAAACTATGACTATCGCGATGACGGTTCTCTGCGGTCGACTGAAATCGAGCGTCTCACACAAAGCGGATTGGCTCTGGAAACACGCGCCGTCGAGCTGAATGATGACGGGCTACGTGGGCGCATCGATACCGTGGCTAGCGGCGTGGCGGGTTTCTCAAATCAGCAGATCTATGACTATGACGATGGAGCCCTCGCGCTGAGTCAAATCACAAGCGACGCGTTAGGGGTACGAGAAACTGATTGGGAGCAGAGTTATCGCCCCGACGACAGTGTGCTTTACTCGCTGACGCCCACCCCTGTCGGGCCCTATCAGTACGAATACCGCGATGTCGGTGAGCCTGAGATACGAGATGTGGACGGCAACCTGATTACCTCGGAGCAAGACCAGGACGACCGGGATATCTCCCTGCACTTTGAGGGGCTCACAACCACCTACACCGCGCGCCTGATTCTTTCTGGGATATGCAGACTACCTGCGGGTTTCGATATTGTTTATCAGGAACCTCCGGAATCTTGCGCAGCCAACGATGCAACGGTACCGCTGGCACCGGCCAACGATGATGGATCGAGGCCCGAACGTGCCTATTACCGACTCGACGACAATCGGATTTATATCCCTGACCCCACGCGGAATGCCATCTCGGCACGCATTGGCAGCGTTTACGTGGCGCGGACCCAATCCTGTTCCGTCGCTCAAGCCGGTGAAGAAGGCTTGTTCTATGCCCTTGTGCCGACCAATCTCGTCATACGCTACCCGCTGATGGTCGAAGGCAGCGATGAGCCTATCGAACCTCAGCTAGATTTGATTGACTAGCGGCTGCTGTAAAAAACCGAGGGCGGAATGGGCAAAGTAAGTCTGTCGCGCCAGGTCATCGAGTTTGCGTTCTGCTGCGGGGAGTGACAACTTAAGCCCGTGGCTAATCGCGAAAACAAAACTCGCCAAACTAGTCGTTCGCCAGCCGAGTTCCTCGAGACCGTAGAGCCGTTGCAGCGACGCGAGGACGGGAAACGGCTGCTAACGTGGTTTGCTCGCATCACCGGCCTCGAGCCCAGAATGTGGGGCGACTCGATGATCGGCTATGGACGTTATGCCTACACCTATGCCAGCGGCCACTCCGGTGAAATGTTCCTCACCGGGTTCAGCCCCCGCAAGTCGGCGCTTTCTCTGTACGTCTTGCCTGGCTATGACGACCTGAGTGCGCAGCTCGGGCGCCTGGGAAAACACAAACTTGGCAAAAGCTGCCTCTACATCAAAAGGCTAGATGACGTCGACATCGACGTACTGGAAGAGATCGTTCGTCAGGGTCTCGATGAAATGCGCCTCAAGTATGAAACCTGGGATGAGTGACTCTCCGCGCACCCGGTCCTGAAGATACATGTAACCTCGCACGCCTATGCTGGATCGTCGGACATGCGGGCAGTGACGGGCAAAGTCGGGCAAAACACCACTGGCAGGCGCGGACCTGTCCGGTCAGCGTACGGAGCCCGAGTCACGGCGTGTTCTTCCACCATCTAGCGCAGCTCGTCTTCCCAGTAGGGCGGCGATCTGAAGTGAGCGATGAGATGGTCGACGAAGGCCGAAACCTTTCGCGATCCACGGCGATTGGGGAGATATACGGCGTGGATCGCGCTGTTGATATCGCGGTGCCCGGCAGTCCATCCGTCTAGAACCTGCACGAGTCGTCCTGCCCTGATGTCTTCGCCAATAAGCCAGCTGCCCATCATAAGGAGTCCGGCACCGCTGATCGCCGCTTGCCGCAGCACATCCGAGTTGTCGGCCACGATAGGTCCGTCGACGCCCAGGGAGAACTTCTCACCATCTTTTTCAAAGCGCCATGTCCTGTCGCCGTCCGCGAAATCGAATATCAGGCAACGGTGCGCTGCAATCTCGCGCGGATGCGTCGGTACCCCGTGCTCGCTGAGATAGTCCGGACTGGCGCAGACCACGCGTCGATGGGGTGCGAGTTTTTTTGCGATGAAATTCGCGTTGTCGAGAGGCCCGATACGAATGGCGACATCGATTCTGTCGTCCACTAGATTCACTGTTTTATCGCTCAGCCTGAGATCGAGCTTTATGTCTGGATACTGCCGCACGAAAAGGCCGAGCGATGGCGCCACATGGAGCGCCGCGAAGACCACGGGCAGCGAGACTCGAAGTAGACCCCGCGGCGCACCCCCTTCTTCGCTGATGCTGCGGTTGGCGTCATCCAGGCTATCCAGTATGAGCGAGGTCTGCTCAAGATAGCTCTGTCCGGCGTCGGTGAGCGTCACACTACGTGTGGAACGATTGAGCAGCTGTACTCCGAGAGCTTGCTCCAGACTATTGACCTGCCGCGTAAGAGAGGACGTGGCCAACCCCATGCGGCGTGCCGCTGGGGCGAAACCATCGTCTTCCACGACAGCACGAAAGGCGCGAAGTGCAGCAAAATAGTCCACGTGTTGTCGCTCCCGTTCAGCGGCAGGTCGTTGCGCACAACGCAATGCTTATCACGAAATACAGCGGATTAACATCGAGAGGGCGCAAGGGCATTCTTCTCATCGCACACACACGGAGAAAGGCCATGAACGAATCAGCTAACAGCGTCAGGATCACGATGATCTCGGACTTTATCTGCCCATGGTGCCGCATCGGGGAGAAACGCCTGGCCGATGCCATCGAGGCCCTGCCCGATGACATCTCGGTGTCCCTGGAAATGAAACCCTTCGAGCTTAATCCGGATATGCCTCAGGGTGGCATGGACAGGCACACCTATCGCTCCCTGAAGTTTGGATCCTGGGAACGGAGCCAACAACTTGATGCTGGCACCGTCGCTGCGGGCGCGGCTGACGGCGTGACATTCAACTACGACATTCTTGAACGCACGCCCAATACGTTCGCGGCTCATAAGCTCACGCACTGGGCGAAGCAACACGGCGACGCTGTCGATGTAGCACGCCGCATCCTCGCGGCCTATTTTGTCGAAGGGAGAGATATCGGAAGTATCGATGTTCTGGCGAAGATCGCCGAGGAAGCGGGCTTGGACCCGTATTCCGCGCGAACCTATCTCATCGATCCCGATGCAGACGGTGAGCTTCGCGAATCACTGCGAGAGGTGAGAAAGCGTGGCGTCCACAGCGTGCCCCAGTTTGATGTGGAGGGGACGATAATTCATGGCGCGCAATCAGCTTCCGAATTGGCGGAGGCGATCAGCGCTGCCGCTATCGCCAACGCACAGGGCATGCTCCACGCCGTTTAAATCCAGCTACTAACGCCCCCGGCCTGTGCCCGTTAGTCGACGAGCCGGGGGCTTCATTGCCCGCTGTAGGAATCGCATCCGCGGCTGACCGCTGCTGGCACTGACTGTGGACAAATCAGCGGCTTGGTCATCTCCTTATCGGAACACCAGAAATACATCGAAGCGCCATTCTTGGACCGGCACCTGCGCGGATGCCTCGTGCGCTGCGCTGCATTTGGCGATCCGGAGGCACATACGGGAAGTCGAACAGCGGCGCGGGCAGCACCGCATTTCCAAAGCGCGCTGTCGCGTTGCGCCGAGCGCAAAACTGATTGCGGATAAGCAGGGATTATCGCCACTTCGTTCATCGCTTAGCTTAGGGGTATCAATCGTTGACTCCAGGAGGCAAGGCATGACGACTATCTCGAAAGCAAAACGCGCCATCATTATTGGAGGGTCCCTGGGTGGCTTGTTCGCCGGCACCATGTTGAGAAGAGCGGGCTGGGACGTAGCAATCTATGAACGTTCCGAGCGCGATCTCGACAGCCGGGGAGGCGGGATCGTTCTACAACCTGATGTCGTCGAAGTGTTCCGCGCGGCTGGTGTAGACATCAGCCACCGAGAGCTGGGCGTGGTCTCCAAAGACCGCATCGTCTACCACCGAGACGGCACTCTGCTTGAACGGCGTCGCGCGCCGCAGACGCAAACATCCTGGTCTCTGATCTATAGCACCATGAAGGAAACGTTTGGCGACGAGCACTACCATCGCGGGCATACGCTGAGCGGTATCGTGCAGGACGACGCGTCCAAAACGGTGACGGCGACTTTTTCGAATGGCGTGAGTGACACCGCAGATCTGCTGGTCGGCGCCGACGGCAATGGCTCTGCCGTGCGCCAACTGCTCTGGCCGGATGCCGAACCGGTCTATGCGGGCTACATCGCCTGGCGAGGCCTGGTACCCGAGCATGAACTGAGCACGGCAGCACGGGATGGACTCGCAGAGCATTTCGGCTTCTCCAGCACCCAAGGCTCGCACATGCTTGGCTACCTCGTCCCGGGCGAGGGCAACGCGATCGCGCGCGGCGAACGTCTCTATAACTGGGTCTGGTACCGCGTCACTGACGATGACACTCTGCGTTCAATCATGGTCGACCGCGACGGCAACGACCGTGGGTTTTCCATGCCCGAAGGCCAACTCGCCGAGCGCTGGAAAACACATGTCTACCGAGAAGCAGACAATCTACTACCCCGGCCTTTTCGGGAGGTTGTGCAATCCACGAAAGAGCCCTTTGCGCAGGCGATCCGCGATCTAACCGTATCGTCCATGGTGAATGGCCGAGTCATCCTTCTCGGGGACGCAGCGTTCGTGCCGCGCCCGCATACCGCGGCAAGCACATCGAAGGCGGCGGCCAATGCACTTGACCTCCGTGCGGCGCTGACTGCGATGCCGGACGACGTAGATGCCGCGCTTGCTCGCTGGGAACCGCAGCAGCTTATGCTGGGCCAAGAACTATTCCGCCTGGGCTCACGTGCAGGTCAACGACTGATGTTTGGCTAAAACCCACGCAGCGGGTATCGCAGGATTGTTGCTCGTCACCGGGCCTCGCCCGTGTGTTTGAAGCGCTCGACAAGATCGCTCAGAGCGCTCAGGTAAGGGCCGGGCCCGTAGCTGGCTCGCGAGACGCCCAGGCTGGCCACAGCTTCAATCGACGTTAACTCGTCGAACATCATGACATTTACGGGCAGCCGGACCGCGTCAACAATCCTGCCAATGAGATCGGTATCGACCAGTCCCGGAACGAAGAAACCATCGGCGCCAGCCTCGGCATAGGCGGCGCCGCGTTCGACGGCTTCGCTCACTCGATCCGGGTGAGTGTCTCGCTCGGTTCCCAGGAACAGGTCGGTTCTTGCATTGACGAAGAGCGGGACACTCTCCTCCCGGGCGACAGTCCTGATGGCTCTGATTCGATCGCACTGGGACAAAATCGAGTGGAGGCCCTCGCCGTCGACGATGCGGTCTTCAAAGTTGATCCCGATGGCCCCAGCGCGAATGACTCTCCGCACATTTTCCGCCACGGCGTCCGGTGCTAAGGCATAGCCACCCTCAAAGTCCACGGACACCGGCAGTTCGACCGTGTGGGTAATACGCTCCACCAGCGTAAGTACCAGATCAAGGGGAATGTTCTCGCCATCTTGAAATCCATGCGCCGCTGCCAGCGACCAACTGCCCGTCGCTATGGCTCTGGCGCCAGCGTCTGACAGGGCTTTGGCCCCCCCAGCGTCCCAGATGTTGTAGAGAATCAGCGGCTCTCCCTTCTTGTGCAGTGCCTTAAACACATTCGCCTTCTCGAGTTGTGTCATGAGTTGGATTCCCGTTTGCTGGTGATCGATACAACCTTCTTGTTGCAGCGTGGCCATTGCCAGCGCCACAAGTCGGCGCGAACTCGTGTATGCCTTTGCTCAGCTCTCTGGCGCTGAGCATTGGAGCAGCGCCCACAATCAGCTTTGTGCCGCCGCGGTGGGTCGAGGCATGCTGCCGTCAGCGTTTAGTGCACCCCGCGACCCGCGGGCCATAGCATGCTTCGCGAGTACGCAGCGCAAAGCAACGCGCCTCAATGGCTTGGCTATCAAGCGGCAAGGAAGGGAGTTGTACCATCGATAAAACCTGGTGCCGCCGGAATTCGGGCGTTTGTTTTCTCCGGTCGGTTTGACGGCCCATGAACGCCGTCGCTCCCGAACGACTACGCGGTCGGTGCTCGGCTCAAAGTACCGCGCACCGATCTTCTGGGCTGAGCATGAGGTCGGCACTCAGCAGGATGCAGGCGGCTTCTACTTATCTTTGGACAGTCCTGTCGCCCGTTGAACCATAGGCACGTGATCACCGGATTCGATTGGGAAGGCCCTGAGGTACGACGCACCCGCCGCGCTCTTGGTCGACGGGACATTCGTGTCACCATCGACGGGAGACTCCGGTGACGCCAACCCGATGGCGCGTGCGGAATCTCCGGCTCAGTATGCTAGACCCGCGTCATGACGGGTTGTGCTCGTTGGGCAAATCGTCCCGACCACGTCATTTGGCTTCATCGAGCCCGGCAGCACTACTGCATGAATGTGACGCTTAGGCCCAATTATTTGTCTAGAAACCCGAGGGCATGGACCGTCCTCGCCCAGCGCCCGTGCTGGCTACTCGATCGGCGGAAAGCGCATCAAGCTTTTCGCTCAGCGGGGTGTGGTCCCAGAACTGTTCGACCTCGTCCGTGAGACCCGTGATCTCGTAGCGGATCAACGCCATGGGCAGGGCCCCCGCCGCCATGACCTGGTCGTGAAACTCACCCAGGACAAAGTCGTCGCGAAGCTGCTGCTTGCGGTCCGCGAGAAGCTTGTACATCTGGAAACTGCCCATGGTGTAACCCAGACCGTAGCCCGGCGGACGACGCAGATAGATCTCGGCATCGACGCGAGCGACGTTGGCATCCAGCCACGGGGTCTTGGAGCGCCAGAACTTGATGACTTCGGGAATGGTGACTTCGTTGCGCTGCAGACGCACGTCGCCAAGGGTTCTCGCCGCACGGAAGATACCGAAGTTGTAGATCAACTCGCGGGTGCGCGGTCTCTCTTCGTAAAAACCCAACTGTAACGGTGTCTCCTCAAGATAAAGGGCCCATCCCTCCAGGCGCCCGCCATCGCGGAAATGCCGGCGGATGGGATGCTCAATCTTGCTGAGCATGCGACCATCGACTTTGTGGCCGGGAATATCGGCATGCCAGTGGTCGGGGGAGGGATCGCGATACTGGATCTGCTCCCAATAGTTGGGGCCGCCGGGACGCTCGATCCAGGGCACGTTGAAGCCGACCTCGCGAAAATCCTCGGGAATGTAATCTGGAATCGTCATGAACTGCTCGCGCTTGATGAAGGCGCGGATTTCCTCGTCGACCTTCGCGATGCGGCCTTCGTACTCTTCCCGGGACTCGGGAAGGGTGAGGATCGGGAGCGCTCGGTTGCGGTGCTGTTCCAGGGCGTAGAACGCCCAGGTCCGCTCGAGCTCGCGCTCGCCGAGAGCCTCGATGTCGTCTGAGGAGTAGGGCATGAACTTGACGTGCATGAGGTACCAGTCGAGAAGCTCCTCTCCAACGCCGGCGTCCGCCGTCATTTCAGGCTGATGTTCCACAAGCCATGCATGCAGGCCTTTGACGGCGTCCTGAGCGCCCGCGACTTCGGAGACCAGTTCAGGTTGGGCGACACGCGCCCGAGCTAGAAGATCTCCGTACCAGCCGATTACTCCAGCCGGGGGCACGGCGCGATAGGGATGACCATGGCCCACGCCGTCAGGCTGCGTCAGATTGTGGATCGCCAGGGCGGCAAAATCCGTGGGCACGTCGCGCAGGTTTCGTTTCGCTGTTTCGACCAGGGCGACGGTCGAGCTCAGGCCCTGGCGCAAACGCTCAAGAGTTTCGCCCTCGGCCGGGAGGTCGACAAAGGTGAGGCGCAGCATGCGATCGACGTAGTAACCGGGATCCCGCTCCCAGGGTTTGCTCACGCGCAGTAGAAAATCGTGCTGATCCATGGCGCTGCGGAGTGCGAGGTAGTCCGCCTGCTTGGCTCGGTCCCAGGCGCGCACGTTCATGTCCTTGAGCCGCGACTGCAGGCCACCCAGTTCTCCCAGCCGCGCTTCTGCCTGCGCCGCCGATCTTTGCAGCGGATCGTCGCCTTCTTTTTTCCAGGCGAAGAACTCCTGGGTAAGCGCCACGAGGCTGGCGTAGTCGCCGCGGCCGGCGGGAGCCGTGGCGCCGTAGCCGGGAAAGGACACGGCTAACAGTACTGCGGCGAGGATGGAGTGCAGAGCGAAACTCTGCGCTGTAGCGGGGCGGAAAACTCTGCTTTTTGGAATCATGATGTCCCTCGCGACCGGTACGTGGCAGCGCGCCCCTGGAGCTTCGGGCAGGTCCCGCCCATCACGGGGTCTGACGGCACGCCATTCGACGTAACCATCGCCCAGCCGTACCCGTGCGTCAATGAATTTGGTCGGATAATGAACAAAAAACCGCAGAGCGAACAAATGGTGGTCTAACACTCGCTGGCTGATCGGATCGCTTGGGCGGTTGCAGCGTTCTGAGAGCGTCAGCCGCTAGGCTCCGCAGAGGTTTCTGCCGGTGTTTCGGCATCGTGAAGGGTCGCCGCCAGACGTCGCATGATTGCTTCGTCGCGCCAGGCCACGCGCTCGGCCCACTGCTCAAGGGGAAGGAGCTCCCGGCGCTGAGCCACCACATCGGCCACCAGTTCTTCGGTCCAGGGGTCGTGCTGACCGCGTTCCGCTCCCATGCGTGCGTAGGCGGGACCCAGCTTTTCCGCGTGGGAAGCGATGCCTCCCCGGGTGTTGAGATCAACGGTCTCGAAGGGGCCGATGACGGACCAGCGAAGCCCGAGTCCCTTGCGCACGAGGCGATCGATGTCGTCGACGGAGGCTATACCGTCGCGCACCAGGCAATAGGCTTCTCGCAGCAGCGCTCCCTGCAACCGGTTAAAGACAAAGCCTTCGATCTCCTGGTGCACCAGAATGGGATCGAGGGCCACGCTCCGGGTGAATGACGTTGCTCCCTCGACGACAGCCGGAGAAGTGAAGGAAGCCGGTACGATTTCCAGGACGCGCAAAAGAAAGGGGGGGTTTCCCGGGTGCGCTACCAGGCAGCGCTCGCGACCGGCAAGCCCCGCGGCGAACTGCGATGCCGGTATCGCCGAAGTCGCGCTGGCCAGGATCGTATCCGGGGCGGCCAGATGATCGAGATCCGCGAACACGCGAGCCTTCAGATCGACTTTCTCCGGGACACATTCGTGAACCCATACCGCGCCCTCGACCGCGGCGCCGAGGTCACTTACAAACTCGATGTTTGCCCTGGCCGATGCCGCGTCATGGGAGAGTAGGCCCTGGGCATCCAGTGCACCGAGGCTGCGTTCGATATAGTCTTGCGCGCTTCGCAGGGCCTCGGGATCGGGATCGAACAGAGCGACGCGCCGGTCCGCACTGGCAAACACCAGAGAAAATGCGGCGCCGATGCTGCCCGCGCCTACTACCGCCACTCGTCCGGTTGCATCGGTGCTGCAGCGGTCATCGCTGTTCTCGGTGGGGCTGGTCCCGATTGTGGACATAACGTGTACTTCCTGGCGGGAGTGGTGGCGGGCGCATGGTCCTGTTCGCGCTTGTGAGGTGTCAAGCGGCGAGGGGCACGTCCCGGCGTACTTCGGGGCTCGGGGTCCGTCTCGGGGTCGGGCGGCCAACCAGGGTTCGAGCCCTGTACAAGAGAAACAACAGCGTGGTGGGAAAGCACTATGGAACTAGTGGGAAAGCGCATACTCCTGACGGGAGCGTCAAAGGGCATCGGCGCAGCGATAGCGCGCCTTCTCGGCGATGCGGGGGCTTCCCTTGTGGCGCATTACGGTTCGGACGAAGCCGGTGCCAAGGCCGCCACGGCAGACATTCCGGATGAACGCAAACTGCTCGTGCAGGCCGACCTGGCCTCCCTCGAGGACGTGGAGCGGCTCTGGGAACAGGCCAGCAAATGGCGTGGAGGGATCGATGTGTTCGTCAACAACGCCGCTGTCATGATCTTTGACGGCGGTGTGGAGGAGGAACTTGAGCGCTGGGACCACGCCTGGGAGGAGAGCATGCAGGTCAATGTCATGGCTCCCGCGCGGCTGCTGCGACGCGCGGTACGGGAGTTTCGCGCTTCCGGTGGCGGCTCGATCATTACCATCTCGAGCTGGGCCGCGCAGCGCGGTGTCGGCAACCCGGCTACCATCGCCTACGCGGCCTCGAAGGCAGCGATAAAGGCGGCCACGCAGACCGTGGCGCGGAACTTTGCCCGCGAGAACATCTATGCCTACATCATCGCGCCAGGAGTAGTGCGAACGCGCCTGTCCGAGGAGTTCGCGCGCAGTCAGGGCGGCGAGGACAAGGTCACGGAAGGCCTGGCCATGGGGCGCTGGGTTGAACCAATGGAGATCGCCGAGCTGGTGCGCTTTCTGTGTCGGGGCACGTCGCCGAGTCTTTCCGGGAGCACCATCGATATCAACGGCGCCAGCTATGTTCGCTGACGCACAGAAACGCAAAGACGCAGAGATGCAGTAACGGTGTGCCAACCTAATCTATCGGGTAACCCCCGGTGCGCGTGACCCTGGGCGGCGTGGCGCGGGCGAAGGATGGGTTCTCCTTTTACTATGAGGGACGCAGCATTACGGCCTATCCCGGCGAGAGCCTGGCGGCGGCCCTGCTGGCTGCCGGAGAGCCCGTCTGTCGGGAAACGCCGCAGGGCGAAGGTCGCGGCATGTTCTGTGGCATGGGTGTTTGCGGCGAATGCTCCGTACTCGTCAATGGCCAGCCGCGCCGCGCCTGCATGGAGAAAGCGAGTCCAGGCTTGTCGGTATGTGCCCAGCCCGCGCGTCGTGCGCTGCCGCATGAGCACGGGGCGGCTACGGCGCGATTGTGGAGCGAGCGCGAGGTCGAGCTTCTGGTCGTCGGCGCCGGACCTGCTGGGCTTGCCGCCGCGGAAGCCGCCGCGAAGGCGGGCGCTTCGGTGCTTGTGGTGGACGAGCGCTCGCAGCCCGGGGGGCAGTATTTCAAACAACCCGGCAGCGGCTTTGAGGTCGACGAGGCCAAGCTTGATGCGCAGTTTTTGCAGGGCCGCGCGCTGTACCGCGGTGCGCTCGACGCCGGCGCGGAGTTTTACTTCGCCACCACAGTCTGGGGCGTGTTTCCGGGGCCCGAGATCGGCGTGTTCTGCGATGACCAGAACCTGTTGCTCAAGCCGCAGCGGATCATTCTATCCCCGGGCGCATTTGAACGACCCCGTCCCTTTCCTGGCTGGACGCTTCCCGGGGTAATGACAACGGGAGCGGCGCAAACGCTGCTGCGTGCCTATCAGACCTCTCCCGGACGCCGTGTCATCGTGGCCGGAAACGGGCCGCTGAATTTGCAGGTGGGACGCGAACTTGTCGATGCGGGCATCCGGGTCCTCGCCATCGCTGAGCTCGCGAAAGGACTGACGCTGACAACGGTTCCCGCCGCGGTGCGCATGGGTCTGGCATCGCCGGATCTGCTGCGCGACGGCCTCGGACATCGCGTGCGTCTGCTGCTCACAGGCGTACCGGTACCCCACGCGACGGCGGTGGTGCGCGCCGAAGGCGGAAGCCGCCTCGAGCGCGTCACTCTCGCTCGCGTGGACAGCAAGGGGATTGCGATCCCGGGAACGGAAACAGGGTACGACTGCGACGCCCTCTGCATGGGCTATGGATTTCTCGCCCAGTCCGAGCTCGCCCGCGCGCTGCAGGGCGTAACGCGCGTACACAGTGCTGCCGAGGCCAGTTCCTCCGGGCAGTCGGCAGGCATCGACGCAGGACAGACTTTTCTCATTGGTGACGCCGGTGGCCTTGGGGGAGCCCGGGTTGCCATGGCCCAGGGCGCCCTCGCCGGACTGAGTGTGGCGCGACAACTCGGTTACGACATCCAAGGAGACAGCGGCCTCGTCGCCGCAGCCCGGGGCCGTCGCCTGCTCGCACGTCATCGCGCTTTCCAGCGTGCCCTATGGTCCTTCTACGACGCACCCAAGACCGCTCTAGCCGCAGCGGGGCCTGACACGATCATCTGTCGCTGTGAAAGTGTGACCCTGGGACGACTGCAATCCCTCCGTGAGGAAGGCGTGGGTAGCCTCGGTGCATTGAAGCGCGAAAGCCGGGCGGGAATGGGCCGCTGTCAGGGGCGCTACTGCGGGGCCTTGCTGCGCGAAAGCATGGGTCTTAGTGACCTCGATGATGTTTCGAACTTCGCGCCACGCCCGCCGTTCAAGCCCATGACCGTGGGCGAACTGGCGGCGGAAGTCGAGGAGAGTCCCGAGTTCGATCGAACGGCAGGTATGCAGGTGGCCCAAGATAGGAATGATTGAGTGACACTCAATCTAGAAGCTCGACCTTTTATCTCAGAAAAAACTATTCAATACATACAGTTGGCGTATAAATCTAAACCAAGAATCACACTGGATTTCGACAATGATAGCTAGCATCGATAAAAATCAAAGGTTGATATTCTGATTGAGCCTTACTCAATGGCAGGCACTGGATTGCTTTCAACCCGAATGGACAATCGGCCTCAGCTTGACAGCGCCCATGCCGCTCCAGAGAATATTTGTTCGCTATGAGAACACTGGTGCTATGCGAATTCTTCTAATCCGCACGATTCTCTTGCCTTCTGTAGCAAGGGGTCGGAGTGCTGCGTCTGCATCGCGCCGCGGCGTGCTCGCCTTGCTGCTTGCCATTGCCTTAGGCCTTGGGCTCCCCGCGCAGGCTCAGGTAAGAAACCTCTCGGACATTCAAGAAAGCGGAACACTTCGCGTCGGTGTGAATCCGAACTTTCCGCCCATGAGCTCCTATGGCATGACCAATCAGCTCGAGGGTTTTGATGTCGATATCGCGAGGCGTATCGCCGAGCAGCTCAATGTAAAGCTGCGCCTGGTCCCCACGGCAGCCCAGCATCGCGTTACCTTTTTGTCGTCGGGTCGCATCGACCTGGCGCTGGGGGCGCTGACCGAAACCCCCGCGCGCGCCGAACTCATTGATTTCACGGTCCCATTGCACACGGAGGCCATGAGCGTTCTGACTACGGACCGCCTTGAGATCGATTCCTGGCGTGAGCTCAACACACCGGAGATCACGCTCGTGAACATGCGCGGCAATCTGTCCGTGGAACTCCTGAAGGAACGCCTGCCCAAGGCCAAAACGCTGCTGGTGGATGGGAATGCAGATACGGTTCGGGCCCTTGCTCAGGGACGTGCGGATGCGCTCGTAGAGAACATCGACCTGTTCCTGAAGTTCACCGAGACCTACCGCAACGTGGAGTGGCGACGCCTGGATGATGTGCTCTACGTGGCCAACTGCGGGATCGGGCTCGCCCAGGGCAACGCGGATTTGAAGCAGTTTCTGGACACACTCCTGCTCGAGCTGCACGCCAGCGGCTATGTCAACGAGCGCTGGGAACACTGGTTCGGTGCCCCCATGACCGTCCCCGTCGAGGCTCAGGCCACTTCCTGAACGCTCTCGCGATCTATCCGTGAATTACAGCTTCGAGTTTGGCGAGGTTCTCGCGGAGCTGCCCTACCTGCTGGGCGGAGCTGCAGTCACGCTCCAGATTGTCTTTGTCGCCTTCTTCGGTGGCGCGGTGCTCGGCCTGTTTGGTGCGTTGGGGAAGGTCTACGGCCCACGCCCGCTGCAGCGCGGCATCAACGCCTACGTTGTCTTCGTAACGAACACGCCTGCCCTGGTGCAGATCTTCGTTCTCTACTACGCGCTGCCCGACGCCGGCATCCTCCTTGAGTCGCTCACCGCGGTGGTGCTTGCCCTCACCCTGAATTCGGCGGCCTATCTCACGGAAATCATTCGCGCCGGCGTGGTTTCGGTGCGGCAGACGGAGATCGATGCGGCGCTCACGCTCAACATGGGTCGGCTGCAGATCCTGCGCCACGTGCTGCTGCCCCACATCGCCCGCACCGTGTTCCCGCCGCTGTCGAATTTTTTTATCTGGCTCATGCTGGGCAGTTCGATCGCGGCGCTGTTCGGGGTGGAGGAACTCACGGGCCGCGCAATCAACATCAGCACGGCAAACCTGCGCACCATCGAGACATTTCTGATCGTCGCCGTGATCTACGTTGCGCTTACGCTGCTGGCCAGCGCGGCGCTGGCGTTCCTCGGGCGACGGGTGTTCGGCATTCGCGAGCGCCTGGTCTGATGTGGGAGCGCGTCTGGTTTGAAGCCCCGAGCTTCTTCACCTATCACAACGCAATCTTCTTTCTGGAAGCCGCCGGCCGTACGCTCGCCATGACCGCGGCCGGCTGCATCTCCGGCTTTATCTTCGGCCTGCTGCTCGCCCTTGCGAGGCAGACCCGAGGCCCCTGGCTACTGCCCCTGCGCCTTCTCGCCGTGGGCTACGTGGAGCTGTTCCGCCGCATTCCCTTCCTGGTCATTGTGTTTATCGTTCTGTACGCGATCCAGCCGGTGTTTCCGGACGCCTCGCTGTTCGTGATTGCGACGATCGCCGTATGCCTTGTCGCAACCGCGTTCCTGTCGGAAATAGTGCGGGCGGGGCTTGAGTCCGTACCGCAGCAGCAGATCGATGGCGCGGTAACGCTCAACTTCGGGCCCCTGCGGACCTTGTGGTACGTGGTGCTGCCCCAGTCCTGGCGGGTGATCCTGCCACCGGCGGTGGCCTTCGCCGTGATGTTCATCAAGGATACGTCGCTGGCGTCGCATATCGGCGTCATTGAGCTAACCTTCTCGGGAAAGATGTTTCTCAATCGGGGTTTCTCCCCTCTGCTGGGCTTTGGCACCGTACTGCTGCTCTACTTCGCCATGTCCTATCCCCTCAGTCGCCTTGGCAGCTACCTGGAGATGCGCCTTGCCCCTGCTCGACGTTCGTAATCTGTCCTGTTCCTACGGAAGCGAGAAGGTGCTGCGGGATGTGTCCCTGAGCGCCGATCGCGGTGAGGTCGTCAGCCTCATCGGTCCGTCCGGTTCGGGAAAGAGCACGTTTCTTCGCGCGCTGGTTGGGCTCGAGATACCGGAGTCGGGCACCGTCACCCTGGACGGGACGGTCGTGGACTACACCCAGCGGCGCAGCGTTCGCGAACTGCGTTCCCGGCTTGCGATCGTGTTTCAGCAGTACAACCTGTTCCAGAACATGACTGTTCTCGACAACGTCACCATTGCACCGGTGCGTATCCAGCGGCGACCGCGGGCTGCGGTGGACGCGCTGGCGAAAGAACTGCTCGGCCGGGTGGGTATGGGCGACAAACTGGATGCCTATCCGTCGGACCTGTCCGGTGGTCAGCAGCAGCGCGTGGCCATTGCCCGGGCGCTCGCCCTGGAGCCGGAAATCCTGCTGCTTGATGAGGTCACGTCCGCCCTCGACCCGGAGCGAGTCAACGAGGTCCTCGATACGATCCGGCGGCTTACCGGGGAGGGCATCACCATGCTCCTCGTCTCGCATGAGATGGCCTTCGTACGCGAAGTGTCGACCCGCGTGGTGATGATGGATGGCGGCTATGTGGTGGAGTCCGGGCCGCCGCAACAAATCTTCGAAGCGCCCACCCAGGGTCGTACCCAGGATTTCGTCAGCAAGATCCTAAAGCACTAGGTTCCGCGCCCAGCTATTCAGCTGGGCTCGAAACTGCGCAGGTCGTAATCGTCTAGGCCAGTGCCGTCTGAACCGTCCCGTCCGCAGGCCATATTAACCGCGATGCGAGCGGCGGCGAGTCCCCCGGTGAATCCCATCCAGGGTACGTAGCTCAGAAAGACCCCTGGCGAGCCGGGGAGGGGGCCGATCATGGGCTTCCAGTCCGGAGTTCCGTTTACCGTCGCCGCCCAGCTTCGCACGACCGTCACGTCGGCCAGACGCGGCATCACTTCGAGGGCCAGGCCCATATTCTGGGCCAGGGATCGGGCATCCGGCACCGGTCTCTGCTGGCGGTCGAACTGCGCGGGCCAGCCACCGCCGATAACCACCGTCCCCGCCGAGGTCTGCTTCATAGTCAGGGGCGCGCGAGCGTAGTAGAGCAGGGAAGTCATGACGGCCTCGAGCGGCTCCGTCACCGCTACCTGAATGGGTACGGACTGGATTGGAAGCGCGGCCAGCGTCGGAATGCCGCGGATGCCTGGACTCCCGGCTCCGGCAGCGATGATTATGCGCCCCGCGTTTATGCTGGCGTTGACAGTGTGCAGGCGGTACGCGGTGCCCGTGCTTTCAACGTTGCGCACAAAGCAATTACTGAGCACGCGAGCGCCGGCCGCGACGGCACTGCGGGCCAGGGTCGGCGCGGCAACCAGAGGATTGGCCTTGCCCTCGCCGGGACAAAAGCCCGCACCCGCAAGCTCGTTCGACAGGTAGGGCGCGCGGCGCCGAAGCTCGGCTGCGTCGAGCATCTCGAACGCTGAGCCGGCGGACCGATCAAACTCCGCTTTGCGCTCAATGGCACGCAGATCTCTTTCCGAGGACGCCAACATCAGTCCTCCGCCGAGATGCACTTCGAGGGCGCCGTTGTGCTCGCGATTGGCGTCCAGCCACAGCTCAATGGAGGCTCGGAGCAGGCGGATTGTCGGCGCAAAGCTTCGCGCCCAGTCCTCGCCAAGATCGCCAAAGGTGTCCTGGGGAATCTGCGCGTGCAGGCTTCCCGAGTTGGAGCCCGAGGCTTCGGTGTTGAGCTCCCGGCCCTCCACAAGCACGGCGCTCACGCCCTCCTGCGCCAGGTACCAGAGTGCGGCACATCCCGTGATTCCACCGCCGACGATGGCGACGTCGACGGAGATTTCTGGTGTGCTTGGCATGGGCGCTGCTGTCCTTCCGAGATCGCGCGGGGTAATCGAAGGGCCACAATGTGCGCTATGGTAACGCCTGTACGCACTAAACGGGCAGATGGTATATTGGACCGTCTCTGTGAAACGGGCTCCCACGCCTGCGTCACTCGTTATTTGGATCGATAAAAGCTCTCAAAACAAGCAGCCAGGTAGCAGAATAACGATGAGTAAAGCATTTCTCGGAAGCTACACCGTCGCCGTCACACCGTTCACCGATGACGGCTCGACGGTGGATCTGGACCGCCTTCGTCGCTTCATCGACTGGCAGCTGGAATGCGGCGTTCCCGGCATCATCATGCTGGGAACCACCGGTGAGTTCCTATGTGTCAGCGACAGCGAACGCCGTGCCATTGTCGAGACTACGGTTGAACATGCGGACGGTCGCATGGACGTTCTGATCGGCACCATGGACGCGAGCACGGAGCGCGCCGTGCGCTTCAGCCGCGAGGCCCAGGATAGTGGCGCCAACGGTCTGATGATCATACCGCCGTACTACTACACGCCCACGGATGATGAGATCTACGCCTACTACGGCGCCATCTGCGACGCCGTTGATCTTCCGATCATGCTCTACAACAACCCGTTCACCTCCAACGTCGACATGTCGGCCGCGCTCGTCGGCCGCCTCACGCGGGCCTTCGAGAACATTCGCTACATCAAGGAAGCGAGCTGCGATGTGGGACGCGTCTACGACATTGTCGAGGAGACCGAGGGCGTGATGAATATCTTCGCCGGCGAGCGGCCCGTGGAGAGCTTCCTCCTCGGTGCTGTGGGCTATGTGAATCCCTACGGCAATTACCTACCCTACAGTACCCGTCGCATCTGGGACTTCCTGGTCGAGGGGCGAACGGACGACGCCGCGGCGATCCAGCGCATCCTGCATCGTATCGATCGCATCGTCGCCGAAGGCCATCCAACCTACGGACATCAGTGCTTCTCCAAGGCGTTTTCGGCGGCGGCAGGCTATTCCACCGGTGATGTGCGTCCGCCGCTGACCCGCTTTACCGATCTTGGCGATGAGGGCATCGAGCGACGCAATAAAGTGGTCGCTCTGATGCAGGAAATGGATCAGCTCATGGAGCGGCTCGACGCGAACGCCCAGAACGCGGCATGAATACAGCGGAGTCTCCGGTGGTGGACACACTGCCCGCCTTGTTCACGCCCTTCGCAGTCCGCGGTGTAACCTTCCCGAATCGGATCATCGTGTCGGCCATGTGCCAGTACTCGGCCGAGGACGGGTTCATCAACGACTGGCACCGCGCTCATCACGGACGCTTCGCGCTTGGCGGTGTGGGTGGGGCGGTGCTGGAGGCCAGCGGCGTGACGCGCGATGGGCGCATTACCCCGGGCTGCCTGGGCATCTATCTCGACGAGCATATTCCCGGTCTTCGATCGGTCGTAGAGATCTACCACGGCCAGGGTAAGCCGGTCGGCATTCAGCTCGCGCACGCAGGCCGCAAGGGCAGCGCGGCCACGCCGGCTCGCGGTGCGGCGCCGCTATTGCAGGGCTACCCCGACGATGCCTGGGAAACGGTCGCTCCGAGTGCTATCCCCCTGACGCCGGACTGGCCCGCGCCGCGATCCCTGAGTGCAGACGAGATCGACGCACTCATCGAATCCTTTGCGGAGGCGGCGCGGCGCGCCCTGAAAGCCGGCTTTGATTTTGTGGAGATCCACGGCGCGCACGGCTACCTGATCCACAGCTTCCTGACCACGCTGTCCAATCAGCGCGGCGACCAGTGGGGCGGCGACCTCGATGCGAGGATGCGTTTCCCGCTTGCCGTGGCCCGCGCCGTACGCCGTGTGGTGCCTGAAGACTTCCCGGTGTTTTACCGGGCTTCATCCGAGGACGGCGTCGACGGCGGCATGACCCTGGACGATACGGTCGCGCTCGCCCGCGCTTTGCGCGGCGAGGGCGTTGACCTGATGGATTGTTCTTCCGGCGGGATTACCGGCGCTTCGGGACGGGCCAGCGTGCCGCCCTCGCCAGGCTATCTCGTGCCCTATGCCCGGCGCGTTCGCCTGGAAGCAGAAATTCCGACCATGGCCGTGGGACTGATCACGCAGCCCGAACAGGCGAATGCGATTGTCGAGAGCGGTGATGCTGATCTTGTGGCCATGGCCCGCGGTCTGCTCGCAAACCCCAACTTTGCCTATCACGCCGCCACGGCGCTGGGACACCCGGAGCCCGCGGAGATTCTCCCGCCGAACTATTCGCTGTTTCTCAAACGCTGGCGACCCGAAGGCTAGGTTCCCGGCACTGGCCGGGGAACGTCCTGTACCCGCGTGGCGAAAGCGCCGGGATATTCTGAGCCCGCCGGATCAGGAGGACTGCAGTGCGACGGTTATCTCGCGTGACGAAGTGAGCAGGTCCGCGAGGATCCGGGTACGGATTTCCTCGGGTGATATGCGGGCGCTCGGGCAGCAGACGTTGAGTGCCGCGAGGACGTCGCCGTCGGGGTTGCGCACCGGCACGGATATCGACCGCAGGCCGATCTCCAGTTCCTGATCCACGATGGACCAGCCCCGGGCCCGCACCTCTTCGATTTCTTCGCGCAGCTTTACCTTGGACACGGTCGTGTGCGGTGTGAGCTTTTCGAGCTTGCTGTGATCCAGGTAATGCTGAAGTTCGTCGTCTGGAAGCGCCGCGAGGAGTACCCTACCCGAAGAGACCGCGTAGGCCGGCGCGCGACTGCCGACGTTGATACCGATGTTGACCACACGCTTGGCATCGGCCTTGGCGACGTAGGTGACCTCGTCACCGTCCAGCACTACGGCGAAGCAGCTTTCCTGAAGATCGCCGGAGAGGGTGTTCATGATGGGCTGGGCCACGTCCCAGATTCCCATGGAGGAAATCACCGCAAAGCCCAGCTTCAAAACCTTGGGCTGAAGACTGAAGTAGCGTCCGTCCGTTTTTGCATAACCCTCGCGGACCAGAGTGAGCAGGAGGCGGCGCACCGTAGCGCGGGTCATGCCCGTCGCCCGGGACATATCGCTCAGGGTCATCTTCGGTTTGCTGCGCGAAAACGCGGAGATGACTTCAAGGCCCCGCGCCAGCGAGTTGATAAAGTCCCGATCGGAGATGCCTTCGGGGTCCAGGGCGGTGGCGCCAGCCGCTGGGGTCACCGAACCGTTCGCGCCGTTTTTCTTCCGGTTCTTCTCGATGGTGTCGCTGACACTTTCATTCATTGCCTTTTGCTCCCTCCCCCTCGCCAGGCAAACGTGGCTTCGCGCGCGGGCATGCGTTCCCACGCCTTCGCCCCATGCCGCTCCGGAGCGCGGTCGTTGCTGCTATAGCGCCGTGCAGACGTAATTCGCTGCCGCTATAGCGCCGTGCAGACGTACTTCATTTCCAGAAACTCGTCGATGCCGTGGCGCGAACCCTCGCGTCCGACACCGGATAATTTCCACCCTCCAAAGGGTGCCCCTTCGAAGGAAAAGCTCCCAGTATTCACTCCGACTATACCAAACTCCAATCTCTCGCTTACGCGATGGATGCGCGCGTTGTCGCGGGCGAACAGGTAGGAAGCGAGACCAAATTCCGTGTTGTTGGCTTCACGAAGCGCTTCGGCCTCGTCTTCGAAGCGAAACACCGGAGCAACCGGGCCGAAGGTTTCCTCGCGGGCAATCTTCATGGCCGGTGTGGCGCCGGCGAGCACCGTGGGCTGAAAAAAGCTGCCGCCCAATTCATGGAGCGCGCCACCGGTGGTGACCGTTGCGCCCAGCGCCACGGCATCGTCGATGTGCTCGCTGACTTTAGCGACCGCATTCATATCGATCAGGGGTCCCTGTTCGATGCCTTCCAGCATACCGTCGCCGACGCGCATGGCGGCGACGGCCTCGGACAGTCTTGCCACGAAGTCGTCATAAATGCCGGCCTGGGCATAAATGCGGTTGGCGCAGACGCAGGTTTGGCCCATGTTGCGGAACTTGGTGGCGATGGTTCCGGCCACGGCGACATCCAGATCGGCGTCATCGAACACCAGTACCGGCGCGTTTCCACCGAGTTCCAGGGACAGCTTCTTGACCGTGGGTGCGGCCTTGGCCATGAGATGGCTGCCCACTTCCGTGGAACCTGTGAAGGTCAGTTTGCGGATGGTCGGGTGCGTGGCGAGCTCCTCGCCGACGACCGATGCGCTGCCCACGAGCACCTGGAACACGCCGGCGGGGATTCCCGCCCGGTGTCCGAGTTCGGCAAGGGCAAGGGCTGACAGGGGCGTGGCGCTGGCCGGCTTGAGCACCATGGTGCAGCCCGCTGCCAGGGCCGGTCCGGCCTTCCGTGAAATCATGGCATTGGGGAAATTCCACGGTGTGATCGCCGCACACACGCCAATGGGTTGTTTGAGTACGCTCAGGCGCCGCTGCTGGTCGGGGCTGGGGATCGTTTCGCCGTAGACGCGCTTGGCCTCTTCGGCGAACCACTCAAAGAAGGCCGCTCCGTAGAGAATCTCACCGTGTGCTTCGGGCAGGGGCTTGCCCTGCTCGGCGGTTAGGATGCGCGCCAGGTCGTCCGCGTGCGCGACGCACAGGTCGTACCAGTTCCGAAGAACCCGGGAGCGTTCCTTTGCCGGAGTCGCAGCCCAGTCGGCCTGCGCAGCCTCGGCCGCATCTATTGCCTCAAGGGTTGTGGCGCGATCGGCGCCCGCTACCGATGCGATTTCCTCGCCGGTGGCGGGGTTGTGTACGGGAACAGCCGCGGCACCGCCGTCCTGTCGCCAGGTGCCTTTGATGAAAACACCGGTACGCAGCAGGGTTGCATCGGAAAGCTCAAGCATGGGTTCGATTTGATCCGGGTGTAAGCTGAAAGGGCCGGCGCACGGGGCAGCGGCGTCCCGTGGGCAGGTACGGTAAACGTGGTCCGAAGGCGCGCAGCGCTGGATTTTCCGGTGCTCAAAGCAATGCTGGCGCGCCTCTCATCTTGCGCCCTAGAATAGCATCGCTCCGCAGATGCGAACACCTGTACGCAGGTCGCCGGCACGCCCCTGCGGAGCAAGCAGACTCAGGCTTCAGCGGCCCTCCCGGAGACAAAACAAATGAACAAGCCCCATCAGATCGATCACGCCCTGGCCAGCGAAGACGCCCAGAGGCTTGCGGAACTGGATCGTCGCAGCGTCATGCACCCCTTCACGGCGCTGCGAGCCCACGAAGAGGGCGGTGCGCCGGTGGTTATGCACGAGGCGGACGGCGCCGTGATTCGCGATACCGAGGGACGGGAGTACATCGACGCGCTTGCCGGGCTCTGGTGCGTGAACGTGGGCTACGGCCGCAGCGAGATCGCCGACGCAATGCGCGACCAGGCCATGGAGCTGTCCTACTGCCACGCCTTTTCCTCCATGGCGAGCGACAAGCCGGCGTTACTGGCGGCCCGGCTTCTCGAACTGGCGCCGGTGCCCATGTCCAAGGTGTTCTTCGGCAACTCCGGATCGGATGCGAACGACACCCAGGTGAAGATCGTCTGGTACTTCAACAATGCCCGCGGCAAGCCTGAGAAGAAAAAGATCATCGCGAGGGAGCGGGGCTACCACGGCGTCACCGTAGCCGCCGCGAGCCTGACGGGGTTGCCGGGGCTGCATGCCGGCTTTGATCTGCCCCTGCCCTTTGTCTGTCACACCAAGGCCCCGCACCGCCTGTGGCAAGGGCAGGGCATGAGCGACGCCGAGTTTCTTGCCTTCCTCGTCGACGATCTTGAAAAGCTTATCGAGCGTGAGGGAGCGGACACTATCGGCGCCATGATCCTAGAGCCGATTATGGGCGCGGGCGGTGTGATCGTGCCCCCGCCGGGGTACTACGCGGCCGTGCAGGCGGTGTTGGACCGCCACGATATTCTGCTCATCGCCGACGAAGTCATCTGCGGCTTCGGTCGCCTTGGCACCATGTTTGGCGCCGAGGCCATGGGCATGCGTCCCGATCTCATCACCGTGGCAAAGGGGCTGACATCGGCCTACTTCCCGCTGTCGGCCTGCATGGTTTCAGACCGCGTCTGGGAGGGCCTGCTCAGCGGCGGGGACCGCTTCGGTCCCTTCGGCCATGGCTACACCTACTCATCGCATCCCATCGGCGCGGCCGCCGCGCTGGCCAACCTCGACATCGTTGAGCGCGAAGGTCTTGTGGCGCAGGCGGGTGAACGCGGCAGCACGCTGCATCGCTACCTTAATGACGCGTTTGCCGAACATCCCATGATCGGCGAAGTACGCGGTCAGGGCCTGATTGGCGCGATCGAACTGGTGGCGGACCGCGAGCAACCGCGGGCCTTCGACCCGGGACTGAAAGTCGGCCCTCGCGTGGTGGCCGCGGCGCGCGAGCGCGGTGTGATCAGCCGTGCGCTGCCGTCGTCGGACAGCCTCGCCTTCTCTCCGCCCTTTGTGATCAGCGACGAGCAGCTGTTCACGGTGGTCAGCGGCATAGAAGAAGCCGTCACCCAGGTCCGCGATGAACTGCGAGCCAGCGGAGACTGGCAGGGCTAGGGCGACTTCGCGGTGCCCCATGTGCCACTAACCATTTTGCCGAGGAGTCAGGGATGAATCACGCAGCCTACCTGGCCGTGCTCGTGCTCGGCTGCTCGCTGGCTTTGCATGCCGGTGCTGCCGAGTCAGGCCGTTCACGGCTCGATGCCGCCAGCAATATCGTGGCCGCTGTAAATGCGAAGGATGCGGTCCTGTACACGCGGGATTTGGCGGAGGACGTGGTCGTTGCCATGTACGACGGTGATATCCGCTTGCGAGGAAGGGCAGCCGTCCGCGCAAATCGCGAGGAGCACTTTCGCCGTCACCCCGCGGTTCGCAATGAGCTTGTTCACCTCGTCGAGATCGATGATCGAGTCGTGATGCACGATCGAGTATGGCTTACCCCGGAACAGGAACAGGCGGCCGATATTGTCGAGGTCTTCACCTTCTCCGGGGCGGAAATCGTCAGGATCGATGTGCTGCAGCCGGGCTCGCTCTTCGCCTCAACCGCGAACGAGAATCAATAGCTCAGGACCCCGCGAATATGTGGCCGCGAGGCCAACGACGCCACTGAATTCACCTATACTCGGTGGGGCTGCCAGGGTGTGCCAAACACCCGGAAAAGCCGAATGCCTTCATCTCCCCGACGGACATCTATGCCATGGCAAAGCTCACAATAAACGGCGAAAGCGTCGACCTCGAATTTGATCAGGACACACCGCTGCTCTGGGTATTGCGTGAGCAGGCGGAGCTGACCGGTACTAAGTACGGCTGCGGTATAGCCCAGTGCGGCGCCTGCACCGTTCACATCGACGGCAAAGCGGTTCGCTCCTGCGTGTACCCCGCCAGCGCGGTCAACGAAAATCAGGAAATCACCACGATCGAAGGGCTGGCGAAAGATGAGCCACACCCGGTACAGCAGGCCTGGGCGGAACTCGACGTACCGCAGTGCGGCTATTGCCAGTCCGGCATGATCATGGCGGCGTCCGCCCTTCTCGCCACGAATGCGGCGCCGACCGATGAGGAGATCGACGCCAACATCACCAACATCTGCCGCTGCGGAACGCTGCAGCGCGTCAGGGCCGGAATCCATCGAGCCGCCGAACTCGGCAGGAAGGCACAGTCATGAACGTCTTCGATAAAGTTGCGAATATCGATAGCGAAGCGCTGAGCGACTGCGCCAGCGCCGTCAGCCCACAGGAAACAGTCGACGTCAGCCGGCGGAGGTTTGTTGTCGGCACCGGATTGACCGGTCTCGGATTGAGCCTCGGTTTTACCCTCCCGCTTACGGCCCGGGGGGCGCATCACGAGGTCGAGGAGATCAACGCCTGGGTCGTGGTTGAGCCCGACGACACGGTAGTCGTGCGCATTGCCCGTTCCGAGATGGGACAGGGCACGCTGACGGGCCTGGCCCAGATGGTTGCCGAGGAACTCGCCTGCGACTGGGAGAAAGTTACCTGGGAGTATGCCTCACCAGCGGAGAGCGTCGCCCGGGACCGGGTCTGGGGCAGCTTCGGCACGGGGGGCAGCCAGGGCATCCGGGGAAGTCACCAGTACGTCCGGGAAGGGGGTGCCGCTGCGCGCATGATGCTGATCGAGGCGGCCGCCAACGCATGGAAAGTGCCCGTTGCCGAGTGCAGTGCGCTCGACAGCGTTATCACCCACGAGCCCAGCGGAAAAACCGCGACCTTCGGGGCGATGGCGGCCGCGGCGGCCCAGCTTGTGCCACCCGAGGAGATTCCGCTCAAGGATCCGGCGGACTGGACCCTTATCGGCAAACCGAAGAAGCGCCTCGACACGGCTGACAAGCTGAATGGCTCGCAGCTTTACAGCAGTGATCTGCGCATGCCCGGCATGCTCAATGCGACGATCAAGGCCTGTCCTGTACGCGGTGGCACGGTAGCGAGCTTCGACGCCTCGGCGGTGGAAGACATGCCCGGCGTCGTACGTGTCGTACCGGTCGAAGACAACGCGGTGGCCGTGGTGGCCGATACGTTCTGGCACGCGAAGAAGGCCCTGGATGCCCTGCCCATCGAGTGGGACCGAGGCGAAAACGGCAGCGTTAACCAGGCGGATATTGTTGCGACGATCGACGAGGGCCTCACCGCCGACGATACGTTTATGGGCAATGAAGCCGGGGATGTCGACGGCGCTCTGAGCGATGCCGCGAAGCGGGTCGAAGCGGTATACAGCTACCCGTTCCTGAATCACGCGACTATGGAACCGATGACGGCGACGGCGAAGTGGACGGAAGATCGCTGCGAGGTCTGGTGCCCCACGCAGAATGGTGAGTCGGCGCTGGCGGCCACGGCCGAAGCGGCGGGTCTCGAACTGACGCAGTGCGAAGTCTACAAGCAGCTCCTGGGCGGCGGCTTTGGCAGACGGGGCGCGACGGACTACGTGCAACAGGCCGTACTCCTGGCCAAGGAAATGCCCGGTACGCCGATCAAGTTGAGCTGGACCCGTGAGGAGGATATGGCCCACGGCTTCTACCATCCGATCACCAAGGCGAAGATCGAAGGCGGTATGGACGCCGAAGGCAGGCTTACGGCCCTGCGCATGCGTATCTCGGGTCAGTCCATTCTCTACGGTCTCATGCCCGAGCGCCTCAATGGCGGTCCGGACCGGTTGATATTCCAGGGCCTGGCTCCGGACGGGGATCACGCCATCAGCTACGGCATCCCGAATCTGCGCGTGGATCACGCCATGCGCAACCCGCATATTCGCCCGGGATTCTGGCGCGGCGTAAACGTCAACCAGAACGCCATCTACATGGAGTGTTTCCTCGATGAATGCGCCCATGCGGCCGGAGTAGACCCGCTGCTGTTCCGTCAGCGCATGATGGAAGACAATCCCAAGGGCCTCGCCGTGCTGAACGCGGTTGCGGAACGAGCCGGGTGGGGCACCTCAGCGGGGGAGGGCATCCATCGCGGTCTGGCGAACTGCTACTCCTTTGGCAGCTACACCGCCGCCTGCGCCGAGGTATCGGTCAACGACGCGGGGGAACTCAAGATACACCGCATTGTTGCCGCCACGGACCCGGGCTTCGCGGTTAACCCCCAGCAGATCGAGGCTCAGGTTCAGGGCTCTTTCGTGTACGGCCTGTCGGCGCTGCTCTACGGAGAGTGCACGGTCAAGGATGGCGCGATGGAGCAGCAAAACTTTAATGAGTATCAGTCATTGCGTCTGGCGCAAATGCCGGAGGTGGAGACCATCGTCATGCCCTCAGGTGGGTTCTGGGGCGGTGTTGGAGAGCCCACAATCGCGGTGGCGGCGCCGGCCGTGCTCAACGCGATCTTCGCCGCGACCGGCACGCGGGTTCGTGACGTACCTCTGAAGGGACGGAACCTCCGCGCGTGAAGCAGGCCTTGGTAATCGCGCTGCTGCTCCCCGGCGGCGCGTCGCTGGGCGCCGATTCCACGGACGAAGTGGCGGCCGGAAAGGGGGCGCTGCTGGCGTCGACCTGCTCGGGCTGTCATCGAGAGGAAGCAAGTGGGCCCGACGGTATTCCAAGCCTGAGCGGCCAGAGTGTTTCCGAAATTGCACGAAAGCTCGCCGCCTACCGCAGCGGTGAGCTGCAAGGAACCTTGATGAATCGCCTTGCGCGGGGCTACAGCGAGGGGGAGATCAAGCTCCTGGCTGAAGCGCTGGGTACAGCGGCCGGCGCGGAGCCTGCAGAGCAATGAGGACGCGCCGGCGCGTCCTAAAAGACCTGGGAGTGAGCGCCGGAACGCTCGCACTGACTCCGCTCGTGGCATTGGGCGCGACCGCGCGAGTTGTCGTGGTGGGCGGTGGTTTTGCCGGAGCGAGCTGCGCGCGACAGCTGCGCAGCGTGGCGCCGGGCCTGGACATCACGCTCGTCGAGCCGAAGAAGACCTATACCGCCTGCCCCTTCAGTAACCTGGTTGTAGCGGGGCAGCGCCGCCTCTCGCAGCAGGAGTTTGACTACAGCGGCGTTGCCAGCGCCGGAGTTCGGGTCGTGCATCGCAGCGCGGTCGACGTCGATCCAGTGGCGAGGCAAGTCCGGCTGGATGATGACAGTCTCCTTACCTACGACCGCCTGGTCATGGCGCCGGGCATCGAACTTCGCTGGGGCGCCCTAGAAGGCTACGACGAGGCGGCCGCGGAGCGCATGCCGCATGCCTGGCAGGCCGGGGCACAGACGCAGTTGCTGCGGCGTCAGCTGGAGGCCATGCCGGATGGAGGTCTCGCGGTGATTGCCGCCCCGGAGTCGCCCTATCGCTGTCCGCCGGGACCCTATGAGCGGGCGAGCCTCGTGGCCGCCTATCTCAAGCGCGAGAAACCGCGTTCCAAGCTCCTGCTCCTCGATGCGAAAGACAATTTCTCCAAGAAACCGCTGTTTCTCCAAGCCTGGCAGAGCCTCTACGGTGATCTCATCGAGTGGCAGGGTGCATCCAACGGTGCGGCGCTGACGGCCGTAGATGCCGCAGGCATGACGCTGCAAACGGATTTCGACGAGTTCACTCCCGATGTCGCCAATGTGATTCCGCCCCAGCAGGCCGGATCGATTGCGCGTCGCGCCGGTCTCACCGACGCCTCGGGGTGGTGCCCGATCAGGCCCCTCACTTTTGAATCCAGACTCGTGGAGAACATCCACGTTATCGGCGACGCCGCGATCGCGAATGCCATGCCGAAATCCGCCTTTGCCGCCAACGCTCAGGCCGGACTTTGCGCGGTCCAGGTGGCGCGCCTGCTCGCAGGCGAAGCGCCCATGGATACCACCCTGCTCAATACCTGCTACAGCCTCGTTGGCCCCGACTACGGCATATCCGTTGCCGGCGTGTATCGCCCTACGGAGAATGCCTGGCAATCGGTATCCGGGGCCGGGGGCACCAGTGCGCTGGACGCCGGCTCCGATGTTCGGAGCAAGGAGGCGGGCTACGCCGTGCACTGGTTCGACACGATCACGGCCCAGGTTTTTGGGTGAGCGATATCTTGAAGGGCGCTCCGGCCGCGCTGCTGGCCCTGCTGCTCCCAGCAGTCGCTACAGGCGCGAAAACGGCTCTTACCAGCGTCCCGGGTGATCCGTCGCGGGGTAGAGCCGTGGTGCTGGATCGGGATCGCGGCCACTGCCTGCTGTGTCACCGGATCGCGCAGCTTGACGAGGGGTTTCAGGGCACTATCGGTCCGGTGCTGTCCGACGTGGGAGAGCGTCTGCGCGCTTCCGAGCTGCGGGAGCGGATCGTCGACCCGACGCGCCTGAACCCCGACACCGCGATGCCGGCCTATTACCGAGTGGAAGGGCTGCGTCAGGTGGCGGAAGGCTTTCGCGACCGGCCCGTGCTGACGGCGCAGGAAGTCGAAGACGTGGTCGCGTTTCTGACGACGCTGCGCACGACCCCAGAGAGCTAGCCATGGATGACGAGGGTCAAACAGGTCTACTGTCCCGGCGCGGCTGTTTGCGTCGTGCCGCGACGCTGTCGCTGCTCTCCCTGTTGCCCCTGGAGTTGCGTGCCTCACCGCAGGACATGCGTGAAGCCATGCTCGCGGCGTTTGGCGATCGCCCCATCATCCCGGGCCGGGTGCGTCTGACTTTGCCGCCACTGGCAGAGAACGGAAACTCCGTTCGCCTCACTGTGGCCGTCGACAGCCCGATGACCGAGGCGGATCACGTGCGTTTCATTCAGCTCTTCTCTCCGGAGAATCCACTCCCGGATATCGCCCGCTTCGAGTTTTCTCCCGCCAGCGGTCTGGCCGAGGTCGAGACCCGGATCCGAGTATCCGCGGAGCAGGATCTCGTTGCCGTTGCGGGGCTCTCCGACGGCAGTCTCTGGTCTGCTTCCGTCCACATCGTGGTTACGGAAGCCGCCTGTATCGACGCGCTGCTCTGAGATGCTGAAGGCGCGCATATCGGTCCCCGCCACGGCGACACGGGGCGAAGTGATCACGGTGAAAACCCTGGTGTCCCATCCCATGGAAACGGGCTTTCGACGCGACGCTCTGGGAGCGCAGATCCCGCGCAATATCCTTACTGAATTCGAGTGCCTGCTCGACGATGAAAGCGTGTTCCGGGCGAATTTTCATCCAGCAGTCTCCGCAAATCCCTTTCTGTCATTTCGCCTTCGCGCCGAGCGCAGCGGAACGCTGACCTTTCGCTGGCGGGATCAGCACGGCGAAGAAACCACCGTGACGCGAGAACTTAAGGTAGATGGCTAAATGCTTCCGCAGCGGAGCTCTTGGGATCATGGGCCTTGCGGTCACGTTTTCGACACTGGCGCAGGACTACGCGCTCCCCTCCGGAGCACCGGATGCCCTGACGGGGGGCACGCCCGCCATGCGGGCGCCGCCGATGCGATCGGGGTACCACTATCAATCCGCCGAGATACGCGCGCTTCAGGACGACGATTTTGCGAATCCCGGGATGCTCTGGGTGGATCAGGGAGACGCCCTCTGGCGTGAGAGCGGCGCTGCAGACGAGCCTTCGTGCCAAAGCTGCCATGGGGAGCCTTCGAGCTTGCGCGGTGTGGCCGTTCGCTACCCCCGCTACGACGAAAGCATGGGCGGGCTGATCAACCTCGAAGGGCGCATCAATCGCTGCCGCCAGGAGCATCAGAAACAGCCGCCGCTGCCCTATGAGAGCGAGCCGTTGCTGGCATTGACCGCTTTGCTCGCACACCAGTCCAGGGGCATGCCGATAAGCGTGTCCATCGAAGGGCCGGCGCGTGAGTTTTTCGAGCAAGGAAAGACGTACTTCTACACGCGCCGCGGTCAGTTGAACCTGGCCTGCTACCACTGCCACGAACTCAACCCGGATCGCTACCTGCGCGGCGACCGTCTGAGTCAGGGGCAACCCACGGGTTACCCGATCTATCGCCTGGACTGGCAGACCCTGGGTTCTCTGCAGCGTCGGCTTCGTTTTTGCAACACGGGCGTTCGTGCCGAGCCCCATGAATTCGGCGATCCCACCTGGTTGAACCTGGAACTGTTTCTGGGATGGCGGGCGCGGGGGCTGCTGTACGAGACTCCAGCCGTACGGCGGTAGACCAGGACCTTTTCTTCGCCTCGCTTGCGGCGTCCTGGGAGCATGACTCCGGACCCCGACGAGGGGCCCGGAGCTGCGAACCCGGCCTCAGGCCGCGGCGGACGTGGCCTGCTTGGCGGCGCGTTTACGCTCCCAGGCGCGCCAGGTCATGGCCCAGGTCTCCGGGTCTTCCAGGCCGTCTACCTTCACCTTGGCGATTGCCTGGTTATGCGGCGCCGTACGTACTAGCTCCGGGTCTGCGTAGGCCTCCTCACACACTTTGGCCAATACCGCGATCCAGTAGTCGACGTCTTCCAGGGACCACATCTCCCCGGTTTCGGGAGTGAAGGGTTGCGGGACGATCCAGGGTTCGTGGGCCATCCAGAACGCGTCGACGCCGTAGTCGACCATTCGGTTCTGCACATCGGCCACGGTAATGCCCGTGTCCTCGAACAGCTGCTCGAGACTGTAGCGCGTCATCTCCAGACGCCAGCCCGGTATATCGGGATGGGAGCGCGTGATGCCGCGAATCGCCAGCAGGCGCGGTTCCATGTAGTTGTTGAGGATCACGGAAATGTCCGCGGCCTCGCTAAGCCCCTCGAAGCCCATGGCCCGCGCCCAGGCATAGGCCTTCATGACCTGTTGAAGGTTGCCGAAGTACTCACGGACCTTGCCAATCGAGTGTTCGCCGGGCTCCCGTAGCGTGTATCGGTCGCCCTGTTTTTCGACAATGGGTCCTGGCAGGTAGGGCAGCAGATCCTCGGTGCAGCCGTAGGCGCCAACGGCGGGGCCGCCGCCGCCCTTGGGCGCGCCGAAGGTCTTGTGCAGCATGAACATGCAGGCGTCGAAGCCCAACTCCCGAGCGCGGATCTTGGTCATAACGCCGTTGAAGTTGGCGTGGTCGTAAAAACACAGACCGCCGGCTTCGTGAACGATGCGTACCCACTCCTTGATCTCGGGGTTGTAGATGCCCATGTCGTCGGGGTTGTTGATCATCAGCGCCGCGGTTCGGTCGGATACCGCCGCTTTCAAGGCTTCGATGCTTGGGTAGCCTTTCTCTCCCAGATTCAGATTGATCACTTCGAAGCCCGCCGCGTCGGCGGTCGCGGGGCTGCAGGGATGGGACTGGATGCTGGTGATGATCTGGTTGCGCTGCTCGAGTTCGCCGCGGGCGGCGTGGTAGGCGCGGGTAACGCAGGTGTGGAGATAGGCCGCGTCCGCACCGCCGGCGGCCTGGAACACGAACTGGTCCATGCCGGACAGCGAGCGGAGCAGGCCGTCGAAGCGGTGTACGATTTCCAGCATGCCCTGCATCGTGTCCGGGTGCTGGTCCGGATGGAGCTGCGCCAGCTCGGGACGTGCGGCCAGCCGCTCACTGACGCGGGGGTTGTATTTCATCGTGCAGGTACCGAACAGGCTGATACCCATCATGCCCAGCGTTTCCTGGGAAAGATGAAGGTAGTGGCGCAGCACGTCCGGCTCGGACATTTCCGGGAGGGCGGGTGCCGATGCCCGGCGCACCGCCTCCGGCAGCAGATCCTCAAGCTCGCCGACGCTCTCGACAACCGCGTCCTCGGCGCGAGGAAGGTGCATGCCGCGTCGTCCCGGCACGCTCAGCTCCATGATGACCGGCTCATCCCAGATCGGTGCCTGGAAGCGGCGAAGCTTGGTGGTGCTCATGCGCAGATCTCCCCAAGAGCGTCAACGAGACGATCGATGTCTTCCTGTGTGTGGACTTCGGTAACGCAATAGAGCGCGCTCTGCCCCAGGTCCGGGAAACTTCCCGACAGATCAAGACCACCGAAGATGCCCCGATCTCGCAGAGCCGCGTTTACGGTCGCGACGCTCTGGCCGCTGTCGTCAAAATTGACCACGAATTCCTTGAAGAAACCGCGCTTTCTTGGCACCCGGATGCCCGCAACGCCATCGATTTGCGCCGCCGCATAGTGCGAGCGCTGCAGGATCAGTTCTCCGATCTCGCGCATGCCCTGCGGTCCCATGAGCGACAGGTAGACGGCGCCGGCGATGGCGTGAAGATAGGTCGAGTTACCCGTCCAATCCTTGCCCTCTTCGCGCGAGCCGTAAGAGCACTGATGCATGAGCGTCATGGAGAAGCCGATCTCGCCCTCGCGCTCTGTTTCCGTGGCACTGAGCATGAGCGTGGGGTATTCGTAGGCGTAGCGCGCCTCGTCGCGGGAGGCGATGAAGCCACCGAGGCCGCCGCCGCAGCTCATGGGAATGCCCAGGGGCTGCGTGGAACCCACGATGAGATCGGCACCGCAGTCGCCGGGCGCTTTGAGCACGCCCAGCGCCAGGGGGTCGACTCCGACGATGAGTTCGGCGCCGGTGGCGTGGCAGAGATCGGCGATGCGCTCAAGCTGCAGTTCGATGTCGCCGAGATAGCTTGGAGATTCAACATAGACGGCGGCAACCTGCTCGTTAAGCACCTCGCTCAGTCCAGTGATGGACACGCCGCCGGTTTCCGGGTCCGCGTCGACTTCAACAACGTGCAAATGGCTTTCCATCTGCTCGGGCTCGCAGTAGTTGTCGATGACCTTCCGACGTTCGGGATCGAGCCGCCGCGGCAGGATCACCGTGCTGCGCTGCGTGAGGCGTGCGGCCATGCGAAGCGCGTGGCCTACGGCACAGCCCCAGCTGTAGACCGGCATGCCCACCAGTTCCACCCCGAGGAGTTCACCGAGCTGGGAGTTGAACTCGAACCAGGCCTGATTGCGCCCGTGGTCGGACGAAGGGGTGCCCCACACGGGCGTGAGAAATTCGCTGCGCGCCATGATCTCCTGGCACACCGCCGGCACATAGTGCTGCCAGCAGCCACCTCCGAGAAAGCTCAGGTTCGGACCACAGGCCTGGTTATTCGAGAGCATGTCGCCGATGTGCCGTTCCAGTTCGACTTCCGAACTCAGTGCCGGCGGGAAGGCGAAGCCGTCCCGGGCGCGATGCTCTTCGGGAATCTGTCGGTAGAGCTCTTCGGCGGACTGGACGCCAAGGGTTTCCAGCAGCGACGCTTTGGTCGCTTGCATGGAATTCGGCATGTAGGGGTGGGCGCGGTGCAAGGCTTTGTTCATGCGATCACTGTTCTCATCAGCTTGCGGATGGGGCGCGGGCACGGGTAGCCGTTTCGCCGCCACCGGATTGGTATTATCGTCGGGCCGTGTTCGTATAGCGCACGGTTGGTACGTCCAGCGCAGCAAAGTTGTACTCGTTCGTCAGCGCGGACGCAAGCGGATCGGACGGGCGCCGTCGCGCAGGGAGCGGAGGCCGAACGCATGAGTCTGGTGACGACAGGAGAGCAGGGCGAATGATGGGCGCGATTGACGGCGCAGCGGGGACGGATTGGTGGCATTGAGTCCTCGGCGCGTGGCGCTCGTTATCAATCCCGTGGCCGGTCTCGGCGGCACCCTGGCGCTGAAGGGATCCGACGGTGAGCTCGCAGAGCGCGCTCTTGCGGCGGGAGCGATTCCAGGGGCGCCGCGACGTGTATCGGCGGCGCTTGATGAGCTACTGCGCGCGGGCGCGCCGATCGACTGGTTTACCGTCGGCGGCGCCATGGGCGCGGATGTGCTTTCGGAGCGTGGACTTGAGCACACGCTGCTGCACACCCCGTCCTCGCCGAGTAAGGCGACAGACACGCGGGCAGCCGTGCAGGCGGCCTGCGCCGAGTCCGTCGATTTGCTGCTGTTTGTCGGTGGTGACGGAACGGCCCGGGATGTGCTCGCCGCCGCCGACAGCTCCCTCGTTGTCCTTGGCATTCCCGCCGGGGTGAAGATGCATTCCGCGGCCTTCGCGCTCACGCCGCGCAGCGCCGGTGTGGCGGCGCGCGAGTACCTGCAGTCCGAAAGCGCTACGGGACTGGTTGAAGCGCGTGCTGTGATGGATCGTGAACTGGATCGCGATGGCAATCCGAAGGCATCGCCAGAATTGTTCGGCTACCTGAGCTGCCTGGCCATGCCATCGCTGGTGCAGGCGGCCAAGGCAACGGGCGCCGCCGGCGATGAGGCTGCTCTGCGGGGAGCCCTCGGGCGCGTGGCGCGGGAACTCGCTACCTTCGATCTGGCGCTTCTTGGTCCGGGAGCCACGCTCGCCGCCCTTAAGGAATCCATGGGTGTGGCTCCGACCCTGCTCGGGGTGGACCTGTACGCCGGGGGCCGGTGCCTGCAGCGCGACGCGCGGGAAGATCAGATCTGGGACGCGATTCAGGACAAGCGCTGCTGCCTTGCCCTGGGCGTAATCGGGGGCCAGGGCTTCCTGCTTGGCCGCGGCAACCAGCAACTGAGCCCGCGTATCCTTCGCCAGGTAGGCCGGGACAATCTGCGGGTCCTGGCATCCCGGGAGAAGCTCACGGCCCTCGCGACGCCAACCCTGTATGTTGACACCGGTGATGAAGACACCGACGCCATGCTGGCCGGTTACCTTCCCGTTATTACGGGACCGCGGCAGCGCCTGATGTTCCAGGTGACCGCCACAAGCTGTTCTTGAGGAAATAGATATGACATCAGGCCCGGGAGCAAAGTCCCTGATACCGCATCCCTGGACGCTCGAAGACGAGGAGGTTCGCACCATCATCGGCCGCGTGCGCGCCGGTCGGCGCCTCGCCCCCGCGTCCTGGCCGGGCGATGCGGATTTCGCCGTCGCCCTGTCTTTCGACTGTGATCACGAGACCTTTGAACTCGGTCTGGGCCGGAGTGCCGTCGGACGCCTGTCCTGGGGCGAGTACGGCCGCCGCGTGGGAGTGCCGCGCATCCTCGAAGTGCTCCGGCATGAGGACGTCAACGCCAGCTTCTTCATGCCGGCCATCTGCGCGTCCCTGGATCCCGACGAGTCGCGCCGGATCGTGGACGGTGGTCATGAGCTTGGCATGCACGGCTGGATTCACGAAAACAACTCGCTGCTCGACGAAGCCACGGAGCGCGACCTGATGCTGCGCGCCCGCGACAAGTTGGAAGCAATCTCGGGGGTAGCGCCGCGCGGCTTTCGCTCCGCGAACTGGGACCTCAGCCCCCAGACCGTTCCGATCGTCGCCGAGCTGGGTCTTGAGTACGACAGCTCCCTGATGGCGGACGACGACTGCTACAGCCTGATAGTCGACGGGAAGGATACCGGCGTCGTGGAAGTGCCCGTGGAGTGGCTTCGCGACGACGCGGTGTATCTGCTGTTCAATCGCGAGCCGGCGACGCGTCCGTGGATGACTCCCGATGCCGTGTACGAGGTCTTCCGTCGCGAACTGGAAGGCGCGGCCCGCGACGGAGGTCTGTTTCAGCTCGTGATGCATCCCTTTGTGATCGGCTATCGCTCACGACTCTGGATTCTCGAGCGGCTGATTGCGGACGCGCGGACGCTCGGCACCCCGTTCTTCGGCACCCACCTGGAGATTGCGCGCTGGGTGCGCGATCACAGCGAATAGCCGACCGAAGCCCCGGCCGGCCATCCTGCCGGTCAGCCCCAGGGCTTTTCCATGATCGCGCGGATGTCTGAGTCGTCGCCGCTGACCTGCCAGCGCAGTAGCGAGACGGGGATCATCCCCGCGTCGTTGATGTCGTCGAAGACGCGGCGCAGCGAGAATTCCTCTCCCTCCTGCTCACTGCGATCTGCAATGATACTTTCGAGGATGCGCGCTCCCGTCACGTAGGATGATCCGTACGCGGGCTGGCGCAGGTACAAGTGTTGCTCAAAGCCCAGCAGCGAAAGATTGCGGTTCATCCAGCCGCGCGGCGTCCACTTCACGTGCATATCGGCCGCTTCCTCGAGCGTGATCTGGTTGTCGTGGGCGTAGAGCGAGCTAAGCCCCCGGGCCGCCCGCGTAATCAGCATGATCCACACGATCTCCCGCGAGCGGGGACTGTCGTCGAAGAGCCCCGCGTTCATCATCCACTCTTCCATACCGGTGGCGGCGCCCTCGGCGCGGCTCATCCAGATGTTGTAGCGCAGCGGAGTACGGCGAATCGGGCTCGCGTGGGGCTCCTCGTCAAAGCGCATGAGATCCCAGTAGTGATAGAAATGCGTCCACAGCGTGCGCGGGTCGCGATGCGTCGCCTGGCCGAAGAAATTACGCTGCTCCGGCGGCGAGAAGGGAAACACGCGTTGGCGCAGGGCGAGATCCATCCAGGGCGTCACGGTGAGTATGTCGTGCTCTTCCATGAACGCCATATAGGAGGTGATCGAGGACGCCTGCAGCGCGGCGAAACTCTCCGCGTCGGCCGCGGGCTCCAGGGGAGGCAGCTTGCGATTGCGCGCCTCCTCCATGCGCAGGCCCGCATAGCCACGGCTCATCTCGCGCTGCATGAGCTGGACTTCGCCTTCCCAGGTCGTGTTCACCAGCAGAACGTTGCGCAGGTGCCAGGTGTATTCCTCGCGCGTAATGCCGGATTGGCCGGTTTTCTTCTCGGCCTCCGCTTCCAGCCATTCGCGGAAAGCCGTTGTAGCGGCAAGGGCTTCGGCCTGGGCGTCACGAACCTCAATGCCGGCACCCTCGAGACGCTCCCCAAGAGTCTGCAGGGCCGATTCCTGGTTGCGGAAGCTGATGGGGCTGGGTACCCAGAGATCCCGCGTATTCCCGATGAGATTGCCGCGGGCCTGTTCCAGTAAGGGTTTGATGGTGCCCAGCTCAGTGGCCAGGCGCCGCTCGGCCTCGCGGGTGAGCGGTGAGGGCTCATCGAGGGCCGTGCGGGGCCATATCGAGTACTTCCACAGGCGGACGGCGTTATGGATCGTAGGCGCTTCCTCCGCCGGTGTATCGCTTTGCGCCGTCCGCACGGAGGCGTAGAAGGTGGGATCCCGCTCCCAGGGCTTGAGCACGCGCGCGTAAAAATCGAGCCCGTTCATCTCGGCGCGCACAAGGTGCCAGTCGATTTTCGCCTCCACGCTCCAATCGGCCGTATCCATGGAGAGCAGGCGCTCGCGCAGGGACAACATGCCGACGTGGCGCTGAGCAACGGTGTCCGGCCGATAGTCCGGCGCGCCTTCGTGAAAGTCCGGTTGCTCGAGCGCTCGCCATTCGTCGAACAGGCTTACCAGATCATCGTAGTCGTCAGCGATAGCGAACTGCGCTGCTGACATCAGGAAGAGCGCGAGGAAGGGGGCTGTCAGCAGGTGAGCGCCCCGTCGTGGCCGGGGGCGTTGCGGCGAATTTGCGGCGATCACGGATGTCATGAGGCGGCTCCTGCAGCGGGGTTTTTGTTATCGCGGCAGGATTATAGGTTCACTTTGCGAACTTGTGGGCGACTGGCGTACACTCGCCGGCCTTCGAGAGCCCCAGACTGACTTCGAACGACTGAAAGACAGCCGTTCGTGGTCGCAGCGCTGGCGGCGTCAACGATCGAGGAGACGGCTTTGATAGATAAGTCCTGCCCGTCCGCCACTGAGGCCGTGGCCGCAATCACCGACGGCGCGACGGTCATGATCGGCGGCTTCGGAGAGGCGGGCTCGCCGATCGAACTGATTCACGCCCTGATCGACCAGGGCGCGCGGGATCTCGTCGTCATCAATAACAATACGGGTAACGGACAGGTCGGACTCGCGGCCCTGATTGCAGCGGGACGCGTGCGTCGCATGATTTGCTCCTTCCCCCGGGGTACGACCGATACGCTGTTTCCCGAGCTTTACCGCAGCGGAAAGATCGAGCTGGAACTGGTTCCCCAGGGCACGCTGGCGGAGCGGATCCGGGCTGGGGGAGCGGGTATACCCGCGTTCTACACCGCCACCGCCGCGGGGACCTCTCTGGCCGAGGGCAAGGAACTCCGGCAGTTCAACGGTCGCGATTATGTGATGGAGTATGGACTGCGGGCTGATTTTGCCCTGGTGAAGGCCGAGCGGGCGGACCGCTTCGGAAACGCGGTCTACAACAAGGCCGCGCGCAACTTCGGGCCGATCATGTGCATGGCGGCCAGGACAGCAATCATTCAGGTTGGCCGGATCGTCGAAGACGGTGAAATCGATCCCGAGCATGTGGTCACGCCGGGCATCTTCGTGCAGCACGTAGTCGCCGTGGAGCAACCGGCCCTGGAGTCTGAACTCATCGCGCAGGGGGCGAGCTATCCATGAGTAGCGACGCTCGCGCGGATGAAAGAACGCAAAGGAGCGGGGACAAGAAGCCGCGCCTGGGCCTGTCCCGTGCGCAAATGGCATGGCGCGCAGCCCAGGACATCCTAGACGGTGCGTACGTGAACCTCGGGATCGGCATCCCGGAGATGGTCGCGGCCTTTGTGCCCGATGGGCGCGAAGTCGTCTATCACACGGAAAACGGGGTGCTGGGTTTCGGTCCGGCGCCGGCGCCGGGGGAAGAGCTGCGCGAGCTTATCAACGCGGGCAAGAAGCCCATCAGCCTTAACCCCGGCGCTTCCTTTTTTCACCACGCGGACAGCTTCGCCATGATCCGCGGCGGCCATATCGATGTCTGCATTCTCGGCGCGATGCAGGTGGCGGCTAACGGCGACCTTGCAAACTGGTCCACCGGCGCAGCCGGTGCCGTACCCGCCGTGGGCGGTGCCATGGACCTCGTGGCCGGCGCCAAGCAGGTGAGGGTGATTACCGATCACGTTACTTCCCGGGGCGAGCCCAAGCTGTTTGAACGCTGCAGTTATCCCCTCACCGGCCAGGCGGTCATCGAACGCGTGTATACCAACCTGGCGGTGATCGACATCACGGGCGATGGATTTCTGCTTCGGGAGACCGCGCCGGGGATAAGTACCGAACAACTTCGCGAACTGACCGCCGCCTCGCTAGCAGTTGCCGACGACTGCAGGGTGATCGAAGCCCCGGAGCTCTGACGCAAGCGGTAGCGACCGCGGTACTGCCACCATCCTTTAGGGAGGATCCGTATGTTGTCTGCCCGCCGCCACACACTCGGACGAATTCTTGGTGCCGCGCTTGTTATTGGCTTGAGCCTTTCGGTCTCCGCCGTACGGGCGGCTTCCGACTATGCGGCGCTGGTGGAGATCTATACGGATTTTCGCCGCCTCGCGATACCCAGGATGGTCGGTGGAGTTCCGGACTATTCGCGGGCGGCCATGCGCGATCAGGCGGCCGGCCTCGCCGTGCTGCGCCAGCGTCTTGACGCGATTGACGACACGGACTGGCCCGTAGCGCAGCGTGTCGACTACATGCTTGTGCTGGCCGAGATGCGCGGCCTCGATTTCATGCACCGCATTATGCGGCCCTGGGAGCGCGATCCGGCGTTTTACAGCAGCACGAACCTGGGTTTCGGGCCCAAGATGCATGCCGCCATGGCCATCCCCACACTGCCTCTGGACGACGCGCAGCGCGACGAATTTCTGGCGAAGCTCGATGCGGTGCCCGACCTATACGAGCATGCCCGGGCAAACCTGACGGATCCCCGCGGCGATCTGGCGCGCCTGGGAATCGTCCAGAAGCGGATTGAGGTCAACGTGTTCCGGCGCTTGGCCGTCGAGGCGGGAGCGACGGATGAGCGACTCGCGGCCAGCGCCGAAGCCGCGGCCCAAAGCGCCGAGGACTTCCAGCACTGGCTTGAGTCGATTGAGGCGGATCTGCCGGCCCATGGCGGTATCGGCAAGGAAGATTACGACTGGTATCTGAACAAGGTCATGCTGTTCCCCTACAGCTGGGACGAGCTGCTGGTTCTCGGGGAGCGTGAGTACCAGCGCTCCATGGTGTTCCTGAAACTCGAAGAGCACCGCCACCGCGCTATCCCCATGCTGGAACCGGCGGACAGTCTCGAAGAGTTTGAGAAACGCCGCTTCGACGCCGACCGCGAGCTGCTTGCCTTTCTCCGCGACGAAGCCGTCATGACAGTCCCGGACTATCTCAAGCCCGTTCAGGGGGAGGGGCCCTACCTGCTTCCCGCGGATCGCGACCCCGCGAAACCCGGGCCCTTCGACGAGCCGATCGAACGCCATTTCTTCCGTCAGGCCGAGGATCGAGACCCGACGCCGCTGCGGGCCCACAATGTTCCCGGGCATTTTTACGACAGTATGCTGCTGGCCCGGGATGAGCGGCCGATTCGCGGCGACCGGCGCCTGTTCTTCATCGACGGCATTCGCGTGGAGGGCTGGGCGTTCTATCTGGAGGAGATGATTCAGCAGCTGGGCGTGCTGGAAAAGCGGCCCAAGGCCCGGGAGATCAACTACATCCTTCAGGCCAAGCGGGCGGCTCGGGTGAAACCCGAGCTGATGATGCACGCGCGGCTCTGGACCTACGACGAGGCCCTGGATTCCCTGACCAGCAGAACGCCGTACTGGATGAAACCCGACGACGCCATCGCGCGATTTGATCTTGAGCTATACCTCCGCCAGCCGGGCTATGGCATCGGCTACTACATGGGGAAAGTCGAGCTGGAAAAGCTTTTCGCAGAAGTCGCGGCCGAGCGCGGTCGCGACTTCAATCTCAAGTCCTTCCACGACGAGCTGCTCGCCGTCGGGCGCATGCCACTTTCCCTGATCCGCTGGGAGTTGACCGGTCGCGACGATGAAGTGCGCGTAATGCGCAAGGACTGATCCGCCTCAGACACGCTCGAGCAGAATGGCGATGCCCTGGCCCACGCCGATGCACATGGCACAAAGCGCGTAGCGCCCCTGACGCTGGATCAGCTGTTCCGTCGCGGTCAACACGAGTCGTGCCCCGGACATACCCAAAGGATGTCCCAGGGCAATGGCGCCGCCGTTGGGGTTCACATGCTCGGCATCGTCGCTCAGACCCAGCGCTCGCGTGACGGCAAGAGCCTGGGCGGCGAAGGCTTCATTGAGTTCGATCACGTCCATGGCGCCGATCTCGAGATCGAAGCGCTGCAGCAGGCGACGCACCGCGGGTACGGGGCCATAGCCCATGATGGAAGGCTCAATGCCGCAGCTGGTCATACCGAGGACACGGGCGCGAGGCTCCAGACCGGCCTCGGCGGCGGCGCCCTCTGACGCCAAGATCATCGCGCAGGCTCCATCGTTGATCCCCGACGCGTTTCCCGCGGTGACGCTCCCGCCGTCGCGAAAAGGCGTCGGCAGCGCCGCAAGCTTCTCAAGCTGGGTATCTCGCCGCGGGTGCTCATCGCGCTCGACCGTTCGAGGGTCGCCACGACGCTGGGGGATGCTAACGGGCACGATCTCTTTGGCGAGTCTTCCGGATTCCTGGGCCCGACCCGCACGCTGCTGGCTGCGCAGCGCAAAGGCATCCTGGTCCTCGCGGCTGATCCCGAAGCGCTCGGCCACGTTCTCAGCGGTTTCCGGCATGGTCTCAGTGCCGTAGGCGGCCTTGAGGGCCGGATTGATGAACCGCCAGCCCATGGTTGTATCCTGCAGCGCCGCGTCCCGAGCAAAGGGGCTGCCTGCCTTCCCCATGACAAAAGGCGCGCGGGACATCGACTCCACACCCCCGGCCAGCACCAGGTTCATCTCCCCGGCGCGAATCGCCCGCGCTGCCGAGCCCACCGCATCCATACCTGAACCGCAGAGGCGATTGATGGTTACTCCCGGCACTTCCACCGGGAGACCCGCCAACAGCAAACCCATGCGCGCCACATTCCGATTATCTTCCCCGGCCTGGTTGGCGCAGCCCAGAAACACGTCGTCAAGCCGCGACGGATCGAGCTGCGGATTGCGTTCACAAAGACTGCGCAGGGGCATGGCGGCCAGATCATCGGCGCGGACCGCAGCGAGGGCGCCACCGTAGCGGCCAATGGGTGTGCGCACGGCATCGCAGACAAAAGCGTCGCTCATGTTTCGCTCCGATCAGGAAAGGGCGCGCAGTGTAGCGTTGGTGGTCCCGGGCGTCGCCTGCTTCAAAGGACTTGCGTCATTGACTACCATGCGACCCGTTCCGCGGTTCCCTCGGGAAGCTTGGGAGTCGCGATCACCCCGGGTATCGTGCCCGTGGAATTGTGCGGGAGCCGGCTGGAGCTCGCTGGAGATAGTTCCTTGAATGAGGTAATCGAACTCGCGCCGGGCCTGAGCTTGGATATGCGTGATGTGCACATGGACGCGGTGCGCGCCAGCGGCGCCGGAGGCCAGAACGTCAACAAGGTGTCATCCGCGATCCACCTGCGTTACGACCTGCACCATGCCCGGCTGCCGGAGCGGGTGCGCCGGCGACTGCTCGCCAGCGGCGATTCGCGTATCAGTGGCGAGGGTATCCTCGTGATCAAGGCGCAGCGTCATCGGACGCAGGCAAAAAACCGCGCTGACGCGCTGCTTCGCTTGCAGGAAGTGCTCCTGAAGGCGAACCATGAAAAAAAGGCGCGACGCGCTACCAAACCGTCTGTAAGCTCACAGCGACGTCGACTTGATAAGAAGCAAAAGCACTCCAAAAACAAAGTCTTAAGAAAGAAACCTAATTTAGATTCATAGGCAACCCAAGCCCACCAACCGCGAGCATAGCGGGCTGCGCTGGGTCTTCGGTTGCGCTGAGAACTGTTGGTAGAGGAACAAGCAGCCCTATGCGGGACATCAATACACTTAACGAAAAGCTACCGGAGTTCATGCACATGCTCGGGGGCAAGATCAGTACGAGCGATCCCGAAGCAGCGGCACTGACCGTGAGCTACGACGTCGGACTCTCTTTTTGCCACTCGGGCGACATTGTCCAGGGTGGATTTATTACCGCTATGCTCGATGCGGCCATGAGTCAGGCCGTGTTCGCCTTTCATCCCGGAGTGGTCGGCCTGTCGTCTCTTGAGATCAGCACGCGCTATCTGGAGGTAACGAGAGCAGGGCCGCTCACGGCGCTGGGACGCATCGTCCGCCTCTCGCACAAAACGGCTTTCCTCGATGGGCAACTCCTGGGGGAGAGTGGCCAGCTCCTGGCTACCGCGCAGACCGTTGCCAAGCTCAAACGGCGCGAGGCCTGACGCGGGACCCGAGCCATGTGCGGGCGTTTCAATGTGCTGCAGACCCCCGGCCTCGGCGCGCTGCTGGAGAGTTTGGGCTGTTCCCTGCCGCCCCTCACTCTGGTCAACGTAGCGCCTACGGAGACTGTTCCCCTGGTTCGCGGCGCTGCCGGCGAGGCCGAGCTTGCGATGGCGCACTGGTGGCTTACCCCGCACTGGGCAAAGGAGCGCAGTCAGAAATACGCCATGTTCAATGCGCGCAGCGAGTCCGCTGCGCGGAGTCCGGCCTTCCGCAAGCCCTTCGCCAGTCAACGCGGCATCGTGCCCATGTCGTCATTCATCGAGTGGCGCAGGGAAGGAAACTCCAAGCAGCCCTGGCTGATCACCAACGCCGACGAGGCGCTGGCCGTGGCCGCACTCTGGGACCTGTGGTGCGGTGAGGACCCTCCGCTGCTGTCTTGCACGCTGATGACGACGGAGGCGGCCGCCGCGTTCCGGCCCTGGCACGCGCGCATGCCGGTGCTGCTGGAGCCGGAAGAACGGCGCCGCTGGTTGGATAACTCGCACAAGATCGAGTCCGACGACGCACTCTTTGCACCCGTACTCAAGCAGACGCTACGCCTCGTCCACGTGTCGGCAGCGGTGGGCAATTCCTCTCAAAAGGCGCCGGAACTCATGCGGGCGCAGAGTGACTGGATAGAGCTGGTTCCTGGCACCTGATTCCGCGGATTTCACGCGCATTCGATTCTAAGCTCATGCCTGCATGCCCGTGGATGTGCGGTACTTCGCATCCTGGGTAAAACCCGGGCGAAAACGTGCTGATCAAGCCGCGATAGCGGTGAACGCACGGTGTCGCTGCGCTATCCTCCGCGCAACTTTTTGGAGGCCCACTACCGTGCTGGATCGTCGCAGATTCTTGGAACTGATGGCCGCGGGTAGCTGTGTTTCGCAGGTCGCTTCCGGCCCCGCGCAGGCCCAGGGTGTGGGCACGGACTACGACGTCATCGTGATCGGCGCCGGCATCTCCGGACTCGTGGCGGCGCGGCGCCTCGTAGCGGCAGCGGAAGACATCAAGGTGCTGCTGCTCGAGGCGCGAGACCGCGCCGGCGGCCGGGTTTTCTCTACGGCGCTTCCGGATCTTCTGCGTGACGCCGACAGCGGGGCGGCATTTCTTCCCGAGGGAAAGGGTACTCCCGATGGCGATTGGCCGCCGGCGCGGGAGCTCGGGCTGAAAACGTGGGAGATGGCGCCCTGTCGCGTGATTGTCCAGCCGGGAATGTCGGCCCTGGTCGATAGCATCGCCACCACTTCCCTGGGAACACTCCAGCTCAACAGCCGGGTCAATCAAGTGTTCTGGCGGGAAGGGCTGGTCGGCGTAAACTATCGCAACCGCGGTCTCGATAGCGCGGTAACGACTCGGCGTCTTGTGCTTACCGTTCCGCCGCCGGTGCTGCTCAGCGACGCCATCGCGTTCACGCCCCCGCTTCCGCCAGAGAAGCTCGCGGCCATGGGGCAGGTGGTCTCGACGTCAAGCCTCACTTTCGCGGCGGTTTTCTCGGCCGCAACGCTCGATCTGACTATCGAAGGCGACGAGTGGTTGCAGGAGGACGCCAATCGGACCTTGCGGGCGTTCCGCGCGGGCACCGACGGGGAGATCCTGCTGGAAGCTCAGTACCGGGGGAGTCGGGCAGATCTTCTTGCTGCCCAGCCCGCACGACTTGTACGGGACTTCGCGCTTCAAGACTTTGGCGATGTGATCGATCTGATCGGTGGGTCGAGCGAGCCCATGTGGGAAAAGGTCGTGGACTGGAACAAGGATGAGTTCAGTCGTGGTGCCCTGTTCCAGGTCGCGAGTGACCAATCGCGTCTCGGTCTTGCCGAAAGCATCAGCGATACGCTCTTTTTCGCCGGCGACTGCACGGACGTAACAGCGCCACGCGCCGATATCGCGTCAGCCTATGCCAGCGGCGAGCGAGTGGCTCAGGAAGTGGCATACTCCCTGAACCTTGAGATACAGGCCCAGGATCCGAACGAGCCCATTCTCGAGCTGCTGCTGTAGATCATCGTTGCCGGCCGTGCGGGCCGGATTCCCTCAGCTCTTGAATTCCCGGCCCGGTTCACGGGTCAGGCGCGACTTTGATGATGAAGCACCAAGATCACTCACAAAGTCACAAAAAAAGGTCGCGCAAGAGCCATACAACGCGACGAATCCACAGTGATCGGTATAGTCTACAAGCTATCAGACTCAGATGAGACGTACCCGTAGGACCTGACCAATACCGAGCGTAGAGATCGTCGTGCTGAAATCAGTCATTGCCATACTGTTCTTAGTGCTCGCAGCTTTTGGCGCCCCAGCGAGCGTCGCTTCGTGTGCACACAACATTCAGGGGGATTGGCAGCTAGACGTGACGCGATTTGCTCTGAACGCGAGCGAAGATAGAAGAGCGAAGATACTGGCATGGGAGGGAGGCGAACCATCGCTGCGCGTCATGTTTGAATCCGACTTACTCAGGTTCTACACACGACAGACAAACAGCTGGGGCGAGCCGCAGGAGTCCAATTACCGAGTGGTCAAGGAATATGGCTCGGAATGCGAGCTACTTGTTTCCGGCAAAGAGGCTGGAGAAGACAGGGAAGCACGAATGCATATTCGCTTCGATGGGACAGGGTTCTGCTTTCTGGTCGATAAGAACGATATGCCCTACGACTGCTACATTAGGCGATAAACAGCGAAGCCGCTTTTTTATCAGCAAAGGATCGTACTCAGCCAACCACCAAGTGAACCCCGAATGACCGATCCTAAGAGCGGACGCTCACCACAGGTATGGTGACTGCGTGCTATCGGCCAACTGCAGACGGTCGCTGTACGAATACCTGAAGCTTAAGACTAAGTGTTACGTGGCCGGGACAATCTCAGGCCAGTCAGACCAAGCCCCATCAGTACTAGTGTGGCTGGGGCTGGCACATCGGCAAATGTAAAGGCTATGTCTAAGCGACTGCCAGTATTCCAACGCACGTTCTCGAAGCCAGGGTTCGTAGAGGTTCCCATATTGATCGCTAGAGAGTTGGCCGAAAAGGTTGTTAACGAATTATCGATACCGTCGATACCTGTGGATTGAACGGATATTGATTGGATCGCTTTCCCATTGGGGCCTGAATCTAAACCTGTAAGGGTCAGCACAGCGAGATCAGATGTATCGACCGCAAAACCGAAAGCATTAGTAAAGGTAAGAAACAAGCTTATAGCCGTGCTCTCAACATCGACTTCCCAGTAACCCGTCGAAAACCAATCGACGGTGAACTCACTAGCGATAGTGTCCACTTGAGAATTTGCTGGGTCGCAATAGAGTGCAGAAGTGGGAGTTCCCGCCAAGCCCCCCGAAACGCTACAGCCCACATTGGCACCGATCAATGAGGCTGACGCATTTTGCGTGATAAGGAAAAATGTAGCGATAATCATCAATATCGGTACAGTACCTCGAGACCATGATGCAGGTTTTTTTGAGGCACACTTGACGCCTTGGGAAAGGCGGGCTTTGTTGGTAAAAGTCATAGTTTATCCTTCAAGCTGTAAACACTAAGCCGACCTAATACGCATAAATCGTGCAAGATTTTGGTGAGGTAAGTAATTTCACCGCATTACGGACGGTTATCGATTAGGTCAATGCACAAACCAGATTGATTCTGTAAAGAAACTCGACACTTAGGGTGGCCGAATTTCCGAGCAGGGCCGATAGCACGCGTTTCGTGGCCGGCCTCTGAACGTCTGCTCACCGAAAGCGGCCGTCGGGGCGCCTCCCAGGTATCGGCAGCAGTCGGCCAATTCCGGACAAAAAGATACCCCATCGGAGCGGCGGTTTTTGAGGTCTTTGTGCATCCGAATTTAGGCGTGCTTGTCCTTAACAAGTCTTCGGCTGACAGCAATAAGCCCAATGCTCAGCAAGGCAAGTGTTCCAGGTAGAGGAATAGCGGCCTCGCCAGACAATGCGTTGACGGTCATATATTCACGACTAAAAGCAAGAGAACCGGGGAAAACTGCCTGCCCGCCTGGCGTTCCATCGAAAAAATATGACCCGAGATAGTTAAATCCAGACTGCATGACGATGTTAGAAGCCTGGAAAACCCAAAAATCTTCTGTCGTGGTGCCGGCAAGAAAGTAGGTCGCGCCAGCTATGAGTGAAACGGCAGTGGTGAGATTCGCATACCGAAAATCGCCAATGAGCGTGTCGCCGGTACCCGCAGTCAAATCGACTGAACCCAACAGCGTGCCAGCTGAGTCCCACAGTGCGACTTCGTGGTCTTCGTTGAAACCGTCTCGATTCGAATCCCAAAACCCGAGTGCTGTTATGGTGGTGGATGTATCACTCGAAAACGCATAACCGAGGGACTGATCCTCTCCAAAAAACACAGACTCATCGGTAAAGGAAGTTAGGATTGGCGCAGCCCAAGTGGTGTTCAAAAAAAGCAACATGGCTGCGGCGGTTAACGATTTTTTGAAGAGCATCACGATTCTTCTCCTGCGTTTTTGGTTACGACTTCTTCTCTAGCAATAGACACACCAATGGCATTTGGTATCGGAAAAACCGGAAAGGCCGGTTGCGCTAATTGCGACTGGATCAACACCTACAGAGAAACGACCGCTTAACTCCGGCTCACCCTGAAAATCGGGGCCGGAGCTATCGAAGGAAAAACTAAACACACCAGTGACGATGAGCGACGCATTCGCCACACCAGAGAACTGCATACAGCCGAGAAGGCAGACAAGGCAAAAAAAACGAGACATGTGACAGCCTCCAAGACCATCCAAGCACGTTGCGGCAACAACTAGAGCCCAACTAACCTTTCGAAGTTACGGAGAAGATCAGACGGTCTTCGGTGGTTGCTACAGCGTTGATGCAGGATTTGCGACGTTACTGATGGTGATTTGAAGTGTCATCCCCCATGTGGGGTACAGAAGCCGCTCTGCGCCGCCGTTTCATGCAGGCTCCATAGAAAAGCTGGGAGATGAGCATGACGAGCGCCACGCTCAACTTGGTTTCGGCGTCTTCAGGAATGGCCGCTCAGGGTCGATACCGACCGATCACTGCCCAAACTCACAACGGCAGCTTTCTCCGAAGCGGACGCTCAGCGTTGGGTCGGTGAATGTATGCAATCGGCCAGCACAGAACGGTTACAAACTCGGCGAGGCGATTTTCCACCAGCTTTTCGTGTCTCGACTACCCGAGGGCGGCCAATTGAGTGGGCCACTGCTGAGACCGCTTTTTGTTACGCTAACGAGCACGCGCAAACACCCAAGTGTCAGCTATGTCAGCTTCTCAGTGCCGCAGTGCAAGCATACTCCTCGCGGTTCTAGTAAGCAGCGTGCTTATGCCGGCTACTGTCGCGCAATCGACAGAGTGCTCTTCTCCGAACATCGAACTCTCTACTCAGGCTGAGGTCGACGCTTTCCAGGCTGACTTTAGCAATGGGGGCACCTGTAGCGTTGTTACGGGTCGTCTCAGGATCCGAGGCTCGGACATCACCGATCTCGGAGGTCTCAGCGTACTCACTAGCGTGGGGAATCTGGAAGTTAACAACAGCGACGCCCTAGCTGACCTCGACGGTCTCAGCGGACTCACTAGCGTGAGGAATCTGGAAGTTAGCAACAACGACTCCATAGCTAACCTCGACGGTCTCAACGGACTCACTAGCGTGCCCGAGAATCTGGTTGTTAGTAACATCGGCGCCCTAACCAACCTCGACGGTCTCAGCGGGATCACCAGCGTGGGAGGGAATCTGTCTGTTTTTGGCAACGACGCCCTGACCAACCTCGACGGTCTCAGCGGGATCACCAGCGTGGGAGGGAATCTGTCTGTTTATAGCAACCCTGCCCTAGCCAACCTCGACGGTCTCAGCAGAATCACCAACGTGGGAGGGGCACTTCAGATTGCTACCAGCGCCGCCCTGACCAACTTCGCCGGTCTCAGCGGGATCACCAGCGTGGGAGGGAGTCTGCGTGTTAACGCCAACCCCGCCCTGACCGACCTTGGCGGTCTCAGCGGGATCACCAGCGTGGGAGGGGATCTAGTTGTTAGTGACAACGACGCCCTGACCAACCTTGACGGTCTCAGCGGGATCACTAGCGTGGGATCGTCGCTATCTGTTCTTTTCAACGACGCCCTGGCCGACCTCGACGGTCTCAGCAATATCACCGACGTGGGAGAGGATCTGTTCGTAACTAACAACCGCGCCCTGACCAACCTCGACGGTCTCAGCAGAATCACCGGCGTGGAAGGAAGTCTGTTTGTTGTCAACAACGACGCCCTGCCCAACCTCAACGGTCTTAGCGGGATCATCAGCGTGGGGTTGCGATTAGAGGTTAGGGAAAACAGCGCGTTAACCAGTTGCGCTGCCCTCGCGCCGGTGCTGGGCTGGCCTCCGCCGTATGACTCCGGCAACGATTTTGTAGGTGGAGGCGTCCGATTTCGAAACAACGCCGCCGGCGCGCAAAGTCCCGATGACTGTTTGGATGCTTTCGTGCCCAATCCCAATGTCGCTTTATTTGACGATCGCCAGGCGTTCCTTGAGATCACAGACGTGCAACAGGCCTCCGACGCCTATGCTGTGGAGAACTTGCCCGATGAGCCCTTCGTTAGTGGCAACGTTGCGTTTTCTTCTGGAACCGAGTCGTCTCTGAACTTTGGCGTTTGGCCCGCCGACTTTGAGGGCGACAACGACATCGAACTGGCGATTAACGGAGCTGAAGACCTAGATATCCGAAGCGAAGCCGGCCCAGTGTTTGCGCTCGGCGTGGATTTCAACGACGAGTCCGGCGGTGCGTCGCCGTCTACTTTCACGGTTACCGGGCTTCGCAACGGCGGTGAGCTGTTCAGTTTTGAGTTCACTACCCCGCCGGCGGAGAACCGCAATTTTATCGGCGTCCGTTCCAACCTATTCTTCGATACGCTGCGAATCAGAGAGGTTCAGACCGCTAATGAGAACGAATACTTTGGCACGGTCTACATCAGTTCAACAGAAGTTGGCGACAACGATGGCGATGGGCTTTTCGATGACCGCGACAGGTGCAACGTCACACCGAGTAACGAAGTTGGAGAGATCGACAACGATGGCTGCGGTCCGTCGGAGCGCGACACGGACGGCGATGGCGTGAATGACAGTCAGGATGCGTTTCCCCTTGACGCGACGGAGCAGAGCGATTCGGACGGCGATGGCTTTGGCGACAACCAGGAGATCGATGCTGGCAGTGATCCTAACGATGCCGGTGACGTGCCAGGTGCGACCGGACTCCCAGCGTGGTTGCTCTATGAGGCTAGTCATTAATCGAAAGTGAAGATGCTCAATAGGCGCCATCTTCACGTGCCTTGGTGATGATCTTGAATTGGGGGTGCGTCCTGGGAGACGGTAGCTCATTCTTCACCGTGCAAATGACGGTCATGAGTCGATAGCCCGCGTTCAGTAGCTGGCCTCCGAACGTCTGCTTCCCGGAAGCGGCCGTTCAAGCGCCTCCTTGGCATCGGCAGCAGTCGGCCAAAAGCCGCCGCTAGCACGCTACTGGTCGACTCTCGCCGCCTCGTCGAGCCAAGCAGCGAAATCCTTTGCGAACCAGCTCTTGCGCTCCTCCCAGACAACTCTTGCGGTGTTGTTGCTGACCAGTACATCGGCACAACCAGCCGCCCAGGCTGGCCACATATCATCGTCGACAAGACCATCGTCGCGCCGCTGATAAACGTTTTCACAAACAGTCAGGCGCTGGCCGACCCAGTATGCGATCTGCAGGTACTCCGACTCTGAGATGGCATCACGGCCGCTGGCAGACCTGAGTAGTGCGTCGGCGAACGCGGGATCTTGTAGCCAGTTATCGTTGCCATTGAGTATCGCTATCAATTCGTGATGCGATGCTCCGATAGCTTCCGCTGTATTCCGAGAGAGCTGAAAGCCGACAAACATTAGCGAAACGACAACTGCACAAGCACCGACGATTTCAGCTATCAGCGCCGCTTTCTGTAAGCGACCTGTGTCACTTTCCATTCCTGTACTGCCTGTTTTCGGCTGCGTGGGGCAAGACTACCGTTTTGCCAGCAATTATCGAGAACAAGCACAAACGTCGTCGGCTGTTGGCGTGGCTTAGGCGTGTCGCGACTCAGCCCCTTAACGTCGGCGACCTCGACAGCGGACCCTCAGGGCCACCTTACGGGAGGCGTGCTAACGGCCAGGAGCCGTCGCTCGGCGAGTGATAAGCTGCTGTGCTACTCTGTCGCGTCAGAACCCAGCTCGCCCGTCCAAGCCTTCTCCTGTGCTCCGAGAGGCTCGCGATTTTCGCCCCGCAAATCGTTTGAAGGCTCAAACCCTAGATCCTTAAGAATCGAAACGGCTTCAACAAGCTGATCGCGATCTCTTTCGATCTCAATGGTGTTTGAAGCGAAGACGGAGTGTGCCTGCAATAGGCGGAATCGGAAGTCCGCATCCTTACGAGCCTGCTCCCAGTCGACTGACACTATCAGCGCGGCACCCCATGGACCTTTATCGACGTCTAGATTCAAGTCTCGTTTAATGAACGAGTATTGAAGTGGCTGTTCATTGGTCCCACGCATTTCTCTTTCATAGAACCGAAGAAAAGACTCCTTGCCACCCAATATTTCGATAAGAACTGAGCTAAGGTTCTCGTAAGGTATGCGTCTGAGCTCGCCTGAATCTCGCAGTTCCTGCAACGTTGCCTGAAAGTTAAGGCCCGGTGGTGGACTCATACCTACTCGGAGGGCCCAGTACACTCGATCAAGATCAATTCCTTCGGGCTCGCTTCCATCGAGGACAGCTACAGCATCTCTGAGTCCTGCCATAACCAGTTTCTGCCAAGTTGTCGCCGACTCGCTCCACGTAATCTCTCTCGCAAACTCCTTGTGGAGGTTTCGCATTGACGCTTTCAGGTCTTGATCTGCTCTGCGAGTGTCTAGTGCGGATGACAGCTGTGTAGCGAGAAAGACGCTACCAACGACGACCATCACGTCGATGCCTACTGCAAACCAGTTTTGTTCACGGACGTGCTGCATGAACCGGCGCAAGATCATCGGTAGGCGCTCCGAAGGAAAATCTCTATGTTAGTCATGCCGAGCTGTGATGTCCTCTCAGAGTCGATAGCACGTGTTCCCTGGCCGACCTCTGGATGTCTGCTTCGGAGAAGCGGTTGTTCAGCCGCTAGGCGCTGATCGGCAGCAGCCGGCCCGTCGCGGGCGTTTATGGCATGACAGCTCGCCGTCTTCTGTTGCTTCCAAGTTGATGATGCCATCGAGTTAGGCGTGCTAAGGAGCCCAGATGTAGATTGATGTGGTCGCGAAGGTGCTGGAGGTCTTCGAGCAACCTCCGGAAACACTCACCCTGCTGCCCACTCCTACGTGCAAAAAGCCAGGTATGACCCTTCACACAGGCTGGGCCAAGAGCAGTCACTGGTGAAGATTCTTTCAAAGGCTGGCTTCAGCATGTGTATCCTTCGCCCCCATGCTTATTCGCAGAATCGTTACTGCGCTCCGGGAGCAAGATTGGAAAACAGCTACGCTGGATTTCCTGATTGTCGTCGCTGGCATCCTCGTTGGCCTTCAAATCGATGGGATCGTGCAGGATAAGAGAGACGCCCGCACAGGGTACGAGACCCTGTCTCGTATTCATCGCGAGATGGACTCGCAAAGAGCTAAGTTAGAACGAGTGATTAGGAACAGCAGCTTTCACCTGAAGCATGTAGATCACTTGGCTACCATCGCCGCTGATCCTGAGATTGCCGCCGCGGATGTCAAGTTCACCTATGAAGCACTCGGGTACTCCGCGTATGTGTCGGATTTCTCGGTCCAAACGGCTGTATTTGATTCAGCTGTCTCACAAGGTGTGCTCGATTTCATCGAGAATCGATCGGTCACGCGCGAGATCATCGAGCACTACTCCAGCATAGATCGTTGGGATAGGGTTAACGTGGTGTTTGCTCGATACCGTGACCACTTTGACGATGCACTGGCAGGTATCGGTGGATTAGCCTGGGCTCGAGTGGACACCGAAGACGAGAACGCACTGGCGCTGATCCCGCCCAAAGAAGCGATCGCGATCGGACGGACTCTGCAATCCTCACCAGATTTCCAGAAATGGCTGCCCCGGGCATGGATTTACTACCAGTCAAGCGGCGAGCTCGCGGAAGAGAGACTAGCGTCTGTACTTGAGTTGCAGACGATGATCCGGAATGAGTTAGAGCAGGGTCCCACAGAGTTCCGTATCGAACCATCAACAGGATGAAGGGTCGATATCTAATTGCGGGTGGAGTCCGCTCAGGGTCGAACTGAGACAGCCGCCTCACCGACCGGACACGACTACTTTCTCAGTGACGGAGGCTCGGAGCAGCGCCAGCCAACTACCGATACCGTCCGAGAGTCGACGCTCTGCACTGAAAGCAACGTGGGATGCTTCCGCGGAAGATCGACTATTCTGACACCCAAGTGCAAAGCACGATTGAGCAATTCAGTATCGGGTGGTTCCGTCTATGGCGACTATCGAAGTCTCAACTCATTTGAACGCGTCCCCCGAACGTGTTCGGCAAGAGCTGAAGACATCTCGGTTATTGGAGTACGTCAACGAGGGTCTGCTCAGCTTCCAGGCTGAAGAGGCATCTTCACTTCCCGAAGTCTGGGAAGAAGGTCGCTTTAGAGTCCGCTTAAAGCTGTTCGGTTGGCTGCCAATCGGCTACCAAGACATCGGTATAGAGCAGCCAAGTGAAAGTGATCAGTGGGTGGTTAGAGATAATGGCTCTGGAAGCATTGCCCGGGTTTGGGATCACTTGATATTTGTTGAGCCTGACGGTGAGGGGACGCAGTACACCGACCGAATCCAGGTTGAGGCAGGTCTTCTGACCCCTTTTGTCGCTTTGTTCGCCCACATCCAATACCGATATCGTCAGCGCCGCTGGAGACGACTCGTCGCTCGTAATTTCGCATACGGTGAGTAACCGCTGATTATGAGAAGCAGTCTTGCGTCAAGCTGCCCGTGAGGATCGACTTCCGGCTAGAAGCGAGCGGTCAACCGCTGATAATTCCTCGAGTGCCGCAATGCAATTCGGCCTCCGGTGGCCTTCGTGCCCCTGACCGGCGGGGAGTAACACCCACCGGATCGGCGGGCCGGCGTTCGCAACAGCGGGAGCTTACGCAAAAAGAGCGTCACTACAACGGGACTCGCGACTTACCTGCTGACCCGCCCCACTTGCAGCAACACTTCGTTGATTTCCTCCCGATAGAACTCCGCCAGCTGGCGAGATGCCGCTACGGAGAGATGATGCTTGTCATAGGTAAGCAGATCGCCATCGCTTGTGATCCAGTTGCATCGTGGACGACAAAATACACCGGCTTTACTCAGATAGGTGAAGCGGGGCTTTTCGCCGAGCGCCCGCAGCGTTGCTTCGGTGTAACGCGGATCAAAAGCGAGTACATCCGTTGAGTCGTAACTGTGGGGGTCGCGTTGCACCAGTTCCGGCAGCGGCCTGATGAATCTCGGAGCGCTGCCGAAGACGATCACGGGACCGGCGAATTCGGCTTCGAGAAACTCCAGGTAAATAAGGAGTTCCGCTTCCTGAAACCAATCAAAGAGCGTGTTAACGACAACAACGTCGAAGGCCGCGAGAAACTCAGCATTGAAGCGCTCCCGATTCATGGCCTCGCACCGATCAAGATTCGGGTGGAGCCGACCCACGGCGGCTCGTATATCGCGAAGCGGCGGACAGCCCATTTGTGCGGATAACACGATATGCACCGTTTCCCTATGCTCCTGCAGCGCAGCGTCGAGAATGTTGAGTGCATCAATGCCGTGGCTGTCGCCAACGATCAGTACATTGGTTTTTCCCACAGCCGGGAGGTCGCACCGAGACCTGCCTCCACGTTCGCGGCAGAGTTGGCGTCGTACGGAGAACCGCTCCTCACTTTGGGATTCAACCACCTCATCCGTGAGCATCAGGTCGCTCTGTTTCTTTAAACCGACCTTGTTCCACACGACACCCAGTACGACGAAACACAGCGTGCCCGCCAGTGATAGCGTGAATATCTGGCGGCGGCTGAACCGCGACCGATCACGAAATGGCGTTTCCACAAAGTGCCAGCTCAGGTAGCCGAGAAACATCGATGCGACGCTGAGAGCGAGATAGATCCGGAAATCCTGGGCTGCCGGAAACCCGACGCGGTAAAATGCGAAAAGGGGCTGATGCCACAGATACGCTGAATAGCTGATGCGCCCTATACCCACAAAGGGTGCGGAGCTCAGCGTTTGGCCGACCCAGGTGCCGGGGCCGGCAAAGAGCACCAGCAACACGACACCGCCGACCGGCAGCAAGGTATAGGCGCTGGGGAAGGGCGTCGTTTCATCAAACGTCACTATCGACAGCAGCACAGCCGCAACACCCAGGAGCGATAGCACGTTGCTCTGGGTCCTTTCGCTGGACATTAGAAACAGCGCAGCCATCGACCCCGCCAGCAGTTCCCAAAACCGGGCCGGCGCCAGGTAGAAATTTGCCGTGGGAGAGTTCCGCCAGCCCAACTCCGCGAGTCCGAAGCTGACCGCTGCCATCGCTGAAATCAGCGCCCATACCTGCCAGCGGCCGTGACGCCAGGCGAGCCACAGAAACAATGGAAACAGCACGTAGTACTGTTCCTCTACCGCCAGACTCCAGGTGTGCAACAGCGGTCGCTCTTCGGCGGCCACGTCGAAATATCCACTTTGGCGCCAGAAGAGAAAGTTGGACGAGAAGACCGCAACCGCCGCCATACTCAGGGCGAAATCCCTGCTTTGCAGTGAAGGCAAAATAAAGTGGGCGAAGGGAATTGCCAGTGCCATGACAAGGAACAGCGCAGGCAGTATTCGCCGTGCGCGCCTTTCGTAGAAGTCAGCGACGCTGAAGCGGCCCCGTTCCAGGTCTTCCAGCAACAGAGACGTAATCAGATAGCCACTGATCACGAAGAAGACATCCACGCCGATAAAACCACCGGCAAAACCACTGAAACCGGCGTGAAACGCGATCACAGGAACTACGGCAATGGCGCGGAGACCATCGATTTCGGGTCGATACTGCACAGCAATGGCCGGGACGCAGGCTCAGTTCATCACAGGGGGGGCGCCACGAGCCATGGCGAGCCGGGGGCCAGCACGGCGGTCCTGCGCAGGTGGCCGGTACGGAATCCGTCAGCCTTCACCGCAGGTTCGCACTGTTGGCCTGCCCGGTTTCCACTGCTTGCTTGCATCGAAATAAATGCCTGAACTTTCAACCTGAGCATAATATTGTCGGAAGGCTTGTAATGCGATTGCAACCAAGAAGTAGGAAATCAAACCCCATCTTTCTTGCTGCCGCGGCGCTATCCATTGCTCACACTTCTGGACGCCAGCGTTTACCAGCACCACAAGTCGCTGGACCCGTCCGGCAGCGTCCATTCGCAATCGACCTACAGCGCGCTCCCACTGTACGGCCAAGACGCCATACCCCACGCAGAGGCGGCGGCGCAGGCAGGGCCGCCGCACCACGCCCGGCAAACTGTCCGGAGTGGGTCGATAGACGAAGTTGCTTCCGTCTCCAGCGAGTGACTGCTTGCGAGATGTGGTCGCCAAGACGCTGCGCCTCGACCGACGGCCTGGCAATCACGGGAGACCAAGTCTGACTTCAGTGTCGTGCGATCACCGAAGCAGTCGCCGGTGCGGCTGCTGAGGCGAGGTCGGCACTGGGCGTCGTCGACGAAGACCAGAAATAGACCAGCGCAGACAGGCCGAGCCAGGCTGTGAACATGAGCAAATACGGCCAGCGGCGGAGCCAGAGTCTGGCCGCAAGTAGAGTCGTCGCCGCCGTACCAGCCAGGGCGATCAACACCGGCATTGCCGCGAGTGTTCCAGTCCCGGTGAGCGCCGTCTGGATCGCGATACTGGCCCACTGTGCCGGCAAAAGCGCCAGAAACCAGTTCGGCAGCACGCCCGGCCAAACGGAGACTATGAGCAAAACCGATGCCTCGCCGGCAACGACAAAGAGGGCCATCAACCATCCTCTTTGCGACAGCGTTTTCGCAAACAAGGCGCCACGCGCGGCGAAACTTCCGCTGGCGATGACCATGGCCAATCCGGTTGACAAAGGGTGCGGCAGCGCTGGCATGCCCAGTGCAAGTGCCAATAGGATCAAGCACGCTACATTCAGCAATGCCAGAAGGACGCCGATCCAGAAGGGACCCGCCGTCGCCGCTGCAATGATGCCAACGCCCATCAGCCCCAAGGTGAATATTGGACCGCTCGCCAACGCCAAAGGTGAGGACACTGCCGGAAGCACCAGCATGAGCATCAGCAGAACAGGAACTACAACGCCGGCCAGCGCTGTGGTGCACCAGGCTGAGGCAGGCCAGGTCAGAAATCGGGTAGACGTGAAATGCGTCATCGCGAAGATCCTGACGGAAGCGCCGGGTGTTGTCGACTGCTTCAGCGAGCCACGTGCAGGGCTCTTCATCCTACGGAAGGGCGGGCGGAGCGTTCCGGGATCAAAAATGCCATGGTGAATGCCCAGGCGAATTTTTGAGTGCAAATCGACAAAGCCAACCACCGGCGTTCAGCGGCAGTTACCGCCATTTGCGCCTAAAATTCCAGGTGGCTAGACTGCCCGGCTTTTTGAAACGGTCAGCGTGATGGGCGATTCCACAAACGAGCGCAGTAACGCTCTCACCCATGTGAGCGAAGACGGTAGCGCGCGGATGGTCGACGTGGGCTCCAAAGCCGAAACGGCTCGCGTCGCCGTGGCCGAAGCCCGGATCAGCATGCGTGGAGCCACGCTCGCCATGATAGAAGCCAATGAGATTGCCAAGGGCGATGTGCTGACGGTGGCCCGTATCGCCGCTATTCAGGCGGCAAAGCGCTGCGACGAGCTCATACCGCTGTGCCACAGTCTTCCCCTCGACGCCCTGGATGTCGACTTCGACATCGACCGAAAGCTGCCCGGCATTCGCGTACGCTGCGCCGCCCGCGTTGTGGCGCGGACCGGTGTGGAGATGGAAGCCATGACCGCCGCTTCGGTCGCTGCCCTAACCATCTACGATATGTGCAAAGCCGTCGATCGAGATATGCAGATCGACCAGCTGCGTCTGCTGCGTAAAGAAGGGGGCCGCACCGGGCTCTGGGAGCGAAGCGAGGACAGCGCCGCGTGAAAATCCGATTCTTTGCAAATCTCCGCGAACTTCTCGGAACGGAGGAGCTGGATTTTGCCGACAACAACTTTCCGAGCACCGTCGCCGAGCTACGCGTGCTTTTGCGCGACGCGGGCGATGAGGAGTTCGCTGCGGCGATGGCAGACCCCAACGTGCTCTGCGCTGTCAATCAGCGCGTCGCGGACGAAACTCTGCATATCGAAGCCGGCGACGAAGTGGCTTTTTTCCCGCCCATGACCGGGGGCTAGGGTGTTCAACGTCCGCATTACCACTGAGGCCATCGACGTCTCCTCGCTGCTTCGGGATTTCTCGGATCAGGACGACGGTGTGGGCGCCGTGGTGACGTTTAGCGGCCAGGCCAGGGGAGGAAGCGTTACGGCACTCGAGCTGGAGCACTACCCGGGCATGACCGAAGAGCGCATTGGCGCCATGATGCGCAGTGCGGCAAGCCGCTGGCCCGTGCGCGCCATTGAGGTCGTTCACCGGGTGGGGCTCATTCTTCCTCGTGAAACCATTGTCTGGGTGGCCGCTTCCTCGGCGCACCGCGCCGCCGCCTTCAGCGCCTGTGAGTTCGTTATGGACTATCTGAAGGTCGGGGCTCCGCTGTGGAAGCGTGAACGCGACACCGAAGGTAACTGGCACTGGGTCCAGGCCCGCGCATCGGACAACGATCGCAGGGATCGCTGGAGCGCGGGTGTCCGCGAGGAGACCTCATGAGCTTCAGCTCGCTGGAGTTGCGCGACGCCCTCGGTCGCTTTGCCACCGGGGTATGCCTCGTCACCGCCATCGACGCAAACGGTGATGCCATTGCCGTCACCGTAAACTCTTTCTCATCGGTATCCCTTGAACCTCCGCTAATCCTATGGAGCGTGCAGAAAGATTCGGATGTCTACGGGGTTTTCAGTGCGGCTGAGCGATTCGCCGTAGGCGTCCTGACCGAGGAGCAGGAGGCTTTTTCCACGACCTACGCGCAGAAGGGCGGTCATCAGCTGCATGGAGACCACTTCCGTCCCGGGCACAATGGTGCCCCTTTGGTGGAGGGAGCGCTGGTCAACTTCGAGTGCAGCCTGGAGCGTGCCCTCGAGGGCGGTGACCATACGATACTGCTGGGACGGGTCACGCGGGTTGTGACAGCCGCCGAGGACGAAGGTGCGCCACTGCTGTTTTTCGGTGGAGCCTATCGTCAGCTGTCATGAAGTTCTGTAGCAAATGCGGCGGTGAGATCGAGCTGCGCATCCCGGAGGGCGACGACCGTAATCGCTTCGTTTGCCGTTCCTGCGGAGCAATTCACTACGTCAATCCCAGGATCATCGTGGGCTGCCTGGCGACCCACGGAGATCGGGTGCTGCTTTGCCGCCGCGCGATCGAGCCGCGCTATGGCCTCTGGACGCTGCCCGCCGGCTTCATGGAAAACGGCGAGACGACGGCCCAGGGCGCGGCACGAGAAACCTGGGAAGAAGCCCGGGGCGTGGTCAGCGATCTCGAGCTCTATCGCGTGTTCGATGTGCCCTATATCAGCCAGGTCTACATGTTCTATCGCTGCAGTCTCAATGAGGGTGAACATGCGGTGGGGCCGGAAAGCCTGGAAACGGGACTCTTCGAAGAGACCGAGATCCCCTGGGATGAGATTGCCTTCCCGGTGGTCCGCAGCACTCTAAGGGACTTTTTCGCTGATCGAACCATGGGGGAGTTTCCCATCGTCGTCGACGAAATCAGCGTTCGCCGCGTACCGCCAGCGGCATCCACCTGAAACAACGCAAGCAGGAGAGCGATTCACTATGGCGTTTCCGAAGATTGGCAACATGGCACCGGCTTTTTCGCTGCCCGACCAGGACGGCACCAAGGTCAGCCTCAAGGATTTTCGCGACAGCAAGAACGTCGTGCTGTATTTCTATCCGAAAGCGATGACCCCGGGCTGCACGGTGCAGGCCTGCGGACTGCGCGACAGCCGCGCTGAGCTTGAGACCCTCGATACCGTAGCCCTCGGCGTGAGTCCCGATCCAGTGGCTCGCCTCGGTCGCTTCATAGAGAAAGAAGAGCTCAACTTCACGCTGCTCTCCGACGAGGACCATGCCATTGCCGACAAGTACGGCGCCTGGGGACTGAAGAAGTTCATGGGCCGCGAGTTCATGGGCATCCTGCGTACTACCTTTATCATCGGAAAGGACGGACGTCTCAAACACGTGATCGACAAGGTGAAGACCAAGAGCCATCACGACGACGTGGTTGCGCTCATCAGGGATCTGGGGCTCTGAAGCCGTGGGCAAGTCTCTGACCCGCATCGTTAGCTTCAATGCGAACGGTATCCGCTCCGCGGAGCGCAAGGGCTTTTTCAGCTGGATGGCGAGCGAGGCTCCCGACGTGGTTTGCGTGCAGGAAACCAAGGCCCAGGAGCATCAGCTGGACGACGAACTCTTCTACCCGGCGGGGTACACCTGCGTGTACAACGATGCGGAGCGCAAGGGCTACAGCGGAACCGCGGTGTACAGCCGCGTGGCACCGCGCAAGGTCGTTACCCGCCTGGGCTGGGATCCCGCGGACAACGAGGGCCGCTACACCCAGTTGGACTTTGAGGGCGTATCGGTGATTTCGCTGTACATGCCTTCCGGTTCTTCGAGCGATGAGGCCCTGGTCAAGAAACTCGCTTTCATGGATGTGTTCTATGAGCACCTGCGCGCGCTGCGGCGCAAACGCCGCGAGTTCATCATCTGCGCGGACTGGAACATCTGCCATCAGAACATCGATCTGAAGAACTGGCGTTCCAATCAGAAGAACTCAGGCTTTCTCCCCGAGGAGCGAGCCTGGCTGGATCGGGTTTACGACGAACTCGGCTACGTCGATTCCTTCCGCCTGGTCGACAAAGAGCCCGAACGCTACACCTGGTGGTCGAATCGAGGCCAGGCTCGGGCGAAAAACGTGGGTTGGCGTCTCGACTACCAGATGATTACTCCGAAGCTTGTAGATCGCGTGCGCGCGGCTTCAATCTACACCGGGGAGCAGTTTTCCGATCATGCGCCGCAATGCATGGAGTATGAGTTGAGCCTGCAACCCTGAAGCGTTGCGTATCGGCGGTTCGGAGCGCGCGGTGTTTGCCGGTCGGGGGTAAAACCGTTACATTCCTGGCCTTCCCTGAAGCGCGACGTCGCCGGCGGCGAGGACTCCCGGGTAAGTTTTGGCTTGGGCTACTCTATCGCGGCCGGGCTGCAGCACTATCCTGCATTCCGCTCGCGTCGGTCGCCCCTCGTAGCGCAACCAGCCATCAGTGAAGCCAGACGCCGCGCCACAAAGCCCCGCGACCCGCTGCGACCTGCCAGTAGCTGGTTGCCACGGTGATCGGGGTGAAGAAAGAATTCGTGCATAGCGAGGACCTATCGTGTTGATTCCCAGCGCCTACGCGCAACCCGCCCAGGGGGCACCCGCCGGGGGCGAACTGTTCCAGATCGTCTTTCTGGTCGGCCTGTTCGTTCTGTTCTACTTCATCGCCATCCGGCCCCAGCGCAAGCGGCAGAAAGAGCATGCCGAGATGATCGGTGCGCTCAGCAAGGGCGACGAAGTCGTAACGAGTTCAGGGATTCTGGGACGCATCACATCGCTCTCGGATAACTACGTGGTCCTCAGCGTTTCGGAGAAGGTAGAGCTCAAGTTCCAGCGCGTGCATGTGCATGCCGTGCTTCCCAAGGGCACGCTGAAAAGCATCAACTGAGAGCACGCGAGGTCACCACCGCCGGGTATCCGCGCGGAGTCGGTGACTGATTGCCGAACCAACGCCGGGCGGCTCGTATGCCGTCACCCAACCCATAGGAGCTTCAGGTGGCCGAACTTATTACGCGCGTCAACGCGATTGCCTGGGGGCCTGCGATGCTGGTGCTGCTTCTTGGTACGGGTATCTATCTAACCGTTGGGCTGCGTTTCCTCACGCTTCGCCGCCTACCCGGGGGTTTCGCTATGCTTCTGCGCGGTCGCTCCGGGCAGGGCGACGGCGATATCACGCCGTTTCGGGCGCTTATGACCTCTCTCTCCGCGACCATTGGAACGGGCAACATCGCCGGAGTCGCTACTGCGATCACTCTGGGCGGCCCTGGGGCGCTGTTCTGGATGTGGATAACGGCGCTGTTCGGCATGGCGACGAAGTACGCGGAAGCCGTATGTGCCGTGCACTACCGCGAACGCGACTCCGCGGGCAGCTTCAGCGGTGGACCGATGTATTACATCCGCAATGGGCTGGCCGCACACTGGCACTGGCTCGCCGTTGCTTTTGCGATATTTGGCGCCCTGGCGGGCTTCGGTATCGCCAACACGGTCCAGTCGAATTCCATCTCCCAGGTGCTCAAGGACAGCTACGGCGTTGTGCCCATCTACACGGGAGTCGTGCTTATGGTCCTCGTCGGTGCGGTCGTCCTCGGAGGTATCCAGCGGATTTCGTCCGTCGCCGGCTATCTCGTACCGCTGATGGCATCCAGCTATCTGCTCATGAGTTTCATCGTCATTCTGATGAACATCTCTGAAGTCCCGGGCGCTATCGGAACCATCGTATCGTCGGCCTTCAGCGGCGCGGCAGCCACCGGTGGTTTTGCCGGTGCCACGATCTGGGCAGCGATTCGTTTCGGTGTGGCCCGTGGCATTTTCTCCAATGAGGCGGGCCTCGGGAGCGCCCCCATTGCCCACGCCGCGGCGCGGACCAACGAACCGGTGGAGCAGGGCCTGGTGGCGATGCTCGGCACCTTCATCGACACTCTGGTCGTATGCACAATGACCGGCCTGGTCATTGTCATCATGGATGTTTTACCTACGGGCGTCAGCGGCGCCAGCCTGACTTCCATGGCCTTCTCCAACGCTTTCCCCGGGGGTGAGATTATCGTGACCCTGGGACTGTGCCTGTTCGGTTTTACGACCATGATCGGCTGGTCGTTTTATGGCGAGCGCTGCGTAGTGTTTCTGGTTGGCACGCGCGGGATCCTGCCATTCCGCCTGGCCTGGGTGCTCGCGATTCCCGTGGGCACGGTAGTGCAGCTGGATCTGGTGTGGCTGATTGCGGACACGCTCAATGCGTTCATGGCCATCCCCAATCTGATTGCGCTGCTGCTCCTGGCCCCTCTGGTGTTCCGCCTCAGCCGGGAATATCTCTCCCGGGGCGAGCGTGAGACCGAAGAAACGGCGCCGGAGAGCGCGTAGCGCAGCACCCGCTGCTGTTGCGTCGGCAAGAGCAAAGGCAAAGGCAAGAGCCGCGGCGGCTGTCCGGCGCTAGCAGCGGTCAAGCCAGCACAGGACAGGGCCCGCCCATCGATCCTGGTTGCGGCGAACTCGTCCTTTATTGCCGCAGGTCAAGGTAGCGCGCCACGCCTCATGTTTTTCTGCAATGCCACGAAGCCAGCGGTAGCGGTAAATGGCGCATCAAGTCTCTCAGACCCCGGTTTATGATGATCTCGATTCCTGCGTTGATCTCGCGATAGAACGCGTTGGGAAAGAGCTGATAGTCGGCGCGCCGCTCGGTCTGGGTAAGCCCGTACAGCTATTGAACGCCTTCTATGCCCGCGCCCGGCGCGACCCGTCGATTCACCTGCACATCTACACGGCGCTGTCCCTCGAAGTTCCGGTGCCTGCCGCCGGGATCGAAAGCAGCCTGGCCGGGCCTATCGTAGAGCGGCTTTTCGGGGACTATGAAGGCCTGAGTTATCTACCGGATATGCGGGCGGGTTCGTTGCCCGACAACATCCGCGTCAGTGAACTCTACGTTAAGGCGGGTTCCATGAAAGGCGTTGCGGCGGCTCAGCAGGCGTACATTTCATCCAACTACACACACATTGCGCGCGACATGGTCGCTGCCGGCGTGAACGTGCTCTGTCAGCTTCTCGCCTTTCGCGAGCGCAACGGCAAACTCGAACTATCCCTGTCGAGCAACCCCGATACCTCGCTGGATATGCTCGAGGAGCTCGAAGAGCGCACAGGCGGCGCCTATGTCGCGTTGGGCCAGCTCCATCCGGACTTGCCGTTCATGGAGCACGACGCCGTGGTGGCCCCGGAGCGCTTCAGCGCCCTGGCTCGCAACCGCGCCTGGGATCGGCGCCTGTTTGCCGTGCCCAACGCGGCCGTACCGGCCTCGGATTATGCGACGGCGATGCACGCCAGCGCGCTGGTGATGGACGGCGGAACGCTGCAGATCGGTATCGGCAGTCTCGGCGATGCGGTGGCCCAGACCCTGATCCTGCGCCACAGCGACAATTCCACCTACCAGGAGTTGATGCGCGACGCACCGCTGGCACCGGAAGGGCTGGTACAGACCGGTGTCTTCGATAGCGGGCTCTACGTTTCCACCGAGATGTTTGTGAACGGCATGATGCACCTCATCGAGCAGGGCATCGTGAAACGCCGTGTGTACGACAACCTCACACTCCAGCGAGGGCTGAACAGCGGCGCGATAAGCGAGGTAATCGATGATCGTCTATTCGACTATGCCCGCGAGCACGGCCTGCTTCCGCGGACGCTGGATCAAGACTCACTCGAAGCGCTCAAACATCTCGGCCTCATTGACGGCGGCCTTGCGCTGGATGCATCGGAGCGGCGGCTCGTCCAAGGCGATGAAGTCTGGGCGAATGACACCGATGATCCCGCGACCCGGACGGCGCTCCTGTCAGTCGTAGAAGGTCGGCGGCTAAGCAGCGGTCGATTTCTGCACGGCGGGTTCTTCCTCGGCCCCGCGGATTTCTACGCCAAGCTCCGCGCCGGGGACGCGGAGCTTCATGACGGGATCTGTATGACCAGTGTGTTGCGCACCAATCAGCTGCTGCGCGATCCCGAGCTGTACAGCGCCCAGCGCAGAGACGCACGCTTTATCAACACCGGCATGATGGTGTCGCTCAGCGGTGCTGTGACATCCGACGCACTTGAAGACGGCACGATCATCAGCGGCGTCGGCGGTCAGTACAACTTCGTGGCTATGGCCCACGACCTTCCCGGTGCCCGCTCCGTGCTTTGCGTCCGCGCGACCCGCCACTCCGGTTCCGAAGTCGTCTCCAACATCGTTCCTCACTACGGGCACGTGACCATTCCGCGTCACCTGCGCGACATCGTGGTTACGGAGTACGGTATCGCCGACCTGCGCGGACAGTGTGATGCAGAGGTGATCAAGCGGCTGCTCGCGATTGCTGACAGCCGGTTCCAGAACCCGCTTATGGAGTTCGCCAAGAGCGCTGGGAAGCTCGAGGCGGACTACGAAATCCCGCTATCGGCGCGCGGCAACACGCCGGCGTTGATCCGGAACTGGCTCGGGGCGGCCTGCGACGCGGGTCGCCTTCCCGACTATCCCTTTGGGACCGAGCTGACGGACGAAGAAATCACGCTGGCTGCGAGCCTGCGGCGTATCAAGGCGCTGTCCGCCGAGCCCCGGCACTTCCTGGCCCGGGCCTTTCGTGCCTTGCTGCACCACGGCGACTCCGCGCGGGCCCAGCCCTACCTCGAGCGTATCCAGTTGGAGCATCCGCACACGAGTCGCGAGTTCCTGATACAACAGTTGCTGCTCCTCGATCTGGAAGAGCGCGGTCTCCTGAAGGTGTCGTGAACAGCTGAGCCGGAGTATGCTGCGCGCATGCCCTCGTCGCTTGAGCACAAGCTCGTTATCGCCATTTCATCGCGCGCTCTCTTTGACCTCAGCGCGAGTCATCGCGTGTACGAGGAAGAGGGGCTCGAAGCGTATTCGGCGTACCAGGTGGAACGTGAAGAAGAACCCCTGGAACCCGGTGAAGCCTTTCCTCTCGTTGAAAAAATGCTGCGCATCAACGAGCGCTTGGGAAACGATCGCGGCGTTGAGGTCGTGTTGCTGTCCCGCAACAGCGCCGATACCGGGCTGCGCGTCTTCAATTCGATTCAGCACTACGGCCTCGCTATCAGTCGCGCCGCCTTCTGCGGTGGCGAAAGCCCTTGGCGCTATATCAATGCCTTCGGATGTCAGCTATTCCTTTCAAGCGAAGCGGACGATGTGCGCAATGCCCTGGAGTGCGGCGTGGCCGCGGCGACGCTGATGTCCAACAAGGGAGCCAATCGTTGCAGCGACGAGCTTCGCTTCGCCTTTGACGGAGACGCGGTGCTTTTCTCCGATGAGGCCGAACGCATCTACAAGTCGGAAGGGCTGGAGGCGTTCACGGCGAGCGAGCGTGCCGCGGCAAGGACGCCGCTGTCCGGGGGGCCATTCAAGTCGTTCCTGGCGGCCCTGCACGAACTGCAGCGCGCGCTCCCGGCGGAGGAGGCACCCATACGCACGGCCCTGGTCACGGCCCGCTCGGCGCCGGCGCATGAACGCGTGATCCGGACGCTACGCGCCTGGAACATCCGCATCGACGAATCGATTTTTCTGGGTGGACTGAACAAAACAGATTTCTTACGCGCCTACCAGGCTGACGTTTTTTTCGATGACCAGCCCGATCACTGCGAATCGGCGCGGGATCATATCGCCACGGGTCACGTGCCCCACGGCGTCGCCAACGAAACGCACTGAAGCAGCTTCCCGACCCCGACTCTTATAGCCGTAGTCTTTCTTATGACTTGCGACTTAGTTCCATGCGTTCTAAGCTCGCTAACGAGTCGCTTGGGAAAGTCACCGGAGTCCCCTGGGCATGAAGCTCCAGCAACTGCGCTACATCTGGGAAGTCGCCCACCACGATCTGAATGTGTCGGCCACGGCGCAGGCTCTGTATACATCGCAGCCGGGCATCAGCAAGCAGATCCGGCTCCTTGAGGACGAGCTGGGTGTGGAGGTTTTCTCCAGGAGCGGCAAGCATCTCACGCACGTGACCCCGGCGGGGAAGGTCATCCTCGAGGCGGCCGGCGAGGTCCTGCGCAAGGTCGAGAGCATCAAACACATCGCTCAGGAGTATTCAGACGAGACTCGTGGCGCGCTGTCGCTCGCCACCACGCACACGCAGGCGCGCTATGTGCTGCCGGACGTGATCAAGGGCTTTATTCGCAAATACCCGGACGTGTCGCTCCACATGCACCAGGGCACCCCGATGCAGATTTCTGAGATGGCGGCGGATGGTACGGTTGATTTCGCCATCGCGACCGAAGCTCTCGAGCTGTTCAGCGATCTGGTCATGATGCCCTGCTATCGGTGGAATCGCTGCGTCCTGGTGCCCCGGGATCATCCGCTCACGCAGGTGTCGCGTCTTAGTCTTGAGGACGTGGCCGCGCATCCTATCGTGACCTACGTTTTTGGATTCACGGGTCGTTCACGTCTTGACGAAGCCTTCGTATCGGCCGGCCTTACGCCGCGCGTAGTCTTTACCGCCGCCGACGCTGATGTCATCAAGACCTATGTGCGCCTGGGCCTCGGAATCGGGGTGATCGCCGATATGGCCCACGACGAAACGCAGGATGCGGACCTCGTCGCTCTCGATGCACGCCATCTCTTCGCCAGCAGCGTCACGAGCATCGGATGCCGGAAAGGTACTTTTCTGCGCGGCTATATGTACGAGTTCATCGCCGACTTCGCGCCGCATCTGACGCGCGATCTGGTGACGGCCGCGTTCAATCACAAGTCGCGCAGTGAGCTGGACGCACTCTTCAGCGACCTCGAACTTCCCGTTTACTGACCGTTCCCTCCTCGGCAAAGCGCACCTCGAGAGCCCGCAGGAAAGCTCCGACTTTGTGCCTTTGTTCCTGATATTCGGCGGCGGACTCTGAATCGTCGACCAGGCCGCCACCGGCCCAGCAGCTCAGACGCCCCGCGTGGCTGAACAGACTGCGGATCGCGATATTGCTATCCATGCGTCCGTGCGCGGAGAGGTAAAAGACGCTGCCACACCAGGCCTGCCTCGGGGCCGCTTCCAGTTCGTCGATCAGCTGCATGGCGCGATGCTTCGGAGCGCCGGTTATCGATCCTCCGGGTATGCAGCCCAGCAGCAGGTCCAGGGCATTCAAGCCGGGGGCGAGACGACCGCGCACGGCACTGACCAGGTGATGCACCGTGGCGAAGCTTTCGAGCTGGAACAGTTCGTCGACGAAAACGCTTCCCGGTTCGCAAAAGCGACCAATGTCATTGCGCAGCAGATCCACGATCATGAGGTTTTCGGCCCGTTCCTTTTCAGACGCCAGAAGGGCAGCGGCGGCGTCACGGTCCGCTGCGGGATCGGACCGGCGCGGGCGCGTGCCCTTAATGGGGCGCGTTTCTACCTGGCCTTCGCTCACGGTGAGAAAGCGCTCCGGGGACAGGCTCATCAGGCTTGAACCATCGGCTAGCGGAAGATACGCGCAGAAGGGAGCCTGAGCGACCTGCCGCAGCGCTTCATAGGCCTCCAGAGTGTCGCCGCTGAACGCTGCCTCAAAGGGCTGAGCAATGTTGATCTGGTAGCAGTCTCCGGCGCGGATGAACTCCTTTACCCGTTCGAATACCCCTTGAAACTGGTTGAAGTCCCATGCAGCGGAGAACGGAGACCGCAGGGTGAAGGAAGAGGTAGTGGCTTCCTCGATCGCGAGCAGGCGCTGACGCAGTTCCCGGGCGAGGGATTCGTCCCAGTCGCCGACGAGCCAGCTTTTATGCGCTTCATGATCCTGGAGGATCGCCCAGGGGTAGTAGCGCACGCTGGCGAGGGGCGTAGCGACGGACTGTGCGGGCAAGCCCTGGAGTCGCCGACCCAACTCATAACTGAGGTGGCCGATGTATCCGCCAAGGAAAGGAGGATCGCCCTCATCAACTCCGGGGTACGTCCCTGCCATCCTCTCGGGCATCTGTTCGGCCGACCGGCCTCTTTTGCCCTGCGCAAGAGAAAGGGCCTGGTAGACGGATTGGTTTGCGGCGAGCACGGTCTTTGCCGCAGCCATGAATCGCTCCAGCTCCGCGTGTAATTCAGCTCGGCCGATGCCAGGGCTTAACAGCAGTCCGGGCGTATCGCCCGGAGCCGCGGCGATGATATCCCAGCGTGCCCGAGTGCCCCGGGCTGCGCTGTCGAGAAGCACGGCATCGCCCAGATCCCGGACGCGCCGGTAGACCTCCACGGGGTTGTCGAAGTAGGGCAGCTCTGCCCTTTGTATCCCGACGCGCGCATCGTCGCGAAGCTTCAGCCGCCGCGACGTTACGGTCTCCAGGGATGCAGGTGCGTTTGCGGACATGGTTCCAGGTGCTTGTGTCATGGGCTCGAAAGGCACGTGCTGCCGTGCCCGGTGGATTGGCCTGCGGCCTGGGGGCCGCAAACGCAACGGTCTAGATTGACTTGCTCCGGTACGAACACTAACTTATGGCGCCGCTTTGGGGCCGTCAGGCTACAGGGCAGCGGTCCCGACTGGTCAAACAGTCGCAAGAGAATTACGCGAGCATGAGCGAATCAGCCCAGCACACCGAAGAAGAACAACGTCAGGCTTACGCCACCCTAAGCAACCCCTTCGCGACAAAAAAAGAAGAGCAGTTTGAAGTCCCCGGTCAGCTGCATTCGGAGCCGGGACTATTCGAAGCGGCCATGAAGGCTGGCGCCGAACTGCAGCAGCGCCCCTATCAGGCCGCTGGGGTGCGCAATATACAGCGACAGCACCTCAAAGGCCGCATGACAGTATGGGAGCGCATCGAATTCCTTTCGGACGATAGGCCGGTGGTGCTGTACCAAAACTGGGGCCCCAATCTTGACGGCGCGTCACTGGTTACCGCGCTGATCCGAGTCGGAGGCCGCGACGTCGCGATCTACGGCCATGACTTTACCGTGCGTGCCGGGTCCATGGACGCCACCAACGGCGAGAAACTCGCCCGTCTCTTTGAGCTCGCCGCCCAGCGGGGTATCCCCCTAGTGGGGCTCAACGACTCCGCCGGCGCCTACATTCCCGCGGGTGTGGGCGGCCTGGACGGCTACGCCGATGCGTTTACCGCGCTGCGCAAGATCAGCGGTATCGTACCCAGCATCATGTGCATGTTCGGCTTCAACGCCGGCGGCGGTTCCTATCTGCCGCGCCAGGGCAGTTTCATGATTCAACCGGACGAGACTTTTTTTGGCCTCACTGGACCCGGGGTCGTGAAGTCGGTGCTCGGCGAGGACGTGACTCCCGACGAGCTGGGTGGCCCCGGCGTGCACAGCCAGTCCGGCGTTACGGATTTCGTCGTTCGCAATGAAATCGCGGCCCTGCGCAAGGTACGCGAGTTGCTCAACTATCTGCCGGGAAACAACAGCGAGTTTGCACCTCACCAGCCGTCATCAGACCCGGTGAGTCGTAAAACTTGGGATATCGATATCCTCCTAAAGAAGGCCTTCAATTCGCCGACGGGCTTCAACACGCCGATCGATATCACGGTGCTGATCCAACAGCTTTGCGACCACGGAGATTTCCTGGAGCTTCAGGCCGAGCGGGCGCGCAATACGATCACAGCCCTCGGGCGCATGGGCGGGAACGTGATCGGCTTTGTCGCCAACAATTCGGCTGTGGCGTCCGGGCAGATCGACATCGACGCCGCTTACAAGAACGCGCGTTTTATCCGCTTCTGCAACCTCTACAACATCCCCATGATTTTTCTCGAGGACACGACGGGCTTCCTTCCGGGTCGCGAGCAGGAGTCGCGCGGGATTGTTCAGGCCGGGCGCGCCATGCTCGACGCCATCGTCGATTTACGTACCCCGCGCTTCCTGGTGCTCGTCCGCAACGCGTTCGGCGGCGCCTACGCGTCCTACAACAACTACTCCACCGGCGCCGATTTCGTGGTCGCGCTGCCGACCACGCGTGTCGCCGTTATGGGTCCGGCGGGCGTGGAGTACGTTTACAAGGATGAACTCAAGCGCCTGCGCTCCGAGGTACCCACGCGTTTTGAGCGTGAAAAGTCTGCGCTTGTGCATACCGGGCACGACGAGGCCGCCGCGACCGCCGAGGCCCAGGCACAGATCGATGAATGGGTGCGCGCCGAGGAAGCGCTGCTGGCACAGCGCTACGAACGCGAACTCATGAATCCCAATGAGGCCCTGAGCCTGGGCTCCATCTCACAGATCGTCATGCCCTCGGAACTGCGCCAGGTTCTGGCGGAGCACATGGAATTCTGTCTGCGCCACTACAGCCCCACCCCTATGGGTGGCGTTCAGCGCGAGTTCCACTGAGAGTCTCCTATCGCTCGAACCCGGCGTTGACCGAATTCGACGCGAAATTCCTGTTTTAAGAGAGAAGATCGTGTCCAACGAACACTACCTCAATAACTCCCTGATCCATCGCGACCGCCGCCTGGGTCGACGCCACAGCGATTGGGTAAGTCAATTCGACTGCAGCGATATACGACCGCTGATCATTTGTCGTGGGCCCATCCGCAAGGAGGCCATCGACGTCTTTCGCGAGATGGGCATCACCCACATCGGGATACTGCTCTCGGAAAAGGATTCAATCGTTTACCAGAACGCCCTGGCACCGGAGCTTCGGGTTATGGACGATCCGGAGCGTGTGCACCGCGTTCCCGATTACACCGGGGTCAACAAAGAGGAGCGCGATCAGCGCATCCAGCAGATTATCAACATCGCACGCGAGAACGATTACAACGCGATCTTCGCCGGCTATGGCTTCATGGCGGAAGACGAAACCATGGTTGCCGCCATGGAAGCGGCGGGGCTTAACTTCATCGGCCCCTGTTCACGCACGGTGCACGATGCGGGTCTCAAGGACGAGGCCAAGCGTACGGCCCTCAAGGCCGGCGTGTCGGTAACTCCGGGTATCGACAATGCGACGGCTCTCACGTTGCTGCGGCTCTACCCGGATCACGATGCGCTGCGGGCGCTGATTTCGGAGCGCAGTCTACCCATCCGCGCAGACGACCTCGATGAGGACCTGGAGGCTGCCGCCGACCAGGTGCTGGCGGCCAGCTATGAAAAAGGTTTCGACCTCTACACGGTGGAGGAACTGAGCGAAACCATTGCCGAGGCCGTTTCGCGGATGCGCGAGCGCTACCCCAGCAACCGGGTACGACTCAAGGCGATCAGCGGCGGTGGCGGTAAGGGCCAGCGGATCATGGGCATCGGGGAAGAACACCGCGCGGCGGAGCTGGTGCGTGAGATTCTCGCCGAAGTGAAGATGACCGGCGTCGGGGACAACAAGAATGTGCTCGTCGAGCTGAATATCGAAACGACGCGGCACCAGGAAATCCAGGTAGTCGGCAACGGCGACTGGTGTATCACACTGGGGGGGCGGGATTGTTCGCTGCAGATGCACGAGCAGAAGCTGCTGGAGGTGTCGGTAACCGTCGAGTCTCTGGAGCGGGCCCGGGATGAGGCGCTGGAGCGTGGAGATGCGCGCGAGGGGGAGATCCTTGCCCAGGACATAAAAACCCTGGTGGAGATGGAAGACGAAGCTGCGCGCTTCGGGGCCGCCGTGGGCCTGGACTCGGTGTCCACCTTCGAATGTATTGTCGATCGCGACCAGCATTTCTTCATGGAAATGAACACGCGCATCCAGGTGGAGCACCGGGTTACGGAGTTGTGCTACGCCATGCGCTTCACCAATCCGGACAAATCCGACGACAGCTTTACCGTCGAGTCGCTCGTCGAGGCGATGGTGCTGCTCGCTGCGCACGGACCGAACCTTCCCTGCCCGGAGCGGGTTCCGCGCTGCAACGACAGCGTCGAGGCGCGCCTCAACGCCACGAACCAGGCACTGCAGCCCAGCGCCGGCGGGCAGATCGAGTACTGGTCGGACGCAACGGAAGGCGAGATTCGCGACGACCAGGGGATCAGCCTGCACAACCCGGACACGGATGTATTCATGAAATACACCCTGGCCGGCGCCTACGATTCAAACATTGCTCTCCTGCTGACGGTGGGCGACAGCCGTCTCCACTGCTACGAGGCCATGGCGGAGACAATCCGCCAGACGCGCATGCGGGGCCGCGATCTGGCGACGAATCTCGAGTTCCACTACGGCCTGGTCAACTGGTTTATTGGTCAGAACATCAATGCTCGCCCCACCACACGTTTCATCGTTCCTTACCTCACTGCCGTGGGCGAGCTGAAGCGCGAAGCCGAAAGCATCGATCTTGCCTACGCCTGGCGCAGTGTCTGCCGGCGCGCGACCGCGGATCTTCACGGCATGGACGCGGCGGAGACGGAGCAGGCGCTGGCGCTCAAACAGACGCTGCTACTCAGGCCGCTGGAGACGCTCCTTGAGCAGCCCCACGTTCTGGCCGGTTGGCTCAGCGTGCATCGAGACAGCTATACGATGATCGATGGGCGGGTGAGCTGGAACGACAATCCGCTGCGCCTCCTCGCGGATATCTACCACTACCTCAACATGGACTATATGAAGGACGCACCCGCCGCCGGCATGATCTGGCAACACGACGACGATCTGTTGCAGGCCGGGCTGGCGTTCTATGAGGAGTTGTGCACGCTTCTTCCCGAAGACGACTGGCTCGCCTCACAGACAGCCCTCGAGGGTCCCGCAGCGCCCGCGGAAAGCGGGCTGGATCCGGTGCGCTGGTCCGAGGTGAAGGCGGCGCATCGCGGTTTCCAGGCTGGCGCCGCGATCCTTGGCCTGCTGCCAACCATAGCCGAGAGCACGGGATTCTTCGATCTCACGGTCAACGATGACCTCACCATTCACATACCCGAGCGACTCCTGGAGACCGAACTGCAGGACGCTATGGCCAAGGTCCTCGTACCGCCTCCGAAGGCGAAGTCGGATGAGATCATCGCGGTCAGTGGCGGCATGTTTTACGGCCGCGAAAGTCCGGATGCGCCGCTGTACGTACAAAAGGGAGATCACTTCGACGCCGGAGACCCCCTCTACATCGTTGAAGTAATGAAGATGTTCAACAAGGTCTACGCACCCTTTGCGGGGACCGTTGATGCGGTGCTGGTTAACGACGACGGAGTGATCATCAGCAAGGGGCAGCCCCTGTACAAAATCACGCCGGATGAGAAGATCGTCGTCGAAAGCCCCGAGGAGAGGGCCTCGCGCCGCCACAAGGCCACGCAGTCCTACCTCGAGCGACTCTAGGCACGAGCAGCCCCTGACAGATTCACAAGAGTGCGCGAAAGTGCACGCCAGTGTACGAGAGAAAGAACAATGATTACCGCCCTCGACCACATCGCCATCGCCGTGCCGGACCTGGAAAAGGCGATCAGGCGCTTCCTCGAAGACTTCGGCCTGCCCTTCGATGGCACAGAGGACGTGGAGGCCGCGAAGACCTCGACGGCGTTCTTTCCGCTGCCGCCCACGAACATTGAGCTCATCCACCCCCTAAACGGTGAGGGCCCGGTGGCGAAATACCTGGAGAAGCGCGGTGGCGGTCTCCATCACCTGTGTTTTCGCAGTGACGATATCGACGCCGACGTGGCCCGCCTGAGAGAGAAAGGCTACCAGTTCCTGGCCGATGCCCCGGCGCCCGGAGCGCACGGCTCGCTCACCATATTCATTCATCCGAAAAGCTGCGACGGCGTGCTGATTGAACTCAACCAGCCCGCCAGCGAGCACTGAGGTCAGTCATGTCGGATTTCAAGAAGGCCAGCGCTGAGAGCCTGCGCGACTGGGACGCTCTTGCCACGAAGCAGATGAAGGGTCGCACGCCAGACGACCTGACCTGGGAGACTCCGGAAGGCATACCGATCAAGGCGCTCTACACGAGTCTTGATACCGAGCAGCTCGGCAACACGGACACGCTGCCGGGCATGGCGCCCTATCTTCGTGGCCCCCAGGCGACCATGTACGCCGGGCGCCCCTGGACCATCCGCCAGTATGCGGGATTCAGCACGGCGGAGGAGTCGAACGCCTTCTACCGGCAGGCACTGGCGGCGGGCGGGCAGGGCGTCTCCGTGGCCTTCGACCTCGCAACGCACCGTGGCTACGACTCGGACCACGAGAGGGTGACGGGTGATGTGGGCAAGGCCGGTGTCGCCATCGATTCCGTCGAGGACATGAAGATCCTCTTCGACGGGATTCCGCTCGATCGCGTGTCGGTCTCCATGACCATGAATGGGGCGGTACTCCCCGTACTCGCCGGTTATGTGGTTGCGGCGGAGGAGCAGGGCGTCTCCCAGGAACAGCTTTCCGGGACCATCCAGAACGATATCCTCAAAGAGTTCATGGTGCGCAACACCTACATTTATCCACCCGCACCGAGTATGCGCATCATCGGCGACATCATCGCCTACTGCTCGCGGCGTATGCCGCGCTTTAACACTATCTCGATTTCCGGGTATCACATGCAGGAGGCCGGGGCCAACGCGGCGCTCGAGCTGGCCTATACCCTGGCCGATGGCAAGGAGTACATCCGTACGGCCCTCGCCGCCGGCCTGCATATCGACGACTTCGCGCCGCGACTGTCGTTCTTCTGGGGCATTTCCATGAACTTCTACATGGAGATCGCGAAACTTCGCGCGGCCCGCCTCCTGTGGCAGGAAATCGTGGCCGAGTTCTCCCCCGAGAATCCCAAGAGCAGCATGCTGCGCACGCACAGCCAGACCTCGGGCTGGTCTCTGACCGCGCAGGATCCCTACAACAATGTGGTACGCACGACCATCGAAGCGATGGCGGCGGTATTCGGGGGCACGCAGTCGCTGCACACCAATGCCCTGGACGAGGCCATTGCGCTGCCCACGGAGTTCGCGGCGAGAATCGCGCGCAACACCCAGCTGATTCTGCAGGAAGAAACCGGTATCGCGCGGGTGGTGGATCCCTGGGGTGGCTCATACATGATGGAGTCCCTGACCGAGGAAATCGCCACGAAGGCTCGTGAACTCATGGCCGAGGTGGAGGACGCCGGTGGCATGGCCAAGGCCATCGAGACGGGCATGCCCAAGCTGCGCATTGAAGAGGCCGCGGCGCGCAAGCAGGCGCGCATTGATCGCGGCGAGGACGTCATCGTCGGTGTGAACAAGTACCCACCGCCCGCGGAAGATCCCGTGGACGTTCTCGAGATCGACAACGCCGCCGTCCGTGAGGCGCAACTGCAACGCCTTGCAGAGATTCGCGAGAGCCGCGATGACAGTGCTGTAAAGGACATCCTCGCGCAGCTGACGGCCTGCGCCGGGGGCGCTGAGGGCAACCTGCTGGAGCTGTCTATTGAAGCGGTGCGTCGTCGCGCGACGGTGGGGGAGATCTCCGACGCACTGGAGGCCGAGTTCGGCCGCTTTACCGCCCAGGCCCAGACCGTATCCGGCGTGTATGGCTCCGCCTACGAAACCGATGAGAACTGGAACATGATCAGCAGCGATATCGACGCCTTCGTAAGCAAGCACGGCCGCCGCCCGCGGATGCTTGTCTGCAAGATGGGCCAGGACGGCCACGATAGAGGCGCCAAGGTCGTGGCCACCGCCTTCGCCGACGTAGGCTTCGATGTGGATCTCTCGCCGATGTTCTCGACTCCCGCGGAGGTGGCTCGCCAGGCCGTGGAAAATGACGTGCACGTGGTCGGAGCATCGAGTCTGGCGGCGGGACACAAAACCCTAATCCCGGAGCTGATCGCAGAACTCGCAAAGCTCGGTGCCAACGACATCATCGTGATCGCCGGAGGGGTGATCCCCGAGCAGGACTACCCGGCGCTCTTCGATGCGGGCGTACGCTGCATCTTCGGACCCGGCACGCCGATCCCGGAAGCCGCGCGGGAAGTACTCGACGCCGTCGATCACGCCACCGGTGTCGCCGCGGCCTAGCGCTCAGTCGCCGAGTACCGACGGGGCAGGGATAGTGATCGACGTTCAGGCGCTTCGCGCCGGGCAGCGCCGCGCCCTCGCCAAGGCGATCACGCTGGTGGAGAGCTCCCTGCCCGCTCATCGCGAGGCGGCCCAGGAACTTTTGGAAGAAATCCTCCCCGCTACCGGGAACAGTATTCGCATCGGCATCAGCGGTGTTCCCGGAGTGGGGAAGTCGACCTTCATCGAGGCCTTCGGCCAACTACTGGTACGCCGGGGTCACCGTATCGCGGTGCTGGCCGTGGATCCGAGTTCGCCCATGGCCGGTGGCTCGATCATGGGCGACAAGACCCGCATGGAGGCGCTGTCCCGGGAAGAGCATGTGTTCATCCGACCGTCCCCCTCCGGGGGAACGCTCGGCGGCGTGGCACAGAAAACCCGCGAGAGTGTGCTGCTCTGCGAGGCCGCGGGTTTCGACATCATCCTGGTGGAAACCGTTGGCGTGGGCCAGTCCGAGTTCCAGGTTGCGGGCATGGTGGATTTTTTCATGCTGTTGATGCTGCCCGGCGGCGGCGACGAGCTGCAGGGGATCAAAAAAGGCATCATGGAACTCGCGCACGCTCTGGTGATCAACAAGGCCGACGGCGACGCGGAACGCCTTGCCGCTATCACCCAGAGCCAATACCAGTCCGCCCTGAGCCTGCTGCGCAGCGAGGCGCACTGGGCGCCGGAGGTCAGGCTCTGTTCGGCCCTCGAAGCCCGCGGCCTCGACGAGGTCTGGGATATGATCGAACGCTTCGTGGGCAGTACGCGAGAGGCCGGCGAGTTCGACGCTCAGCGCGAGCGCCAGAGTCGACTCTGGCTAGAGCAGCTTGTGGAAGGCATGCTCCTCGAACGCCTCGCCGCCAGCGAAACAGTGCGCCGGGCCCGCCCCGAACTCGAAGCGGCCGTGGACGCCAAGCAGATGACCCCGCTGTCCGCGGCGCGACGAATCCTGGCTCTTCTGGATGCGGGCGAGCAGGCGGGTGGAACCGCCTCGTGAGTTTCCATGCGCTTGCGGGACTCCACGAGCTCGAAGAGGGCTTCCGGCGCGTCGTACGTCTGGGCAATCGCGAGTATCTGCTGCTGCACAGCGGCGGAGAAACCTATCTGGTGGATCGCCACTGTCCCCACGCGGCATCACCGCTGGAGCGCGGTGCGCTCGGAGATCATTTCCTTACCTGCCCGCGCCATGGCCTGTGTTTTGACTTGCGTACGGGCCGAGCCCGGCAGGGTGGCAACGCGGTTCTGGGTCGCTACTCCCTGGCCTACGACGGCAGCGAAATCGGTGTGGATCTCTAGCTTGCGGAGCCGACGTGCGCCGAGCCCTAGAGCGCCAGCGCTCTGAATTCAGTGTTTGCGGTTCCGGCCTTCCACAGTTCTTCAAAGCGACTGAGGGCCGACTCGCAGCGCGCGCGATCCCCGGGGCGATAAAAGCCCGGGTCGCGACTGCTTCCAGGCATACCGAGCGTACTGTCCCGATCGCGGATGACCAGCGTGTCGCCGTCCCAGTCCGGGTGTTCGCGCAGGCTGCGCAGTTCGAGTTTGCTGGGCATTCGCCGAGCGAGATCGAGAATGCCGTGGCGGCGGCTCACGACCGCCCGCACGTCTATGATCAGCACCCGGATACGCGCCTGACGTTCGCTTCTCGCCAGGCGGCGCAGGGCGGAAACCAGCTCGGAGCTGTTGAATACCCGCGTATCCAGATCGGGACTGAGGATGGCCAGTTCGCGCCGCGCGAGGCGTGCCTGGGCCAGAACCAGCTCGTCCAGGGGGCTGGGATAACGTACGCCGAACACGGCGCTGTCCCAATCCGCATAGGAGAACTCCAGGACCATGTCGACGTGTTCGATACCGGCCTCTTCAAAGCGCTCACCCCGGGCCGTAAATCCGGCGCGTTGGTAGAACGAAAGCGCACTGGCCTGGGCGTGGAGATACACAGCGCGCTCTCCGCGTCGACGGGCGATCACCAGCAGTTGATCGAGAATCTGGCGTCCAATCCCCTGGTCCCGGAACGACTGCCGTACAGCGAGGCGACCGATGCGCCCATCCGGAAGCAGTCGGCCGCAGCCCAGGGGCTGTCCGTCCCGTTCCGCGATGACGTGCTCCGCCTCAGCGTCGCGGCCATCCCATTCGATCTCCCGCGGCACGCCCTGCTCGTCGATGAAGACCTCTTCCCGGAGGCTTTGAAGGATTTCGGCTTCGTTGGGCCAGCGCGCCCGGCGCAAAGTGCTGTCCTGGGTCATGTTTTGCAGCCGAGATGCACTGGAGCAGGGAGAGGGCGCATATCAGTCGCGCAGGCCGCGAGCCCGGGCGGCGGCATTGCCCGTGTACGCCGCCGGAGTCAGGGCGAGGAGGGCATCTCTGGCTTCGTCGGGAATGTCCAGCCGGGTGATGAAGTCGTGCAGGGTATCTTCGGTCATGCGCTGACCGCGGGTCAGTGCCTTGAGTTTTTCGTAGGGCGCTTCGATACCGTAGCGACGCATCACGGTCTGGATCGGCTCCGCGAGCACTTCCCAACTGGCATCGAGATCCTCGCCCATCCGCGCGGGGTTCACATCCAGTTTGCCAAGGCCGCGAAGCAGGGATTGTAGCGCGATCGTCGTGTAGGCGAAGCCAACGCCCATGTTTCGCAGCACCGTTGAATCACTCAGGTCCCGCTGCCAGCGGCTTACGGGAAGCTTTTCGCTCAGGTGCCGGAGCACCGCGTTGGCGAGGCCGAGGTTGCCTTCAGCGTTCTCGAAATCGATGGGATTGACTTTGTGGGGCATGGTGGACGACCCCACTTCTCCCTCCACTACGCGCTGACGAAAGTAACCCAGGGAAATATAACCCCAGGTATCGCGGCTGAAATCCAGCAGCACCGTGTTCGCCCCGGCGATGGCGTCGAAGAGTTCCGCCATGTAGTCGTGGGGTTCGATCTGGGTGGTGTAGGGGTTTTCTTCCAGTCCCAGCCCTTCGAGAACGCTTCGGCTGAAAGACGGCCAGTCCACTTCCGGGTAAGCACTCAAGTGGGCATTGTAGTTGCCGACGGCGCCGTTCATCTTGCCGAGCAGGGGCACCTGCGCGATACGCTGGCGCTGGCGCATCAGGCGCGCGGCAACGTTGGCGATTTCTTTTCCGAGCGTCGTGGGACTCGCTGTCTGTCCGTGGGTGCGCGAAAGCATGGGCTGAGCTGCCAGCGTCGTCGCCATTTCCTCCAGCTCCCCAAGGACCTCATCGATCAGAGGGAGGAGGGCTTCGCGGAGACCGTCGCGCAGCATGAGCGCGTGGCTGACGTTGTTGATGTCTTCGGAGGTGCAGGCGAAGTGGACAAATTCACCGATGGCGCCGAGTTCCTCATCGTCCTGCAGCCGCTCCTTTACGAAGTATTCGACCGCCTTGACGTCGTGATTCGTGGTGGCTTCGATGCGTTTCACCGCCGCGGCATCCGTCACGCTAAAGCCGGCGTCCATCGCTTCAAGCACGGCGACGGCACGTGTCGACAGAGGGGGAACCTCGGGGATGCCTGAATCCTGAGCTAGCGCTCGCAGCCAGGCCAGTTCCACGCTGACGCGGCGACGGATGAGTCCGTACTCACTGAAGATTCCCGCAAGGGTTCGCGTCTTTGCGGCGTAACGACCATCCAGAGGCGTAACCGCCATGAGTGCCTCGGTTTGCTCGCGCTCCAGCGTGGCGACGGCTGAACTGTCGTCCGCAGCGGCGCTGCGGGCTGTGGTGGGGGCCATGACGAGTCTCCTGGCGTTAGCGTTCTGCCACGAGGCCCAGGCCGCGAGACATGTCTTGGGCCGTTCGCAGCGCGGAACGGCGCTGGAAAGCAAGCTTCCAGCGCCGGCCACCAAGCTGACGCCAGAGATAGGCCGAGCGCACGGCGGCGAGAAGCAGGCTGCGCACGATGTCGGCGTTCTTGCTGTTTTCCAGATGCTGAGCGCTGCCCGTCACCTTGATACGCTGGGGCATGGTGCTGAACGTGTCCTGGTAGATACCGGCAATACTGTGGCAGGCATCGCTGATGTGGCTGGCGAAGTGCTCGGCGCGAAAGCTGGCGTGTTCGAGTCGCGAGCGAACGACGTCGCGCATGGCCGCATCCGCCGCAAAGCGCCGCTCGAGCTGCAGGGCGGCAAAAAAATAGCGCACCGTGTCGCGCTGTTCGCTTTCTCGCTGCTCGGCGAGGATCGCGCACAGGTTCTGTAGGCCAAGACGGACCCCGGGTAGACCGCTGAAGATGTCTTCGGCGTGCTGCAGGTCAAATACGAACAGGCTCTTCACGGACGCTTCCAGGAACTCCGTGGGATAGCTTCCGGTCTTGGAAAGCTGATCGACGAGCCTCGCGGCCTGGGCGACCCCGGCGAGGGCGACCACCTGCTCACGCAGTTGGCCATCTTGTTTTGAGGACTCACTCATCGTGGCGCATGTCCGCGTCGCACTTCGCGCTTGTCGTCGTTCATGTGCAAGTCCATAGCGCCAGGCACACCACTGGTCACGGCACCCGTCATGCCGCGAGAGCCGGGCTGTGCAGGGAAGTTTCGATCACTCCACCGCCGAGGCATACGTCGCCGTCGTAGAACACCACGGACTGTCCGGGGGTCACGGCCCGCTGCGGCGATTTAAACTCCACGCGAAAGCCGCCCGAGGCATTGGCCGAAAGAATGCAGGCCTGGTCCGCCTGGCGATAGCGAACTTTAGCGCGCGTCCTGAGGGGCAGGGATGGGGGACTTCCGGACACCCAGTAGAGGTTTCCGGTGGTGAGAGCGTCCGTAAACAGGGCGGGGTGATCGTTGCCCTGGACCACGTGCAGCACGTTGTTCGCTAAGTCCTTGCCCGCCACGTACCAGGGCGCGTCATCGTGGCCGGCGGTTCCACCAATGCCCAGGCCCTGGCGCTGCCCGATGGTGTGATACATGAGGCCCTGGTGGTCTCCCAGGCGCTCGCCGTCCAGCGTTTCGATGGATCCGGGCTGGGCAGGCAAGTAGCGGGAAAGAAAGTCCTTGAAGCGTCGCTCGCCGATAAAGCAGATTCCCGTGGAGTCTTTCTTGTCGTGGGTGATAAGCCCTGCCTCGGAGGCGATAGCGCGTACCCGGGGCTTGTCGATTTCGCCCACGGGAAAGAGTGTGCGCCCCAGTTCCTCGTGCCCCACGGCGTGGAGGAAGTAGCTCTGATCCTTGTTGGCATCGAGGCCCTTGCGAAGGGTCGCCCGGCCGTCGTCATCGCCACGGCGTACATAGTGCCCCGTGGCGATCAGGTCGGCACCGAGTTCCTTGGCGTAGTCGAGAAACGCGCGGAACTTGATCTCCCGATTGCACAGGATGTCGGGATTCGGGGTGCGACCGGCCGCATACTCGGCGAGAAAGTGTTCGAAAACGCCGTCCCAATATTCGGCGGCGAAATTCGCCGCGTGCAGCGTAATGCCCAGCTTCTCGGCGACCGCAAGAGCGTCGGCGTAGTCCGCCTTGGCGGTGCAGTATTCGGTGCCGTCGTCTTCGTCCCAGTTCTTCATGAACAGGCCTTCGACCGCATAACCCTGGTCACGAAGCAGGAGCGCCGCGACCGAAGAATCGACGCCTCCCGACATTCCTACGATGACTTTTTCAGACTGTGGCATTGCCCTGCTTGCATACCTTTGAGTGCTTCGCCGTGCGCGAAGGCACGAGCATGACTGGAACGTCATTTACGACGCGGGCTCTGTCGCCCCCGACGCTCGCGGATTTTACCAGACCTCCCAGGTCTTCCTGAGCCCTCCGGGAGGTGTACGGTCTCGCGGCGCCACTCCCCGGGTGCCAGCGCACCAAGCTCCCAGCCGCCGATGGCCACGCGCACGAGGCGGAGCACTGGATGGCCGACCGCCGCCGCCATGCGCCGGAGCTGCCGGTTGCGCCCCTCGCGTAGCGACACCTCAAGCCAGCTCGCATCCTTCTCGAACCGCGCTTCAATCGGGGGCAGCCGTTCCCACAGATCCGGCGTCGCGCAGCGGCGCGCCCGGGCAGGAAGCGTCGGGCCGTCGCGCAGCGTCAACCCGCCTCGAAGTCTGGCGATGTCATCGTCTCCGGGACGACCCTCGACCTGGATCAGGTAGCGTTTCCAGAGTGCGTGGCGTGGCGAACTGATATGCGCCTGAAGGCGACCGTCGCTGCAGAGCAGCAGGAGTCCTTCGGAGTCGTAGTCGAGGCGTCCGGCCGGGTAGAAATCCGGAATGCTCACATAGTCCGCAAGCGTGTGGCGCCCTTCGCGGTCCGTGAATTGGCTCATTACGCGGTAGGGCTTGTTGAGGAGAATGAGCTCGGCCATCAGGGGATTCGTTCGTCGGAGCAGTGCCCGGAACTGGTGCGAGTCTGGTAGACTTCATCGCGCACATACGGGGGTGACGACGGGACGTAACGCTGCAAGTAGCGCTGCAATAACAGCTGCGGTATCGGCAGCGAATAACGGCTCCGCGTCATAGGTCGAGACAGTTCCAGCCTGTTCAAGAATCGGTCACCTAGCGGCCCTGCCAAGGCCCGACACTGACTGTGGATAAACCTGGAACTGCTCAAAAACTGTTCGGGAATCGTTTGAAAGCCTCTCCAGGACCGGTGGATCGCCGCCGGCCCCGGGTCTACGTCGGTTTGAGCCGTTTGGCGCAGAGATTAGCAGACACCGCTGTTTAATCCGCCGGCAGCTCGCCAGCAAGGCATCGTTGAGCGGATTCCCTACGAACACTTCCAGCGCAGATGCATCGCCGGTTCAAGCCGCGCCCGCAAGCGCGATCATGATCGCAGCAGCTGCGCCAGGTTCCTGACAGGAACGCAAGGCGGGAACGCCAAAACAAGAATGTCACAACACGGAGATTTCACCATGGCCTATCAACACATCACGGTTCCCGAGAGCGGTGCGCGTATCACCGTCAACGAGGACCACAGCCTGAATGTCCCGGACAACCCGATCATCCCCTACATCGAGGGAGACGGGATTGGCGTGGATATCAGCCCCGTGATGATCAATGTGGTCGATGCTGCCGTGGAAAAGGCCTACGACGGAAGCCGCAAGATATCCTGGATGGAGATCTACACCGGTGAAAAGGCGGCGGAACTCTACGAGGGAGACTGGTTCCCGGAGGAGACGCTCGATGCGATCAAGGAGTATTCGGTGGCCATCAAAGGCCCACTGACAACTCCCGTTGGCGGCGGCTTCCGCTCGTTGAACGTGGCGCTGCGCCAGGAGCTTGACCTCTACACCTGTCTGCGCCCGGTGCGCTGGTTCGAGGGCGTACCGTCACCGGTAAAGAACCCCGGCGATTGCAACATGGTGATCTTTCGCGAGAACTCCGAAGACATCTACGCGGGGATCGAGTACCAGGCGGGCACCGACGAGGCCCAGAAAGTCGTCGATTTCATCATCAATGAAATGGGGGCGACTAAAATCCGCTTCCCGCAGAACGTGGGTATCGGCATCAAGCCCGTCTCCGCCGAGGGCACGAAGCGTCTGGTACGCAAGGCAATCCAGTACGCCATCGACCAGGACCTGCCTTCGGTAACGCTGGTGCACAAGGGCAACATCATGAAGTTCACCGAAGGCGCCTTCCGGGACTGGGGCTATGAGCTGGCCCAGGAGGAGTTCGGCGGCGAACTCCTGGACGGCGGCCCCTGGGTATCCATGAAGAACCCGAACACCGGTAAGGAAATCATCGTAAAGGACGTGATCGCCGATGCCATGCTGCAGCAGGTGCTTACGCGTCCGAAAGAGTACTCAGTGGTGGCAACGCTGAACCTCAACGGTGACTACCTCTCCGATGCCCTGGCCGCCCAGGTCGGCGGCATCGGTATCGCGCCCGGCGCCAACCTTTCGGACACGGTAGCCCTGTTTGAGGCCACTCATGGCACGGCGCCGAAGTATGCCGGTCAGGACAAGGTCAACCCCGGCTCCCTGATTCTCTCGGCGGAGATGATGCTGCGCCACCTCGGATGGAACGAGGCCGCGGACAAGATTATCGACGGCATGAACGGCGCCATTCAGGGTCGTACGGTCACCTACGACTTCGAGCGTCTTATGGACGACGCGACCCTTGTAAGCTGCTCCGGCTTCGGTGAGAAAATCATCGAAGCCATGTAACTCCGGCCGGGATGGCAACCTCGTTCCCGCGTGTGCCGATAGGCGTCGCCCGTGTCGCGAAGCCGCCGTCGGAGATGCCGCGGGAACGAGAACAACACCCGCGGCGGGATGTATCCCGCCGCGCCCCTGCGACCCGCGCCGCCTACCGCGGTGCGGGTCCGATTTCCTCCAAAGGTCGGCTCGCGCGACATCGCAAATTGCTTATAATCAATCCAAGTTCCGCGCTCGACCCGTATGCCCTCATAGTGAATTAACTGTGATTTCAATCGGCGAATTCAACGAAGCACTCCGCCTGGCTGGCGTGGGTCGCACTCCCTGGGCCGAAGCCCCCTGGGCGGCCCCGCGCATGAGCGGCGATAACGGGTCCGAGCCTGAGGGCGAAGACGAGGGTGGCCTGGCGGTCGAAGACGCCGAAGCCAAGCCCGAGCTCAAACGACCGCCTCTTTTCAAGGTCGTGCTGTTGAATGACGACTACACGCCGATGGAGTTCGTTGTCGAAGTTCTGGAACTGTTTTTCAAGATGAACCGGGAACAGGCCACACAGATCATGTTAACGGTTCATACCCAGGGCCGCGGAGTCTGCGGCATCTACACGCGTGACATCGCCGAGACGAAGTCCGCGCAGGTCAATCAGTACGCTCGCGATCATCAGCATCCGCTACTGTGCGAGATCGAAGCATCTGAGGACTAATTTCATCGAGGGAGACAAGGCATGCTGAGCAAGGAACTTGAGCAAACGCTGAACGATGCGTTCCGAGCGGCGCGTTCGCGGCGCCACGAGTTCATGACCGTCGAGCACTTGCTGCTTGCCCTCCTCGACAACAACGACGCCATTCGAGTCCTCAAGGCCTGCGGAGCCCAGATCAGCGGTCTGCGCGGCGATCTTGTGGAATTCATCGATTCGACCACTCCCCTGATTCCCGAGGATGAGCAGGAACGCGAAACCCAGCCCACCCTGGGCTTCCAGCGGGTCCTGCAGCGCGCCGTGTTCCATGTCCAAAGTTCCGGGAAAAGCGAAGTCACGGGTGCCAACGTACTGGTGGCGATTTTTTCCGAGCAGGAGTCCCAGGCTTTCTACTTCCTGAAGACCCAGAGCATTTCTCGCCTGGATGTCGTCAATTTCATTACCCACGGCATTTCCAAGGTCGACGAGAACGAGGGGGAAGCCGCGCCGGAGCAGGAGTCCGCCACCACCGAGGCGACGGCGGAAGACGGCGAAAACAACCCGCTCGATACCTTCACCACCAACCTCAACGAGGAAGCGGAGGGTGGGCGGATCGATCCGCTGATTGGCCGCACGTCCGAGGTTGAGCGGGTCATTCAGGTACTGGCGCGGCGCCGCAAGAACAATCCGCTGCTGGTCGGTGAATCCGGCGTGGGCAAGACCGCCATTGCTGAAGGCCTGGCCAAGCTCATCGTCGACGGCGAAGTCCCGGATATGCTGGAAAACTCCGTGGTCTACTCCCTTGATCTGGGAGCGCTGCTCGCCGGCACCAAGTACCGGGGCGACTTTGAGAAGCGTTTCAAGGGTCTCCTCGCCGAACTCAAGCGCCGCGAGGGCGCGGTACTCTTCATCGACGAAATCCACACGATCATCGGAGCCGGCGCGGCGTCGGGCGGGGTGATGGACGCCAGCAACCTGCTGAAGCCGCTGCTGACCTCCGGCAAGCTGCGTTGCATCGGGTCGACCACGTTCCAGGAATACCGCGGCATCTTCGACAAGGACAAGGCCCTGAGTCGTCGATTCCAGAAGATCGATGTCCTTGAGCCGAGCACCGACGATGCCTACAAGATCCTCAAGGGGCTCAAGTCGCGCTTTGAGGAGCATCATGGCCTGCGCTACACGGACCAGGCCCTGCGCGTAGCGACGGATCTTTCCGCGCGCTACATCACGGATCGGTTCCTGCCCGACAAAGCCATCGATGTCATCGACGAGGCCGGCGCGTACCAGCAGCTGCAACCGCCGTCCAAGCGCAAGAAAGTGGTAGGCAAGCACGACGTAGAGGCCGTGGTGGCCAAGATCGCGCGCATCCCACCGAAGTCCGTGAACCGCAACGACAAGGAAGTGCTGCAGAAGCTTGAGAACAATCTCAAGATGGTGGTCTTCGGCCAGGACGCCGCGGTTTCAAGCCTGGCGACTTCCATCAAGATGGCGCGTGCCGGCCTGCGCGGCGGCGACAAGCCCATTGGATCGTTCCTGCTGGCCGGTCCCACCGGCGTGGGTAAGACCGAGGTCACCCGGCAACTCGCCAAGATACTGGGCCTCGAGCTGATTCGCTTCGATATGTCCGAGTACATGGAACGGCACACCGTTTCCCGACTCATTGGTGCGCCTCCGGGGTACGTGGGCTTTGACCAGGGCGGCCTGCTCACCGACGCGGTCACCAAGCATCCGCATGCGGTGGTGCTTCTCGACGAGATAGAAAAAGCCCACCCCGAGGTGTTTAACCTGCTGCTGCAGGTGATGGACCACGGAACGCTCACCGACAACAACGGCCGCAAGGCGGACTTCCGGAATGTAATCCTGGTGATGACCACGAACGCGGGTGCTGAGAACATCAGCCGCCGCTCGATCGGCTTCACCACCCAGGATCACAGCACGGACGCCATGGAGGCAATCAACCGCATGTTTACGCCGGAGTTCCGCAACCGCATTGACAACATCGTGCAGTTCGATCCGCTCAGCGAAGACATCATTCTCACCGTGGTGGACAAATTCCTCGCGGAACTCCAGGGCCAGTTGGACGAGAAGCGCATCACCCTGGACGTCGACGAGGACGCAAGGCTGTGGCTGGTGGAGAAGGGCTACGACAAGAACATGGGCGCCCGTCCCATGGATCGCGTTATCCAGGAGCACATCAAGAAGCCCCTGGCGGAGCTTGTGCTCTTCGGACCGCTCGCCTCGAAAGGTGGAACCGCCCTTATCCGGCTCAATGAGGCCGGTGATGGCCTCGAAGTCTCTGTTGCCGAAGAGCAGGATTCGGAGGCCGACGAACTGGCGGTCTCCTGACCGCCCTTACGTAGGGTGGAGCACCCCGTTCGGATGCTTCACCCCGCGTAGCGCTTCAACCTACTCATCAGAGTCTGTTCACTTCTTATATCGCCCTGTTCGGCGCGGCGTTCCTGGCCGCGACGCTCCTTCCTTTTTACTCCGAAGCTCTGCTTCTCGGCCTGCTCGCGACCGGCGGCGATCCCCTGGCGCTGTGGACAGCGGCAAGCCTTGGAAACTCCCTGGGGTCCGTTTGCAACTGGCTCCTCGGCCGCTATCTTCTCCACTTCGAGGATCGTTCCTGGTTTCCCGTGAGTAGCGCCCAGCTCGGGCGGTCTCAACGCTGGTTTCAGCGCTATGGCCGCTGGTCCCTACTTTTCGCATGGTTACCCGTGGGCGGTGACGGGCTGACGGTCATTGCGGGAGTGATGCGAGTGCCGTTCGTTCAGTTTTTCGTACTGACGGCGCTCGGTAAGAGTGTGCGTTATGCCTCGCTGCTGGGGGTCGCCCTGGGAATAGGGATGGTATGAACACCTGAGGGGATGAATACTGAGGTAATCACGATCTAGAGCGTTCTCACCCGCCGATCGGCTACAGCATTGAGATCACGTGGCCATAGCATGAGAGAAACATGCCAAATGCCGGAGGGGAGTTCGACCAGCTTGGATCTCACCGGTCGCGAGTGGGTCTTGGGTGGACTGACCTTCGGCAAATCACACGAGCAAAATCATCGCTCGCGGTAAGTGATCCGGCCCTTCGTCAGATCGTAAGGGGTCAATTCAACCCGCACCTTGTCGCCGGTAAGAATGCGGATGTAGTTCTTGCGCATCTTGCCCGAGATGTGCGCGGTCACAACGTGGCCGTTCTCCAGCTTCACGCGGAACGTCGTGTTCGGCAGGGTGTCCACCACCTCGCCTTCCATCTCAATTTGGTCTTCCTTCGCCATGCAGTCTGTCTGCGTCAAAAAATGAGCGCGCATTCTGCCCGAAAAGCGGGCTCACGACCAGCGCGGAACCGGCCTGCTGTGCAAGGGAGGGTTTACCTGGAGGCGAACGCTCAGAAGGATTCGACGAGTCCTTCGGTGCCGCGCTGCCACTGATTGTTCACCAGCACTTCCAGAGGCTGGTAGTCGGCCTTGTAGGCCATTTTCCGGCAGTTTCTGATCCAGTAGCCGAGATAGACGAAGGGCAGACCTTCACTGTGACAGCGTTGAATCTGCCAGAGTATGGCGAAGCGACCGAGGCCGCGCGCGTCTTCGTCGGGATCGTAAAACGTGTAGATGGCCGACAGTCCGTCGATCATCACATCCACAACGGCGACGGCGACGAGGCGACCTCCGCAACGAAACTGCAGGTACTCGGTACAGCCCCAGGGGTCGTTGAGGAAGGACTCGAACTGATCCCGGTCCGGGGGAAACATGTCTCCATCGGCATGGCGCTGGCGAATATAGCGGTCGTAGAGCTCGTAGCTTTCATCATCTCCGATAATGTCGCGGCGCATCTCGACGTCGAGATCGGCGTTCCGTTTCAGGCAGCGGCGTTGATTCCGGTTGGGCTGAAAGTCCTCGACGGGAATGCGCGCCGGTATGCAGGCATTGCAGTGACTGCAGTGAGGCCGATAGATGTGGTTTCCGCTGCGCCGAAAGCCGAGCATGGAGAGATTGCTGTAGAGCGTTTGGTCGACGCTCTGGCGCGGGTCGATGAAGAGCGTTGTGGCTTCCTCGCCCTCCAGATAGCTGCACCGATGGGGGTAGGTGGTATAGACCTTGAGGTCACGCAGCGATGATGTCACACCAGCTCCCCGCAGCTTCTAGGCACCGCCAGCGATATTGCCGGCCACGAGCGAGTGTGCGCAAGTCGCCGCTCAAAGTCCAATCTCGGTATGGGTCGCGCCCCAAGACTGTTCAGGTGTTCGCTTTCGATCTGACAGTCGATGAGGCTGTGGTTTACGGCCCCCATGACCGACGTTAGCGCGACCAGGGCGACTTTTGAGGCATCGCTTTCGCGGGAGAACATGCTCTCTCCGAAAAAAACGCGGCCCAGGAGCACGCCGTAGAGTCCGCCGACCAGGGAATCCCCGCGCCAGACCTCGATCGACCTTGCCCAGCCTCGCCGGTGCAGATCGCCATAGGCCGCCAGCATGTGCTCATCGATCCAGGTGCCGCGCTGCCCGTCGCGGGGTTCGGCGCAGGCGCGCATGACGTCTTCAAACGCGGTATCTACGGAAAGGGTGAATTCATTGCGACGCAGCCGGCGACGCATGGAGCGGTAAACTCGCAGCTCGCTCGGCAGCAGGACTGAGCGCGGGTCCGGGGACCACCAGAGGATGGGCTGCGGAGCCTCATACCAGGGGAAGATACCGCGGTGGTAGGCCCGCAGCAGAGCTTCCGCGGTCAGCCGTCCGCCGGCCGCGAGGAGTCCATTGGGCTCATTCAGCGCCTGACTTGTCGGCGGAAAATCGTCTCCGTCTTCCAGGTAGGTCAGGAGCGGCACGCCATACGCTCAGGCTGCGTCCTGCTGGAGCGTGTCGAGATACTTCTCCGCATCGAGCGCGGCCATACAGCCAAAACCGGCCGAGGTCACCGCCTGGCGGTAGATGTGATCGCCGACGTCGCCGGCTGCGAACACGCCGGGCACGCTCGTGCCCGTGGCGTTGCCTTCGAGTCCGCTGTTCACGCGGATGTAGCCGCCACTCATATCAAGCTGGCCCTCGAAGAGGTCCGTATTGGGCTTATGCCCGATGGCGATGAATACGCCGGCCACGTCGACATCGGCGTAGGAATCGTCGTTCACCGCTCGCAGGCGCATTCCCGTGACGCCACTCACGTCTCCGAGGACCTCGTCCAGGACGTGGTTCCAGCGAAACTCAACCTTGCCTTCGGCCTCGCGGGCAAACAGTCGGTCCTGGAGAATTTTCTCGGCCCGCAGACTGTCTCGGCGATGGACAAGGATGACCTTCTCCGCGATGTTGGCGAGGTACAGCGCTTCTTCCACGGCGGTATTGCCCCCGCCGACGACGGCCACGCGCTTGTCGCGGTAAAAGAAACCGTCGCAGGTTGCGCAGGCCGATACGCCTTTGCCCAGGAACGCCTGCTCGCTGTCGAGGCCCAGGTACTGGGCGGATGCGCCGGTCGCAATGATCAGTGCATCGCAGCTGTACTGCTTGCTTCCCCGGAGCTTGAAGGGCCGCTCGGAAAGGTCAGCCGACTCGATATGGTCGAAGATCACCTGCGTCCCGAAGCGTTCCACGTGCTCAAGCATGTCCTGCATGAGCCCCGGGCCCTGCAGATCGGCTGCGCCTCCGGGCCAGTTTTCCACCTCTGTCGTGGTCGTGAGCTGCCCGCCCTGCTGCATACCGGTAATGACAACCGGCGTGAGATTGGCCCGGGCCGCGTACACCGCGGCGGTGTAACCAGCGGGTCCGGAACCCAGTATGATGAGCGGGTGATGCTGTGCCGTATCGGCCATGGGTACTGCCCTGAAAAAAGGCGCCATGGTAATCCATGCGCCGTTCCCCCGCAAAGATAGAAGGGGCATGAGGAAATTACCTTAAGTTATTGAAAAAGAGATATAAGTGACGCAAAATCCCCGCTGCTCGCAGAGGAGAATGTAATGCCGCGTCAGCCCCTGGGGGCGGCGCAGGTCAACGACGCCCCTTCGCCGCGCCTGCGCGAGGGCGTGCTTATCGCGGTTGCCGCAGCCTGCGTTTACCTGCTTCTGAGTCTGATCAGCTATTCGGCGACGGACCCCGGATGGTCGTCCACCGGGGACGGCGGTCGCGTGCGCAACCTCGGCGGTCCCGCGGGCGCCTGGGTGGCCGACGTTAGTTTCTCGCTCTTCGGATACCTGGCCTATCTCTTTCCCCTTCTTCTCGCTTACCGAGCGGCCCTGTTGTTCATGGAGCGCGAGAAGCCCTGGAACCTGTCGGCGATGCTGCTGGCGATACGCGCTCTTGGTCTTATTCTGGTGATGGGTTCGGGTACGGCGATCGCGGCCCTCAATCTAGGTGCGGTCAGCGACTTGCCCCAGGGTGCCGGCGGAATCCTGGGACATGCGCTCGGTGGCGCTATGTTTGATGCATTTAACGCCGTGGGCGCCCGGCTGATCCTGGTTGCGGTTTTTCTCTTCGGCATGACGATCTTCACCGATCTGAGCTGGCTACGGCTCATGGACCGCCTCGGAGCGCTGGCGCTCAACGGCAGCA
>JBCBTK010000002.1:0-443233 GCA_039818725.1 Pseudomonadota bacterium
GGAGCGACTGAATCTATCCCGCTCTGCCTGCGGGCGTCGTTTGCAGCGTCTCGAAGCGGAAGGCTATATCCGCGCCCGGGTCGCCTTGCTCGATGCCGCGCGTCTGGGACTGCCGTTGGTCTTGATCGAGATAAACACGGTCAACGGCAGTCCCAGACGCGCGGCATCGAGCAAGGCGACCCGGGCGCGGATATAGCCTTCCGCTTCGAGACGCTGCAAACGACGCCCGCAGGCAGAGCGGGATAGATTCAGTCGCTCCGAAAGATCGGCGAGCGACAGGGAAGCATCCGATTGCAGGGCGTCGAGGATGCGTCGATCGGAGGAATCGAGCATAAGGCGGGGTTCGGGCCTTGGGTTAAGACGCGACAATACTGGCGTCAATTTCGGATTTGCGCAACATTTGTCGCGCCATATCGGCGTATCGCTCCTCAAATACGGACAATGTCCGCCACGGGCCTGCGTAAGCTTCCCTACGCACCTTGACCTGAGATTGCGATCAATGCTCCCCGCTATTCCCCACCGCCTTCCGACGCTTCGCCGACTCCGAGCGTTGAGCCCGCTTGCCGGTAAGCTCCAGAGCACGACGACGAAATCGCAAGAGCCCGAGCTTACGGACGCAGCGATCCCGAGCCGCGATCTTCTGGACCGCGTTCGCGATGATCTTCGATCGCAGCGAAGCGCATTCCCAACGCCCTTTGGCACGCGCCCGCTGATCTACGCGGACTACACGGCCTCGGGCCGCGCTCTTTCCTTCATAGAGGACAACATTCGCTCGCAGGTGCTGCCTTCCTACGCCAATACACACAGCGAAGCGTCTTACACGGGATCGCGTACCAATGGGCTTCGGGAGGCGGCCCGGGCCGCCGTGCGTCGTTCGGTCAATGGAACCCAGCAGGACAAAGTGCTGTTCTGCGGCGCCGGCGCGACGGGAGCGATCAACCGCCTTATCGATATTCTTGGCCTGCGTCTGCCGGCGCTCCTGGACGAACGCTATGCACTCCTGGAGCGAATCCCCGAGGCACAGCGTCCCGTCGTTTTCGTCGGCCCCTACGAGCACCATTCCAACGAATTGCCATGGCGCGAATCCATAGCAGAAGTCGTGCGCATCGGTCTCGATGACGATGGGCAGATCAATCAGACCGCCCTTCGCGCGGGTCTCGAGGCACACCGTGATAGGCCCATGCTCATCGGCTCTTTCTCCGCCGCGTCCAATGTCACCGGCGTAAAGAGCGACGTGGCGGCGATCACCGCGATGCTAAAGAGCGCCGGCGCCCTGGCTTTCTGGGACTACGCCGCCGCCGGGCCCTATGTCGCGATTGATGTGAACCGCGAGGGCGCGGCCATGGATGCCGTGTTTTTCTCGCCGCACAAGTTCGTGGGTGGGCCAGGTACACCCGGCGTACTTGTCGTAAAGGAGGCCCTGCTTTCCAACCGCGTCCCGGCCGTAGTGGGTGGCGGCACCGTCAGCTATGTGTCACCCGACTCGCACCGCTACGTAGAGAACCTGGAGCGGCGTGAGGAAGGCGGCACCCCGGCCATTGTCGAGTCGATTCGCGCCGGCGCCGTGTTTGCATTGAAGGACGGCATGGGCGCGGAGCGAATCGAGGCCGTCGAGCATCAGCTCGTACGCCGCGCGCTGGCACATTTCGCGCAAATCAGCGAAGTCGAGGTACTTGGTCCGAACAGCGAACGACGCCTGGGCATCTTCTCCCTGCGTTTTCGTCACGGCCATCGCGATCTACACCACGGTTTCGTGACGGCTTTATTGAATGACCTGTTCGGAATCCAGGCTCGCGGCGGCTGTTCCTGTGCCGGGCCTTACGGGCACGACCTGCTAGGAATTGACCTCGAAACCTCCGAGTCCCTGGACGCTCTCATCGGACGCGGCTACGACTGTTTGAAACCCGGGTGGGTGCGCATCAATCTGCATTTTGCCGCAGGCGAAGATGAGATCGCCTACCTCTTACAGGCCCTGGGACTGATCGCAAGCTACGGCTGGCGCCTTCTTCCCTCCTACGCCCTGGACCCGGCGCGCGGTCTCTGGCAGCACCGCGATGCCGAGGCCCGCGAGCCCGCGCTGATTTCCGACCTCTTGCACGCACCGGCGGATGCCCCCGCGGCACAGGGTGCTGACGTACCCGGTCTGGAGGCCACCATGAAGGCGGCACGGGACATACTCCGCGCCGGCGCACCGCCCCAGCACTGCGAAGCGGCCCTTGCCAAACCCGGGTTCCCGGAAGGTGTCGAAAAATTCCGCTGGTTCGTAGGCTCGGGCGAGGCGGCTCAGAAGCTCAGGGGCTCATAGCCCCCGCAAACCTGTCGGGGCCGGATGGGGCAGAGACTGGGCTCCCGCTGCTCGATTTGCATACACCTCAGACTGGGACTAAGATCGTACGGTAAAACCAATTTGGTACTACCAATTGTCACCCCGTACCCCCACGAGCCCCACTGAGTCGAGCATGCACCTGCGTTCTACACAGGTGCTCGATGCTCTCCGCGACGAAATCCTCTTGGGCCAGTATCGGCCCGGTGAGCGACTCCCCTCCGAGCGGGAGCTCGCGGCACGCTTCGAGACGTCTCGCGGTGCTGTACGCGAAGCGCTCAAGAAGCTCGAACAGCTCGGAATCGCTGCGATTGCTCCGGGCGGCGTGCGTGTGGTGGCGGTCGAGGAGGCGACGCTCGATGTGATGGGCCCGCTCCTCGACTTACACGCCGTGCCCGACGCAATCCTCGTAGACCAGGCGATACAAGTGCTCACGCTGCTGATCAGCGAGTCGGCGCGTAATTTTGTGCTCGTCGCGAGCGAGGCGGCATTCGCCGAGGCAGACGACCTTATCGACTCGATCCTCGAGGCGGACCCGCACAGCCATGAATGCATCGATAGACGTATGAGCCTCGGCCGGCACTTCATGTCGACCTGCGGCAACCTGCCTATGCGGCTCATCGCCAATGGCCTGCGCATCAATTTCGGGGAAAAGGTGCGTGCACGCGGCTTTATCCCTCAGCCCGAGCCGAATGCTGTGCGCGCTGGCATGCTCAAGGTTAAAGAAGCATTGCGTGCTCGCGACGCAGACGGCGCAGCGAGAGCCATGCGCGAAGTTATGGAGCTCAATCGCGTCGCGATGCGTGAAGCCCTCGAGGCCGCCGGCGCAACGCGCTGCGGGCTTGATCTTATCCCTACGGCGCCCTCTAAAGGTCTGAAAAAGTGATTCGTTCCCTATGGATACCCCTCGCGATCGTGGCGCTCTCGGTGCTTGGCGCGGTCGCGCTTTTCGCAACAGCGCCGGAACTCAAACCGGAATCGTCAACGCCCATCGCACCGGCGGTGCGGGTAGTAACCGTCCGTCCCGATACGGTCCAGCACATCGTTCACAGCCAGGGCACCGTAGAGCCACGCACGGAGAGCACTCTGATCCCGGAGGTCTCGGGGCGCGTGGAGTGGGTGTCGTCGGATCTCGTGTCCGGTGGCATTTTCAACGCCGACGAGCCGCTCCTGCGTATCGAGCGCGCCGACTACGAAGCAGCCCTAACGGAGGCAAGGGCCAACCTCGAGCAAGCCGAAGCGGAGGAGGAGAACGCACGCTTTGAGTTTGAGCGTCAGAAGAAGCTTCAGGACCAGAAACTCACATCGCTCTCGCAGACTGAAGCTGCGGAACGACGACTGCGCGTTGCCGTTGCCGCACTCTCCGGCGCGAACAGCAACTTCGAGCGAGCGCGTCGCGATTTGATGCGCACAGAGCTTCGCGCACCCTTTGTCGGTGTCGTGCGCACCGAGTCCGTGGATGTGGGCCAGTTCGTCAATCGCGGTAACTCGATCGCGACCATCTACGCGACGGACTACGTCGAGATTCGACTGCCCATAGCCGACGAGCAGTTGGCTTACCTGAGCCTGTCGCTGGGCACGCGGGGCGAACTCGACGCCGAAGCCGCTCCAGACGTCGAGCTTGGCGCACGCTTCGGGGGCCGGGATTACATCTGGCGCGGCGACGTCGTACGTACGGAAGGGGAGATCGATCCACGCTCTCGCATGGTCCACGTCGTTGCTCGCGTCGCGTCGGCGGATCCGCCGCTGCCCGTAGGCCTTTTTGTACAAGCCCGCATCGAAGGCGCCCGGGTGACGGACGTCGTGACCTTGCCCCGATCCGCACTGCGCGAAGGCAATCGCGTGCTGGTCGTCGACGCCGAGAATCGCATGCACTACCGCACTATCGTGCCGCTGCGCTTTTACCAGGACCAGGTGCTTATCGCCGAGGGTCTTGCCGACGGTGAACGCGTCTGTGTGTCACCCGTACAAACCGTTGTCGAGGGCATGATCGTCGATCCGGTGCCGGAATCCCTGTCCGTCAGCGCGCTCTGAGGACGACTGAGTCATGAAAGGTGTTATCGCCTGGTTCGTCGACAACTCCGTCGCGGCCAACCTGCTCATGTGCATCCTCCTCGTGGGTGGCGGGATGGCGCTGTCTTCCGTGCATCAGGAAGAGTTTCCCAACATCGACCCGGACGTCGTACAGATACGTGTGCCGTATCTGGGTGCGTCTCCGGAAGAGGTCGAACGATCCGTCTGCGTACGCATCGAAGAGGCCGTCGAGTCGGTCCAGGGCATGGACAAGGTACGCTCCGTGGCGAACGAGGGTGCCTGCACCACGACGATCGATGTCGCCGAGGGATTCGATTCGGCGCAGGTTGCCAACGACGTAAAGAGCCAGGTGGACGGCATCAACACGCTGCCCGTTGAGACAGAGAAGCCCATCGTTTCGAAGTTTCTGTTTCGCGGTGGCGTGATGCAGATTGTCATCGCCGGCAACGCGAACGAGCGTACGCTGAAGGCGCTCGGTCAGGACCTGCGCGACCGCGTGGTCGAACTCGATGGAGTCACGCAGGTGGAACTGGGCTTCACGCGTCCCTACGAAATTTCCGTCGAAATTCCCGAACAGCACCTGCGGCGGCACGGGCTCACGATGGCACAGGTAGCCAACGCCATCCGTGCCACCTCTGTCGATATGCCCGGCGGCTCCATCAAGACCGACAGCGGCGAGCTGCTCATTCGCACCGAAGGCCAGGCGTATACGGGGCGCGACCTCGAGGAGGTTGTTGTCCTGACTCGGGCGGACGGCACGCGCCTGTTGTTGTCTGAGATCGCGACCATCGTCGACGGCTTCGAAGCCGGCGACCTCCGCGCCCGCCTCGACGGCGTGCCGGCGGTGATGGTCCGGGTCTACCGCGTTGGGGACGAAGACATTCTCGCCATGGCGGCCACCATCAAGGAATTCCTTGACGAATACGAAGACACGCTGCCCGAGGGAATCTCCCTGCGGATCTGGCAGGACGAATCGGAGGAGCTGCGCACGCGCCTCGATACGCTTGTCGAGAACGCCCGCAACGGCCTGCTCCTCGTTCTGGCCGTGCTCGCCCTGTTCCTGCGTTTTCGCATCGCAATCTGGGTCGCGGCCGGCATTCCCATCGCCATCCTCGGCGCGATCATGATGTTCCCTTTCTTCGGCATCTCCATTTCCACACTCACCGTTATGGCCTTCATCCTTGTGTTGGGAATCGTGGTTGACGACGCCATTGTGGTAGGGGAACGCATCTATGCCCACGAACTGAACGCGGAATCCAGGCGCGGTGCAGCGGTGGACGGAACCTACGAGGTGTCCGTTCCGGTCATTTTTGGCGTGCTCACCACCATGGCCACCTTCCTGCCCCTGATGCTTGGTAGCGGCCGGCTTGGCGAATTCTTCGCGGTGATCGGCTACGTCGTTTGTATCTGCCTGTTCCTGTCGATCATTGAGTCACAACTGATACTGCCCGCACACCTTGCCCATCGCAGGACCACGGGCTACGCCTTTGAGCAGACACGCTTCGTTCAAGGCTGGATTCGCTTCCAGACCAGGCTTGCCGATGGCCTCTCGGACTTTGCTGATCGCCGCTACAAATCGCTGATGCAGAGTGCCATCGAGCACCGTTACATTACCGCGGCGGTTGCCCTCGGCACCCTGATTCTGGTGGGCGGATTGATAGCGTCTGGTCGCGTGACCATTCAGTTTTTCCCGTCCGTAGAGGGCGACCGGATCTACGCCACGCTAACCATGCCCGAAGGTGTGCCCATTGAAGCGACGTCCGCGGCGATCGCGCGCCTCGAACAGGCCGCCATCGTGCTTCGGGAGGAGCTTGATGCAGAGCGATCACCGGAACTGCCAAGCATGGTGCAGGCGATGTTCACATCACTCGGTAAGACCATCGACCGGGGCGGTGGTCCACCTAAGCCTGAGTCGGCGGGGCAAAGCCACTTCGGTGAGGTCGCCCTTGCCATGCCACCTTTCGATGTGCGCGGCGACGTCTCCGTGAAAGCCATCGCCGATCGCTGGCGTGAGCTCGCGGGTCCCATTCCGGATGCCGTCGCCCTGTCCTTCTCCTCCGCGGCCTTTACTACCGGCGAGGCCATCAACTTCCGCCTTTCGGGGCGAGACGTAGACGAACTGCGTGAGATGGCGGCGGAACTCCGCAGCGAGCTCGGCCGCTACGGTGGCGTCTACGATATCTCCGACTCCTTTCGTGCCGGAAAGCAGGAAATCAAGCTCTCGCTCAAACCCACCGCGCGGAGCCTCGGCTTGACGATGAACGACCTCGCCTCGCAGGTTCGACAGGCGTTTTATGGGCTCGAAGTTCAGCGCGTACAACGCGGCGTGGATGACGTTCGCATCATGGTGCGCTATCCGGAAGCGGAGCGGCGCAGCATCGCGAACCTCGAGGAGATGCGCATCCGAACGGACGAAGGTACGGAGGTACCCTTCTCCACAGTCGCGAACATGGAGATTGGCCGCGGTTTTTCCTCGATCAACCGAGAGGATGCCCAACGCGTGGTCACCGTAACCGCCGAGGTCGACCGGGGCCGAACGACTCCGGAACAGATTATCGGAGCCATCAATCGCGAAGCCATGCCGGCGATGCTCGAGAAATTCCCCGGGGTCAGCGTCGGCCTCGGTGGCGAACAGGAAGAACGAGCGGACTCCATGACCAGTCTTGCCCTCGGTATGCTGCTGGCGCTGCTCATCATCTACGCACTGCTCGCCATTCCCCTGAAGAGCTACCTGCAACCGCTGGTTATCATGAGCGTGATCCCGTTCGGCGCCATCGGCGCCATCACCGGGCACTATGTCATGGGCGAGGCCCTCGTGTTCTTCTCTATGCTCGGCATGGTGGCGCTCTCGGGCGTGGTGGTAAACGCGTCTCTCGTGCTCGTCGACTACATCAACCGACGTCGACGCGATGGTGTCGAATTGCTCGAGGCCGTCACCATGGCGGGTGTAACTCGCTTCCGACCGATCGTGCTGACGTCGACGACGACCTTCATCGGCCTGGCGCCTCTATTGGCGAACTCAAATTGGGCGACGGCCTTTCTCATTCCTATGGCGATCTCCCTCGCCTTTGGCGTGGCCTTCGCCACAGTGATCACGCTGTTCCTCGTCCCCGCCCTGTATCTGATTCTCGACGATTTCCTCGAGGGCCTCGGGCGCTTTGCGCGCTGGCGTGTCAAACACCAGGGCGTCGGCGAGCCCAGCGCTACACCGGGAGAACGCGCGGAGGCAATCTGATACAAGGATGGCCTGGTTCGAAATCAGCGAACAAGCTGGCGTTGCCGCAGGCCTGGAGCAGGCAATACTCGTTCGATGGACAGCCTGTGGACGCCGCCGACCGCTGCTTCGAAGACCCGGCGCTCAGCGGCGAGGTCTAGGTCCGCTGCCGACTTACCAACGATTAGCTCTCGAGAGTGCTCTTGAGCTCGGCCACGAGCCACTCCTCGAACACATCGATGTAGTCCGCGCGGCTGTCGCCCCGCGGACGCACGACCTGCCAACGTCGGCCGAGAGACACCTCGGGACCAAAGGGACATACAAGGCGACCCGTTTGCAGATCGTCGTGCGCCAGAGTTTTGCGCCCCAGCACCATGCCGACCCCGTGCACCGCGGCGTCGAGGGCCTGGTCCACGTTGTCGCCGAAGTTGATGCGCCGCAGGGCCGACGGCTGCGCCAGGTCGGCCGCTTCGAACCATTCGTCCCAGTCCGGTGCGTCGGGCATGACTACGCCGTGACCGTCGGAAATCAGCGTCGCCTTAAAGACATCGGCAGGCTCCCGGATACCGTGCTCCGTGAGGTACTTCGGCGACGCCAGCGGCAAAAGCACTTCTTCGCCGAGGAGGATCGTGTCCATGCCCTCGTTGACCCCAGTCCACAAACGCACACCGATATCGATCCGCGATTCGTAGTAGTCCACACGATCAAAGCTCGCTTCGAGGCGCACGCTGAGGTGCGGGTGGGCTTCGATGAAGCCAGACAGCTTGGGAGCCAGCCACTTGGCCGCGAACGGTGGTCCGCAGGCCACGGTGAGGCAGTTATCACTGGTGCCGATCTTGCGGACGCGTCCCACGGTTGTGCGCATGAGCTGCAGCGACTCGGTGAGGCCGTCGCGTAGCTTTCGGCCCTCCGGCGTCAGGCTAACCTTGCGGTGCTCCCGGAGCAGCAGATCCACGCCAAGATTGTCCTCCAGCTTTTTCACCTGCTGGCTGACCGCGGCCGGGGTCACAAAAAGCTCTTCCGCCGCACGCTTCATGGAGCCCAAACGAGCTACCGACTCGAAGGCGCGCAGCCAGTTCAGCGGCGGCAGGCGCTGATCGGATGTGCTTTCGCCGGTGGTCGCGGCAATTTGTGACATAGCCATCAGAATGCACTCTTGTTCCGGGGCCAAAAGCCCTTTCAGCGCGTATGTACGCTATGTGTGATGAATCAGTGCAGTCGCACGCCGTCAAGGCGCACTCGACTGGAAGGTCGTCCGGGTTTGGATCGTTGATCGAGGCTGCACCGCCAATCGTGACGACGCGCCAACGCACCCGTTCCCCGGATTAGCTTAGCTAAGGTGACGAGAAGAACTAATCGCGTGACCGGCCCCGGTAGCGGACGCAGAATGGTGTCATGCCGTCACCGGTGCAGTGATCCTGGCCCGGTCGAGAGAGGGAGAACTTGATAATGACGCAGAGCAAGTGCCGCCGTCGGCGCCGCGCGCCGTCCCTATTGCTTGGACTGTCCCTGGCACTATCGACCGCCGTGGGCGCGACGCCCGAAAACGGGGAAGGCGATCCGTTGGAGTCTATCAACCGCGGTGTATTCGCCTTTAACGACACCACGGACCGCTGGTTGCTGCGCCCCCTGGCGGATACCTACACAGATCTCGCCCCCAGCTTCGTGCGCCGCGGCGTGAGCAATGCCCTGCGCAATTTGCGCGACGTGAACTACGCCATAAATGCTCTCTTCCAGGGCCGGTGGGATGATGCGGCAGCCAACGCCAGTCGCTTCGCCTTCAACTCCACCCTGGGGCTTGCCGGCACCATCGACGTCGCCACCGCCGGCGGCATCGATTCCTCCTACGCCGACTTCGGCCAGACCCTCGCCACCTGGGGAATGCCCTCCGGACCGTTCATCATGATCCCCATTATCGGCCCGAGTACTCTGCGCGACGGGGCGGGCTTCGGAGTAGACGCGGCCGTGCTGTCGGTACCCGCGCATATCGAGTCGACTGAAGTCAGCGCCGCGATCTGGGGCACGGCCGTGGTGCACACGCGCTCCCAGCTGCTCGGTATGGACGACCTCGTGACCGGCGATCGCTACATCTTCATGCGCGATGCCTATCTCCAGCGCCGGCGCGTGACCCTGGGTGAGGACGTCGAACTTGATAACTTCGGAGACTTCGGCGATTTCGAGGACGATCTCAGCGAAGAGTTCTGAGGCGCAGGGTCTTAGCGTGAACGGCTCCAGCGGAGCCAGGAACCCGAGGCGGTGTTTCCGCTAATGAAGCACCGTCGGGAACCCGGAATCCAGCAGCGACGGCGGTCGAATGCCAAGCAGCTTTGACTCCAGCGCCTGCACGCCACGCATTTCGTAGCGCAGCCACGCCCTGAAGGACTCGATCGCCGTCGGCGGGAAGGCATAGGCTCGGTGCGAGAGGAAGTAGTACAGGCCCGTGCTCAGCAGGGGGCCGAAGGGGCAGACCAGGCGGCCCTCCACGACGTCGTGATGCGCCAATACGGACCGGCCGAGCACCACACCCGCCCCGGCGATGGCCGCGTCCATGGCCTGGTCCGCATTGCGACCAAAATCAATCACCCGTTGGCCGCGGGAGCGCTGAAGGCCCAGCGTCACCATCCACTCGTCCCAGGTTGAGGATAAACCGCGCTCTCCCGGGTGCTCGTTATCGAGCAGCACGGCGGAGCTTATATCGGGGGGCGAGCTGAGATCCCGCCTCATCGCATAGGCGCTGGAAGACAGGGGCAGAAGCTGTTCCTCGCCCAGCGCCTCGCTATAAAGATCAGGCGGAGGGGTAGCGGCAAGATGGATACCCACGTCGACATTACTTTCGTCGTGATCAATGGTGTCGAAATCGGAAACCACGCGCACATCCAGCTCCGGATTCTGCTCAAGGAAGCTGCTCAGCCGCGGCGCTAGAAACTTGGATGCGAAAGGCGGATCACAGGCCACGACGATGCAGTTTTCCTGACTCCGGGGACGAATCGCGTCCGTCACCTGGCGAATCTGAGAGAAGGCGTTGGCGAGACCCTTCTTTAACCTCAGTCCCTCCCGCGTGGGCTCAAGCTCCCGATTACGCCTCACGAAGAGCGTAACGCCGAGGTCATCCTCCAGCTTGCGCAGCTGCTGGCTGACCGCGGCCGGCGTTACGAACAGCTCCTCCGAAGCCTCCTTGACCGAGCCCCGTCGAGCCACGGCTTCGAAGGCGCGCAATGCATTCATCGGGGGAAGTCGTCTTTTGGCCATGGTTGAGTTCCATCGTCAGGCGCCGGGCGGGCGCCGGTCAGGCGTGGTCGAGTACCGGGCGCACGCCATAGGAAATGCTGAGCCGGTAATCGTTACGGTTAAGCGCAGCTAAGCCGATGCGCAGAACTACTCATGTGTCAACGCGCGCATGCTCGGGCAGCATATGGGACATACGAAGCAAGTCGGATCTGCGATTAATCGCGGGGAGAAAGGTGAAATGAAGACCAGCCTCAGAAGATCAGGAGATCGTGGTGCCGCCGACTTCGGCTGGCTCAAGAGCGCGCACACCTTTTCCTTCGGGCGCTACTTCGACTCGCGCCATATGGGCTTTGGCGTACTTCGCGTCATCAATGAGGACCGCGTGGAACCGGGCAGGGGCTTCAGTGCGCATAGCCACAGCGATATGGAGATCCTGTCCTACGTCATTGAGGGCGAACTCGAGCACAAGGACGATATGGGCAATGGCTCGAGCATCCGGCCGGGGGACATGCAGCGCATGTCTGCGGGCACGGGCGTGACACACAGCGAATACAACGCCTCTAAAACGGATCCGGTCCACTTTCTGCAGATCTGGGTCATTCCCGAGGAAGCGGGCATCGCACCGGACTACGAGCAGCGTCATTTCCCACTTCAGGATCGCGAGGGTCGGCTGCAACTCCTGGCCTCGCGCGAGGGACGGCTGGGCTCCGTTTCGCTCGCGCAGGACGTGAATATCTACTCAACCCTGCTGAACACCGACGACGCCGTCACCACGCCGCTCCGCGCAGACCGGGCAGCCTGGATTCAGCTTGTGCGCGGCACGCTGCGAGTCAACGGCCAGGCCCTGGGGGCTGGCGATGGACTTGCCCTCCTCGACGTGAACGCCATTGAACTCAAAGACGCAAACGACGCCGAGGTACTGATTTTCGACGTACCGGTCAGGGCCTGAACGACTGTCGCCTGAACCCGAAGTTACGCTCTTCCCCCGAGCACCAACGCTAGTGGCCGAGAAAACATCACCCGAGAATGAGACGGGCAGCCTGTGGACGCCGCTGGCGCAACCCCTCTTCGCATCGCTTTGGCTTGCCATGCTCGTCTCGGCGACGGGCGGCTGGATGCACGAAACAGCGGCGGGCTGGCTGATGACCTCTCTTACGCCCAGCCCGGCCATCGTGGCGCTGGTACAGACGGCCAACACCTTTCCGATCTTTCTATTCGCCCTCCTCGCCGGGGCCCTGGCAGACCGCGCCGACAAGCGACGTTTCCTGATCATCGTCAATACGGGGCTGGCGCTGCTGGTTTTCCTGTTTGCCCTGCTCGTGGCGGCAGACCGGGTGACACCGCTCACGCTGGTCATCTTCACCTTCCTGATTGGTAGCGGCGCGGCCTTCTCCGCACCGGCCTGGCAGGCGCTCATGCCGGAGCTGGTGGAACGCGAGCGCCTGCGCAGCGCCATCGCCCTGAACTCCCTGGGTATCAACATCAGCCGGGCCATTGGTCCGGCGGTGGCCGGCTTCATGATTGCCGGCATCTCCATGGCGGCGCCGTTCATGGTCAATGCCGCGACCTATCTTGTGGTCGTCGCCGTCCTGCTGCTCTGGCGGCGCAAGCCGGCGCCGCGCAGGTCAGGACCTCCCGAGCCGATTCTGGCCGCTATCGGCACGGGACTGCGCCACGCGCTCCATAACGATCCGCTCAAGGAAACCATCCTGCGCGCCGCCGCGTTTTTCTTCCCGGCGAGTGCACTGTGGGCGCTGATACCCGTGATCGCCCGTGCGCTCCCCGATTCCGGCGCATCCGTGTTCGGAGCCATGACCGCGAGCGTTGGAGCGGGGGCCGTCGCCGGCGCTCTGGCGCTGCCCAAGCTTCGCGAGCGCTGGGACAGCAATGAGCTGGCCCTGGCCTCGGCCGGCTTGATGGCGCTGACCCTGCCCCTGCTCGGGATGGCTCAGGGCAGGATCGCCGTGCTCTGCTGCTGCTTTCTCGCCGGAACGGCGTGGATCGCCTCGCTGACCAGCTTCAATTTCTCCGCACAGACAGCGCTGCCCGCCTGGGTGCGGGCGCGAGGTCTGTCAATTTTCATGATGGCGTTCTTCGGCTCCATGACCGTCGGATCCCTGTGCTGGGGGCAGGTTGCGCAGCGGTTCGGCGTGGGCGAAGCCATGACAGCGGCGGGGTTGTTGCTGGCTCTACTGGCACTGGTAACGCGCAACATCCACCTCGGTGTGGCCGAAGGACTCGACCTGACACCGTCCATGCACTGGCCCGCGCCGGCCATGGTTCTGGAGCCGGAGGTGGCCGACGGCCCCGTGATGGTCAGCATCGAGTATCGCGTACCACCAGAGAACGCAGCCGCTTTTCGCCGTCTTATGCGCGAACTGCGGGGTGAGCGTTTCCGCGACGGCGCCTATGAATGGGGACTGCAGCGCGCCAGCGATGACGCCACACTGTGGCTGGAGTGGTTCCTGGTGAGCAGTTGGGAAGAGCACCTGCGGCAGCACGAACGCGTTTCCGAGGCGGATCGGCAGCTCCAGGAACGCATCTCTGCCCTCCTGGCTGACGAAGCCTCGCATCGCGTAAGGCACTGGCTGGCGGACGTGTAGGCGCAGCTGCGAGAATGGTCGGGCGGGCCAGCGCGAAGTTCACCGCCCTGGCCCTCCAGCAACGCCGGGATGACTCTATGACCGCAGCCGCACCCTGCCCCTACTTCGAGGTCGATACCGCGCCGGAACTGCAGACCATCAGCCTGAAGCGAGACTGGACCTTCGAAAACGTACCCGCGCTCGAAGAAGCCCTGACGCAGGTCAGTCCGGCCGGCGCTGACAGCGTGCTGTTTCGCTGCGGTGGCCTGGAGAATATCGACATCGCCGGCGCCTGGGTGCTCTATCGTCGCTCCGAAAGACTCCGTGAAGACGGCGTTGAGACCGATTTCAAGGGCTTCAAGGCCGCGCACTTCAAGTTCCTGGAGCAGATTCAGCGGACCGCCGAAGCGGATCCCGAGGATCGCCCCACGCCAGGCGCCGGCCCGGCCCTCACTGCCGGCATCCAGCAGCTGGGCAAGTCTCTGACGCGCTGGATCGTCGATATCGGCGCCATCAGCGCGGCGATCTTCGAGGGTGTTCGCAGCCCCGGAAAACTCGCTCTGCGGGAAACGCTTCGTCAACTGCAGATCAGCGGTCTCCAGGCCGTGCCCGTTGTCGCCTTGATCGGTTTTCTCATGGGCCTGGTGATGGCCTACCAGGGCGCCTTGCAGCTCAAGCAATTTGGGGCCACGGTATTTGTGGTGGACCTCGTGGCAATCTCCGTACTGCGCGAGATGGGGGTCGTCATGGCGGCCATCATGGTCGCCGGACGCTCGGGAAGCGCCTTCGCCGCCTCCCTCGGCGTCATGAATCTCAATCAGGAAACCGATGCGCTGCGCGTCATGGGCCTGAACCCAAACCGGATTCTGATCGCGCCCCGGATCCTGGCGCTGGTCCTCGCGCTGCCGCTCCTGACCATCGTCGCCAATGTCGCCGGCCTTGCCGGTGGCTGGGTCGTGTGCTCCTCATTACTCGATATGTCCACGTCGCTCTTTCTGCAGCGCCTGACCGACGCCGCCGACCTGAGCACGCTGCTGGTCGGTCTATCTAAAGCGCCGGTCTTTGCCCTGCTCATCGGAGCGGTGGCCACGCTGCGGGGCATGCAGGTGGAGTCCTCGGCCGAAGAGCTGGGACGCATGACAACCGTCGCCGTGGTGCAGGCGATCTTCCTGATCGTCCTCGCCGACGGAATCTTTACTGTGATCTTCGCGCGGTACGGCCTGTGAGCGACACCGTGATCGAAGTGCGGAATCTCGTAAATGCCTTCGGTGCGCAGCGGGTCCACGACGGGCTCAACCTGAGCGTCCGCCGCGGTGAAGTGCTGGGCATCGTCGGCGGCTCGGGAACCGGCAAGTCCGTGTTGCTGCGCTCGATGCTTGGGCTGCATCGCTTCACCGCCGGTTCCGTCGAAGTCATGGGCCGCGCGGTTAACTTTCACGAGTCGAGCAGCGACACCTGCTGGGGCGTGCTGTTCCAGTCCGGCGCGCTGCTCTCCGGTCTCACCGTACGCGAAAACGTGGAGCTGCCTATGGCGATTCACTCCTCCATGGACGCGGCGACGCGCCGGGATCTCGCCATGCTGAAGCTGCGCATGACGGGGCTTCCGGATACCGCCGGGGACAAGTACCCGGCGGAGCTTTCCGGCGGGATGGTGAAGCGTGCGGCCCTGGCCCGGGCCCTGGCGAGGGAGCCGAAGATCCTGTTCCTTGACGAACCAACCGCGGGCCTGGACCCGATAGCCGCTACGGAGTTCGACGAACTCGTACGCTACCTGCAGACCAGCCTCGACCTCACCGTGGTGATGATCACCCACGATGTGGACTCGCTGTACGGTATCTGCGATCGCATTGCCGTGCTGGTCGACAAGCGCATCGTCGTTGGCACCGCCGAGGAGATCAGCCGCTACGATCATCCCTGGATCGCACGCTACTTCGGGGGCCCGCGAGCCCGGCGAGCAAGCGCCAGCAGCATGGAAACGGCGGAGCTCGCAGCCGCCAAATCGGGAGTAGCGGAACATGGGTAAGCAGGGCAACTATTTCGTCGTCGGCCTCTTTGTGCTCGGCACACTGGCCGCAGGGATCGGTCTCGCTCTGCAGCTCGGCGGAGCGTACGTCGACGACAACCCCTCGCACTATCGTCTGCTGTTCTACCGCGACACGAGCGGCCTCAGCGTCGGCGCCGACGTGAACTATCTTGGCGTTACCGTGGGCAGCGTTCACTCCATACGGCTGACCCGTTCGGAGCGCACGGGCGTTGAGGTACTGATCGACATCGATCGCAGTACCCCGGTCAGCCAGGCCACCTTTGCGAGCCTCGCCTACCAGGGCGTCACGGGCCTCGCCGTGATCAACCTCAGTGATGACGCCGGTGGGAGTGCCATGCCGATCGCCCGGGAAGGCGAGGACGCCATGACAATCCCCACGCGTGATTCGGGCCTTACGGCGCTGCTCGCCGAGGGCCCGGGTCTCGGCAGCAGCATGAGGGAGCTGCTCGAGCGCGCCAACATCCTGCTCAGCAATGACAACCTGGCGCGACTGGAGAATACGCTTGAAAACCTTGCCCGGGTGAGCGCAGCCGTGGCCGAACAGGAGCAGAGTCTCGCCGCCATCCCCCAGGACCTGAGTCGTTTCCTGAGCCGTGCTGACCGCATCGCGGAACGCATCGACGGCCTTGCCGTGAATCTCGCGCCCCAGTTTGAGGCGACAGCTGAACAGCTGCGCAGCGGGACGCGCGACCTCGCCGAGGCATCGACTCAGCTGCGCGCTTGGCTCGAGGCCAATGAAGAAACCCTGGACCGGGCCGCGAGCGAGGGCCTGGCTCAGCTTCCAGAGTTGGTTGACGAAACTCGCAGCACCCTGGGCGCGATCGAGCGTTTCGCGGACCGCCTCGAACGCAATCCGTCGCGGATCCTGTATCGCAGCCAGCTCGATCAAAAGGTGGTGGATCCATGACGCTTCGCAGCTGCTTTCTTACCCTCATCGTGGTGCTCAGCGGCTGCAGCGGCACCTTGACGAGCGAAGAAGAACCGCTCCGCGAGTACTGGCTGTTTCCGGACGCTACGTTATTCTCTTCGGATCCGCGCTTGAAAGGTGTAGGGGTGAGCGTGGCGATCGATGCGCCGAGGGGCATGGATCGCATTGAGTTGCTGCACCTGGAACCGACCGGGCAGCTCAGGGAGTACGCCGGTGCCCGCTGGACCGACAACGCATCGGTGATCGTCGCAAACTACCTCCGCCTCGCCCTGGAACGAGCGACGGGGCTTGCGATCGCGGGCACCACGAACGCCGTTGACGCCAGACTTAATCTCGAACTACGAGAGCTGTACACGAGGCGTGCGGCGAACGGCGACGAAGCGATTCTTTACGTTGTATCAACAATCACCTGCGGTCCCAGGTCTACAGCGTCCGGCGGCACTCACACCAGCCCCGTGCAAAGCGAGCAACTCGCGGCCGTCGTTGCCGCCCATCGGGAGAACCTTGATGCGCTCAGCCGCTCTGTCAAAGATCAGCTCGTTGCTACCTGCGCAGTACGAACTTGAACGCACCAGCGCATAGCGGAAGAGACGGGGCGAGGTAGCTTCCGGGTACGTCTGTCTGTAAACACACGCCGCATGTAGGTGAGAAGATCAACGAGGGGCTTGGATCACAGATGAAGGTCCGCTTCCATGACTTTCACCCAAGCCGCTACGAAATCTCTGACCATGGCCGCCTCGGCGCCGTCCTGAGCGTAGTACTCGCTGATCGCCCGCAGCTGAGAGTGGGAGCCAAATACAAGATCGACGCGGGACGCTGTGAATCCAGGCTCGCCGGTCACGGAGTCCACGGATGCAAAGACAGTTTTTGCCGTATCCGAGGGCTGCCACTTGTACCGCATGTCAGTCAGGTATCTGAAAAACTGATTGGATAGCGTGCCGACGCGATCCGTGAACACTCCGTGGACGTTGTTTGTGTTTACACCCAGCACGCGAAGGCCACCGACCAGTACCGTCATCTCCGGCGCCGATAGGCCGAGAAGCTGCGCACGGTCGACCAGTAGAGTCTCCACAGGCATGGACGTCGGACTCGCGGCGAAGTTTCTGAATCCGTCGACCGACGGCTCCAGTACTCCGAAGGACTCGGCGTCCGTCTGTTCCTCCAGCGCATCGACACGTCCAGCGGTAAACGGCACGGTGATGTTGATACCCGCCTCCGCGGCAGCCAGCTCCACGCCCACGCTTCCGCCAAGCACGATGAGATCAGCCAGGGATACCCGAGTACCGTCCGTCTGCTTTGCGTTGAAAGCCGCGCCGATGGCTTCGTACTTGCCGAGAACCGCGGCGAGTTCCTCAGGCCGGTTTACGGCCCACTGGGACTGCGGCGCGAAGCGGATCCGCGCACCGTTTGCGCCCCCTCGCTTGTCGGAATCTCGGTAGGTGGACGCCGAGGCCCACGCGGTAGTCACGAGCTGCGAAACTCCAAGACCCGCATTGCGAATCTCGTCCTTCAGCTCTGCGACGCGCATGTCATCGATCTGGCGATAGTCCGCGGCCGGCAGCGTGTCCTGCCAGATAAACGCTTCCGCAGGGACTTCGGCTCCCAGGTACCGGGCCCGGGGGCCCATATCGCGGTGTGTCAGCTTGAACCAGGCGCGGGCAAAGGCATCGGCAAACTCATCCGGATTCTCAAGGAAGCGGCGCGAGATGGCCTCGTACTGCGGATCCATACGCATCGCCATATCGGCCGTGGTCATCATCGGGGCATGGCGGACACCCGCCAGGTGTGCATCCGGAACCGTGCCATCACCGGAACCGTTTGCGGGTGTCCACTGTTGTGCTCCCGCGGGACTCTTGGTGAGTTCCCATTCGTAGCCGAAGAGTGTCTCAAAGTAGCCGTTATCCCAGGCGATCGGGTTCGGAGTCCAGGCACCTTCGAGTCCGCTGGTCGTCGCATCGCTGCCCACGCCGCGGCCATGGGCGTTTTTCCATCCAAGCCCCTGTTGCTCGATCGTCGCTCCCTCGGGCTCGGGTCCCACGAGCCCCGGGTCACCGGCACCGTGGGCTTTACCGAACGTATGACCGCCGGCGGTCAGAGCCACCGTCTCCTCGTCACCCATGGCCATGCGAGCAAAGGTTTCGCGGATATCGCGAGCGGAAGCCAGTGGGTCCGGGTTGCCATTCGGGCCCTCCGGGTTCACGTAGATCAGTCCCATCTGAACAGCGGCCAGCGGGTTCTCCAGGTCACGTTCGCCGCTGTAGCGTTGGTCGCCCAGCCAATCCCGTTCCTTACCCCAGAAGATATCGGCCTCGGGTTCCCAGACGTCTTCCCGACCGCCACCGAAGCCCATGGGCTTGAACCCCATGGACTCGAGCGCACAGTTCCCCGCAAAGATCATGAGATCTGCCCAGGAAAGACTGTTGCCGTACTTCTGCTTGATCGGCCAGAGAAGGCGACGGGCCTTGTCGAGATTGCCATTGTCCGGCCAGCTGTTAAGCGGAGCGAAGCGCTGGCTTCCGCTCCCGGCGCCACCCCGGCCGTCGCCGGTGCGATAGGTACCTGCGCTGTGCCAGGCCATACGGATAAACAGCGGGCCGTAGTGGCCGTAATCCGCTGGCCACCACCCCTGGGAATCCGTCATCAGGGCGAGGAGGTCCGCGCGCACGGCATCGAGATCCAGAGATCTGAAGGCGTCGGCATAGTCGAAGTTAGAAGGCAATGGATTGGCATTGGCCGAGTGCTGGTGCAGCACGCTGAGGTCGACGGCCTCGGGCCACCAGTCTGTGTTGGACGTTCCGGCAGAGGCATCAAGTTTTCCTGCCATGCCTGCGAAAGGACATTGCGTGAGATCGTTCATAGAAGTTCTCCAGTGACAAGGAATCCTGCCGTCATGAACACAACGAGCATGGCGCCGCTGAGTTGCGGCGGCGCGGGTAGAGGCAAGTCAAACCAGCGACAGACGGCGCCGAGCGTCAGGCCCATGCCCAGTCCGGCGATTTCATTCAACGTAAGCAGTTCCATGGGCTTAGCCCGTGGGTCCTCCACAGTGTTGTTTGTTTGCGCAGGTGCGTTGGCCAGCGATCCGATCCACAATGACATAGCCCAGGGTCATCGATACGACCAGGAGTGCTCCGATTAGCACCGGTGGCGCCGGTAGCGGAAGCTTGAGGAGTGCGCACAGTGCTCCTAGGGCAAACGCCAGAAGAAACCCCAGGTACGTCTTCACATTCATTGCATTGTCTAGCTTCAGTTCATGGCGAGGTGGCGGGTGCGGTCCGAGCTTCTAGAACGCGAAACAGGAGCACCCCAGGGCACCCCAGAACGCGTTCTTGTCCGCGACCGGAATGGGGTTGTTCCACGCGATATGGTGGTGATGACCGTGCAGCGAACACGCGGAAGTGCAGGCTTCGGAGCAGCTTCGATGCTGGACAGGCCGCGGTCGCTCCGCGGGGCTGGGAAACGCGTAATTGACCGACCAGTCTGGACTGGCCGGGGGCGGCGGTGTGTCCAGGTGCGCGAACTCATCGCTCGCAAAGACGACTCTGCCGCCAACCATGGTGAGCACTGAGGTCACCTGCCTCAGGCTCTCCTCATCGATCGTCATCATGTCGGCCGACAGCAGGGCGAAGTCGGCGTACATACCCGGGGAGATCTTTCCCTTTACGTCAGATTCGCCGGAAAACCAGGCCGAACCCTCGGTCCATATCGCCAGGGCCTCTTCCCGGGACAGGCAGTTGGCCTCGTCAAATAGAGGCAGACCGCCGAGAGTGCGGCCGGTGGTCAACCAGTAGATTGCGACCCAGGGATCGTAGCTGGCCACGCGCGTGGCGTCGGTACCGCCGCCCACCGGCACCCCGCGGTCCAACATCTCTCGAATCGGCGGTGTTGCTCTGGCTGCTTCAGGACCGTAACGATCGACAAAATACTCGCCTTGGAACGCCATGCGATGCTGCGTCGCAATGCCTCCGCCCAGGTCGCCTATACGCTCGATGTTGCGAGCGCTGATCGTCTCCGCGTGATCGATGATAAAGCGGGTCTTGAAGGGCGTGCTTCCATTGACGCGCTCAAAAACCGACAGGAAGCGATCAATGGATTCATCGTAGGTGGCGTGGATACGGAACGGCCATTCGTTCTCAGCCAGCAGTTCCACGACGGCCTCAAGCTCCGACTCCAGAGTCGGCACAAGATCGGGCCGCGGCTCCAGGAAATTCTCAAAGTCCGCCGCGGACCACGCCAGGTTTTCTCCGGCGCCGTTCATGCGCAGCATCTCATCGCCCGCACCGGGAGAGGTCATGCTCACCCAGCGTTCGTAATCGTTGAGTTCTTCTCCGGCCTTCTGTGCGAAGAGGTTGTAGGCAATACGAACGGTGAGCTGTCCTTCCTCATGAAGTCGCTGGATGACTTCATAGTCCTCCGGGTAGTTCTGGCCCCCACCGCCGGCATCGTTAACCGAGGTGATGCCCAGGCGGTTTAACTCGCGCATGAAGTGGCGCGTCGAGTTGAGCTGGTCCTCGATGGGCAGCTTTGGGCCTTGCGCAAGGGTCGAGTAGAGAATGAGGGCCGATGGCCTTGCGAGCAGCAGGCCGGTGGGATTGCCATCCGCATCCTTATTGATTTCACCGCCCGGGGGATTGGGAGTGTCGCGATCAATGCCCAGTACGCGTAGCGCCGCGCGATTCAAAAGAGCGCTGGAGTAGAGATGAAGGATGAAGACCGGCGTATCCGGCGCCGCTCGATTGATCTCGTCCAGCGTCGGCTGGCGGCGCTCGGCAAACTGGAACTCCGACCAGCCGCCGACCACGCGGACCCACTGGGGAGCCGGGGTGCGCTCCGCCTGAATGCGCAGCATCTCCAGCGCGTCGGCGACGCTGCCGACGTTCTCCCAGCGCAGTTCCATGTTGTAGGACAGTCCGCCACGAATGAGGTGCGTGTGGCTATCGTTAAGTCCTGGGATAAGCCGGCGTTTCCCGGCGTCAATCAGCTGGGTACCGTCGCGACGCAGCTTCATAATCTCGGCGTCCGTGCCGGTCGCAAGAATTTTCCCGTGCTCTACCGCGATAGCGGTCAACTCGACGGTGGAACGATCAAGCGTGGTGATGCGAGCGTTGTGAATGATGACGTCTGGCACAGTGGGTCCCTTTCCACTTTGCTGGGCGCTCGAGAGTCTTTACCGACGTGTTGCCAGTGACAATCTAGAAGAAATGCTCTTTGCGTTAGCTTTTCTTTCGCCTTCACCCGGCCGCTCACGTTTGGAAGCTGCATGTCGGGGCGCGAATGCTAGCCCCGGCCCTTCCGCTCAGGCCGGTTGAGGCAGACAGAAACTGAAGGAAGTACCTTCATGCAGGGCACTGCGCACGGCCACCGTGGAGCGATGCAGCTCGACGATGCGCTTCACAATGGCGAGACCGAGACCGTGACCCGAATCCGGTTTCTCCGTATCGGGACGATAGAAGCGGTCGAAGATGTGCGGGATCTCGTGACTCGCAATACCCTCGCCGTTGTCGACGACCTCGACGCGAACGCCCTCCGCTTCGGAACGCACGTTGATCGCGATCTCACCGCCCCGGGGCGTATGGCGCAGGGCGTTGCGGATCAGGTTCTCGAGTACGCGGTGAATCATCGCCATATCGGCGTATACGAAGGCACCCATATCAGCGCTGCTGGCCGTAAGTGAGATGTTCTTTTCCCGGGCCATGAGCTCATGCTCGTGGACAATATCCTGGATGAGCTCCATCACAGGGAAAGCCTCCCAGTCGGGCTCCAGGGTTCGGGATTCAAGTCGCGACAACTCAAAGAGTTCGCCGATGAGCTCATTCAGGCGCCGGCAGTGTTTGTGGGCCGTCTCGAGGTACTCGCGTCGCTCCGTATCATCCAGATCCTTGAGCAACACGGTCTCCAGGTATCCCTGGATCGACGCAATGGGTGTGCGAAGGTCGTGAGACACGTTGGCAATGAGATCACGGCGATTGCGATCGATTTCCTGCTGCGCGGAAAACTGCTGGTCGATGCGTTGGCTCATATCGCCGACGGCGGTCATGAGTTCGTCGAGTTCGTCCCGCACCGGCTGCCGAATCGGTAACTCCATACGCTCCTGGTAGCTGCCTTCGCGGTAGGTACGCACGGCATCGGCGAGCACTTTGAGGCGGCGGGTGAGCAGGAAGAACACGCCGATGCCGGCAAGGAGGGCAACGAGCAGGCTGACGATGATGGTCAGCAAACCCATGCGCAGGTTGTAGCTTTCCGAAAGCGCCCCGTTGATGCCATCGACGGCGGCCCCGTTGAGAACGGTATACACGTAGGCCGCCGTTTCGCCGTTCTCCATGATCGGCGACACGGAAAACACTTTCTGCTCCGTGCGACTGCGCGGATCGTCACCGAAGATCGGTAGCGCCGCATCGCCGTCGAGAAATGCCTGCAAGGGCTGCATGTCCACGCGATCGCGTAGCACCGTTCCATAGGGCAAGGCATGGGACAGCACCCGGCCCTCGGTATCGAGAAGATAGACCTCCACGATCGGGTTGATGAACATCACGTGATGCATGAGATCCTGGATCGCCTGCTGGTTGACGCCCTGCTCATCGAGCAGCGGCATATCCTCCGCTGCGTGGATCGCGATCTCTCGGTTCACCCGCTGCGTGACCTCAAGGGTGTGGAGTTCGCTGGTCGCCGCCGTGATGTACACCAGCGCGCCGCCCATGACGATGAACAGCAGACAGGTGACCACGGCCAGGCGTGTGTAGAGACGTTTGAACACGGTTAAACGGTCGCCTGAAACTTGTAGCCCACTCCCCAGACCGTGACGATACGCTGGGGATCACCCGGTTCATCCTCGATCTTGGCGCGCAGGCGATTGATGTGTGAGTTCACCGTATGTTCGTAACCGTCATGGCCATAGCCCCAGACCTCGTCGAGGAGTTCCGTGCGACGGAACACCCTCCCGGGTTGGCGGGCGAAATGCAGCAGCAGATCAAACTCCCGGGCCGTCAGCTCCACCTCGCGACCATGGACCGTAACACGGTGGTCGCGGGTATCGATCGATATCGCGCCGCAGTCGAGATTTTGCTCGCTCAACGCCGCCGGTGAGGCATCCATGTCTACGCGGCGCAGTATCGCCTTTACCCGGGCCACGAGTTCGAGGGGACTGAAGGGCTTGGTGACGTAGTCATCGGCGCCCAGCTCAAGGCCGAGTACGCGATCGAGCTCGCTGGACTTGGAGGTGAGCATGAGCACTGGAGTCCGTATCCCGCTTTCCCTGACGCGACGACAGATTTCCAGACCGTCAATGCCCGGCAGGCGCAGGTCGAGCATAAGCAGCGACCACTCTTCCTGCAGCGCTCGATCCAGAGCGAGGTCGCCGCGATCGCAGTGCTCCACTTCCAGGTCTAGCTCTCCCAGGTGAAGAGCGACCAGTCGAGCGATATCCGGATCGTCTTCAACCAGCAGAATGCGGGGACGGGACGAAGGGGAGGATTCCTGATCCACGGCAACCTCCGGTTCTATTCGAAAGAACTCTTGTAGAGCACGGGGATCAGGATTGGTTCCGTAGCGCCGGCTCACTGCGTGCGCGTGACGGTGATGCGGACCACCGGGTTGTCGAAGCGATGCATCTGATTGAGCACCGACAGGGACAAACCGTCGTCGGCCGTCACGACGCCAGGGTGCATAGTAACGAAATCCCCGACATCGTCGCGCATCGCATTGAAGCCTTCACCGCCATCGGCGGGACCCGGGATCGTGCCCGCGAGTTCATTATTCGCCTCGGTGCCAGCGTCATAGGCCACGGCTGAGTAGGTCATGCTGTCGCCCACGGCCATGTCCGCCAGGGGAATACCGTTGAGACCCGTGATCGCGTCATTGGTGTTTACGAGCATGGTGATGACGGACAGGGAAAGGCCGGCGGTCTGATCGTCGGCCAGCTCAAGCGTCAGCGTTTCGCTGCCACCGGGGCCGATGGGCCCGCCGCCGCTGGCTTCCGCCGGACCGTCGATTTCATCGAGGAGGCCACTGTTGTCACCGCCTTCGGCAAGAAGCTCGAGGCCCGCCGACGCGGTTTCGCCGATACGGAAGACGGCCTGGCTGCTGTCGTGAATCAACACAGCCAGAGGCGAAAGCGGCTGGCCGAGAGTCAGATTTGTAGCGCTGACGTCGAAGCTCGCCGGAGTGATGGGGTCTGGCGGCGGCGTCGCCGTATCGGGGGGCGTGGTGTCCGGCTGGCTGATACTACTGTCGCCACAGGCCGCCAACAGGCAGACGGCTGCTGCTGTTATAAGAACGCGTTGCATATCACAGCCTCCTTAGTTGACGGTCACAACGACGCGAACCACCGGGTTCAGCCAGCGATGCACGGTGTTCACGATATCGCTCATGCCACCGCTGATGTCGTCGTCACCAAGGACGTTGCGATGGATATGCACGAAGCCCTCGGCAACGGTGGGAACGCCGGTGGCGCCGGTGCCGCTGGTGGCCGCGACAGGAGGAGGTGCCGGGAAACCGGCCTCGCCAGGCGCACCGCTACCCAGGACTTCGTCGTTTGCTTCGGAGCCTGAGTCATAGGCATTGACGTTGTAGACGTAGGTTCCGGGCATGGTGGGTATTTCGATCGCGTTGAGGCCCATAAAACCGTCGTTGCTCGGCAGAATCATCGCAACGATGGAAAGACGCGTGTTGTCCGGGGCGTCGTCTGTGTTCAGGCTCGCCGTGGTCGACGCCCCGGGAGCGAGCAGCCCGCCGGCGGGGTTCTCGACGGTCGTGGCGTTCAGTGCCGCAACGTCCGAGGCAAGGCCCGAGATATCGCCGCCCTCGGCCATGGCCGCAAGGCTGGCGCTGGCCGGCTGGCCGGTCATGAAAAGCCTCGCGCTGTCGGCGTGAGCCGTAACCAGAAAGGGTGTGAAGTAGCTGCCTCGGGTGAGATTCGTGATTTCCACATCAAAGTCTACGGCCTGGGCCGGCGCCGCAACGGCCGCCGCCAGCGACAGGGGTGCGAGAAGCTTTTTCATCGGGGAGTCCTTCATGGGTGGATGGAAGCTGCATTGTTGGAAAGACCGGTGTCTGAGTTATCACGGAATTCTCACGTGTTGCTAAAAGCTTCATCACGGGGGCCGGCGACGCGAGGTACATAGCTGTTCGCAGATGTTTACCTTGCGAATTCGGGAACCTGGATCCCCACGACACCGACGGCCCCATCCACCGGCAAGCTTCGGGGTACGCCACGACCATCGGCCTTCAACTCGCCTGGAAACCCCGCTCCCTGGAAAGGGGAGCGGGGATTTTGTATCAACGCTAGCCGTCTTACTCATCGTCATCCCCATTCTTGCAAGCTAGACTTACCGCGTTCTTTTTGGCGGAACTGGCTGCGATGGACATTCGTCGCTTCCTGGCGGATTTGAAAACAAGGGGTGTGTATCGCGTAGCGGCGTTCTATCTGGCGGGCTGCTGGGCCCTCCTGCAGGTCGCCGACGTCGCCTTCCCTCTCGTCGGCCTTCCCGACTGGGCGATATCGAGTCTGCTCATGGCCGCCGCTATCGGCTTTCCCATCGCGCTGTGCCTGGCCTGGCTGTTTGATCTGACAGCCGCCGGGATCGCGGAAACGGATGCCGTATCCGAAGACGGCTCCATCCTGCTCACACCGGCGCGGGTGGTGGAGATTTCGGTCGTGGCGACGCTCGCGCTGCTTGTGGGCTATCTGTACATGGAACGGCTATCCACGACGGGGCGCGGGCTTTTCGGCGAAGGAGGCCCGGCCGTCGGCGACGAAAGGCCCGCTATTGCCGTCATGCCCTTCGCCAACCTGTCCAACGATCCGAGCGCCGACTACCTCGCCGACGGTGTAGCCGAGGAGATCCTCAACCTTCTGTCCAGCCTCGGGGAACTCGATGTAGCGGCTCGCACCTCCTCCTTTTACTACCGTGGCCGGGACGTCGATTTACGCGAGGTCGGCAAGAACCTGGCGGTGAGCCACGTCTTGGAGGGCAGCGTACGCCGGGCTGAGGGCCGCGTACGGGTTACCGCACATCTTGTGGACACAGACTCGGGTTTCCGCCTGTGGTCCGAGGCCTTTGACCGGGCCTACGACGACAGTTTCCGCATCCAGGACGACGTGGCGCGACAGGTTGTGAGCAATCTCGAGCTGATGCTGTCGGAGCGTTCCCGGCAGATTCTCGAAGACCGGCCTGAGCTTAACCCGGAGGCATATGATTACTATCTCCGCGGCCGTGAATACCTTCGCGCTTCCCCAGGCGCGGAAGCACTGAGTAATGCCATTACCTTATTCTCAAGAGCCAGCAATGTAGATAACGGCTATGCGAGTGCCTGGGCGGGACTCTGCGACGCCTACCTGGAACGCTATCGACTTGAGTTTGATCCTGGCGACTTCGCGCTCGGCGAAACAAGCTGCGAAAAGGCTCTTTCTCTTTCTGGCAACGCACCTGCGGTCCTTGTTGCCCTCGGCAACCTGTACCAGGTCTCTGGGAGAGTCGATGAGGCGGAAGAACAGTTTTCCAAGGCTTTGGAACAGGATCCTGAGAGCTCCGCCGCGTTGGTTGGCATGGCAAGGAACTACGAGTCAGATAGCCGCAACGAGCTCGCAGAAGCCACCTATTTGAAGGCCATCCAAGCGCAACCGAACTACTGGCGCGCCTATATTGGCATGGGCGGACTGCTATATCGCCTAAGCCGCTTCGAGGAAGCGATACCCTACTACGAGCGCATCACTTCATTGGTGCCCGACGATGCGCAGGCTTTCAACGGCCTTGCTGCGGCGCACTATCTTTTGGGTAACTTCGATCGGGCGGCTGAAGCCTTTGCCCGATCGCTGAAATTGGAGCCCAATGCCCTCGCCTACGCAAATAGCGGCTCCGCGCTGTTCTTTCTGGGTCGCTACGACGAAGCTATCGATATGTACCGGCAGGCGATAGGGCTGTCACCGGATGACCATGCGAACTGGGGCGCCCTGGGCGATGCCTACTACTTCTCAGAGGATGAAGCCCATGATCTGGCCGAACCAACCTATACAAAGGCGGTACTACTGGCGGACGAACGTTTGCTGATAAATCCTCAGGATGCTTTGACTCACGCGATGTTGGCACACTATCAGGCACGCCTAGCCGATCGAGATAGCGCACTTGAATCCTTGGCTGCAGCACTCAAGCTCGCGCCGGAGGACATGTACGTGCACTACAACTGCGCCATTGCATTGGCGACGCTTGGGGATCGGGAGGACTCGCTGGATCTTCTCAAGAGAGCCGTAGAGCTGGGCTACGCATCCAAGCTAGTTCGTCTGGATGCCGGATTCTCTTCACTACACGGGCTCACAGCGTTCGAGCAGATAGTCAATGCCATGTAGTTTGAATTGCATGCCACGCGGCGCCGAGGAGTATACTGCTCGGTGCATTCAGCCTCGGAGAGTACGTTCATGACCAGATTCACCGCACGTATGGTAGTGGCCCTATTGGCAGCGATGGCGCTGAGCGCCTGCGGCAAATCGCCCGAAGACAGTTATGAAGCACAGTCTCTTGAGGCCACCATCACCTTTGATGCCGAAGGCTGCCCCATTAGCGTGAGCGAGAAAGTCATTGAGGCCCGGCGTCGCGACTTCATTACCTGGAGCGGTGTAGATGCAAACGGGGAAAAAGCCAAAGTCCCGTTCGTCATTTTCTTTGATCCCCTGCACGGCAGAGCACTTCGCTCAAAGGGCAACAATTTGCGCCGGATGGTTAATGCCAAGGCTCCGATTGCAACCTACAAATACACGATCGTGGGCCGAGGGTGTCCGGATAAGCCGCTCGACCCGACGATTCGCGTCGCACGTTAAGCTCAGCCACAGCGAGTCAGCGACAGACACCAAAGCAGGCCTTTCAGTTGCCGTACGCGCGATGTCTTCTGCATCGCGTCGGCCTGCGAGTTGCCGAACGCGTCGGTGGCAACGATCGCTGACCACTTTGATTGCGCAATCACGATTCTCGGAATCCTGAACGGCACTAATAGCGCCAGCTGGTCGTATCCGCGCCCTCCGGAGCCGACGCGTCGATCCGTTTTAGGATCAACGGCACATACATCTGGTGATAGCGCAGCCGCGAGAGCGCGTTGGGGCGCTCGTGGTCACCGTTCCAGCAGTGCCCAGCCCGAGGTTCGTAGTCGACAAGCCCGTCGTAGTGAGGATCGCTGGTACTCTCCAGGAACTCCTCCATCAGGTACACCGCATTGTTCAGGTAGGAGTTGTCCATCTCACCCACGTAGAGATGGATCTTGCCTTGGAGCTTTGGACCAAGCGTTTCCCAGTCGCGCTCGAGGATATGTCGCAGGTCAAAGTGCTCGCGCCAGTACGCCGCAACCTCCGGATCGATAACTCCGGTTTCGCGATCCCAGAGATGCTGAGGGTAACCATCGTCGCCAACCGGACCGAAAAGCGTTGACCAGATATCCCGCTGCCCCCCGGAGCGGCCTCGTGTGCCCAGCACGTGCTCTTTCTGCTGCACCTGTCTGAGCGTTGTTGTTACCTGGCCCAGCGTTGTCCGACTGCGCGGACGTTCGATGCGTTTCCAGTCGCCCTCGAGAAAGTACGCGTTTTCGTCCTCGTAGATATTGACGAGGGCGTAGGCCCGAAAATCGATGGGATCCGGACAGGCGGCGAAGGCACCGTTGTATTCGTCCGGGTAAAACGTCTGCACCGCCAACGCAATCCAGCCGCCCGTGGAGCCGCCGTAAAGGAATCGGGCCCAGCCTTCACCGATGCCCCGGAACTGTTCCTCGATATACGGTAGGAGTTCGTAGGTAATTGCGTCGCCGTAGGGACCCATGTTCGCCGAGTTCACCGCGTAGGAATCATCGAAGTACGGGGTGGGGTGCTGGATCTGCACGATGAGCATGCGCGGGAAGTCTGGCCCGGTCCACTCCCGGTAAAAGGTCCAGGCGTGCTCCTGCACCGTGCGGTTGTAGCAGGGCAGATCGAAGCGCTCGCTGTATTCGCATTCCAGGTCTTCATCAGGCGGTGTTTCACGAAAACCGCTGAAATCCTTTGGGAAGTGGCCGTGAGAAACCACCAGTGGATAGCGTGCTTCCGGGTGCTCATCGAAACCTTCGGGCAAGAGCACGTGGGCACCGAGAAAGGTCGGCCTGCCCCAGAACTCCGACAGCAGCTCGCTCTGTATGCGAATGTGCTTCACGTAGCGCGTGTCTTCCGGCGGCTCGATCGGAGCTATGACCTGATCCAGCGTCAATGTCACTTTCTCCGCCTGAGCTGGTTCGAGCTCTACCCAAACGGGTTTGGAATAGGGGTTCCCCGGCTTTCGCTCCAGCAGTTGCCCCTCTCCCTTGTCCGGAGGCAGGAGTAGCTCCCGCCCATCCGCGAGCGTAAACAGCTCATAGCGATTGAGCAGGGCCTGCGCGCGGTAACGCCCGGGCGGAATCTCGGCCAGGGACTCGAGCGGGTACCCCGCGGCGCCCGCACCGATCGTCACGGCCTCCCCCTGCCAGCCATTCACATCCACGCCGAACACGAGCTGCGTGCCCGGGCCATTGGATACCTGAAATCTCGGTTCGGCGGCGTCGTTGTTCGAAATGAACAGCAGCAGGCGGCCGTCGAGTGCTTCGCCATCGAAGTCCGCCGGCATCGATACGGAGAAACTCGGTCCAGGTGCCGTCGCCGCGGAAGCGGCGAATGGCATGCACAACGCCATCAGTAGCAGCGTCGGGACCGCCAGACACCGGAAAGTGATGCGCAGGCTGCGCATAATGCTAGTCAGCCCATGGGCCGGTCGATCGAGGGCGGCGGTTCCGAAAACCAGCCCGCACCGCTTTCGGTGATGTAGATGCAGTCTTCAACCCTCACCCCGTAGCTTCCGGGGATGTAGATACCAGGCTCGTTGGAAAAACACATGCCAGGCTGCAGAGGCGTCTTTTCGTTACCGACGAAGTTGATCGGCTCGTGGACGTCGAGACCAATTCCGTGACCCAGCCGATGCGATAGGCCCGGGACCTGGAAACCGGGGCCGAAGCCCTCATCTTCGTACAGTGCGCGAACCGCGGCGTCGACCTGCCCGGCAGGCACTCCCGGCTTCGCCGTGGCGTAGGCCAGATCCTGTCCGCGGCGCACCAGGTCCCAGACGCGCCTTTGTTCCCGGCTGGGCTCACCCACCACGAAGGTCCGCGAGATATCGGAACGGTAGCCGTCCACGCCGCAGCCAAAATCCATGAGCACCACGCTGCCGTCACGCACATACTCGAGTTCGCGAGAGCCGTGGGGAAGCGCGCTGCCCTTATCGACCTGAGCGCCACCGGCGGGCCGTTCGCCCCCGAGCCGTGCCTGCGCGTCTTTCATCAATGCGGAGATATCTGGACCCGACATGCCCTTTTCGATCAGCGGGTAGACCGCGCGGTAGGCTGCAATGGTGATATCGCTGGCCTTTTTCATAAGCGCGATTTCACTCGCTGCCTTGATCATGCGGCATCCGTTGACCTCCGGGGCGGCGGAGCGGAGCGTCCAGTCCTTCGCGGCTTCGCCGAGCCGGAAGGCCACGAAGTAGCGCACCGCTTCGTCGAGGGCGATGGTCCCGGCCTTCGGGCTTTTCTTCCGCAGCCACTCGGCGAGCATCACGTAGGGGTCTTGGTCCTCTTCCCAGGTGAGAATCTCATCCGCCGCTCCCGCCATTTCGCTGAGCCGTGATTCTTCAAACGCAGGGGTTATGAAGCTGAGCCCGCCCTCGGCGGTGATCACCGCCGCGGTAATGCGTTCGCTCAGGTACCACTTCACCCCGGTGAAGTAATCCAGGCTCGAGCCCCCCTCAATCAGGGCGGCGTAGGCGCCGTTCTTGGCGAGCAGTCCGCTGAGCTTGGCTCGGCGCTGCGCTCGCTCTTCGTCCGTGATAAAGCGGGCATCGCCCGTCATGGGAGACAGCTTGTCCAGCGCCGGATTGCCGGCGTTCGGGGAACCCGCGGCGGCGGCCTGCACAGAGACAGAGGAAAGCGCGGGTGCTGCGGCCGCAATGGCGGCGCCACCGCGTAACAGCGCTCGACGTGAGTATTCGGTCATCGGGAACTCTCCTGGGTGATGCGATGGCAAGCCGACTCGCCACCGCTGAAGACTTGGGCGGGGGACAGGGGCCGACATTTTGCAACGGCCAGCATCGTCCGGCACCGCCCTGTTATACGGCCTCGTGGTTTCTAGTAGCGCCAGCTGCTGAGATCTGCACCCTCGGGAGCGTGGGCCTCGATCAATTCGAGAATACGCGGCACGTAGAACGTGTTGTAGCGCAGGCGCGAAATGGCGTTGGAATTCTCATGATCGCCGTTCCAGCAGTGCTCGGCACGATCGCCGTAGTCGACCACCCCTTCGTAGGCCGGGGTCGCCGACTCCAGGAAGTCTTCCGTGAGATACACGGCGTTGTTCAGGTAGTAGTTGTCCATATCACCGGTGTAGATATGAATCTTGCCCTGCAGCTTCGGCCCGAGCGTCGCCCAGTCTCGCTCCATGATGTAGCGCAGATCGTAGTTTTCGCGCCAGTACGCGGCGACTTCCGGATTGATTACACCCGAGCGCTTGTCCCAGATACGCTGCGGGTAGCCGTCGTCACCGTTCGGAGAGAACACTGCCTCCCACACGTCCCACTGCTGGCCGGAGCGGGTCTTGTCGCCGAGCACCAGCTCCCAGCGATTCTCGCCCTCCATGAAGCGGGAAATGTGACCTAGGTAATCGCGCCGGGCCGGCCGCTCAATGCGCGTGAAGGCCGCCTCGCGGTAGTACGCATTGCTGTCCTCGTAGATGTTGACCGTCATGAACTGCCGGAAGTCGATGGGATCCGGACAGGCTGCGAAGGCACCGTTGTATTCGTCCGGGTACTTCACCTGTACGGCCAGGGCCTCCCAGCCGCCGGTGGAGCCGCCATAAACGAAACGCGCCCAGCCCTCGCCAATGCCCTGGAAGGCTTCCTCGATCGCCGGGACCAGCTCGTAGGTAATCGCGTCGCCGTAGGGACCGATGTTTTCGGAATTCACCGCGTAGCTGTCGTCGTAGTAGGGGTTGCTATGGTCGATCTCCACGATCAGCATGCGCGGCGCGTCATCCGAGATCCAGTACTGGTAGAAGTCGTAGGCCTCCTGATCCTGGATGCGGTTGTAGCAGTCTAGGGAAAAGCGTTTGCTGTATTCGCACTCGGCCTCGGGATCGGGTGGCGTGGTGCTGAAACCACCGAAGTCCGCCGGGAAGTGTCCGTGGAAGATCGCCAGCGGGAAGCGCGCGTCGGGGTGGTCGTCAAATCCATGGGGGACCAGAACGTGCGCCCGAAGATAGACGTCCGTGCCCCAGAACTCCGACAGCAGCTCGCTGCGTAGCTTGAGGTGACGAATATAGGTAGTGTCCTCGGGCTCCTCTATGGCCGGATTCACCTCGGACAACTCGATGCGCGTGACGGTGCTGTCACTGGGATCGAAGCTCAATTTCATGGGCTCGCTGAACAGGTTGCCCGGCTCCTTGCGCCAGTTTTGTCCGGCGCCGCGAGCCGCGGGCAGCTTTACGGTCTTGCCGTTGGCCAGATTGAAGGAGTCGTACTTGTGAAGTACGGCCTGCACCCAGTAGTCCCCGGCGGGAACCGCATCGAGTGATTCGGCGGGGAAACCGAGCACCTGGCCGTCAATGCGCGCCGTCTCTCCACGGCGCCAGCCATCTACATTGATGCCAAATATCTGAGCCGCATCGAAGTCGGCGTTAACCTGGTCGCGGGGCTCTTTGTCGGCGTTGGCGGCGATGATCAGGATCAACCGGCCGTCGTAACTGCCCTCGGGAGCGCTCTGCGGCAGGACCAGTTCAAAGCTAGCCGCAGACGATTGCTGGGTGGGGAGGGCGAGCAGCGCACCCAGGGCGAGGAACGAAGTCAGTAACCGGCGCAGACGGGGTCGATTTAGCATCGTGGGGCTCCTACTTTCTTATCCTTTGTTGTCCTGTGATACGGGCCGCATCGCCCGTCGCATCGTGTCTCCCGGTGCCGAGGGCGACTCGAGGTCCTGACTGGTGCGATAGCCAGCCCAGGAACAGCATGGGCGGGCATTGTGCCGCATTCGGAAGGTTTCGGGCAGCGCGTTTGACCGGCGCGGGTCAACTGATCAGATAACCACACTCCGCGAAAAATTCGGCGAGTGTGCTTCACTGTCGCTTCGAACTCTTCTAGTCTCCCTCCCTGGCCCCGGGGGCAGCGCCTACATCTCGCCCATCACCATCCATTGGCTGGAATCCAGATATGAAAAAAAATCACGCCTTTGCATGCGCCCTGGGCGCAATCCTGTTGCCCGCCCTCCTGCTTTCTGCGCAAAACACCTCGGCGAGGCATCACGAAGGGACCCTTCCCGTAAGCTACGATGAGGCGCTCTACGACGCCATGGCTTACCGCCTTGTGGGCCCATACCGGGGCGGACGCTCCGGCACCGTGACGGGCGTACCCGGAGACCGCGATACCTACTACTTCGGCTCATCCGGAAGCGGTGTCTGGAAGTCGGATGACGGCGGCAGCAAGTGGCGCAATGTTTCCGATGGCTACTTTGGCGGCTCTGTTGGCTCTGTTGCGGTATCCGAGTCCGACCCAAACGTGATCTATGCGGGTCTCGGCGAGAAAACGGTGCGCGGCAACGTCTCGTCCAATTTCGGCGTGTGGAAATCCACCGACGCCGGCAAGACCTGGACCTTCATCGGCCTGGAAGATACACACCACATCGGTCGTATACGCGTTCACCCCAGCAATCCGGACATCGTGTACGTCGCTGCCATGGGTGACCTCTGGCAGCCCGGCGAGGCCCGAGGCGTTTACAAGAGCGTGGACGGCGGAGCGACATGGAAGAAGGTGCTCTATGCCAACGAGGATTCCGGAGCCGTGGATCTCGTCTTCGAGCCGGGCAATCCCCGCATCATCTATGCCAGCACCTGGAACGTCCGTCGCACGCCGCACAGTTTTTCCAGCGGCGGACCGGGTTCTGATCTGTGGAAAAGCACGGACTCGGGAGCCACCTGGGAAAAACTGACCGTGCTGCCAAACATGCCGGCCGCGCCCCGCGGGATCATCGGCGTCACGGTCTCACCTGCGAACCCCGACCGCGTCTGGGCTCTTATCGAAGCCGAGGATGGCGGCGTGTTCCGCTCAGACGACGCGGGCAAGAGCTGGGAAAAGATCAACAGCGACCGCGCCCTCCGCTCCCGCGCCTGGTACTACACGCGAATCATCGCGGATTCCCAGGACGAGAATAAAGTCTACGTCATGAACGTTTCCTACGCGGTATCCACGGACGGGGGGAAGAGCTTCAGCCTGCACGTGGCACCGCACGGCGACCACCACGATCTTTGGATCGACCCCGACGACAACAACCGCATGATCATCGGCGACGACGGCGGCGCGCAGGTATCCACGGACGGCGGGGATAGCTGGACGACCTACCACAACCAACCCACGGCCCAGTTCTATCGCATCGCCACGGACGATCACTTCCCCTATCGCATCTACGGCGCCCAGCAGGACAATTCGTCGATCCGTATCTCCCACCGTTCCGATGGCATCGCGATTACGGAGCGGGACTGGGAAGTCACTGCCGGAGGTGAAAGCGCGTATCACGCGATCGATCCTGACAATAACGACGTGATCTACGGCGGCAACTACAAGGGCTATCTGTACCGCTACAACCACGGCAATGCCCAGCGCCGCGCCATCAACGTCTGGCCCCTGAATCCCGCGGGCTCGGGTGTCGAGGTCATGAAGTACCGTTTCAACTGGAATTTCCCAACCTTCTTCTCCCATCACGATCCGGACAAGCTCTACGCGTTCTCGCATCGCGTCCACGTCTCCAGGACCGAGGGCCAGGACTGGGAGACCATCAGCCCCGACCTTACCCGCGCCATTCCGGAAACCCTGGTGTCCTCCGGGGGGCCGATCACGCAGGACAACACGGGGGTGGAGTTCTACGCCACGATTCTCACGGCGAACGAGAGCCCCTACGAGGAGGAAGTGCTCTGGACGGGCTCCGACGACGGCCTTCTGCACATCACGCGCGACGGCGGAAATACCTGGACCGACGTGACGCCCCCGGAAGCCCCCAGGCTGCTCATGTGGAACTCCATCGATATCCACCCAACGCAAAAGGGCGGCGCCTACGTCGCTGGCACGCAGTATAAGACCGGCGATTTCGCTCCCTACATGTACAAGACGATGGATTACGGCGAGACCTGGACCAGAATCACCAATGGTATTGAGGCACCGCACTTCACTCGTGTGCTTCGCGCCGACCCCGAACGGGCGGGACTGCTGTATGCCGGAACGGAATACGGTATGTACCTGTCCTTCGACGACGGCTTGAGCTGGCAGCCGTTCCAACTCAATCTGCCGGAGGTGCCGATCACTGATTTGCAGGTACGCGATCTGAACCTGATTGTTGCCACCCAGGGCCGCAGCTTCTGGATCATCGACGACCTCACGCCGCTGCATCAGCTCAGTGACGACATCGCCGCAGCAAGCTTTCATCTGTACAAGCCCAAACCGAGCTACCGCATGCGTCAGAGCGGCCGCGGAAAACGCGATCCGCTGCTGGAGGGAGAAAACCACCCCCTGGGCGTGATGTTCTACTTCGCGCTCAATCAGGACCTCGGCGACGACGATGTGGTGAGCCTGGAGATCATGGAAGCGGATGGGTCGCCGGTAAAGCAGTTCGCAAGCAACAGCGAAGACGAGGATGAGAAGCTCGAAGTCGCTAAGGGTGCAAACCAGTTTGTCTGGAACATGCGCTACGCCGACGCCGTGTCCTTTGACGGCCTAGTGCTTTACTCCGCAAACACGAGGGGGCCGGTGGCCGTGCCGGGAAGCTATCGCGCACGACTGACGGTCAACGACGAGAGCGTGGAGCAGGAATTCGAGATTCTCATGGACCCGCGGGCCGAGAGCTCCCTCGCCGACCTACAGGCGCAGTTCGCCTTCCTGATCCAGGTACGCGACAAGCTCTCCGAAGCGCACCAGGCCGTGATCGACATCCGCAAGCTGTATGAGGACCTTGCCTATCTCGAGGCCAAGGTCGACGGCCAGCCCGAAGCCGAAGCACTGCTCGACGCTGTAAAGGTACTGCGCGAAGCGGCCAGCGTGATCGAGAACAACCTTCACGAGACCCGTAACGAGGCGCGGCAGGATCCCCTGAATTTCGGGATCAAGCTCAATAACCGCCTTGCCTATCTCGCCACCCACGAGTCGGCGGGAGACTTCGCTCCCACGGACCAGGGGGACGCCTATCGCCGGGAAGTCTCGGCGCAGATCGATGCCGAACTCGAGGCGCTGGACAGGCTTCTCTCCGACAGCTTGCCGCGAATCAACGCGATGGTGGAACAGCGGGGCGTGAAGATGCTTGGGGCGCCCTGAGTTCCCAGAGAACGAACGGTGCCCCTGCCCGGAGGTCTCCGTTCGCTATCGCGTGCGAAGTTTGGGGTCGAACGGCCGCATCACGATCGGGGCGGCTGCTTGGCCAGGCGAGCCACCTCCTGGATCGCAAAGGTCCAGGTTGGAACGTCCGGTGCCGAGTAAGCGATCCTTACTCCGGAGGGTGCCACGCCTTCGGCAACGGCGAATGCGCGACCCGGAGCGACGGCGATGCCGAGCGCAGCGGAGTCACGCAGCCACACACGGCGCGAACCCGCAGTCAGTCGCCTCCCTTCGCTGAGGTGGCTGCGCGGCTGCGCGGCTGCGAGCAATCAACGCACGATTCGTGACCTGTGCGGGTGAATGGTCGGCTTCCACACTCAGTGAAAAGATCAGCTTCGAGTTTGTGGGGGGCGGAGATGGCCTGATGTCTCGTGAAGACATCCTGATTCATCTGGTCAACCACTCCACCTATCACCGGGGCTTCGTCAGCATCCTGCGGTATCCCCAGGGACCCGAATTTGCAGCGACCGACTACACCGTTTTCCTGCGGGACGTATGACCCGGGCTTTCAGCAAACACCGGGAGCCAAAGCGTGTGACCTGAATCGCGCTCTCACGCCAGTTGCAAACTAACCGGTTCGCACAGCTGATTCAGCCCGCGTGGAGAGGCACGTAGGAAACCGTATCGCGCCCCTTTTCCTTGGATTCGTAAACACCCTGATCCGAGCGATTGATAAGAACCGTGGCAAGCTCCGCCTGCTCTTTCTCGTCAATACGCCGCGTGGGCTGCCAGCAGCAAACACCCATCGATAGCGTGATAGATACGCTCTCGGTGCTGTCTTCGTCGCCTATTTCAATAGCTAGCTGGCTAACCCGACTGCGTAGGCGTTCGGCGATCTCCATGGCGAGTCCCTGCCCGCAGTTGGGCAGTACCAGCGCAAATTCTTCACCGCCATAGCGACACACGTGGTCGACCTTCCGCAGCGTTTCGCGAAAGAACTGTGCGACGACTCGCAACACTTTGTCGCCGGCCGGATGACCGTGGGTATCGTTGACCGCCTTGAAGTGGTCCAGGTCCACGAACAGCAAACACAGCGGGTCCCGGCTTCGGCTTGCGCGAGAGATCTCCGTTTCAAGACCGCTGTGAAAACCGCGCCGGTTGCTCACCTTGGTCAGGGGGTCCATCAGCGAGAGCAGACGCAGGCGTTCCTGGGTCAGGGCGTTTTCAATACACACCGCAACGATGGACGCCATGTGCGAGATGAACTCCGTCGACTTCTCCCCGGTAAAGCGCTGCGCCTCCCGGGCACCCAGATGCATGCTGCCCACAAAAGCACCCTTCCGATACAGCGGCAGCAGGGCGGCCGACCGCAACCCCTGGCTCTTGAACACTGGCAGCGGGTTGATCTCCTGAATGGACACGAGCCGCACGCCAATGGAATCGGGGTACAGCCGGTGGAAGGTTCGATCGTTCTTGAGGAAGCTGACCGAGGGGTGAGACTGGAAGTCCTCGGGAAAGAGTTCGCCCAGCGTGGTTTGCGGATCATGGAGCCAGAGTTCGATCGCCGCGAGGTGAAAAATCTTCTTGCTCGTTTTGAGGAGCGTAGTCAGCAGTTCCTCAAGGCTCTCGGCGGACAACAGTTCCAGCTCAAATTGCTGGTAGCGGCGGAGTACCTTCTCGTTATGCACCGCCTCATCAAACAGCTGCTGCATAGAACGGCCCTGCGCGTCAGAAGACGTTCCGTGGGAACGCTGGCGCCTGGGCTCGTTCATAGTCATTTTCCAGTTCATGGCTAGCGGCTCGCACTTGATCGGAACGCCGCCGCTGCGTGATGTTTCGAGTATCAATCGCGACCGGTTGGTTTGACTCTAAAATTCGGCCCCAACCGCCGACTCGCGGAGTTCCAGTGTACAACTCGCGCTTGATGTCCGTCCGGCAACCGGCGTCTCTCCCTTTCAATGACGAGCAACGGACCTCCCTGATTCACGGCAAGGCTTCGTCCAGCGATATGCGCCGGCTTAACACTCACCATTCTCTTCCAAATACCTGATCAACAACATCATGGCGTTGCGCTGCGCGTACTCCTCTCGGTGCTGCTCCATGTACGCAACGATCATCGGGATTTTGAAGAGTGTTCTTGGATCGACGCAGTACACTGGCTGCAAATAGTCGGTGTTCTCGTCGAGGCTCGCGATGAGATCAAGAGCTCCGCCAACGTAGGCGTTGAGCACTGGGTTTTCGCTGCACGAGGCCTCGTTCATCTCGCAGATCCGGAAAAAATCTTCCGTGGTCAGTGCGGACGCGTCATGGATGGCGACCGTAACGGGCGCAAGCAAGCCGATCAGGGCACATCTGACTTTGCAAAGTCGCATAAAGTATTCCTTGACGATATTAAAATAAAACAATAATTTATTGCTGCAATGTATTGATGTCAAGGAGACAAATATGGCTCGCTACTTCTCGATCCTGGTGGTGTGGGGCTGCGCTGCGGCGTTGCTGGCGGGGAGCGCAGTCATGCTCTACTGCCTTTTTGACATTCAGGCCTTCGCCAGCTTGGCGCAGAATGATCTCCACATGGCCATACGTTGGGAAACGGTCACGCGCGCCCAGTGGTATAGCCTCTGGTTTCTGACAGCTATCAATGTCGCCATTGGGCTTACGGGGCTCTTTTACCTGCGCCGGGCTTTCCTGAATTTTGCACGCGGCGAGTTCTTCGATCTTTCGAACAGCAAGGACCTGCGCCTGTTCTCGGTGTTTCTTTTTGTGCAGGCCCTTGCTGCACCGCTGTATCACTCCCTGGCCAGTGTCCTTCTGTCCTGGAACCACGCCCCAGGACAGAAAATGCTCTCCATCTCCATTGGCAGTTCCGAACTTCAGATCGTTCTGCTGGCGATGATTCTGTGGGTGATCAGCGACATGCTCGTAAAGGGCGTTGCAATCCAGCAAGAAAATCAGCAGTTCGTTTAGGCCTGGCCCGATGCCGATTGTTATGCACCTTGACGTCATGCTGGCGAAACGAAAAGTCCGTGGGAAGGAGCTTGCGGCGGCCGTGGGCGTGACGGAGCAGAACCTTTCGCTCCTGCGCACAGGCAAGGTGAAAGGCGTTCGTTTCTCAACGCTAAGCCGTATCTGTGAAGTCCTGGAATGTCAGCCCGGGGATATTCTCGAGTACGTCCCTGAGTGACAGTACCGCAGGAGGACGGCGCTACGCGTGGCGCCCCGGCCTCGCCGCTATCTCGGTAGTTACCTGCTCCATGAATGCACGTATCCTGGGCGGCAAAGCAGCGAAGGCCAGCGAGCGGGTTCACTTGCTCACCGGCACCGGGCTGCTGGCTGGCACAGTACTAAAAAAGTGCGGAACCTCGGAACCTGAACGAGTGTCTCAATGCGGTGGCATGTGAACTCCAACGACGAACGGTTCCGGATTGACCTGGCTTGGTGTTGCCAGCCCGCCTTGGTGTAGGTTGAACTTCATCGTAGAATGGCCGTTCAGACAATCCCGGCAATTATGTAACGTTCAACAATGTGACAACGGCACGGTTTGTTTCGTGCATCTCCCGCTATAATCGCGATACGCAGTTTCGTGACCGCTCATCGGCGCTAGACAGTTCAGGGTGAAAATCATCGTGACGTCAAGGAAACAACCTGGAGCCTGGAAACTGTGGCGCACGCTCACGCTATGCGGGGCGCTGCTTCTTTCCGCTTATGCCACTTCGAACGAATCGTCTGACCCTGAAGAAGACCTCTCAGGCGGATTGAGTATCGTCGCTATATGGGCGGCGTTGCAGTCACAGACGCCTGCCGCCAGCGTGGAGTTCACGCTAGCTCCGGACCCAATTCCGTACGGAAATGGGCCGGATTTCTGCCCAATCGCATCTGAAGACGACTGGGGCCAGTTTATTACCTTGAGCGAGACGGGTGGCGTCGGCGTTGATTTTGCGGATACGTTTCTCGTTCAGTACTTCCGCGCCGACGGTCAATTGGACGGTAGCTTTGACGTCCCCCTAGTTAGTTTCCTGGATAACTGTGACAGCCCGGAAAACAATCGTTTGGCGCCCAATGGCTCTCTTTGCGGAGAGATATGTCATCGGGATTCGACGGCCGGACGTGCTCGCGTGGATTACACCTTTACTGGAACGGACGACTCAGGAAATCCGGTCAACGTGACCGGTTCTTCGCAGATGCTCCCGTTTGAGCCGCCGCCTTAAGGGAGCATCGATCCGCATACCCACCCGCGCGTGGCGAAGACCCATTAGTGCGCCACCCCTTCGGTGGCGTTTTTGTTTTCACTGGATCATTACACTTGATCACGGCTCCACCGGAGTTCCCAGAGACGCACCACGGATAGGCGAAACAAACACTCTTTTTTTGCGGCGGCGCAGCGCTCTACGCGTCTCACGCCCCTGGTCATCGTCGATCCGGTCGCTTCCGCGTTTTGATCCGGCCAGATCCGGGCCTACTGATGCCATGGCCACTGGGAGTCGTGTCCCCTTCTCTCAGCGGCCCGCGCCGCGTGGAGGTCAATCTCACCGCCTAGCCCCGCTCTTGTCCACAGGGTAAGGTCAACCGGGACCAACGAGCCTCAGTTCAGGGAGTACGGGTCAAAGTCAGTACGCCGCAGAATGCGTCGGTAGGGGGCAGGAGATTTGCGGATGGCGAGAATCATCAATTGATCGAAGTGTGATGACTTGCGGCGTGCACGCTGAACCAGTCGAGTGAGGCCGGGCGTCGTCGGTATCAGCAGTAGCAGGGCCAGCACTAGAAACACCAGCCCGAAGGGAATCGGTGTCAGTACTCCGATAAATCCGATGAGCAGAAAAACAAAACCAATCGCCATCACCAGAACGCGGGCCATGTTCACCAATCTCCTCACTCAACGGGCGCCAGCTGCATCCCGCTGACGTGCGTCACCATAGTTGACGCCCGCCAATGCTGTACACACCGCTCATCGCAGCGGGAAGTCGCTTCGCCGTAAAGCGGACCTTCACACGCGGCGCCGCCTTTCAATGCGCTCATGTCTTTGCCATGTTCATCGAGAGGCTTTAAGATGCGCCCCGCCTCTGATGTTGCATTTGCACAAATACTGCGTATTTTGTGCTTTTGCATGTAATGTGGCTATGAAAAACCTACCTCAATCCAAACCATCCGCGATTCTCGGCCGCAGCTTACTGGCGGCAGCCGAAGAGTTGGGCGTGAGCAAGGCGGACATCGGCGCCATCATTGGGCGTAATCGCACCAGCATTCATCGCAATGGCATCGATCCCGATAGCAAGGCGGGGGAGCTTGCGCTGATATTCATCCGCATCTATCGCTCCCTGTTCGCGTTGATGGGCGGAGATCGGGACAACATGCGTCATTTCCTGAGCACCGAAAACCGGGGAACGCACGGCATACCCGCTAAGCAACTGCACAATATTCAGGGCATGGTGACCGTGTGCACCTATCTTGATGCGATGCGCGGGAAGGGGTGACCGCACTCCCGTAGATCATCTTTGGACGCTTCGATGCTTCGGTCGAGCGAATTGTCGAGCGGCAGGAGGACTCCGCAACCACGCGTATCACCGAGGACCTGATCGAGCAGCAGATGCTGGAGCGGATGCTGGAGCGCAACAAGCCCGGCACGCTCAGTGGGCGCATCCACTATCTTCTAGGCACGCCGTTTCGCTATCCACCACTGGACTACGGCAGTCGCTTTGGCACTGCTCATGATCGCTGGATCTTCTACGGGTCGCTCGATAGCGAAACCTGCCTGCGGGAGTGCGGCTACTACCGGTTTAAGCTGCTCTTCGACATGGCCGAGCCACCGCCAAAGCCGCTGGGTTGTGAGCACACAATGTTTACGGTTGAGCTGGCTGCGGATCGGTCTGTGGACCTGTGTGCGCCAACCTACGCCGCTGTGAGTAATGATCTAGTGTCTTTGGAAAGCTACGCCCTGACTCACCGGGTCGGGCGACAGGCTCGCGATGCGAACGCACAGATGCTGGTTTTTCAGTCGGCAAGGAGCACGGGAAAGAACGTCGCCGTCTTCGACGAGGATGTTTTCGCCGGTGAACCAATGAATCAGCGCCTATGGATATCGCAGGTGCACTCAGACCGCGTGATGTTTCGCGGCAAGCAGGGCTTCTTCCAGTTCCCGGTCGAGGACTACCAAACCGCCAACGGTGAGTTCGCTCGCATCAAGGTATGACAGTGTCTGATCAGAACGCACGTAGTGCGTGGTAGATTTTCGGCAGCAATCTACAGACACACCGCTAGCGGCCCGACTACCGACTGGCGAGTTACTTGCGTCGCTTGAATGGAGACTTTCCAAATAGTGGCCGACTTCGGCCGAGGATGACCTTATACCCGATGGCTCGCAAACGCAGTGGGGGTAGACGCCAATGCCAGCGTCGGCGATATGTTGACGCTCACGACATTGTCGCGGACGATCAATTAGGCAACGTAGGCGGTGAAGGACTGCTAAAGCTAGAACTAGTCGAAGGCGCCGTAAGCAAAAGGGCGAGGGCGAGAACTTATGCGAAATCAGCGCTTCTTGGAGAAGCGTTGGCGGAGATTTACTCCGCATTCCGCCTATTTGGTGGGCCGTGCTGGGCTCGAACCAGCGACCAATTGGTTAAAAGCCAACTGCTCTACCAACTGAGCTAACGGCCCGTTGAGAGGCGCGCATAATACGCGTCTGGCGACAAAACTCAAGCCAGGGGCGTACGACATTCCAAACCGGGATTACGGACAGCGCTTAATCGGGATAAGCCGCGATGCACTCGACCTCGACACTCGCTCCCAGGGCCAGACCCGAGGCTGCGAAAGCGCTGCGCGCCGGATAGGGTGCGCTGAAATACTCTACGTATACCGCATTGAACGCCGGCCACTCAGCGATGTCTGCAAGCATCACGGTGCACTTAACCACGTTTTTGAGTCCCAGGCCATTGGCCTCGAGCAAGCTGCTGATGTTCTCCATGATCTGCCGCGCCTCGGCTTCGATGCCGCCGGGTACGACCTCGGTGGCGAAGGGCTTTCTCCCCACTTCACCGGAGAGATAGAGCGTGTCGTTAACGCGTACTGCCTCAGAGAAGGGCAGTCCGGCCTCCAGAGCGGCATCGCGATTGAGATGGCTTACCTCGGCTGCGCCCGTTGAGGTGGACAGCAGCAGGATCAGGGCAGGCAGGTACTTCACGTCGGCGTTCCTTTTAGGTTCGTGTTTACATATCCAACGAGCGTCGTCGAGCGGTGAAACCGCTCTCGCGTCAACTCACCGTAGACACGGCGTTGTCGTAGGTCGCGTAGCGCGTTGGGTCGGGTAGTCCAGCGCGTTCAAAACCCTCGCGTCGCAGGCGGCAGGCATCGCAGCGCCCGCAGGCCAGTCCCGCGTCCGTGGCCTGGTAGCAGGATACGGTCTCGGCATAGTCGACGCCGAGTTCCGCGCCCAGTCTGACGATCTCGTCTTTGCCCATCTGCATAAGCGGTGTGTGCACGCGCAGGCGTCGGCCCTCCACAGCCGCCTTCGTCGCTACGTTTGCGAGTTCCGTGAAAGCGTCGATGAACGCCGGTCGACAATCCGGGTAACCGGAATAATCCACAGCATTGACTCCGATGAATATATCACTCGCATCCAGCACCTCGGCCCAGCCGAGAGCTATGGATAGAAACACGGTGTTGCGCGCAGGCACGTAGGTAACGGGAATACCCTCGCTGGCCTCTTCGGGAACAGCGATGTCGTCGTCGGTCAGTGCAGAACCACCGATGGCATCCAGATTGAGGCGTACGACCTTGTGCACGACGTCCGGGTAAGCCGATGAGATACGCTCCGCGGCGTTGAGCTCTGCGCGATGGCGCTGTCCGTAGTCGAAGCTGAGGCTGTAGCAGCGGTAGCCGTCGCGCCGCGCCAGGGCGAGCACCGTCGTGGAGTCGAGGCCGCCGGAGACAAGCACCACGGCCTTGCGCTGGGAAGCACCCGCTGCCGTGGCCGCAACCTCCCGCTCCACGTCAGTGCCCTGGCTCGTCATTCCAGAGGAGCTTGTGCAACTGCAGCTGCAGACGCACGGGAAGGCGGTCCTCGAGGATCCACTCGGCGAGACTGGCCGGCTCTAGCTCGCCGTGACTTGGCGAAAACAACAGGTCGGATACGCGTCCGGCCAGTTCGAGTTCGTCGATCTTAAAACGCGCCCACTCGTAGTCGGTGCGATCGCAGATCACGAACTTCACCTGATCGTGAGGCGTTAGATGTGCAATGTTGCCGTAGTCGTTGCGCGTGACTTCGCCCGAGGCGGGCGTCTTCAGGTCTAGAACCTTCACGACACGTGGATCCACCTCTGCCACGGACATTGCACCACTGGTCTCCAGGGAAACTTCGTAACCGGCATTACAGAGCCGCGTCAGCAGGGGCAGGCAGTTCGGCTGCGCCAGCGGCTCTCCGCCGGTCACTGTCACATACGCCGGAGTGAAGGCCGCAACCTTTGCTTCAATCTCCCCCAGCGACATGATTTCGCCGCCCTGGAACGCGTAGGCCGTATCGCAATACACACAGCGCAGCGGACAACCCGTCAGACGCACGAACACCGTCGGCAGGCCCACAGTGCGGGCTTCACCCTGCAGGGAATAGAAAATCTCGGTGATGCGCAGACTTGTCACCGCCACCGGAGTCAGGGGCTCATAGGCCGGCGCCGTCATATGCGGCTATAAATTCTGATCGATGAAGTCGCCAGCGAGGCGAGCGGCGCTGCTGTCCGGATACTCGCGCATTACGCGCTCGAGGTACTCACGCGCGCGCTGGCTGTTGCCCTTGATGTACTGAACACGACCCAGCTTGTACAACGCGTCGGGCACCTTGGCGTCCTGGGGATACTCGTTCAGCAGCAGTGTGAAGGCCTGGCGAGCGGCCTCGGGATCCGCCGGCTCGATAACCAGGTAGAGCTCCCCGAGCCAGTAGTGGGCATTGGGTGCGTAGCGGCCATCGGGGTAGTTCTGCAAAAACGTAGTGAACGCCGGCACGGCGCGATCGAACTCCTGACCGCGCACCAGGGCATAGGCGGCTCTATAGGCCTCGCTTTCCCCGGGTTGCTCGGCGACGGTGCTCGTCGTCGCAATGGATCCCGACGGTAGCGACGGTGTCGAGGCTGTGAGCCCGGCTCCCGCCGCGGTTCCAGTCGCTGCGGCATCACCCGGTGCTATCGCACCGCTGGCGAGACGCTGGTCGAGCTCGAGGTAGCGCTCGAGGCTTTGTTCCTTGAGCTGTCGCAGCTCGTAGGCCTGCTGTTCGACGATGCCGTTGAGGCGCATCACTTCCTGCTGGAGCTGCTGCACCTGGTTGAACAGACCGCCCACGTTGTCGGCGGCAGGTGCGGCCGGGGGTGGCAGCGTGGACGTCAGCGGCGGTGGCGCGTTGCCTACACCGTAGCTGACGGCGCCGCCCGCAGCTCCGGGCTGCGCGGACTGCTGGGCGCGCCGCTCTGCCTCAACGTCGATGTAGTCCTGCGCCAATACTGAAGCAGGTGCAAACGCAATCGGGCTGACCGCAATGGTCAGCCCGATGAGGTGATGCCACAGGGATCGGGGCTTTGATCGTTGCTTGGCTAGCAGCTCTGATCGCAGCTCTGATCGGCGCATTGATAGGGGCATGGACTGCTCTCCCCCGGACAAACGTGTTTACTTCAGCTCGACGCGTCGGTTCTGCGACCAGTTCGCTTCGCCGCTGCCGTAGGCCACAGGCTGCTCCTCGCCGTAGCTCACCGTCTCGATCCGGTAGCTGGCGATGCCGTTCACGACCATGTAGTCGCGAACCGCGTTCGCGCGACGCTCGCCTAGAGCCATGTTGTAGTCACGCGTGCCACGCTCGTCCGTGTGACCGTCCAGGCGCACGCTGCGATCGTTGGTCTTGAGCAGAGCGATGTGAGCGTCCAGGGCCATCTGCGCGGCTGGCTTGAGCACGGAGCTGTCGAAGTCGAAGTAGAACACGGTGCCGGCAGCCATGGCGGACTGCTCCAGCTGGAGTTGGGCTGCAGCGGCTTCTTCCTCGGCGCGGCGTGCGGCTTCGCGAGCTGCTTCTTCCTGGGCCGCGATTTCGGCTTCGCGAGCCGCGTCAGTGTCTGTAGTGTCGTCCTGTGTGTTCCCGGCACAGGCCGCGAGAAGCACTGAGGCAAAGGCCAAAGTGAGGGCTTTTCCGGCGACGGAGTATTGCTTCATGACGTCATTCCCTTGGTGTTTAGACTTGCTGTGATGATCCTGGTTAGGCTCCGCGCTCGGACCTGGCGCGGGATTGCTATCCGAAATTGCTGCATTTATCTGTTTTTAGACGTCCCGCCGGGTTCCTTTCTCGAACCGTTTTTTGAGCATCCTGATCGTCCTGAGCATCGGACGTTTTTGTTTTGTCTATCGTCCCCGTTGTCGCAACCCGACCGTCGGCTTGCCTCACCAACCGGCGCTACGACTGCAGGGCAACGTCGTGTGCCCGTTTGCACCGTGGCCGCGCAACACCCAAGCCCGAATACAGGACTCCGTGAGTGATCCCGCCAGCGACGCCTTTCGGCGGGGCGGTCTCACCCGAGGACCTTCCTGCCGAACAACCGACTAACCCAGGCCGAATGAAAGCCCGATAACAGCCGGTTCAGTAATTCACGTAGGGTGACCAAGCCGGTTCGCGTACGTCTCCGCTGCGCGATGGCAAACGGAATTTTACGCCCCCATCGACCGACACTGCGGACAGGATGCCGCGGTCACCGAATTTGGTCGCGTACAATACCATGGAACCATTGGGTGCGATACTCGGGCTTTCATCCAGCTCGGTGCTGGTAAGTACCTGCAAACGGCGCGTTACGAGGTCGTGGATCGCGATTTGGAACTGGCCGTCGCGCTGATGAACGAGCACCACGTTGCGCCCGTCCTGGGCAACCCGCGCACGCGCGTTGTACACCCCTTCGAAGGTGACGCGCTCGGTAAGCCCGGTACGCAGATCGTAGCGGTAGATCTGCGGCCGTCCGCCGCGGTCCGAGGTAAACAGGAACGATCCGCCGTCGGGCATCCAGCTCGGCTCCGTATCGATGGCGTAGTGCCGGGTAACCCGCGTCAGGCGACGACTCGCCACATCCATGAGGTAGATGTCCGGCGAGCCGTCCTTGGAGAGCACCATGGCGATCGAGTTGCCGTCCGGAGACCAGGCAGGGGAGCTGTTGAGGCCGCGGAAATTCGTAAGCTGCTCACGCTCGCCCGTCGCCAGTACCTGCCGGAAAATGGCCGGCCGATCCGTCTCGAAGGAGACGTAGGCGACCTGCTTGCCGTCCGGGGACCAGCTCGGCGACATGATCGGCTCCCGCGACTCGAGCAGCACGATGGGCCGGGCGCCATCGGCGTCGGCAAGGGTCAGGCGGTAGTAATCCTTTCCCGTGGGATTGCGCGTTACCGACACGTAGATGAGTCGCGTCGCAAACGCGCCTGGGATTCCCGTGAGTTTTTCGTAGATCGCGTCCGAAATACGATGCGCGAGCATGCGAGCCTCCCCGGCGGGCATGCTGATATCGCCCTCGGCAATACGTGACTGGCGCAGCACGTCGTAGAGTTCATAGCGCGCGGTAAGGCCCGCTCCCTCCCCGCTGACGCGGCCGATAAGCACGTATTCACTCTGAATGGCCCGCCAATCGCGGTAGAAAAGGTCCTCCTCGCGACTCGGAAAGCCGAGCATGTCGGCCCTGGGCACGGGCTCAAACTGGCCGCTGCGCTCGAAGTCATCCTGCACTACCTGTGCCACGTCCTCGGGCGCTGTTCCGGCTCCTTCCCAGGCGAAGGGGACGATCGCAATAGGCGTGGGATCATCCACTCCCTGCGTGATCTCAATGAGCAGCTGTGCCTGCGCCGGACCGCAGACCAGCAAGGCCAGAGGGAGGATCAGCGCGGCCAGAGTCGCGCTGCGCAGTTTGCGAGTGAAGCTCATCAGTAACGTAGGTCCTCGGGCCTGAAAAGTAGCTGGAAACGCCTGAAATCCTGCTCGAACTTTCGCGGCGGCAGGTTGCGCAATTCCGGGAAGCTGCCGGCTTTCTCCACCGCATTGATGGCCGAACGGTCAAAGGCCGCGCTGCCGCTGGAGCTCAGCACGGTCACCGAGACGATTTCGCCCGTGGGAACCAGTTGGATCGCCAGCAACGCTTCCATGCCGTTGCGCGCGCTTGGCGGTCTACTCCAGTAATTGACCACGGTGTCGCGGATAAGTGCGGCGTAGCTCGCGGACATCTCCTCGGCCGTAACCGCGACGCTGAGCGAATCCTCCGCCGCCACGGCGTCCGCAAACTCAGCACGGCTCAGAGCGGCGAGCTCTTCGGCGCTGATGCGGGGCTCGGGCTTAGGCGCGGGCGCGGGCCGGGGCTGCGCACGAGGGGGCGCCGGCTTTGCCGCCGTTTCACTGCGAGGCTGCGAGGGCGCGGTCTGCGCGGGAGCGCTCTTCGCCGGCTGCGGCGTTGTCTTGGGGGGCGTCCGCCGCGGCGCGGGCTTCGGCGACGCTTTCTTTTTTGGTTTCAGGGAAGACGCGTCAATGAGCGTGGCATTGATGGCCTTGGGAGGCAGCACGCGGGCTTCGATGGTCCGGGCTTCCGAGTCCGGTTGCCAGCGCACCACCATAACGAGAACGATAAACAGGTGCAGGAGCAGTGTGCCCGCCAGGGGCAGGAGCGTGAGCTGACCGAGCGTGTACCAATCGCGCATCAGCGCGGATCCTCGGTTACCAGGCCTACCCCCGTCGCGCCAGCCTCCTGGAGCGCCGCCATCAGGCTGACCACTTCACCGTAAGGGACCGCCTTGTCGCCCCACACCAGCACGGGCTTGCCCGGGCTGCGGCGAATGACGGCGCTAACGCGCTGCTGCACCGTGGCGAGAGAAAGGATCTGGTCTTCCTGAGCACCAAGGTTGAGATACAGCTGACCGCCGGCATCGATCGACACGATCACCGGCTCGCTGTCCTGGTTGTCCACCGGCTCGGTCTGGGCCTGGGGCAGTTCCACCTTGACTCCCTGCATCAGCATAGGAGCGGTCACCATGAAGATGATCAGCAGCACGAGCATGACGTCGATATAGGGAACGACGTTGATCTCCGCCATGGGGCGAAAGCGGGCGCGCTGACGCATCAGCTGGCGCTCCCACGCCGCTTCGACTGCAGCGCATAAGCCTGACGACCCAGGATGCTGGAGAACTCGTCGACGAAGGTGTCGTAGCGCTTTCCGAATACGTCCACCCGGGCGGCGAAACGGTTGTACGCCATGACCGCCGGAATAGCGGCAAACAGCCCCATGGCCGTTGCGACCAGGGCTTCGGAGATACCCGGCGCGACCGTGGCCAGCGTCGCCTGGGAACTGTTCGCCAGACCCCTGAAGGAATGCATGATCCCCCAAACCGTACCGAACAGTCCCACGTAGGGGCTCGTGGAGCCCACCGTGGCCAGGAACGGCAGGTGCTTTTCGAGACGCTCCTCTTCCCGCAGCATGGCCACGCGCATGCCGCGGCGCGCACCTTCGAGAAGCGCATCCGCATCCATATCGGATTGCTGGGCGAGTCGGGAAAATTCCTTGAAGCCAGCGCGAAAGACCCCTTCCATGCCTATGATGAGGGTACCGTCGGCAGCGCGCTCATTGCCTTCCCGGTACACCTCGGCAAGGTCGACCCCGGACCAGAAGTGGTCCTCGAAGTCGATCATTTCGGCATTTGCGCTGCGGAAATAGAGGATGCGCTGCACGATCATGAACCAGGAAGCGACCGAGGCTGCCAACAGCATAGCCATGACTACCTTGACGACGGGACCCGCGTTGAGGATCAGGTCGATAAGGCTGAGTTGTTCGTCCATTCAGGCTCCGCTGGGGTTTCGCGCGGCGCGCAGTTTAGCAAGCATGTCTCGCGGGATGCGACGGGGTGTGAGACTCGCCGGGCTGACGCAGGCGAGCTGAACGCTTGCCGTCACCAGTTCCTCCCCGTCGCGCCGCACCGCCTGGGCAAGGCCCAGCGAAGCTCCGCGCATTTCCGTCACTCGCGCCGTCGCCTGCAATTCATCGTCCAGGCGTGCCGGGGCCCGGTAGTCGACCGCAACATGGGCAACGACGAACATCATCTCGCCATTGAACACGGCCTCCCGGGGTAACCCCAGACTGCGCATGTACTCGGTCCGCGCACGCTCGATGAACTTCAGGTAGTTCACGTAGTAGACGATACCGCCCGCGTCCGTGTCTTCGATGTAGACGCGGATTGGCAGGGAAAATTCCGTCATAGGTGAGGACTCACGGAAAAACTCTGCGGAGGGTGCTCACGACTCGTCGTCGCCCAGGGGCAGATCGCTTTGCGGCGTAGCCGGCGCCGCCATCCCCGCCGGCAGCTCAAGGCCAAAGTGGGCGTAGGCAAGACGGGTCACGGTGCGCCCCCGGGGCGTGCGCAGTACGAAGCCCTGTTGAATCAGGAACGGCTCAAGCACATCCTCGATCGTGCCGCGCTCTTCCGAGATGGCGGCCGCAAGGCTTTCGACACCGACTGGCCCCCCGTCGAACTTTTCGATCATGGTCAGCAGAAGGCGACGATCCAGGTGATCGAAGCCCCGGGCGTCGACAGAGAGCATATCCAGGGCGCGATCCGCCACGTCGGCGTTTACCCGGCCATCGCCGCGCACTTCCGCGAAGTCCCGAACCCGGCGCAAGAGTCTGTTGGCGATACGCGGCGTACCCCGCGAACGCCGGGCGATCTCGCGGGCACCGGCGCCATCCATGGGAATCGAAAGTATCCGCGCGGAGCGGTCCACGATCTCGGCGAGATCATCGACATCGTAAAACTCAAGACGCTGCACGATGCCGAAGCGATCGCGCAGCGGAGAGGTCAGGAGGCCGGCCCGGGTCGTGGCCCCCACAAGGGTGAACGGAGGCAGATCCAGCTTGATGGAGCGCGCCGCCGGCCCCTCGCCGATCATGATGTCCAGCTGGTAGTCCTCCATCGCCGGGTATAGAACCTCCTCGACAAAGGGGCTCAGGCGATGGATCTCGTCAATGAAGAGCACGTCGCCGGGCTCAAGATTGGTCATGAGCGCTGCGATATCGCCGGCTTTTTCGAGTACTGGCCCAGAAGTCGTCTTTAGGGAAACGCCCATCTCATTGGCGATGATGCTGGCGAGCGTCGTCTTCCCCAGGCCCGGCGGCCCGAAGATCAGCGTGTGGTCCAGGGGCTCCCCCCGACCCTTCGCCGCGGCGAGGAAGATCTCCATCTGCTCTCGTACAACGCGCTGGCCGATGTACTCGGTAAGGCGCTTGGGCCGGACGGCTCTGTCCTGCGCCTCGTCGCCACTGCCCACACCACCGTCGATGAGGCGATCCGTTTCTATCACTACGCACGCACCGTTGAGCGCAGCGCGAGGCGGATTAGCTCCTCGCTGTCGTCGATGTCGTCGCTATCCACGGCTGCCACAAGACGCGCAGCCTCGGCCGGCTTGTAGCCCAGAGTGATAAGGGCGTCCTCGGCGTCGCGCAGTTTGTCCGGCGCTGCTTGGGCTGCTGACGTCGCGAGGCGGTCAACTACCTGGTTATCAAGCCACGTCGGTAGACGATCTTTCATCTCTATGACTAAGCGATCCGCTAGTTTCTTCCCAACGCCTGGCATCGCAACTAGGCTTTTGACATCTCCTGCTCGAACCGCGCGAGCGAAGCTATCCCGATCCATTCCAGAGAGAATTGCTAGCGCAAGCTTAGGTCCAACCCCATTTACGCGAATCATCAGTCGAAAAAGTTGGCGATCATGATCATCCGTAAATCCATAAAGAGTTTGCGCATCTTCCCGTACGGCGTGGTGCGTCACCAGAGACACAGACTCACCGATGGGCGGGAGCTGAAAGAGCGTGGTCATGGGCACCTGGATTTCATAGCCCACGCCGCCTACGTCCACGAGGATTTCCGGGGGCTGTTTGTGCAGTAGCGTGCCCGAGATGCGCCCGATCATGTCTGAAACTCCATCAGCGCAGGCGACGGCGGCGCATCGAGCTGGTCCTGGTGACGCCCGTAACACCGGCAAGGCTGGCAAGACCCTGGCGCATGTGGGCGTGGCACAGAGCCGCCGCCAGCGCGTCGGCGGCATCCTCCTGCGGCGAATCCGGGAGACCGAGCAGTACCCGCACCATGTGCTGCACCTGGTTCTTGTCCGCGGCGCCGGTGCCGACCACGGACTGCTTGATGGTTCGCGCTGAATATTCGCTCACGGCAAGCCCCCGGGTGACGCAGGGAACAATCGCCGCGCCGCGAGCCTGGCCCAGCTTTAGGGCGGCGTCCGCCGAGCGTGCGAGAAACACCTGCTCCACCGAGAGTTCTGAAGGCTGGTGCTCATCCACCAGCTGTGCCACCGCATCCGCAATGATCCGCAGCCGCTCGGGAAGCGGCTCCCGCGGCAGGCGAATCACTCCACTGGTGATGTAGCGGTGCTGACAGCGGCCCTTCGCTGTGTCGGTGTCGATGATGCCGAACCCGGTTTTCTGTGATCCCGGATCGATGCCGAGGATGATGGCCATACGCGAAGGCCTGCCTCACGGTCCCTGCTTGAGCAGGCCCCATGGTATGTATAAACATACAGGGTTTCCAGCGTTGCGACCCGGGAGCTCCGGGATCGCTGCCACCGGAATATTCAGGAGAGCTGAGCAATAACGTCTTCGGGAATGTCGACGTTGGAGTACACGTTCTGAACGTCATCGAGATCTTCAAGGGCATCGATCAGGCCCATGACGCTCTCGGCACCGCTTAAGTCCACGGGCACGGTCGTCGAGGCGATCATGGTCACCTCGCCGGACTCGGCGGCAAGGCCCGCGTCTTCCAGCGCGGCCTTGACGGCGGAGAAGTCTTCCCAGGCGGTGGTTACCTCGATGCTTCCGTCGTCGGCCGTTTCGATGTCCTCCGCCCCCGCCTCCAGCGCGACGTCCATGAGCTGCTCTTCGTTCGTTCCTCGCGCGAAGGCGAGCTGGCCCTTGCGGGTGAACAGGTAGGCAACGGAGCCATCGGTGCCAAGGTTTCCACCGCGCTTGCTGAAGGCGTGACGCACTTCCGCGACGGTGCGATTGCGATTATCGGTCATGACCTCGACGAGGATCGCCACGCCGCCGGGCGCGTAGCCTTCATAGGTCAGCTCTTCAACGTTGTCGGCTTCATTCGTGCCGGCGCCTCGCGCCACGGCGCGGTCGATGGTGTCGCGGGTCATGTTGGCGCCAAGCGCTTTGTCCACGGCAGCGCGCAGGCGCGGATTGTCTTCGACGGCCGGACCGCCCTGTTTGGCCGCTACAACGAGTTCGCGGATGAGCTTGGTGAAGACCTTGCCGCGCTTGGCGTCCTGCGCCGCCTTGCGATGCTTGATGTTCGCCCATTTACTGTGACCGGCCATGCCGTCTGTCTCCTCTCGGGAGCACTGCGCTGCCCCCCTTTCTTATTCGCTGTTTGTATTCGCCGTCAATATTTGCTGTCTACGCAACGGATCTCTCCCGGATCCGTGCCGGCCCGCTCAGGCCCGGTGCTAGCCGCCGCTGCCGTCCTCTGCCTTTTTCTCCTCACGCAGGCGTATATGCAGTTCGCGCAGTTGCGCGGCGGCGACCTGGCCCGGAGCGTCCGTCATTACACAGGCCGCGGTCTGCGTCTTGGGGAACGCGATAACGTCGCGGATGGAAGACGCTCCCGCCATCAGCATCACCAGCCGGTCCAGACCGAAGGCCAGACCACCGTGGGGCGGCGCACCGTACTTGAGCGCGTCGAGCAGAAAACCGAACTTCTCGCGCGCCTCTTCTGGCTCGATACCAAGGATGTCGAACACCGCTTCCTGCACTTCCCGCCGGTGGATACGAATGCTCCCACCGCCGAGCTCGGTACCGTTCAAGACCATGTCATAGGCCCGCGAGAGCGCCGCGCGAGGGTTCGCACTCAGCTCAGCGGCGTCGCAGGCGGGTGACGTGAAGGGGTGATGGAGTGGCGTCCAGCCGTTCTCGCCATCGCTTTCAAACATCGGGAAATCGACCACCCACAGCGGCGCCCAGCCTTCGGCCACCATGCCCTGGTCCGTACCAACTTTCACTCGCAGCGCGCCGAGGGATTCATTGACCACGGACTCACGATCGGCACCGAAGAAGATAATGTCGCCGTCGGCGGCTTCGAGGCGCATCATCATCTCGCTGACCACTTCCTCGGGCATGAACTTGAGGATTGGCGACTGCAGACCCTCGATGCCCGAGGCGAGGTTGTTGACCTTGATCCAGGCAAGGCCGCGGGCGCCGTAGTTGCTGACGTAGCGCGTGTAGTCGTCTATTTCCTTTCGAGAAATCGACGAACCGCCGGGCACCCGCAGCGCCGCCACACGACCGAAGGGATCGTCCGCCGGTCCGCGGAACACCTTGAAGTCGACGCGCTGCATCAGGTCGTCAACGGACACCAGCTCAAGGGGAATGCGCAGGTCCGGCTTGTCCGACCCATAGCGCTCCATGGCCTCGGCCCAGCTCATGTGCGGGAAGAGGGGGAGTTCGATGTCGAGAACACTCTCGAACACCTGCCTGACCATGCGCTCGGTGATGTCCATGATCGCCGCTTCATCGAGGAAGGTGGTCTCGATGTCGATCTGGGTGAACTCTGGCTGGCGATCCGCGCGCAGGTCCTCGTCGCGAAAACACTTGGCGATCTGGTAGTAGCGGTCGAAGCCCGAGACCATGAGCAGCTGCTTGAACAGTTGGGGAGACTGCGGGAGAGCAAAAAACTGGCCAGGATGCGTGCGGCTCGGCACCAAGTAGTCGCGAGCGCCCTCCGGTGTGGCCCGGGTCAGGATCGGGGTCTCTATGTCCAGAAAACCCTCGTCATCCAGGAAACGGCGCACCGCGCTGGTAATCTGTGAACGCAGGCGAAGGCGGTTCTGCATCTCTGGTCGGCGCAGATCCATATAGCGGTAGCGGAGCCGCACTTCCTCGCCGACGGCGGTGTGTTCGTCGAGCTGAAAGGGGGGCGTGGCGGCCGTGTTCAGTACTTCAATCTCCTTCCCAAGCACCTCTATCTCGCCCGTCGCCATGGCCGGGTTGACCGTGCCCTCACCGCGCGCCCGCACGCGCCCCCGAACCATGAGCACATACTCGCTGCGCACGCGGTCCGCGGTGTGGAAGTGCTCCTCCGTGTCCGGATCGAAGACGACCTGAACAACACCCTCGCGATCGCGAAGATCCAGGAAAATGACGCCACCGTGGTCGCGGCGACGGTCTACCCAACCACAGAGGGTGACCGTCTCATCGATTTGGGCACTTCTAAGAAGGCCGCAGTAGTGGCTGCGCATGGATCTCTATCTCGCGTCAGGTAGTTGCTGGATCAGGCCGCGCTGGAATCGCTGGCGGGTTTGCTCGATGGGGCTTTGTTATCGCTCGTGCTGCCGCTGGCGGAGCCTTCGGCGGTCTTGGCGGCGCCGTCTGCTTTCTTGCCGTCGCTCTTACCGTCGCCCTTGCCATCGCCGTCACCTCCCTTGGAGCCGCCTTCGTCGCCGGCCAGGTTTTTCTTGTTGCCGCTCTTGAAGTCCGTTTCGTACCAGCCGCCGCCCTTCAGACGGAACGCTACTGCAGAAATCTTCTTGCGCAGCGTGGCATTGCCACACGCCGGACAGTCCACCAGGGGGTCGTCACTGATTTTCTGCAGGGCCTCATGCAACGCGCCACAGGCGGTGCACTGGTATTCGTAGATCGGCATGAGCTGGACCGTCAGTAAGCTGATTAGGGAGTCGCGGGACTCGGGTTAGTTGTACCTGGGCGATTTAGGACGTCCGTTCGGCGGGTCGTCTTCCGCCGCGGCTTGCAAAAATCGGCGCGGGAGTTTACCGCAGCCCGGCCGTCTAGCCAAAGGCCGTGGTGGCCGTAGTCGCCGCCCGGAATCGCAACCGTAGTTTGCCCTCGTCAGCGATCGCGAAACACAGTTCGCAGGCAGCGCCGAGGGCGAGGGGCGCAGACAGCACTATTCATCGAGCAACCCGGGGCACCACCAGCAACAAAGGGCGCTGCCAGCAGTACAAAGCGCGCTGCCCGCAAAACGGAGCGCGCCGAAAAACAAAAGAGCGCCACGACCGAAGCCTGTGGCGCTCTCGTCAATTCCAGCATCTCCCGACCTTTGAAAGGCAGCTTTCGCGACCGGGACACCGCAGGCGAGGCGCCTGAGCGCTCCCGTTGCAGTACTGGGCGGGTGCGCGCCGGGAGCAGAACGCCCGGCGGCTCCGCGTGCTTCGCCTCTTACTGGGCGAATTCCTTCATCTTCTTCAGTGGACGAACCTTGACCGCAACGCTCGCTGGCTTGGCCTTGAACATGGTCTCTTCACCGGTGAAGGGGTTGATGCCCTTACGCGCCTTCACAGCCGGCTTCTTAACGGTCGTAATCTTCATGAGACCAGGGAGCGTGAACTCGCCGATCGCGCGCTTCTTGATGCTGCCCTCGATGAGCGTTTCAAGGCCGTCGATTACATCGCCAACCTGCTTCTTGGTCAGGCCCGTGCTTTCGGACAGGGTAGCCAGGATCTGGGTCTTGGTCATCTTGTCCTTAATCGTCGGGATCTTCTTAGCCGGAGCTGCAGCCTTGGCCGGAGCCTTCTTCGCCGGAGCTTTCTTCGCTGCTTTTTTCGCAGGAGCCTTCTTTGCCGCCTTACGTGTCGCCATGATGTCTGACCTTCCTTAGTTGTTTCGTGAGGACTTGCTTAAGAAACAGTCGATTCACGAAGAGTTGTTTCACATTGAAATGGAGTTGCTTGTATCCGCGAGGGCAGCGATGACGAAGCAATGAAGGGCAGCAGACAGCAAAGCGACAGGCTTCTTGCCGCAGGCAAACAGAGAACAAATCGGTGGGGATTTGTTAGCCCGGACTGCGTGAGGAAGCGGGGTCGACGATGACCGGCAGAGCTACCGTTCTTATTGTTTCGTCTCGTACCCCCATTGGTTTCCAGTTATAGACCTGGGTACTTGCCCTGCCCGGCTTACATGCCTACCGACGTGCATCCTTGCTCACTTCGCGATGCCGCATTAGCGAAGCTGCCTGATCAGGACGACTGCGTTGTAGCCACTAAAACATCGAAAAAAATAGGCTCAAACACAGCTGGGTGCAAAAATTAATGCAGATAACGCTGTAATACAAGCGTTTTTCGCGGCCTGAAGCAAAAAAACCCTGCTTTTTAAGGCCCGGGCGGCGTGAAACGGACTCCGACGCTGTATCCGCCGCCGTTTGCGCGTAAACTGCGCCCACCTTTGAAAGCCCGGTTTTTCGCATGCGCTGCAGTTCGTTTCTGGTCACCACTCACAAGGAAACCCCGGCTGACGCCGAGATCGTCAGCCACCAGCTGATGCTGCGGGCGGGGCTCATACGCAAACTGTCGGCGGGTCTGTATACCTGGATGCCGGTCGGTCTGCGCGTGCTTCGCCGCGTCGAACGAATCGTCAGGGAGGAAATGGAGGCAGCCGGCGCGCTGGAACTCGCCATGCCCATGGTTCAACCCGGCGAGCTTTGGCAAGAGTCCGGGCGCTGGGAACAATACGGTCCCGAGCTCCTTCGAATCCGCGACCGCCACGAACGGGATTTCTGTCTCGGGCCCACGCACGAGGAAGTCATCACCGACATCGTGCGCAGCGAAATCAGCAGCTATCGACAGCTGCCGCTGAACCTCTATCAGATACAGAACAAGGTACGCGACGAGATCCGACCGCGCTTCGGCGTTATGCGTGCGCGGGAATTCGTGATGAAGGATGCCTACTCCTTCCATACTAGCACCGAGTGCCTGCAGCGCACCTACGAGCAGATGCATCTGGCGTACACACGCGTGTTCGAGCGGCTCGGCCTGGACTTTCGCCCGGTGATGGCAGATTCGGGAAGTATCGGGGGAAGTACATCCCACGAATTTCATGTTCTGGCGGATTCGGGAGAAGACGCGATTGCCTTCAGCGATAGCGGACCTTTCGCGGCAAACGTTGAACTCGCCGCCGCGCCGGATACGCGCGATCAGCGTCCGACGGCGACGGAGGATCTGCGCAGCGTTGCCACCCCCGGCGTCAAGACGATCGCGGACCTGAGCAGCTTCCTGACGCTGCCCCCGGAGCGTGGCGTGAAGACGCTGCTGGTTGAAGGCAGCGAGCACGAGGTAGTCGCGCTCGTCCTCCGCGGTGATCACAGCCTGAACACGATAAAAGCGGAGAAGCACCCTCTCGTCGCTGCACCGCTGCGCTTCGTCTCCGAGGACGAGGCCAAGACCGCGGCTGGGGCGCCGACCGGTTCCATTGGCCCCGTTGAGCTCGCGATACCGACTGTCGTAGATTTCGCCGCCGCAACCCTCGCGGACTTTGTTTGCGGCGCGAACCGGGAAGGGGAACACTTCCTGGGCGTGAACTGGGATCGCGACGTCACGGACTTCAGCTGCGCGGACCTCCGCAATGTCGTTGTCGGAGACCCCAGCCCCGACGGCCAGGGGCAGCTGCAGATCCGCCGCGGGATCGAAGTCGGACACATCTTCCAGCTCGGTACCAAATACAGCGAGGCGATGAAGGCCGAGGTTCTCGACGAGAACGGCCGCGCCTGTACCCTGTTTATGGGCTGCTACGGAATCGGTGTGAGTCGCATCGTGGCCGCCGCCATCGAGCAGAACCACGATGAGCGGGGCATTATCTGGCCGGACGCGATGGCCCCCTTCGAGCTCGCCATCGTACCCATCAACATGCAGAAGTCCGCGGCCGTCGCCGAAGCGGCAGAAGCCCTTTACGAGCAGTGCCGCAGCGTAGGAATTGATGTGCTACTTGATGATCGCAATGAGCGTCCCGGCGTGAAGTTCGCCGACATGGAACTCCTCGGCGTTGCGCATCGCGTCACCATTGGCGACCGCGCCCTGGGCGACGGCGAAATCGAGTACCAGGCGCGCCGTCAGAGCGAAGCCCAGCGCGTGCCCCTGGCCGGCGCGATGGAGTTTCTGCGAGGACAACTGGACGGTGAGAGCTAGGTCGGCGCGTCCGCATGCCGCGGCCGCTGGCGGGCCTCGCGGCGGGGCCCACGCTTCGATCGGTACGGTGGTAATCGCCGCCATTCTGTCCATGAGCGCCCTGGGGCAGTCATCCAATGAACCGGGCGCAGACGACGATCGCGCCGCTCTGCGACGCTTCCTGAGCGACAACATCGCATCGACGTCGGGCTTCAGCGATCGTTACGCTGCCGAGGCCTGGCTCGTACTCATGGACGGGCGCCTGGCCCGCTACCTTGACGCGCCAACCGAGCGCGTAGCCCTCTTGAATCAGGTTCACAGTGCCGCCACGCAGGCCGGACTATCTCCAGAGCTGGTTCTCGCGCTCATCGAAGTCGAGTCTGCCTTCGACCGCTTTGCCGTCTCGCGGGTGGGCGCCCAGGGCCTGATGCAGGTGATGCCGTTCTGGAAAAACGAGATCGGCCGAAGGAGCGACAATCTCACCAACATCAAGACCAACCTGGCCTACGGCTGCCGCATTCTTCAGTACTACCTGGAACGCGAGGACGGCGCCCTGCACGAGGCGCTCGCCGCCTACAACGGCAGCTCCGGGAGTCGCGTGTACAGCGACCGGGTCGCCCGGGCCTGGCGCGAACACTGGCGCAATGAGCCCCTGGACTGGTCTCGCTAACCCACTCACGCGGATTGACAGCAGCGGGTGGATCGACACACTCTCCTCCAATCAGCTGTCCACGGGGTGGATAGAATAAGAGCGTGAACGAACTCAAGAAGCTCAGCGCCTGGAATCACGATCTGGCTCGATCTATCGGCGCGCTCGGCACCGAGAAACTGTTCCCGACGGTGGTCGCCGCCGTGAAGAAACGCATCGCCATCTCCTACCCACAGGTCTGGCTCTATCACCGGGAATTACCGCCGAGAGTTCTGTACCACGAGATTCCTCCGGAAGCGCAGCATTCCCAGATCGATCAGTATCTGGACGGCCCGTACCGGGAAGACCCTTTTTTCCTCGCCTCGATCAATCGGCCGAAGAATCGGTTTTACATGCTTTCGAATATGACTTCGGGACGCCTCGAGAGCTCCTCCTATTACCAGGATTATTATGCGCACACCGGCACCGTAGATGAGGCGATCTACCTTGCGCAGCTGCCCGGTGGCAACGTGCTGAACCTGTCCATGATGCGCCTTCCCGATCAGGGACCATTCAGCGAGGAAGAGTACGAATTGCTCTACAGCTTCGCAGACCCGGTGTCTGAACTCCTGCGCAAGCACAGCACCTATGAAAGCTTTGCCGTGGACAACCTCATCCAGCCCGGCATCGATCATCAGATCGATCTCGCCTTTCGAACCTTCGGAGCGTCGCTGCTTTCTCCCAGGGAAAAGGATGTCCTGGAATTGATGCTGCGTGGCTACGGTACGGATACCACGGCAAGCCGTCTTGGCATTGCTCGCGAAACGGTAAGGCGCCATCGCAAGAGCATCTACCGGAAACTCGACGTGAGCTCGCAGACCGATCTCTTTTCCCTCTTCCTCAATGCCATGTCATGCCTCGGCGAAGCCGGCGGTGAGGACCCGCTGAAGATATACATGGCTCCGGCTTGAGCTTCTGGCGTGCCCTAAGCGGGGCATTGCCGCAAAGGTGTACAGCGCCGATAGTTCGACTCACTACTACGAACGGGTGAAATTGCGGACGGAGAGCGTCCGTGCGGACCGTCCGATGGCGCTGGAAGTTGACTGGTTTCTTCGTGCGCATCCGGAAGTCAGGATGATCGAAGCCTTGCTTCCCGATGCGAACGGCATTCTTCGCGGAAAGTGGCTGCCCCGGGACAAACTCGCCAAGGTTTACAAAGGCGAACTGAAGTTTCCCAAAACAGCGCTCAGCCTCGATATCTTCGGCCGTGACGTCGAGGAACTCGTCTTCGCTTCCGGAGATGACGACGGCGTGTGCCTACCGATCGAAGGTTCTCTTCTGCCTACACCCTGGTCGCCCCACGGTCGTCACGGTCAGCTCATGCTCACCATGTTCGACGCCGACGGAAGTCCGTTCCTGGGAGACGCGCGGCAGGTTCTGAAGAGGGTGGTCGGACGCTACCACGCGCTGGGCTGGCGACCGGTTGTTGCCGCAGAACTTGAATTCAGCCTCGTGCAATGGGACGGAAAGCGCCCTCGCCACAGTCAGGCCAATCCCTACCGTGGCGAACCCATTGGCGGAAATCTTTACGGCCTCGATGTTCTGCAGCGCAACTATCACATGCTGGAACAGATTCATCGGGCCTGCCAGATACAGGGCCTGCCCTTCGACGGTGTCGTGAAGGAGTCAGCGCCGTCGCAGTACGAAATCAACATGTGTCACGTGGACAGTCCGGTGCTCGCGGCACGGCAGATCATGATGATGAAGCGCGTGATCAAGGAGATCGCGCGTCAGCACGATCTCGTCGCGAGCTTCATGCCTAAGCCCTTCGAGGGAGAAGCCGGCAACGGAATGCACATTCACTGCTCTGTGGTCGACGAAAACGGAGACAACCTGTTCGATGATGGCAGCGAGGCTGGCAGCAACGAACTGCGCTCGGCCATCGCCGGCTGCCTGCAGCATATGCCTGCGTCCTTCGCGATTTTCGCACCAAGCTTTAACGCCTATCGGCGCTTTCAGAAAGGGAGTCACGCTCCCGTGACGCCGAACTGGGGCTACGAAAACCGCACCGTGGCCGTGCGTGTACCCGCCGGCGATCACCACGCGCGGCGCTTCGAGCACCGTGTTGCCGGCGCGGACGCAAACCCGTACCTGGCTATCGCGTCGATTCTCGCCGCCGCCCTGGATGGCATCGAGCGGGGGCTCTTTCCCGACGAACCGGTCAGCGGAGACGGGTACCGGATCAGGAAACCCACACTACCGCTATATATGCAGGAGGCACTCCGCCTATTCCGGGAGTCAGACTTCATCACCAATGCGCTCGGCGCGGAACTTCAGCACAGCTTCGTGATGACCAAGACTCAGGAACTCTCGGAGTTCGAGCGACATATCACGAGCCTGGAGTATCACGCCTACGTCGAGCGGCTCTGAGCTTAGCCGTCCTTTGCGGCGGTGGCGCCTATACTGCGCGGATGCTTTTCATCCTTCGCAACGCGTCACGGCTATTGCAAGCCGTGCTTGCAATGGTCGGGATAGCGTTCTCGTGCTGTGTTCAAGCCTCCGTCGAAGCGGCGACAGTCCTTGATGATCTCGACGCCTGCAGTGAAGCCTTAGGCGAGCCCCTACCCGCTCCGCAAACCGAGACCCCGGAAATCCTGCGTGTCTTGAGCTGGAATACCATGAAGTATGGCCGGCATGGCGCGCGCGAACTCCTGGAACGCCTGGGCAGGAACGTCGACTTCGTGTTCCTCCAGGAAGGTCTGCGCAGCGTCGGCCCTCACCCCTCTTTTCGCGGTCTCCGCTACTTCGGTGATGGCTACGCCTTCGGTGATGAGCAGAGCGGCGTGGAGCTGCGCGGCGTGTATCGAGCTCATCTGGAATGCAGTCTCAGCTTTACCGAGCCCTGGCTGCGCAGCCCGAAAATAGTACTGGCGACGCGACATGCCCTGGGACCGCAGGGGCTGCTCCTCGTCAATCTCCACGCAGTGAACTTCACGCTCGGCGTGCGTGCCTACGCGGCTCAGCTCGATGCGGTTTCTCTGCTGCTGCGCAGCCACGGCGGCCCGGCGATCGTCGCCGGCGATTTCAACAACTGGAACGATAAGCGTGACGCGACCCTGCGGCACTTCGCCAGGAAAAACGGATTGGCTGTCGCGGATTTCCAACCGGACTGGCGCAGCCGCCATCTCGGGCGGCCGGTCGATGGCGTACTGCAGCGCGGTTTTGAGACGCTTAGCGCGACGGCGGTACCGACGCGGGTGTCGGATCACCATCCGTTGCTGCTTCTTTTGGCTCCGATGCGGCAGCCGTAGGATTCATGGTCGCCTCGATCGGCGAGTAATCCTGCTGTAGCCGGCGCACGAGGCCAAGAGCGGTAAGCATGCCGATGACGCCAAAGAGAGCCATGCCCAGAGCCTCGCCGACCATCACTCCCCGCGCTCCGTAAAGCTGTGCACCTAAGTAAGCGGCAGGAACGATACCAAGCAACACCTTCGCGTAATTGAACAGGGTGGCCAGGTACGCGCGCCCAAGATTGTTGAAGCTCGCGTTGGCGACAAACAGCAGGCCATTGAGCGCGAAGGCGCCGACGAGAAAGTGGATGTAGAAGCGCAGCAGCTCCGCCGCGGTATCACTCGCTGTGAAGCCCGCGATGACGTAATCGAGGCACAGGTACAGCAGCAACCAGATCACCGCGACGTAGACCGCGATAAATAGCGATGCATCGAGCAGCGCCTGACGCACGCGGTCGTAGCGGTTGCCGCCGGCGTTTTGAGCAACGATGGGCCCAATGGCGCCGGACACGGCGAATACCGCCGCGAACGCCAGCGGGGCAAGCCGGGCCATGACGGCAATCGCGGCCACCGCACTGTCGCCAAACTCCGACATGATGCGCAACACAATGCTGCCACCAAGCGGTGTAGCCAGATTCGTCAGCACGGCGGGCAGCGCGATCACCAGGATGGCGGGCACGTGGCGGCGAAAAGTTTCCAGCGATACCGCACGGGGAAGGCGGTGATGCGCGAAGAGAATGCGAGCAGCGTAGCTGAACACCACGATGCGCGAGGCGACGGACGCCCAGGCAGCGCCCTCGATACCCCAGCCGAACTGGAAGATAAACAGGGGATCGAGCACGGCGTTTACGAGGGCGCCATACAGCGTTGCGAGCATACTTCGTCGCGCATCGCCCACGGCCCGCATCCCCGAGGCCAGGCTCATACCGAGAACCAGCACGGGAACGGCAGGGAGCTGTATGTAGGTGTAGCTCAACGCATAGCTCAGCGTCTGGCCTTCAGCCCCCAGCAGGCCGAGCAGCTCCGGCAGGTACCACCAGGTCAAAGCGGTGAGGAAAGCCGCAACGGCGCCATTGAGAATGAGCACGGAGCTACAGTACTCGCCGGCTCCGGGGCGATCCCCCCGCCCTTCCGCCCGGGCCACGAGCGCTCCAAGGGCGATCTGCAGCCCGATACCCAGCGAGAGAAGAAAGTAGAGCAAGGTGCCGGAGAAGCCCACGGCCGCTACCAGCTGCTGCTCTCCCAGCAGCGTGATGAAGTACATGTCGACCACGTCGACAGCAAACATGGCAACCAGGCCCGTGGTCGCCGCACCCGTCATCACCAGCACGTGGCGCATGGTGGAGCCTTGCAAGAAAACCGGTTTGCTCATCGAGTGTTCTCAGAATGCGGCATGCCCGGAGGCGCCGCCCCAGGCAGAGGAACGCCCCGGTTTACGTTACCGCGCCGCCCGCGGCCCAGCCAGCCTCGACTGACACGGGAGAGCAGTTCCCGGGGAATACCGTTACCATAACAGGCTGTTAGGTCGGTTGATGCCCAAATATGAACACCAGCAAAGAAAACTTAGCCACGGAACGAGCGGCTGCAGCTACTGAGTCTGCTGAATGCCCCGCGGCCGGAAGAAGTTCAGCACCTTCCGAGGCCCCCGCGATCGACGCCCCAGCGAAACCGCCGTTTATCGGCATCAATGTCGTCATTTTCCTGGGCTTCCCCCTGGCGGCGCTAATCCTGGTGCCGCTCTGGGGCCTCACCCAGGGTTTCAGCGCGGCACAGTGGATCTGGGCCGTCGTCTTTCTCTACCTGAATGGGCTATCCATCACCGGTGGCTACCACCGACTGTGGTCCCACAAGGCCTACGAGGCGCACTGGAGCGTGCGCCTGTGGTTTGCGCTTTGGGGTGCCGGTGCGCTGCAGAACAGCATTCTGATCTGGGCGGCGGATCACCGCCGGCACCACCGCCATGTCGATGACAACGCGCGCGACCCCTATTCCGCCGGCCGGGGCCTGTGGTTCAGCCATATCGGCTGGATGCTGCGCGAGTACCCGACCAACAAAGAGGACTTCTCAAACGTTCAGGACCTGCTCCGCGACCCGATCGTTGTGTGGCAGGACAAGCACTACGTGGCGCTCACCACCTTCATGAATCTCGGCCTGCCGCTGCTGCTGGGGTTCGCCCTGGGCGACGTGATAGGCACGGTGCTGCTCGTCGGCCTGCTGCGCCTGGTGCTCAACCACCATGTGACGTTTTTTATTAACTCCCTTGCCCACTACTGGGGTTCGCGCCCCTATACAGACACGAACAGCGCGCGGGACAACGGCTTCCTCGCCTTTCTGACTTACGGGGAGGGTTACCACAACTACCACCACATCTTTCAGACCGACTATCGCAACGGCATTCGCTGGTACCAGTGGGATCCCACCAAGTGGATGATCGCCATGCTTGAGCACCTCGGCCTGGCCCGCAAGCTACAACGCATTCCAAACTTCAAGATTCAACGCGCGCTGCTGGATATGCAGTTCAAGCGGGCGCAGCAGCTCGCTGAAGACCGCGAGGAGCCGGCGCTGATTGCAATTCTCGAACGCGAATACCAGCTCTTCGGCGAATCCGTCGCCAAATGGACGCAGCTCCAGAGCGAGCGCTATGAGCGTCATCGGGAACAGCTGGGTGGCGCCATCGAAGAGCGCCGTTCCCAGCTTCAGCGACGCTGGGAACAGGCTGCCTTACGGAGCCGCTTCCGCGAGCTGGAGTACTGCCTGCGCTCGCAGCGCAAACGCATCGCCCTGCTGCTCGAGCAATGGCAACTGCAGCCTTTGCAGAGCTGATCGTCCGGCGCCCAGCGCGGGTTCGGTCGTGCGAACCGCGCGATTTATTTGGATACAGATTGAGCGGCGCGCTAAAGCGCGCCGAAGGGAGTAATGCATGAGTTCAGCGCTTTACGGCTTTGCGCCGCCCGACCGCAGTGGTAAGCCCAGATCTCTTGAGGACTACAGCGGCCAGGTTCTCCTGATCGTCAATACGGCGTCGAAGTGCGGCTTCACGCCTCAGTTTGCCGGCCTCGAGGAGCTGCACGAGCAATTCAAGGATCAGGGCTTCACGGTCCTCGGCTTCCCCTGTAACCAGTTCGGCGCCCAGGACCCGGGAAGCAATGAAGAGATCATGGAATTTTGTCAGCTGAACTACGGTGTCTCCTTCCCCATGTTCGGAAAGATCGACGTGAATGGCAGCGACGCCGAACCGCTCTTCGTACATCTGCGCGAGTCGGCGCCAGGCACGCTCGGCAATCGCATCAAGTGGAACTTCACCAAGTTTCTGATCAACCGCGACGGCGAGGTCGTCAAACGCTACGCCCCTACGACAAAGCCGAAGGCGATCGCCAGCGATATCGAAGCCCTGCTCTAGCGGTGCATGGCTCGCTCTCAGCCGCCTGGAAGCCCGCAACGGGGTCTTAGTCGTGCCGGATGCTCAGTGTTCGCGCGTTGCCCGGAACTCGATATCGGGCCAGCGCTCTTCCATCAGCGACAGGTTCACCCGGGTGGGCGCCAGGTAGCTGAGGTAGCCACCGCCGTCGATGGACAGCTGATCCGCGGCCTTGGAGCGAAATTCCTCGAGCTTGCGTTCGTCTTCGCAGTACACCCAGCGCGCGGTGTAGACGTTCACCGGCTCGTAGATCGCCTCGACCTTGTACTCGTCCTTGAGTCGGTAGGCGACGACGTCAAACTGCAGCTGTCCCACGGCACCCACGATCAGGTCCGTGGATGAGATTGGGGCAAATACCTGCGTAGACCCCTCTTCCGATAGCTGCTGCAGACCCTTCTGCAGCTGCTTTGACTTCATGGGATCGCGCAGCCGGATGCGGCGGAAAAGCTCCGGGGCGAAGTGTGGAATTCCGGTGAATGCGAGATCCTCACCCTCGGTGAAGGTATCGCCAATCTGGATCGTACCGTGGTTGTGCAGGCCAATGATGTCGCCTGCCAGGGCCTCCTCAACCAGCACGCGCTCCCCGGCCTTGAACGTGACCGCATCCGCGATCCGCACGTCCTTGCCGATGCGCGCATGGTGCATTTTCATGCCCTTCTCGTACGAGCCGGAGCAAATGCGCAGAAAGGCAATGCGGTCCCGGTGGCGCGGGTCCATGTTCGCCTGGATCTTGAACACGAAGCCGGAGAAGCCAGCGTCATCGGCGTCGACCCGTCGCTGCGTCGCATCGCGGGGCTGGGGCGGAGGGGCCCAATCCACGAAATCGTTCAACATTTCCCGCACTCCAAAGTTTGCCAGCGCCGTACCGAAAAACACGGGGGTAAGGCGTCCGGCCAGAAACGCCTCGCGATCGAAGGCGTGGCTGGCGCCGCGCACCAGCTCCACTTCTTCGCAGAAGTCGTCGTAGTCCTCCCCCAGCAGTTCGTGGGCGGCATCGCTGGCAAGGCCTTCGATGCGCTGATCGGGATGTATCTCCGCGTTGTGGCCCCGCTCAAAGCAGTGAATGACGTCGGTGTACAGGTTGTACACACCGCGGAACTGATCGCCGGCGCCGATGGGCCAGTTGATCGGCGCCGCGGGAATGTCGAGTACTTCTTCAATTTCGTCGAGCAGTTCTATGGCATCGCGGATGGGACGGTCGAGCTTGTTGACGAAGCTGATGATCGGCGTATCGCGCAGGCGGCATACCGCCATGAGCTTGATCGTTCGGTCCTCCACGCCCTTCGCGCCGTCGATCACCATCAGCGCCGAGTCCACCGCCGTGAGGGTGCGATAGGTGTCCTCGGAGAAGTCCTCGTGTCCGGGTGTGTCGAGAAGGTTGACCACGCGTTCGTGATAGGGGAACTGCATCACCGACGAGGTCACGGAGATACCCCGCTCCTGCTCCATGCCCATCCAGTCGGAAGTCGCGTGCGGGCCCTTCTTTCCCTTGACGCTGCCGGCGACGCTGATCGCCCGCCCGAGGAGCAGCAGCTTCTCGGTAATCGTGGTTTTTCCCGCATCCGGGTGCGAGATGATGGCGAAGGTTCGGCGCTGCGCGATTGCAGCCGCTGTACTTGAGTCGTTCATGGGGTTCCGTGACAGGCAGATCCGTCGCTCATGGCGCGAGGGCGGCGCATCATAGCCGATGGGTTGGGGAGCCACAAAACCTCATCCCCGGTCTGTTCAGACTGCAATCGGTCCGCAAGTGCCAGGGTCCTCGCGACCCGGGCCGTGTTTACTGCGCTCGCTGGTCGGGAAACGCTCGCTCCGCAAACACGGCCCGTGTCGCTCAAGCCCTAGGTTCGCTGAGCGCATTGTCTTCTTTGGTTGCGATTGGCACTGCGCAGGCGTGACCGGAGGTGTTGCGGAGCGCAGCGTCCCCCACCCCAGCGGAGCGTAGCAATACCTCTGGTCTCGCCGGGATTTCGGCACCGCATGGAAAGTGTCGCGTTGGCAGAGAGTGAGGAAACAGGACGGGTTGCGGAGCGAGCGTTTCCCGACCAGCGAGCGCAGCAACCAGCCCTGTCTCGCCGGAACCTCGCACCGAAAGAGCCGGCCGTGAACAAACGAATCGCTATGCTTCGAGTCTCGCCCGCAGCGCCTCAATCAACCGGTCGGCAACGACGTCCATGGACGGACAGCTGTCGCCGAGAAGCTGTTGCATGGATGTGACTTCAAGCCCAGCGTATCCACAGGGATTCACCCGCGAGAAGGGCTCGAGATCCATGTCGACGTTCAGGGACAGCCCGTGATAGCTGCAGCCGCGACGCACGCGCAGTCCCAGGGCCGCGATTTTGGCGCCGTCGACGTAGACGCCGGGCGCCGATGGATCCGCCGCGGCACTGATGCCGAAGGTGGCCAGGGTGTCGACGAGGCTCTGCTCGATAAGCGTGACCAGGGCGCGCACACCGAGGCCGCGGCGCCTGAGATCCACGAGCAGATAGAGAACCCACTGCCCCGGACCGTGATAGGTCACCTGTCCGCCGCGGTCGACGCTGACTACGGGGATGTCTCCGGGCGCCAGCAGATGCTCGGCGCGCCCGGCAACGCCCTGGGTAAACACGGGCGGATGTTGAAGAAGCCAGAATTCGTCGGGCGTCGTTTTATCTCGACCGTCCGTGAAAGCACGCATGGCTTCCAGTGTGCTGGCGTAGTCGGCGTCGTTGCCGAGGCGGCGCACGCGCAGCGCGGGCGCGGTGCTCACAGCACCATCTGGACCATTCCCGTCGCGAGGAGATCACGGTGCAGCGCATCGAGCTGTTCCGGCCCGGTCGCGGTAATGGTCACTGTGAGGGCGACAAATCGTCCCTTGCTGCTGGCGCGCACACTGACCGTACTCTCGTCGAAGCCCGGAGCATGTGCCTCGAAAACAGAGAGCACGGTGCTATTGAACTCGTCGCTCTGCCGGCCGAGCACCTTCACGGGATAGGCGCAGGGAAACTCAATCTTGGGCGGCTCTTCGCCCCTCGGCTCGGGACCACCGATAAGCTCAGCCACGGAAGAGCTTCGCGATCCACATCAGGATCACGTCCCAGAGGCGGGCGAAGAAACCGGCGCTCTCAAGGGGCTCCAGGGCCACCACGGAGACCCGCTCCAGGACCTCGCCATCCAGCGTAAGAGTAAGCTCACCGATGCTCGCCCCGGCTTCCAGCGGTGCACTGATGGGGTCCACAAGCTGCACAGTCTGCTCAATGTCGCCGTGCTTGCCCCGCGGTAGGGTCAGCACGATGTCCTCGGCGAGGCCCGCCGAAAGATAGTCCGACTTGCCTTTCCACACCCGGGGCTTGTCGATTTCTTCAGCGCCACGAACGGCGATGTCCGTTTCATAAAATCGGAACCCATAGTTGAGGAGGCTGCGCGTCTCTCGCTTGCGGGCCCGGGTGCTCTCGGTCCCCATAACCACGGAAATGAGGCGCATACCGTTGCGATCCGCGGAGGCGACCAGGCCGTAGCCGGCTTCGCGGGTATAGCCCGTCTTCAATCCATCCACTGAGGGATCCTCTCCCAGCAGGCTATTGCGGTTGTACTGGGTGATGTCGTTGTAGGTGTACTCGCGCTGGCTGTAGATGCGGTAGTGCTCGGGGTAGCGCGTAATGATCGCTCCGGAAAGCCGCGCCAGATCACGGGCCGTGGTCAGGTGCTGGGGATGCGGCAGGCCGTGACTGTTCATAAAGTAGCTGCTGGCAAGACCAAGCTCCGCGGCGTGTTTGTTCATGAGGTCGGCGAAGGCGGCCTCACTGCCAGCGACGTGCTCGGCGACGGCCACGGTCGCATCGTTGCCCGAGGAAACCACGATACCCTGCTCGAGCTCGCCAATCGTCACCGGCTTGCGCGGCTCAATCCACATGAGCGATGAACCGTTGAAAACGGGATTCTGTGACCAAGCGTTGCGGCTGACGGTTACGGCATCGCTGCGCGTTACCCGCCCCGCGGCGATTTCCGAGGCAAGCACGTAGCCGGTCATGAGCTTGGTCAGGCTGGCCGGGGGAAGCTGCTCGTCGGCATTTTTCTCCGCCAGCACGGTGCCCGTCTTCGCATCGATCAAAAGAAAGGCCCGGGCAGCGATTTCCGGAGGAGCCGGCACGATGCTCTGCGCGACGGTGGACAGGGAGAGGGGAAGCAGGAGTAGGCACAACAGCAGGCGCAGACGCCGGCCGGGCGACAGAAGAATCAGGGGCATGCGCAGAATGACGATGTCAGTAGGTGGACGACGGAATGGTACCGCAAGCACGGTAACGGTGAAACGAAGTACCGGGCGCGGCTGCGCAGCGAGACGGCGGAGTGCGAGTTCAGGGCAGCGCAAGTCCCGGTGAATAACCTCGCGTCACCAGCATGTTCTGTAGGGTCTGAAGCTCTTCACCGTCCGCGATGGGCCCCACGCGGACGCGGCTCAGGCGTCGCCCGCCCACATCCACCGGCGTGATTTCGACGGGCACGGAAACCAGTTCCGCGACGCTCTCCCGCAGATGCTCGGCGGCGGTCATACTGGCGAAGGCCCCGAGCTGAAGATAGCGATATTCGCCATAGGTGTTGTCACGACGGTCGTCGACGCCGGCAACCGCCAGCGACTGCACGCGAACCCTCGCCGTCCCCTTGTCCACGATGTCCAGCTTTACGGCAGCGGCGTAGCTCAGATCGATAAGTCTCTCCGGGTGGAACGGTCCACGATCGTTCACGCGCACAACAATCTCGCGACCGTTCGCGAGGTTCTTTACCCTGGCGTAGCTGGGTATGGGAAGGCTTTTGTGTGCCGCCGTGGCCAGGTAGAGATCGTAGATCTCACCGTTGGCGGTGCGCTTGCCGTGGAATTTCGTACCGTACCAGCTGGCGACACCCACCTCGCTGTAACCGGCGGCGCTGGGGAGCACCTCGTAGGTGACTCCCTGAATCTCGTAAGGCGAAGTATTTCCCGCGCGGAGAATGGGATCGGGACGCGGCACAGCGTCAACAACATCGCCCGGCTTCAAATCGGTCGCCGGGGCCCCATCGCCCTCCCAGGCCACGCGTGGTTCCGGGCCGGAGCAAGCCGCCGCGACAAGGCACAGAAGCAGAGGCAGGTAGGGCTTCACGTGGCGGCGCCCGCGGCGATTCGTTGACTGAGCTGGAACACGCTCATGGCGTACATGGCGCTATGATTGTAGCGGGTAATCACGTAGAGGTTGTGCAGGCCCAGCCAGTGCTCGTAGCCATCGGCCAGTTCAAAGCGCATGGCCGTGGCGAGCGCTGCGGGGTCGAGACTCTGCTCGGCGACCACGCCGGCGGCGGCAAAGTCAGCAATACTGCGGGCGGGCTTGAGCTTGCCGTCAAAAAGCGCGACCTCGGCACCTGCGTCCACCGTCGCGGCGCTCACGACCGGTTCACCTTCGCGCCAGCCGTGGCGGGCCAGGTAGTTGGCGACGCTGCCGATGGCATCGACGGGGTTGTTCCAGATGTCGGCGACACCGTCACCGTCGAAGTCCGCGGCATAGGCGCGATAGCTGCTGGGCATAAATTGGCCGTAGCCCATGGCCCCGGCGTAGGAGCCCTTCAACACGGTTGGATCCAGGCCCTGCTCACGAGCGAGGAGCAGAAAGTTCTCCAGCTCGGCGGTAAAAAAGGGTGAACGCCGCGGATAATCAAAGGCCAGCGTCGCCAGTGCATCAAGCACCCGGTAGCTCCCGGCGATCCGACCGTAGTAGGTCTCCACACCCAGGATTGCGACGATGATCTCGGCCGGGACACCGGTTTCGGCCTGGGCCCGGGCCAGGGTAGCCCGGTGCGCGCGCATGAACTCAATACCCTCGCGCTCGCGACGATCATTGAGAAAGATGCGCCGGTACTCAAACCACGCTTTGGTCTTCTCCGCGGGCCGGGCGATGGCGTCCAGAATGGACTGCTGACGTTCCGCATCAGCGATGAGCGTCTCGACATCCTCCCGGGCGAAACCGTGCTCTGTAACCATACGCTCGGTGAACTCGGCCGCTGCCGGATGCCCCGCATAGGACTCCGCCTTCGCTATGGCGGGAAGGAAAAGAGCAAGCGCTATCGGACATGCAAAAAGTAAACGACGAACAGCGCCATCAATGAACACTGGATTGATCATGCGGACAACTCCGGCAATTTTCACAACGCGGGGGAGCATATCGGGAGCCCTGGCTGGACCATGCGCTCACGGGTCAATTAAAAGTGTCTATCGTAGGGTCTATCTCAGGGTCTATCTCAACGATCCGTCTCGACGATCGGTGCTACTGGCCGATGACCCGCTTCTCGGTGCTGACCGCCATGAGCAGACCGAACGCCGCCATCAGCGTGACAACGGAGGTTCCACCGGCGCTGACCAGGGGCAGCGGTACACCCACGACGGGCAGCAGACCCGCAACCATGCCCATGTTAACAAAGATATAAACGAAGAAAGTCAGAGTTAGACTGCCGCAGAGAATGCGTCCATAGCTGCTCTGGGCGCGGACGCCGATCCAGAAGGCGCGCAGCAGGATCAGCGCGTACAGCAGTACGAGGAGCAGCACGCCGCGCAGGCCGAACTCCTCGGCAAGCACGGCGATTATGAAATCGGTGTGGCTCTCGGGAAGAAAGTCGAGCTGGGACTGGGTCCCCTGGGTCCAGCCTTTCCCAGCCCAACCGCCCGAGCCGATCGCGGTCTTGGACTGGATGATGTTCCAGCCTGCCCCGAGCTTGTCGCTCTCCGGGTTGAGGAGCGTGAGGATGCGCTGCTTCTGGTAGTCGGCGAGGAGAAACTGCCAGGCGGGCCAGGTCGACGCCACGGCGAAGACGGCCGTACCGCCAATAAAACGCCAGCCGATCCCGGCCATGAAGATACCGAACAGTCCGGCCGCCGCGATCAACAGCGACGTGCCGAGATCGGGCTGTCGGACAATGAGCCCGCAGGGTATGGCGATAAGGAGCAGACAGGCGAGCACGTACTTTGGGCTGGGCGGCAGGCGCCGGCTTCCGAGGTACCAGGCTACCGTCATGGGTACGGCGAGCTTCATGATCTCCGACGGCTGGAAACGGAAGCCGCCGAGATTCAGCCAACGCTGGGCGCCCTTCGCCCCTACTCCAAAAAAAGCGACCGCCAGGAGCAGAGCCACGCCCAGCAGGTAGGCCCAGGGCGACCAGCGCGACCAGCGCACGGGGCTGATCTGGGCCACGGCAAACATGGCGATGTAGGCGATCAGGAAGAACCGCCCCTGGCGCACGACAGCTCCGATGCTCTGCCCCGACGCGCTGTACAGCACAACGAGGCCATAGCCTGTGAGCAGGAGAAGCAGCATTAACAGGGGCAGATCGACGTGAAGCTGGCGAGCCAGGGGCGGCGGCCGGGTCAGCGGGCCCACCGCATTGGGCATCTGCCGCACGTACTCGGACATCAGCCTGTCTGACCCTCGAGCCAGGCGTCGATCACCGTCCTCGCGATCGGGTAGGCCGCGCTGCTGCCGCCGCCGTTCTCCACGATCACGGCCACGGCAATCGTCGGCGCCTGCAGCGGCGCAAAGGCGACGAAGAGACCGTGGTTGCGGTGACGCTCGTCGATGGCCTCCTCGTCATAGACCGAGTCCTGGGCAATGCCGATCACCTGCGCCGTGCCGGTCTTTCCCGCCATCTCGTATTCCATACCCCGGGATATGGCTTTCGCCGTGCCCCGGGCGCCGTGCACCACCTCGCGCATCGCCTCCACCACGGCGTCCCAGTTGGCACCATCCACCATGACCGGTGGCTGCAGAGGCGCTTCCACGTCCTCGTTGCCCATGGTTTGAACCAGCCGCGGTTCGCGACGCTCACCGCGTGTCGCAATGATGGAGGTCATGACCGCGAGCTGCAGCGGCGTCGCCAGCATATAGCCCTGGCCGATGCCGACACTCAGCGTTTCTCCGGGAAACCAGGGTTGGTTGAGGGAGGACCGCTTCCAGGCCGTGGACGGCAGCACGCCAGGCCGTTCCGCCGTGGTGTCAATTCCCGTGCGCAGGCCGAGGCCGTAGTTGGCCAGGTAGTCGTGGATGCCGTCGATGCCCAGGCGCCGCGCGAGATCGTAGAAGTACACATCGCAGGACTCGGCGATCGCCATCTTCAGGTCCACTTCCGGCGCGTGACCCGTGCCTCGTATGCGCAGAATCCAGTCGCGGTAGCGGCGACGATCGCCAGGCAGGCGATACCAGCCGGGATCGGGGACCGTGGTCGTCGGGTCAACGAGCCCGCCTTCGAGACCGGCCAGGGCCATCACCGGCTTGATCGTCGAGCCCGGAGGATACTGGCCCTGCACCGTGCGGTTGAACAGCGGCACATCCGGGGAGTCACGCAGCGCCGAATAGTCGCGCGTGCTGATGCCGTTCACGAACAGGTTGCTGTCGAAGGACGGTGTGCTCACGAGTGCAAGCACACCGCCGCTCAGCGGGTCGATGGCCACGACCGCACCGCGGCGACCATCCAGGGCCTCATGGGCAATGCGCTGCAGACGGTAGTCGAGATGCAGAATGACGTCCTGACCGGGCACCGGGTCGAAGCGCTCGAGCACGCGCAGAACGCGACCGTGGGCATTTGTCTCTACGGTCTGATAGCCGACGCGGCCGTGCAGGTCGTCTTCGTAGTGGCGCTCGACTCCGATCTTTCCAATATGGAACGTCCCGCGATAGTTCGCCTCATCGATGCGCTCCAGTTCCCGGGCATTGATTCGGCCGACATAGCCAATCGCATGCGCGAACAGGTCTCCGAAGGGGTAGTAGCGCTGCAGCTGCGCGTCCACGGTCACACCGGGCAAACGGTGGCGGTTGACCGCGATGCGCGCCTGCTCCCGGTCGTCGAGACGAAAACGCAGCGGCACGTGTTCGTAGGGCCTGCGCTGAAGCCTGCGCGTCTCGAACCTGTCGATATCCCCGGGGCTGATGTCGACGAGATCGGCCAGCGCATCCAGGGTGGCATCGAGATCGTCGACGCGCTCGACAATCAGAGACAGCGTGTAGCTTGGCCGGTTGTCGGCGAGGAGGAGGCCGTTGCGATCGTAGATCAGGCCGCGTTTCGGCGGCAGCGGCTGCAGCTGCACCCGGTTGCGCTCCGAAGCGGTGCGGTAGGTTTCGAACTCGCTGATCTGCAAGGAGTAGTAGCGCGACAGCAGCAACAGGAGCATGATCGCGACGCCGAGAAGCGCGGTCACGGTACGGGCCGTGAAGACCTGCTGCTCCCGCCGCGGGTCTTTGAGGGCAATGCGCGAGGCCATGGGCGAACCTACCGGAAGCCGTCAGGCGCGGTGGTAGGGGTGCCCGATCGTGATCGTCCAGGCCCGGTAGAGCTGTTCGACCAGGAGGACACGCACGAGGGGATGGGGCAGGGTCAGGGGCCCCAGGGACCAGCGCTGCTTCGCGGCGGCAAGACAGGCCGGTGACAGACCGTCGGGACCGCCGATGAGCAAACTCAGGGGCTGACCACCCATGAGCCAGCCGCGCAGCTGCTCGGCCAGCTCTTCCGTGGTCCAGGATTTCCCGCGACCGTCGAGGGCGACGCAGTGTTCGCTGTCGCGCAGCCCTTTCAGGATTGCCTCACCTTCCCGCTCTCGCTGCGCCGCAGCGCCTCCCCCTTGGGATTTGGGTACGGGGACGGTCCGCCACGACAGCTGGAACTCTCGCGGCAGGCGCTTCGCGTAGTCCTGGACCGCATCGTCGACCCAGGCAGGCATGCGACCGGCGACGGAATGAACCGTGACTCGCATCAGTCCGCAGCGGCATCGCTGCTGATTCCGCTACTCGCATCGACACTCGCGCCGCCGGACTCCGTAGGCGATCCGGGGGTCGGCGGAACCGTAGTCCAGAGGCGTTCGAGGTCGTAGAAATCTCGCGTGGCAGGCAGCATCACGTGCACGACCACGTCGCCGAGATCCACCAGCACCCACTCACCGGCATCCTGCCCTTCAACCCCAAGCGGCGGCTGCCCGGCGCCCTTCGCCATCTTTACCACGTTCTCCGCCAGGGATTTGACGTGACGATTGGAAGTTCCGGTGCAGATGACCAGGTAGTCCATTACGTTGCTGAGTTCATGGACGTCGATGGTTACGGAGTTTACGGCTTTGAGGTCGGCAAGGGCCTCTTCGACGCCGGCAAGCAGTGTGTCGGTAGCCTCGGGCATTGCGCCGTCGGCGCTGTGTGAATCACTCGATGAAATAGACCTCACTCCTGCCCTGGTCACCTTTGCGTCGCGTCATCTCGCATCGCTACCTTGTATAAGTCCAGCGCTACCTCAGTCGGGACGATCCGCGGCGTAGAGACCGCGGGCGCGCAGATACCGCTCGGCGGCCTCGGGAACCAGCGCTCCGGCCCTTTGACCCGATTGTAGCAGGGCACGAATCTCCGTGGACGATATGGGCCAGGGTGTCAGCTCCAGCGTACAGACCGATCCACACGGAGTTTCGATGAGTCCAGCGGCCTCGATCGTGCGATCGCGCAGCAGCATTGCCGGGGCTCCCGTCTCCGGCAGAGCCTGTCCCGGGCGGGCCATCACCACGATATGCGCCAGCTCCGCCAGGTCGTGCCAGCGATACCAGCTGTCCAGGCCGAGGAACGCGTCGCATCCCATGACCAGCGCCAGGGGCTGCTCCGCGCCAAGTTCGCGACGCAACGATGTCAGGGTGTCAACGGTATAGGAAGGACCCTCCCGCGTCAGTTCGCGTCGATCACAGCTCAGCCGGGGATCGTCGGCTATGGCCGCCTCCACCATCGCGGCACGATGCTCCGCACTGACCGCGGGTTCCTCCCGATGAGGCGGCAGCTTTGCGGGAACGAAACGCAGATGGGCGAGGGGAAGACGGTCAAAGAGTTCCTGCGCCGAGCGCAGATGACCCATGTGAATGGGATTAAAGGTGCCGCCATAGACGCCTTCGAGGCGGGCTTCGCTCAACGGCGTAGCTGTCCCTCGCCGAGAACAACGTACTTCTCCGACGTCAGGCCTTCGAGGCCGACCGGCCCTCGGGCGTGTAGCTTGTCCGTGGAAATACCGATCTCGGCGCCGAGACCGTACTCGAATCCGTCGGCAAAGCGCGTTGAGGCGTTCACCATCACGGAGCTCGAATCGACCTCACGCAGAAATCGCTGGCTGCGCTCGTAGTCCCGGGTGACGATGGCGTCCGTGTGGCCCGAGCCGTAGCGGTTGATGTGCTCGATGGCTTCGTCCAGGTCCTGGACCACTCGCAGTGACAATACCGGCGCCAGATACTCCGTGCTCCAGTCCTCTTCGTTCGCCGCCACGGCGCCGGGAAGCGCGCTCAAGCTGGCGGCGCAGGCACGCAGTTCCACTCCCGCTTCCGCGAACGCCGTCGCGAGACGCGGGAGCAGGGCATCGGCCTCGTCGCGGTGGACCAGTAGCGTTTCCATCGTGTTGCAGGTGCCGTAGCGCTGCGTTTTGGCATTGACGGCAAGGGCGAGGGCCATGTCGCTATCGGCGCCGGCGTCGATATAGGTATGGCATACGCCGTCGAGGTGCTTGATGACCGGTACCCGAGCGTCGCGGACGATGCGCTCGATCAGGCCCTTGCCGCCGCGGGGAATCACCACGTCCACGAGTCCTTCAAGGCTGAGCAGCGCGCCCACGGCCTCCCGGTCCCGCGTCGCGACGAGTTGCACCGCGGATTCGGGAAGCCCCGCCGCCTTGACGCCGCAGGAAAGAGCCGACGCGATCACGGTGTTGGAGTTCAGCGCTTCGGATCCCCCGCGAAGGATTGTCGCGTTGCCGGACTTCAGGCACAGGCTGGCCGCATCGGCGGTCACGTTGGGACGCGACTCGTAGATGATGCCGATCACGCCGAGGGGTACGCGCATTTTGCCGAGTCGGATACCCGAAGGTCGGGTGTGCATGTCGCGCACGGCACCGACGGGATCGGGTAGCGCCGCCACCTGGGCAAGACCGTCAAGCATGGCGTCTACCCGGGGTGGCGTCAGTTCGAGGCGATCCAGCAAGGCGGCGTCGATGCCGCGTTCCCGGGCCCGCGCCACATCTGCGGCGTTTGCCTCGGCCAGGTCGGCGCGGCGGCTATCGAGGATGGCGGCCGCCTCCTGCAGCGCGTTGTTGCGCTGCTCGGTGCTCGCAGCGGCTAGCTTGCGCGACGCCGCGCGGGCATCGAGGGCAAGCGAACGAATCTGTTCGGCAATCGTGTCGGCAGCGTCGGTGACGTCTGCCGCTGGGCTAACGGCGTTCATGTCGGTTTCGGATTGGTGGCGAAAGGCCTGGGAGCATAGAGTATACCCGAGGCACCGGGGCTGTCGGCCCCGGTGGTGGGGCCGCGGAAATCCCGTTCACTCCCGATGTTCATGGGCGGTCTCACCGTCTTGGATCCTGGGAGGACACAGCTTCCGCGGTGCTAGCGTCGCCTAGCTTTCCTTAGTGGCCTGCGTGTACACCTGCAGTAGTTCACCGTTTTCGCAAAGACGCACAAGCATCCGCCAGTCCTCGATAAAGCGCGTCGTTTCCTCTGCGCCAAGAATGGCCTCGAGGCGCCCGCGCCATGCTCCCCGGAGCCGCTCGTACTCGCGGGCCGCTTCCTCCCGATACCAGGCCGACTTGTCGCGCTGCGAGATGCGTGAAAAGCCGGCATCGCGCAACAGATCCAGGTGCTCGTCGGGGGTGCGCAGCGCGTAGGTGAGGCCTTCCAGTTCGAACCAGTAGTGCATGTCTTTGCTCAGAGGTCCCGGCGGCTTCATCCAGTCGTAGCAGCTCAGCGTTCCGCCAGGACGCAGAACGCGCAGACACTCGCGATACATCGACCGCTTGTCTTCGATCTGGGTCATCGCGCCACTGCAGACGATGCAGTCGAAGCTTTCGTCGGCGAAATCCAGAGGCCCGGGCTTCGCCAGGCAAAAGCTGACGCGCGTCTCCAGACCTGCCGCGGCGGCGCGCTCCCTCGCCCTCTCCACGAGATGCGCTTCCAGATCGGTGCCCGCAACACGCGCGCCGTGTTCGCGGGCGAGAATGCAGGCGGGCTCGCCCTGGCCGCAGCCGATGTCGAGGACATCGCGATCGTGAAGATCGAGCCCGCGAACCATCTGCTCGACGTTGCCGACACCTCCGGGCGCCATGAAACCCTCGCCCCAAATCAGGTCCATGGCAGAAAGCATGGCCTGTGTGTATTCATCCTCGTGTACCAGGGCGCACCCCCCAACGTGTTATTTCCCGGACGATGAAACAACTCTAACGTGGCGTCCGCATCGCACCCGATAGGGAAGGAGCGTTAGGGCACCCATCGGTATCTGGAATGTCGGCTCAAGTGATCAGGGGGAACTTCGGTATGAACACCAGCGCGAGTCTTATGAAGGCACCGCTCTTCATCGACGGGGAATTTGTAGAGTCCCACGGGGAGACCACCCTCCCGATTACCAACCCGGCGACGCAGCAGCTGCTCGCACACGTCACCTTCGCTACCGCAAGCGAAGTCGAGACCGCTGTGGCCAGTGCCCGGAAGGCCTTTGAGACCTGGCGCGAGACGCCGGTCCCGGCGCGCGCACGTCTGATGATGCGCTACTGCGAGCTGCTCAAAGAAAACCATGACGCCATCGCCGAGCTTCTCGCCCTGGACACGGGCAAGGTCTTCGAGGACGCCAGGGGTGACGTCTGGCGAGGCATCGAAGTCGTCGAACAGGCCGCCAACATCCCCAGCATGCTGATGGGAGAGACGGTCGAAGGAGTTGCCCGTGGTGTGGATAGCTACAGTTTCCGACAACCGCTCGGCGTCTGCGTGGGAATCTCGCCCTTCAACTTCCCGGCGATGATTCCTCTGTGGATGTTTCCTCTGGCGATAGCCGCGGGGAATACCTTTGTCCTCAAACCCTCAGAACAGGATCCCCTGACACCGGTAAAGCTCGTTGAGCTGTTCGTTGAAGCCGGCGCGCCGGCGGGCGTTCTGAACATGGTGCAGGGCGGGCCGGAGGTAGTGGATCAGCTCATCACCCATCGCGACGTCCGCGCCGTGTCTTTCGTGGGCTCGTCCCGCGTGGGCCAGCACATCTACGAAACAGCGACGGCGGCCGGGAAACGGGCGCAGTGCATGATGGGCGCCAAGAACCACATGGTCGTCATGCCCGATGCAGATCGGGACGCGACGCTCAACGCCCTGGTCGGCGCGTCCGTAGGCGCCGCCGGCCAGCGCTGCATGGCAATCTCCGTCGCTCTGTTCGTCGGTGAATCGGCGAACTGGATCGAGGAACTCGCGGAGCGCATGAAGGCAGCGCGCCCCGGTGCCTGGGACAATCCCGACGCGGCCTATGGCCCCATCATCTCAACCCGCGCGCATGAGCGGGTCCTCAGTCTGATCGAACAGGGCAAGCGCGAAGGCGCGACCTGCCACCTGGACGGCAGCTCCATCACAGTCGACAAGCTGCCCGACGGCAACTGGGTGGGTCCCACGCTTTTCAGCGACGTAACGCCTGACATGGCGATCTACCGCGAAGAGATCTTCGGGCCGGTGCTGTGCTGTATGCGCGTGGACAGCCTCGATGCGGCGATCGAGACCATCAACAGTCTCGAGGTAGGAAACGGCACCGCAATATTCACCCAGTCCGGAGGCGCCGCACGGAAATTCCAGCACGAGGTCGATGTGGGCCAGGTGGGCATCAACATCCCGATTCCCGTGCCCCTGCCCTTCTTTTCCTTCACCGGCTGGAACGGCTCCTTCCGAGGCAGTCTGCACGCCTACGGCAAGCAGGGTGTGCAGTTCTATACGGAGACGAAAACCGTTACCGCGCGGTGGACCCACAGTGAAGGCGGTCCCAACATGAGCATTGCGCTCCAGTAGGCGCTCAGGAGCTGCACCCCGCCGCGGGCATGGCCAGAAAACCCGCGATACCCTAGGATCGCGCTTATGGACATCGGCCAACCCCTCCGCGATCTGGGCGACATAGAGACCGACGCACTCCGCACCCGGGTTCTGGGCTTCGATGAACCCGTCTGGCGCGAGGAACAGCTTCGCCAAAAGAAGTACGCCGAGGTCCACTACAACACCGAGTCGGTCATTCTCATTTTCTGTGATCACGACGACTGGCCGAGCATCGACGTCGTAAAAGGCCACAGCTGGGACCGCCTCGCGGATGTAGCAATCCCGCTGATGCACGGCATCATTTCTAAGCATTTCACCCCCGGCGGAACGATCATTCGCGCCATGGCGGCCAAGCTTAAGGCGGGAACGACGATCACGCCGCACACCGATGCGCACGAGTCTTTCCGCCACAGTCATCGCATCCACGTGCCCCTGACCACCAACAGCAAGGTTCGCTTCATGATCGATGGGCGGCCTCATCGGCTGGAAGTCGGCAAGGCCTATGAAATCAACAACCAGCTGCGCCACGGAGTAATCAACGGCGGCGCGGAAGACCGCATCACCTTCATCTTCGACTATATCCCCGGGAGCAAGTCCTGACAGACAAGATCCAATCCGCAGCGACCCCGCCCGCTGCTGTGATGTCTTTCCGAAAGAAGCGCGTGTCCAGGGGATCGTCATGACAACCCTCATCGCCACCTCCGTGGTCCGCGGCAGCCAGCAGGGCGAGAGCCACGGCGGCGTCTACCTGATGGACACGGACAGCGGCGCCCTGCTCAAGCCCGTGGACTGGAACAAGATGGATATCGACTGGTCCGGGAGAGGCTGGGACCGCGGACTGCGCGGCATCGCCTTCCACGACGGGCATATTTTCATTGCCGCCAGTGACGAGCTATTTCGCTTCGATCAGGGCTTCAACCTCGTAGGCTCATTCACAAACCCCTACCTGAAGCACTGTCACGAGCTTTCCATTCACGGAAACCACCTGTTCATCTGCTCCACGGGCTACGACAGCATCGTGGGACTCAACCTCGAATCCGGCGAGTTCGACTGGGGCTTGAGCGTTTTGTCGGAGGGAGCGGCCTTCGGCCTGCGCCGCTTCGATCCGCGATCTGAGGACGGTCCACTTCTGCTCAACAAGCTCCATCTCAATAATGTGCACTGCAACCAGGGCGGTATGTACATCAGCGGTATGCGGACCCGCGCCCTGCTGCGCTTCGACGGTGAGTCTCTCAGCGTGGTCTCGACGCTGCCCGCCGGCGTGCACAATGCCCAGCCGTTCCTTGATGGCGTGTTATTCAATGACACCCAGTCTGACGCGGTGCGCTTCGAGAGTCCCGAAACGCGCAAGGCCTACCGCGTACCCCGCTATGCGCCGCACAAGCTTCTCAACACCGACCTCGACGACTCCAGGGTCGCCCGCCAGGGCTTCGGTCGCGGCCTGTGCGCTATCGACGAGAATCACATCGCCGCGGGTTCTTCTCCCTCGACGGTCACGCTCTACGACTTGCGGGAGCCCCGACCGCGGGCCGTGGCCAATCTCACCATGGACGTGCGCAACGCCATTCACGGGCTGGAACTGTGGCCCTACGTCTGGCCGGATCGTCAGGGTTAGAGCCGTCGAGGGACGCGTTCCGAGCCGCGATTGCGCGGTCCGCGCGACGGTGAGCCAGACAGCTAGCGCTTAAGGATTTGAGGACGCTGGTCCTCCGGCAATCGCATGAGCACCGGCTCGAGGTATTCGATAAGTTCCGCCAGCTGGTCTTCATAGCGGCGCCATAGCGCTACGGAACTTGCATAAATCGGCTGGCGCACCTGCTCGGAGCTGGCCGTGCGCACGGCTCGCTTGTTGGCGTGGAAGTCCAGCATCTCATCTTCCCAGGGCAGGCCGCAGTGGGCGGCCATGGCCCGGGCCTGGGCTTCAAGATCGGCGACCGTGTCCTCGTAGTGACAGGTCAGCACTTTCCCGGGCAGCACCTCGTTCCAGTGATCCATCATGCGCATGTACTGCGTGTAGTAATGCGCGAGGTCGTAGAGGTCGTAGGAGAAGACCTGGCCGCTGGCAAACAGCTGCTTGAACGTGCCGAGACAGGAATCCAGGGGATGGCGCCGCGCGTCGATCACCTTGGCATGGGGCAGAATGGTGTGCAGGAAGCCGATGGCCGTGAAATTGTTCGGCATCTTGTCCGTGAAGTACGGCCGCTCTCCCCGGTGCTTCAGCGTGTTCTCGATGTACTCCTCGCCGATGCCACGGACGTGATGCGCCTTCAGCTCATGCATCACCTGCGGATAGCGAATGCCGTCGGAGCGATTCATGCCCGAATGGGTCGCCGCGCGAAGCAGGTAGTGCAACTCCGCCGTGCCTTCGACCTGTGAATGACTGGCGAGGATCTGCTCCAGCAGCGTGGAGCCCGAGCGGGGCAGGCCCAGAATCAGGATGGGGGAGCCGTCGTCGTGCCCCCAGCCTTCGCGCTCGGCAAAGTACTCCCGGGTAAAGACTTCGATGATGCGATCGTTGTTGTCCTGGAACTCGATCGGGTCGTAGTTGACCCGGAAGCGCTTCTTGCTGTTCCCCCGATAGTAGTAGTCGAATGCCCGGGCATAGTCCTTACGATCTTCGTAGGACTTACCAAGGGTGAAGGCAAAAGCAATCTCTGCATCGGCATCGTCTTCATTGGCGGTATCGGTGACCGCTTCCAGATGCCGCTCCATCGCCGCGACTTCGTCGTCGTCGAAGCGAAAGGTCTTCAGGTTGGCGAGGCTCCAGTAGGCCTCCCCAAAGGTGGGCTTGGCCGCGGCGCAACGCCGGTAGGCGTCGATGGCGCTGTCCTGATCGCCCTGGGTTTTCAGAGCGTGCCCGAGACAAAGCAGCGAAGGAAAGTAGTCGGGCTTGATATCCAGCGAGCGCTGCAGCCAGTCAATACAGTCCTCAAGGCGGCTCGCCTTGAGCGCGTTTACGCCCAGACGCTCAAGTACGTGCAGCGAGTTGGGCTGGAGGTCCAAGGCCTTCAGGAACGCAGCCTCGGCTTCGTCAAATTTCTGCTGTTCAGAGAGGGCGGCGCCCAGATTAATCCACGCCTTCAGAAAATCCGGAGCAAGCTCCACCGCCCGACGGAAACACGCGGCCCCGTCATCAAACAGCTCCCGCTTCACCTTCGACACGCCGAGCAGCCGAAGGGCGTCTACGTCGTCGGGTGTTTTCCGCAAAATATCCCGATAGATGGCGTCGGCTTGCTTGAAGTTGCCCGCGTTGGCCAGCTCCATAGCCTCTGCGATGGCTTTGCGGTGGGGATCGGATGCGAGCTGGGCCTCAAGCACACTTTCCGCTTCGCCGGCCCGTCCCGAGATGCTGAGGAGCTGCGCGAGGCGCTGTTCGATACGCGCGGGTTGCGCCGCGTGTCTGATCGCAGACCGAAGCGACTGGAGAGCTGGTTCAAGCTTGCGCAGCGACAGCTGCACATCGGCAAGATCTTCATGGGCTCCCGCGTGTTCGGGCACCAAGCGGATTACGTGTGTCAGCTTGGCTTCGGCCTCTTCGAAGCGCTTTTGCCGCGCCAGGGAGATGCCCTGCATGCGCAGCAGATTGGGGTCATTCGGGTGCGCCGCAAGCGCCGCCGCGAGGGTTTCATCGGCTGAAGCAAACGCTTCGGCCCTGATGAAGGCCGAGGCCTTATCGAAGGCCTGGCGTGGCGCCAGGGCGTCCTGCGCTATCTCCAAAAACCGACTCCAGCGTACTTTGCGTCCAGATTATGTACGGACTCGCCAGGAAATCGGCTTAGCGTTGATCCGCAGGTAGAGGCGTTGAGTGCGCACCTTGAGAACGCGACACCCTTTCACTTGCAGGTTCGTCACGACCTAGAACCCGTAATAGATGCCCATCGACACTTCACGAGGGCGAATCGTGAAGGCTCGTTCGTCGCCGAAACGTGGTGCGATGAACGTCAGTGGCCGCTCGTCCCAGAGGTTGTCGATACCCAGCCACACCTGCCAGTTGCCCTGATCGGGCTCTACGGTGAAGTAAAGGGACCCAATCTCATAGGACGGCTGCACCGATATGGGCGCCGTGCTCGCCCCGAACAGCGACACCGAGGCGCTGGTACCGTTCACGGATTCATCGACGAAGTTGTAGTCGAAGCGCGCCGTACCGTTCATTCCCGGCCAGAAAGAGAGGGGCGCGCTGTACTGAAGACTGGCGAACACTTTCCATTCCGGCACCGCGGGTAGTTTGTCACCGGCCACCGCGGCCACTACGGCGCCGTCTGCAAAGGTCACATCATCATCGATGGTAGCGTCCAGATAGGTCGCCGCGACCGAGAACTCGAGAGAGTCCGTAATCTTAAAGGCGAAGCTGCCCTCGAAACCGTCGATCGACGCGTTGCCAGAGTTGAGTGTCGCTACACCCGCGATGGGAACGGAGGTGAGCAGCTGGTAGTCCTCCCAGTCCATCATGAAGAAAGTGGCGTTGGTGAGCATGCGACCGTCCATCCAGGTCGCTTTTCCCCCGATCTCATAATTCTTGAGCAAATCCGGGCCGAAGGCGTTGGGTAACCCCAGCGCCCCGGCTGCTGGGCGTTGCGTCACGGCACCATTGGGCCCACCCAGGCGCATACCCTCGGAGTATGTCGCGTAGAGCAGGATGTCGTCGGTCGGCGTCCAGGTGATGTTGAAGCGTGGGGTGAAATCCTGGGTATTCTCGGTCACATCAAAGGCATCAAAGGGCGCGCCTACATACAACGAGTTTTCCGTTACGCGGCGATCGATGTCGAACCAGCGGCCACCACCAGATATCTGTATGTCGTCGGTTATGCGGTAACTGAGTTCAGCAAAGACCGCGAAGGTATCGGTGTCCTGCTGCTGACCGTTGAGCTGACCACCGGGGAGCCCGTTGTAGGTGAGTTCCGGCCGGAATCCCTGGTCAAACCAGTCGTTGGTTGGCTCGACTCCATAGTAGGTGAAGATAGCGCCCTGACCGCCGTTTGTCGCAAAGTCATCAACGGTGGAAATGTAGTCCCAGTCGTTGTTGTTGTCCTCGTAGAAGGCACCCACAAGCCAGTTGAATTTGTTGGACCCATCGTCCTTGGATACCAGGCGGATTTCCTGCGCAAACGAGGAGATTTCCTGGTTCAAGGAGATACGCCCGGTGGGGTTGGCGCCGAAATCGTAGGCGCTCACGAAGTTGTAGCAGTACGCCGTGTAGTAGCAGGTGTTGTAGTCAAGGAACTCACGGATTCCCGTGTAGTACTCGGCGATGTTCAGGCCGTTGGTACGGTACTGAGTCATGTAGGCCGTCGAGTCCAGGTCATAGTCGATCTTGCGATCGTGGGTCCCGCCGGCGATGGTCAGGTCCGCAAAGCCCAGGTCACCCTGGATAATCAGGGACAGGTTGTACCATTCGTCCTTGCGACCCTCCTCCTTGAATTTCAGAGTGTTCAAGTCGCCGAGCGCCGGGTTGAAATCGAACTGGCCGTTTTCCGTATCCTGGTAAATGATGCCGGCATCGATCGTCCAGTTCTCGTTTGGCTGCCAGCGGAAGTACACCCGCGCGCCCTGCACCGTCCAGTCGTTGACGTTGTCCGCAACCCGGTCGGCATTGTCGCGATCGACGCTTCCCGGTACGTGATAGTTGCTTCCGCTCTCCGGCGAGTAGAACCGCGTATCGCCCAGCACGTTGTCGATGTAGCCGCCCTCTTCCTCGTGGAAGCCCACGATGCGAACGGCGAGTTCGTCCGGAATCAGTGTGATGTTGGCGACACCGCTCACGTTGTAAGAAGGATCGCCCTCCTCGATGTATCCGCCCTCCACCATGATCGAGCCGCTGTTGCCCTCGGTATCGGGCTTGTTGGTCACGATTTTCAGCGTGCCGGACTGGGAGCCTGCGCCGTATAGCGTCGGCTGCGGACCGGACAAGGCCTCGAGGCGCTCGATGTCGTAGAGGCGAACGTCCGGGTTCTGGCCGTCCCGGGTGATGGGTATCTCGTCCAGATACAGCGTAGAGGAGCTGATCTGGTCGAAGCCGCTGGGCTGGGAGACAGCGCCCCGGAATACGATCGTGGTCGCGCCGGGACCGGCGGTTCCGAAGGCCACGCTGGTCAGGTCTCGAGCATAGTCCTCGAAGCCTTTGGCCATGCTCTCACGCAGTTCCTTCTCATCCATGGTCTGGATGTAGAGCGGCACATCCTGTACGTCCTGGGTACGCCGCCGCGCCGTCACCACCGTCTCTTCGAGCGATTGGGCACCCGATTCCCGGCTGACGGGACCGAGAGCCGCCGCCACAGCAAGGGCCAGCGTGGTGTGCAAATAAGGTGCTTTGGGATTACTCGACACGAGTAGCTGCCTCCAGTTCCTTCCGCTCGATAAGAACTATTATTTATGTGGATTTGAGAAAACGTCCTAGCCTATAGGCGGTGTCGCAACCCGATCAGAAAAAATCCGCCGTCCCCTGGGGCACTCTTACGGCACCGGTGCAGCACCCTTGCGACGCTCATGCAGCCTGCCCGGGCCGTGTCAGGTAGGAGTGCAGAATGAATGAGAGGCCCATGCCGCCCAGCAGTAACAGCAGAGACGCAGCGTCGCGCAGCGGCATCTCCGGCTTCCAAACGTGGTTTGTTTCCAACCAGTACTGCACGAAAAGCGACGCCGCCCAGGGCAGCAGAGAGATGAGATTGATCATCAACTTCAGCAGGATTGGCCTTTGAGCCATGGCATGTTCCTCGCCGGGCACGGTCGCTCGACTTGCTGGGCTATTCGATTCCCGAACCGGCTGCGAAGGATCTTGCCGCAATCAGTACGTTCGGCTGCGCCACAGTGTAGGCAGACCTGAGAGTTCGGGTTTTCCCTGCCTATCCGGGCGAAAGACACTCCCCGTGGGTGGTGAGAGCGTGGAGCTTGAGGCGGAGCGAGATGCAGGTAGGGGGAGCACGGCGCATGGCTGAATCCATAAGCAGACAGGCGGTTCTAAACGGATGGCCCCTGTTCTGGCTGCTAAGCGTGCCCATGCTCGGCGCCATGAGCCTCGAGACCCTGAGCGCGGACCTCGGATCCGCTGAAGGCGTCTCGCATATGATTGCCTACTCCGTGCGCTGGTCCGTGCCGTTCATCTACGCGGTCGTGGCAGCTTCGGCGCTGCCGAAACTCTTCCCCGGCGAAGGCACCCGCTGGCTCTTGCGCAACCGCCGCTACGTGGGACTGGTGTTCGCCCTGGCTATGGCCTGGCAGGGTGCCTTCATCTTCATACTCACGCAGCTTCATCGGGGGCATTACTACGCGGACGTCTACCTTCTTCGCAACGAACTGGAAGGCAGCAGCGGCTACATCCTCCTCGCGACTATGGTGTTTACCTCATTCAGCCTGGGCCGCCGAGCGCTGAGTACGGCGCAATGGAAGGTCCTGCACCGCAGCGGCGTCTACTTTCTCTGGGCCTACGCATTCAGCGTTTACTGGTGGAACGTGTACTACTACGAGGATCCCGAGTTCATCGACCATGTCTTCTACTGGGCTGGATTTTTGGTGTTCGCGGCGCGCATCGCGGCCTGGGGGAAAACTCGCTCGCGCAGGACCACAGCAGTGGAGGCCGGACCTTCGCGAATGCTGCAAGTCCTCGGCCTCGGCCTGATCGTCCTTGGAATCGTCGCCTCGGCCACGGGCAGTCTGTGGTACGAGACCGTGAGCGGCCAGCTGCTCTCGCCCCTGTGGTCGCAACAGCTCGAGCAGTGGCTCCCCTATTGGCCGTTCGAACCGTTTTTATCACTGCTCAGCATTGGCATTGGCGTTTGGCTACTTACGGCGTCGCCCAAAGCGGCTCCGGACCCAGTAGCCCAGGGTCGGGACCGCGTTTCGGCGACGTCCTAGCGATCCGAAGGCCGCTGAGCCGCAGACCTAAGTCGCGACGGGTTTGCGAAACTTCAGCGTCATGCGATTCGACTCTCCGATCGCGAGGTACTTTGCCGCGAGCTCTGGATCTTCCGGGTCTTCCGACGCAGGCGGGAGTCGCCATACGTACTCATCCTCCGACGGCTGATCCATGGGATTCTCATTAACGGACGATTCGCCGTCCAGGGTGAAACCGGCTTCCTCGAAGCGGGCAATAACGAAGTCCTTCTTCAGGTAGCCGTTCGCGCCGGAGGCCCACTCCCCGGAGTTCGCTTCCGGACTCCAGTGTTGGACGACACCAACCACGCCACCGGGCTTCAGTACGCGAAAGGCCTCTGCGAGAGCAGCACTCAGGTATTCGCCCTCCTCCTCGAAATCGGCGAGGTTGTGGAGAACACGTACGAACAGATACACGTCCACGGTCTCGTTCCGTGCCTCAGATATAGCTCCGATGTTGGCACCTACGAGGGCTGCCCTCGCGGACCCGCTCGCGCCCATCTCCGCTGGCCAGCGCTCCGCCCAGCTTGCCTTGGCCGCAAGCTCTTCTTCGCTGTAGTAGTTGAACAACGGATACATATCGATCGCGTAATCGGCGCCAATCAGCGTTCCGCCTTCACCGAGATACTGCATCAGGATCCTCGTGTACCAGCCCGCCCCCGGATCGGTCTCAACCACGGTCATGCCTGGCTCAACTCCGAAGAACGCCAGGGTCTCCGATGGATGGCGCCACTTGTAGCGCTCCTTCACCTCCGGAGGCTGAGCTACCAGGACCTCAGTCAGAAGCTGCTCGGGGCTCACAGGAGCCTCAACGGCGTCGACAGGCTGCTCCGCCGCGGAGTCCGCGTTGTTCTGGGGAGCGGCGGTAGATTCCGGCGCCGGAGATTCGCTGCCGCAGGCACTCAGCAGCGCCGCAAAGCCAGCGAACAGGGCAGTTCTGTAGGCGACAACACGCGGCGTGCGGCTCGGGCTCATTTCAGACAAAAAGCTAGGCATGGGCAGTACTCCAGGCGGTTAAAGGTCTTGTGTACCACGGCACCTGGCAGGGCGAATCCGCGCGGGCCCGCTGAGAAGAAGGGCACCGCAGCCGGTGATGTACTTCGGGCTGTCAGAAGAGAAAAGGCGCCAGACGCTGCTCGCTTCGCCTTCCTCAAAGATTGCGGGTCTCGCCGAAACGTACGCGGCTCCTGGAAACCAAAAAAGACAGTGTCAGACACCGAAAGCAATATCGAACACACGCTTGTCATTTCCTGCGCCGACCGCCCGGGAATCGTGGCCAGCGTCGCCGGCTGCATCGCCAAACACGGCGGAACGCTGAACGAGTCCCACAACCACACGGACCACGCCCATCGCTGGTTCTTCATGCGCAATGTAATAGGCGGGGTCCCGGACTTTGACGCCGAGAGCTTTCGAGGAGAGTTCACGTCCCTGGCCGCCGCGGACGAGATGGAGTGGTCGCTCACGGACAGCGCCACTCTGCCGCGCGTTGTGATACTGGCCAGCCACGCATCGCATTGCCTTGCGGACTTGCTATACCGCTGGAAAAGCGGCGACCTGGGTTGCTCGATCCCCTGTGTCGTGTCGAATCATGAAAATCTCAGGAGCATGGTGGAATGGCACGGCATACCGTTCCACTTCGTCCCGGTGCCCAAGACAGACAAAGAAGAGGCTTTTGCGCGGATCGAAACCATCATCGATCGCCATGATGCGGACACCATAGTGCTCGCGCGGTTTATGCAAATCATGCCTCCACACCTGTGTGACAAGTACGCGCGACGCTTGATCAACATCCATCACAGTTTCCTGCCTTCATTCATAGGGGCCAATCCCTATCAGAAGGCTTTCGAGCGGGGCGTAAAGCTCATTGGAGCCACCTGTCACTACGTGACCACCGACCTCGATGAGGGCCCGATCATCGAACAGGATGTGGTGCGCGTCGATCACAGCTACGCCAAGAACGATCTCGTTCGCCTCGGCCGGGATGTGGAAAGCAGCGTGTTGTCCCGGGGCCTGCGCTATCATTTGCAGCAGCGCGTGCTCGTGCACGGTAATAAAACCGTTGTGTTTTCCTGACCGCGGAGCAAGCACCGCGTGGAAACGCAGCACCCGATCTGGCACCAGCAACTGCCCGAGGTCCGATTGCCATGAATACTCGAGCTCCTCTCCCCGAGGTACAGTCCGACGACGCCCTTGAGTCGCGTCAAACCGTTTGCCCCCTCGACTGCGCCGACACCTGCAGCCTTGAGGCCCGGGTGCAGGGAGAGCGTCTAGTGGCGGTGCGCGGCGGCAACAGCAATCCCTTCACCCGGGGCAAACTCTGCGCCAAGGTTGTCCATTCCTTCCCCGATCAGGTGCACGGTCCGCTGCGCATAAAAACGCCGCTGCTGCGACATAAAACAGTGGCCGGCCATGACTTCCGTCCCCTCGGCTGGGACGAGGCTCTGGACATGGTCCACGAGCGCTTCAGCGCGGTGATCGAGCGCTGGAGCAGCCAGGCCATCGCGCCGCTGAGCTATGGCGGACCCATGGGTCTGCTCGCTGGCGGCAGCATGGACAAGCGCTTCTTCCACCGCCTGGGCGCATCGCTCGTCGACTCTTCGACACTCTGCGCCGGCACCTCGAGCTCGGCCTGGGAAACGGTCTTCGGTGATGCCGGCGGCATCGACTTCGAGGAGCTGTCCTCATCGCGGCTGATCATCGTGTGGGGCAACAACGTTACGACCTGCAACCTGCACGCGACAAAAATTATTCGCGATGCCCAGAAATCCGGCGCAAAGCTCGTGGTGATCGACCCCAAGCGCACGCGTATTGCCCGCGACGCGGACCTGCATATCCCCCTGCTGCCGGGCACCGACGTTGTGCTGGCCTACGCCGTGGCGCGTTGCCTGGAGCTTCGCGACGCGATCGACCGCGAGTTTGTCGATCGCGAGGTCCACGGAGCCGAGGCTTACCTCAATGCCGCGCGAGAATACCCGCTTGAGCGTGCGGCTTCGCTCTGTGGCATTGATCCCGGGAGCATCGAAGCGTTCGCGGAACTGCTGGCGACAACTCGCCCCGCAGCCATGAGCATCGGCGTCGCACCGGAACGGAATCGCAACGGCAGCGCCGGTATCCGCGGCGCGTTTTCCCTCATGGCGCTGAGCGGCAACATCGGCCCCCTGGGCGCGGGCATCTGCGATACCTCGCGTTTCTTCCCGACCGACAGGGACGCCCTGGCGAGACCCGACCTCGCTCCGCAAGACCTGCGCAAGATCAACGTCATGGATATCCCGCGCTATGTCCTGGAACCCGGCGATGACATTCCGCTGCGGGCGCTGCTGGTGTACAACCACAATCCCGTGGCCGTGCACCCAGAGCAACGGCGCATGCGCGAGGCTCTTTTGAGCGAGGACGTCTTTGTCGTTGGCCACGACGTGAGCATGACCGACTCCATGGCGTGCTGCGACCTGGTCCTACCCGCTCCCACGCATTTCGAGTATGGCGATCTCTACAAGGCCTACGGTCACCGCTACCTGCAACGCTCCCAGCCGGTGATTCCGACCCAGGGTGACGCGCTGAGCAATATGGAAATGTTTCGGCGACTGGCCCGACGCTTCGGCTTCGACGAGCCCTGCTTCAACGATTCCGACGACGATCTGGCGCGCCAGGCCCTGCCCACGGACGATGCGACGCTCCTGGATCGCGCGCTGCAGGGCGCCGTGGATATGCAGGCGCACGCCGAGGACAGCATGCTGCGCGGCGCTGTCATTGATACCGCCAGCGGACGGATCGAACTTTACAGCGACGCCATGGAAGCGCACTGCGGCCAGGGCGTACCGCGGTTCACAGCACTGGAAGAGCGGCGTGCCTTTCTGGTGGTCTCGCCCGCCTCGGAACAACGCGTGAATTCCACGTTCGGCGGCAAGCAATCGCAGCAAAGCGACCTCCGCTGCGAAGTGAACCCGGAAGATGCCGCCGCGCTCCGTATCGAAGAGGGGCAGCGAGTCACGCTTAGCAACGATGCCGGTGAGATCGAGCTGCCGGCCCACCTCAGCGCCGATGTGCGCCGCGGCACGCTCTATGTGCCCAAAGGTGCCTGGATAGCTGAAGACGGCGGCGTGGGCACGATAAACGCGCTGATTCCGGGGCACCAGGAAGCGGCCATCGGTGGCGCCTGCTACTACGATTGCAGCGTGGATCTACGGCCCGCGGCAGCGTAAAACGCTAGGCCGGAAGGCTTCCCTGTCGCGTCGTATAGGCGCGGTGGTTCCCGCAAAAGGCCCCGCTTAGAGTCCGGGAACACTTCGTGATCCGGGTTTTCCGTGAGTCAATACGACAGCATCGTAATCGGCGCCGGCCACAATGGCCTCGTCTGTGCCACCCTGCTCGCTCGCATTGGACAGCGGGTGCTGGTCCTCGAAGCCAACGAGCAGCCGGGCGGTCTCGCCGCCGATCGCGAGTTTCACCCGGGATTTCACGCTCCCGTTGCGAGCACGCTGTACGCACTCCCCGATGAAGTTATCAGCGACCTGCGCCTTGCGGACTACGGCTTCAAACTGCCGGCGTCTACCCTGGACCTGGTGGCTTTGTCAGCTTCCGAAGACCCCATCACCATTGGCGCCGAAACTCTGACAGGCGCCGGAGAGGCCGACTCGGAAGCGTATCCGGCCTATCTCGAACAGCTGCAGACGTTCCAGGCTGCGCTTGCGCCATTCTGGTCAAAGACGATGCCGCGCATCGGGGACACCGACAAACAGGCACTCATGACCTTCGCCCACATGGGTATGAAGCTGCGGCTCATGGGCAAGACAGACATGCTCGAATTCTTCCGCGTAGCCACGCTGCCCATGCGCGATCTTGTCGATGAGCATTTCGAAAGCGAAGCCCTGAAGGCCGCGCTGTGCTGGGACGGTATGGTCGGCACCAAGATTGCGCCGCGGTCGCCGAACCAGGCGGTCCTTACGCTTCTCAATCGCATGGCGGGCGCCCAGGGCGGGCAGCACGCCGTTCCCACCGGAGGCATGGGCGGCTTCATCGCGGCACTCACCTCCGCAGCGGAAGCCGCAGGCGTCGAGATGAGACTCGCGACCGCCGTCGAGCGCGTTGTCATCGAAGGCAGCGAAAGCGGGCAGAGCTGTACCGGTGTAGAGCTCGCCGATGGCGAAATTCTCCGCGCCGATCGAGTGATCTCAAGCGCGGATCCCAAAACAACCTTCCTCCGACTCGTGGGCGCGGCCAACCTGGAGATCGAATTCACCAACCGCATCCGCCGCCTGCGCAGCGATGGCTACGTGGCAAGGCTCAACCTCGCGCTTGGAGACGAACCGCAGTTTTCCGGCATGGCGCGAGCCGACGGTCGCATGATCCTGGCCGAGAGCATGGACAGCATCGAATTTGCCTGGGACGACGCGAAGTACGGGAACTGTCCCGAGTCACCGGTCATGGAAGTCGTCCTGCCCTCCATGCACGAAAGCGGCCTCGCTCCGACGGGCCAGCACGTTTTGTGCGCCAACGTGATGTACGTTCCGGCACAGCTCGAGGGAGGCTGGGATGACGCGAAGCGCGATGCCCTGACGAACAAACTGATCGGGGAGATCGCGCGTTACGCTCCGGGCATCGATGACATGGTGCTCCATGCCGAGCTGCTCACGCCAGCTGACTTACAGCAGCAGTACCACGTTAGCGGAGGCCACTGGCATCACGCCGAGCCCGCTATCGATCAGCTCTTGATGATGCGTCCCACCTATGAGGCCGCACAGTATCGGACGCCCATTGACGGGCTGTTCCTGTGCGGCGCGGGAAGTCATCCGGGCGGCGACGTCACGGGCAACCCCGGCCGCAACGCAGCACGGGAGATACTGGCGTGAAGAATCATGACGCAATCGTCATCGGCGCGGGTCACAACGGCCTCACCGCCGCGGCCTATCTCGCCAAAGCGGGCCTTGATGTGCTGGTTGTCGAGAAGAACGACTACATCGGCGGTGCCGCCGTCACGAGGGAGATGCACGAGGGCTGGTTCTACTCGAGCTGCTCCTACGTGTGTTCAATGATGCGCCAGTCGATCCACCGCGATCTCGACCTTACCCGCCACGGGCTGCTCCTTGTTCCCTACCTCGGTACGGTGAACTTTAGCAACAGCGGTGACCGCACACTCATCGACTACACCGATGAAGAAGCGGCCTACCTCGAGCTGCGTCGCCACTCGCCGCACGACGCAGATGCCATGTCGCGCTTTCAGGCTGACCTCGGTCGCTACGCGCAGCTCATACGCAAGACCCTGCTGCGCACACCACCGGACCCGAGTTCCTTCAAGCCTCGTGACGTCATGGAAATGCTGTGGCTCGCGAAGCAGTTTTGGGGTCTCGGCGAACGCGAGCTCTACGAATACATCCGCTTCTTTACCATGAGCGCCGCGGACTTCCTCGAAGACTACTTCGAGGACGAGTTGATCAAGGCCGCCATGGCGAGCCCTGGGATCATCGGTACGGCCCTGGGTGTCTATTCCCCGGGTTCCGCCTACATCCTCCTCCACCATGTCATGGGCGATGTAGACGGCAACGTGGGCGCCTGGGGTTTGGCTCGCGGCGGCATGGGTGCTATTTCCAACGCCCTGGCCAGTGCCTTGAAGGAACACGGCGGTGAAATCCGCACCGAGGCCGGTGTGGACAAAATTCTGGTCAAGGATCGCAAGACCATCGGCGTGGCGCTGGAGAACGGCGACGAGCTGTACGCCGACATTATTGTGTCCAACCTGGATGCGAAGCGGACCTTTACCAAGGTCATGGATAAGAAAGACCTGCCCAAGGGAATCTACGAGCGAGCCAAGAACTTCAAGATCCGGGGCTCTTCGGGCAAGGTCAACATCGCTCTGTCCGGTATGCCGAAGTTCAACAACGTGCCGGACAACCGCTACATCAACCGCGGCGGCCAGGGCTTTACCGGTTCGCTGGAAACCATGGAGCGGGCCTACGACTGCTGGAAGCGCGGCCGCTGGTCGGATGACCCCTTCATTGAAGCCGTGATTCCCTCGGCCTGGGAGCCCACCGTCGCGCCGCCGGGGTGCCACTGGATGTCCACCTTCATCCAGTACTGCCCGCCGACGCTCGCCGACGGTGAATGGACGCCCGAGAAGCGCGACGCCTTCGGCGCGACAGTCATCAACAAAATCGAGCGCTACGCCCCGGGATTCAAGGATCTCGTCGTGCACGCGGAAACCCGCACGCCGCACGAGATCGAGAACGAAATCGGCCTGACCGAAGGCAATATTTTCCAGGGCGAACTCACCATCGACCAGCTGCTTTTCAACCGTCCTTTCCCGGGCTACGGCCAGTACCGCATGCCGCTGAAGAACATGTACATGTGCGGATCGTCGACACATCCGGGCGGCGGTGTGTCCTCGGCCTGCGGCGCCAACGCGGCCCGGGAAATCCTGCGCGATCTCGGCCGTAAGAACACGGTGCCGGAGGATGATTTCTACGATGAGTAAGACCGATGTCCTGCGCAACGACGTGAGCGATCCATTCGCCGGCGAGCGGCTCAAGCTCTCCTACTTCCATGAGCGTCAAGCGCCCCTGAATCTGCGCGATGCGTGGTCTTCGTGGAACGGCTTCAAGTTCGCCGACTACTACTACGACACGGACTACGAATATTTCTGCATCCGCAATACCTGCGGCACCTACGACATCTGTCCGATGCAGAAGTACATCATCGAGGGTCCCGACGCCCTGCCCATGCTCAACCGCATGGTGACCCGGGACGTGAGCAAACTGCGCGTCAACCGCGTCACCTACGTTTGCTGGTGTACCGACACCGGGCGCCTTATCGACGACGGAACCATATTCCGCCTAGGCGAAGAGCGCTACATGCTCACCTGCGGCAGTCCCTGCATGGCGTGGCTGAGAAAGGCGGCGCTGGGGTTCGAGAACCTGGATATCAGCGAGCACACGGAGAACCTCGCCGCCCTGTCACTGCAAGGACCCACGAGCTTCGCCACGCTCAAGGCCATGGGCCTCGGCGCCGTCTCCGAGCTCAAGCCCTTCGGCATCATGCACCTGCCCTTCAACGGTGGCGAGGTAATGATCTCGCGCACCGGCTTCACCGGCGATCTGGGCTACGAGCTGTGGATCGATCCCGAACACGCCCTCCCCATGTGGGACGCGCTTTATGCGGCCGGCGAAAACTACGGCATCCAGCCCTACGGCGAAGCCGCCACGAACATGGCGCGCCTCGAAGCCGGCTTCATCATGCCCTATATGGAATTCAATGAAGCGCTGAAGACCGTGAACTTCGAGTACGACCAGACGCCCCTGGAGCTCGATCTCGCCTGGCTCGTGGACTTCAAGAAACCGCATTTCAACGGTCGTTCCGCCCTGCTGAAGCAGCAGCAGGAAGGCGTGAAACGCAAGCTGATCAAGCTCGATATCGAGGGCAACAAGGCCGCCGACGGATCCATTCTCTACAGCAACAAGGGATGCGATCACGAGGTCGGCTATGTCACGTCCGGCATGTGGTCTCCGGCCGTTAAAGCCAATATTGCCCTCGCCATGGTCGACACCAATGCCCTGGGCGGCGATATCTGGGCGGAAATCTACTACCAGCGCGAGCTGCGTTACCACCACAAGGTGGCGCGCTGCGAGATCAAGGACAAGCCGTTCTGGACACCGCCCCGGGCCCGGCAGACGCCACCGGGCGAAAGCTGACACAGGGGCCGGCGATCATCTGACGGAGTGCCGAGCCCGGGATCAGAACTCCCGGGCAAACACCACGCCGACAACGAACAGGCGCTCACCGTCCACCCAGTCGAAATCAATCTGCGGCGAGATCTCGTAGTCTCCGAAGTGGAATCCGTACTCGACGCCAACCCGAAGCAGTCCTTCGTTTTCGCCGTCCCGGCGCTCCACGCCCGGCCCGGCGTATACCTTCCAGGGGCCGTAGTGTCGCGCAATCGGCACAACGAACACGTTGGTATCGAAGTCGCCGCCGATGTGCTCCGCGGTTAGACCCAGGCCCAGTTCGGGTGAAATCCGATACTCGTATTCCAGTCCCAGGGTGAAGCTGCCGCGACGGTCTTCGCTTGTCTCTCCCAGGAACAGTCCCAACACGTGGCCGGGTTCAAAGGCGCCCGAGTGATGTCCGCCCTGTTCCTGCGCCGGGCAGGTAGTGGAAAGCGCCACCGCAGGCAGGGCGCCGAGCATGGCCAATACAAGCTTCGATGTCTGCATGTGCTTCTCCACCCATGGAACGCGCGTGGCCCAAAGCGTTTGCTTCGAAGCCGCACCGAACCCACAGCATACGCTGAAGTGGCGGGACCCAATGACCCGGCACTAGCTGGCCGACAACGCCTCGATTTCCTCCCGCCACTGCGACAGATTCATGCCGATAGCCATGAAGCCCAGGATCCACAGCGCCTCGTCCCAGGCGAAAACCCAGTGGCCGCGGAAAGCCCAGTAGGCTGCGAGCAGCCACAGCACACCGTACAGAACGGCATTAAGCGTTTGCGCAAAACGCAGCGTCGGGCCGGTGGTGATGCCCTTCTCCTGTAGGCGGACCATGACTTCGATCATCGCGAGTATGAAAAGCCAGACAACCACTTCGACAAGGTCGGCCCAGGCGAGCTGCCACTCAACGGGCCATCCGGCGCTGTCCGTAAGCGCCTGGCCCTGGGCGAACTGATAGAACGTCGTGTCATCGGAAAGCAGCGCGCAATTGCTGGCATCGAGTTTCACGTAGTCCAGATTGCGGGCGAAGGAGAAGCCCGCGTCGGCAAAGCTGCACAACTCGACGCCGACATGCTCCACCGACCGGGACAGCTCAAGGAGGTAGTCGGCGAAAGCAAACACCGTGTGGCCAATCGCCAGGAAGCAGAGCAGCCGAAGAGCGTGCATAAGGATCACGCGACCGCGGGTGAAGGCCTCGTCTGAGAGAAGATAGGTCTCGAGCTCCAGAAGCAAAAGCAATAGAAACCAGGCGGACTCGTCCAGTGTGGTGGCAAAGGCGCTGGTCCAGTCATGGATTTTCCAGCCATCGTGAACGGTGTGACGTGCGACGTTGATGTCGTTGCCTAAGTAGTGGACAAAGTTCACCAACAGCAGGCTGTAGACGACGATCTTGATCCACTGCCTGATGTCGACGCCTGCTAATCGTCCACTCCCCGCCGTTTGCTCGGGGATATCACTTTGCGCATCGGCTGTCGCCACACACTGAGCCCTGTTTGCCGTGAAGGCCAACGGTAGCCCGGAGAGACGACGACGCACCTTCGTCCCTATACGGGCAAAGACGCACAGGCGCTACACGGCTCCGCGTCGATCCAGTGAATAACCCGACGGTAAACAAGGCTGATCCACCGACCCGATAGGGTCGTAGCATTCCCTACAAAAGCAGACAAGGATTGGACACGAAGGTCACAGAGCCTCGGTCGGTCCCGTGAAAACGCGTGGGAGGGAAAGCTATGGGCTCACCGCAGCAGTTCGTTGAGAGTTATCTCAACGCCTGGAATGCACAAGATGCGACTGGCGTCGCCGGCCACCTGGGCACTGATGGTAAATATGTCGATGGGGCCAGTCAGGAGCATCTTGCCGGTGAAGCGCTGGTGGAACATCTTGTCGACTACTTCAGTAACGACGAATATCGCTACGAAATCGTGGGAGATGTGCTTTCCAACGAGAAAACCGTCGCTTTCCAATACCGGGTAGTGCCGCGAGACCCCAGCTCGAAGGCAGCTGGCTGGGGGGGTGCGGAGTTCATCGAGCTTGACGGGGAGGTCGCCCAGCAGATCAGCGATTACTACCGTCTTCCCACCGCCACAGCGAACGGGTCCGGTCCGAAGGGTCGGCGCTATGCCAAATCGGGCCTGGGTGACGACGCCATGGCGACGCTCCTGGCATCACTCAAGAGCGCGATGGAAGACGAAAAAACCTTCCTCGATCCCGATCTGTCGCTGCCCCGACTGGCTTCCAATCTCGGCTGCTCCGTCAACCACCTATCGCAGGCAATCAACGCGGGGCACAACCTGAGCTTCTTCGATTACATCAACCAGTTCCGTGTGGCCGAGGCCGCGCGCATGCTCAGGCAGAAGGACTGTCAGTTTCCGGCGATTCTCGATGTAGCCCTCTCCGTGGGCTTCAACTCCACCTCGACGTTCTATACGGCGTTCAAAAAGGCCACGGGACAGACACCCGCCAAATATCGACGCTCGCAGCCACCGATGTAGCGACGCCGTCGCTTCTGGACGCGGCGACGTAGCCACGGTTGCCAGGGGTTGTAGAGCGCCCCTAGAAAGCTTCCTGCGGGCCCTGACCTAGATGGCGCGCAGGTACCACTCGTAGTCGAGATCAGGAACCTGACCGTGGTAGTCGTCACCCTCGCCCTTACGGATCGCGGCAAACGCGTCCACGTAAGTCTGGCCCAGGTAAGCAGGCAACACCGTTCCCTCCCGGAATTTGCGTAGCGCCTGGTCAAGGCGCGTTGGCAGTGTGGTCACGTCCTCAGACAAATCCGCCTCGCGCGGTACCGGTTCCCCAGGGTCGCGCTTGCGCTGAATGCCCGCGTGAATACCAGCCAGAACGACGGCCAGCACCAGGTGCGGATTGGCATCCGCGCCGGCAATTCTGTGCTCGACACGGCGATTCGATTCCGACGACCGTGGAATTCGTAGAGCGACCTCGCGGTGGTCATAGCCCCAGCTCGCTCCGGACGGCGCGAACGCACCGGCCTTGAAACGGCGATAGGAATTTGGATTCGGCGCAAACACCGCCATGCCCTCATCAATGGTGTCGCCAAGGCCTGCCACGGCGTGGCGCAAGGTCGGCGTGAGACGCGGTGGATCCACGGGATCATCGTCGGCGAAGATGTTGCTTCCCTCAGCGTCGTACACGCTTGCGTGGATGTGCATACCGCTGCCGGCCAGATCCGCAAACGGTTTGGCCATAAAGGTCGCGCCGAGCCCATGGCGCCGCGCCACACCCTTGACGAGGCGGCGCAGCAGCAGCGCGTGATCACCCGCGAGCACCGCGTCTTCCTGGTGATGCGTGTTGATTTCCCACTGGCCCGGCGAAAACTCGCTGTGGATCGCCGTCAGCGGTACACGCTGAATCTCGCAGGCCTCGCGCACGTCATTCAGGAATGCATCGCAGTCGAAGAGATCGTCGGGCATGCAGTACTGGATTCCCTCCTGACGCAGATTGGTCCCGGGGATGCGACCCAGCAGGGGTCGCGGGCGTGAATCGCCAGCGCTTTCGAGCAGGTAGAACTCCAGTTCCGTGACCACCGTCGGAGCCAGGCAGTCGCTCGCATAGCGCTCCAACACGGACAACAGAGGCGAGCGGGGGTCAATCCACTCTACGTCGTTGTCAGCCGCCGCATAGCTGGTCAGTACCTGAGCCACAGGGGACTCGTACCAGGGAACGCGAACCAGGGTCCCGGCCAGGGGCCGCAGCAGCTGGTCGGGATCGCCCCCAATCTCACTTTGGGAAACACCGTCATACATGTCGCCGCGGATCCCCAGCAGGGGGACGGTGCGCGGCACCGAGAAGCCGCCGTTGAAGAGCGCTCCGAACTCCGCCCGCTGGATGCGCTTGCAGCGCAGTAGACCGTTCATATCGGGCATGAGCACTTCGAGGAGCTGGATGTCGGGGTTGGCGCCGAGGAAAGCGTCGAGCTCCTCGTGGCGAGCGAAGTCCATAAACGACCCTGAGAAAAGACCAGAAAAAAGCCTAAAAAGCGGGCCTGAAAAGCTCTACCTGCCGTGTAGGGATGAATTCGAAGCGGCCTGTCCTTCGTTTATGCTGCGCCCCGCATAACCGAGAATAGGCCGCAGAGCGACTACACCGCCCGGCCAGCGATCAGGAGGACCACCGCATGTTTGGACTGCGCGCACTCCACGAAAACTCCGAGCACACCCAATCCTATTACGCTGCCAGCGCCAACTGGACGACGGACTATCCTCGCCTCGAGGATGACATCGCCTGCGATGTGGTCGTCGTCGGCGGCGGCTTCAGCGGAGTAAACACCGCCCTCGAACTTGCCGAGCGGGGCTTCGATGTGGTGCTTCTGGAGGCGAATCGCGTCAGCTGGGGAGCCAGCGGTCGCAACGGCGGCCAGATCATCGGCGGCATCGGCCACGACCCCGAGCGCTTTGTGAAGCGCATTGGCGAGGAAGGCGTCCGCGCGATCTACCAGATGGGCATCGAGGCGCGGGACGTCATCCGCGAGCGCGTAGAGACCTACGAGATCGACTGCGATCTCAAGTGGGGTTACTGCGATGTGGCCCTAAAGCCTCGCCACATGAAGCAGTTTGCCGAATGGAAAGAGTTTGAGGAGAGCATTGGCAATCCCCATAGCTACACGCTGCTCGATCGCTATGAGCTCAAAGAGTACGTGGGATCGGACCGCTACCTCGGGGGGCTCCACAATACCGCCAATGGCCACATCCAGCCGCTCAACCTGTGCATCGGCGAGGCGAGAGCCGTCGAGACCCTGGGCGGACGCCTGTTCGAACAATCGCGCGTTACCGGCCTGGAGCAGGGACCAACTCCTCGCGTTCGCACCGAGCACGGCAGCGTCAGCGCCAAACAGGTCGTCTTCGCCGGGAACGCCTACATGGGCGGGCTTATACCGAAGCTCGCGAGCCGCATCCTGCCCTCGTCGAGTTCGATCATCGCTACCCAGCCCCTATCGGAAGAGCTGGTCCAGGAACTCATGCCCGGGGATGTCGCCGTCTGCGACCCGCGCACGGCGCTCGACTACTTTCGCCTGTCGGCTGACAAGCGCATGCTCTTCGGCGGCCTCTCGAATTACACGGGGATGGAGCCGAAAGACCTCGAGGGTGTTATGCGTCGCAAGATGGAAGCTGTCTTTCCACAGCTTACCGGCATTGCCATAGATTACGCCTGGAGCGGCTGGATCGGCATCGGCCTCAATCGCATGCCGCAGCTCGGAAGGCTCGCGGACAACGTCGCCTACATCCAGGCGTACTCCGGCCATGGCGTCGCGCCCACGCACATGATGGCGCGCATCACGGCGGAGATGATCGCCAAGGAATCGAAGCGCTTCGAGGTCATGGCACGCATCAATCACATGCCGTTCCCCGGCGGGAAGTACTTTCGTCGTCCAGCCCTCGCTGTCGGCATGGCGTACTACAAGGCGCTTGACGCGATCTGACGCACCGAGTTGTGAGTATCCATTCAGGTGCGCCGTTTTAACCCGCGCGGCATCGAGCTTCGGTAGGATTCGGGCCGCGCGCTACGCAAGAATTCGCTTCAAGTCTGGCTGTCAATTTTTACAGCAATCGGCGCAAGTCCGCCGTTCGTCCCCTTGCGGCCCGTGAGAGCTTCCGATACTTTGTAACATCAATGCTCCCACCCTCGCATCCCTTGTGTTCGCAGCTCGCGGCAGCAGCGGAAGTGCGCGATTGCAGGTCCGTCCGGCCATGGGTAAAGAAGCAAACATTGCCTCGCATAAAACCGTCGAAGCGCTCTATGCGACGTGTTTCAGGCAGCTGGTTGCCTTTCTCAGGAGCCGGTTCGGTAGCGGGCCACCGCCTCCCGAAGATCTCGCGCAATCTGCCTTTGAGCGACTGCTCACAGCTCGCGAGCTGCGAGAAGACGCGAGTCCAAAGGCGTTCCTGTGGCGCACCGCAACCAATCTCGCCATTTCTTCGCACCGAAAGAACGGAGTCGAACAGCGCAATCTTCCGCAGTTTGCAGTCCTGTTTACGGATTCGGAAGGTTGCCATCGCACGCCCGAGCGCGTAACAGAAGCAGAAGAGCAACTGGACAAGATCTATAAGGTGCTGACACAAATGCCCGAGAAACGCAGCTCTGCGTTCCTGTTGGTGCGAGTGGACGGGCTCAGCCACGCGGAGGCTGCAGCGATACTGGGTGTATCACGCGCTGCCGTGAGCAAGCATGTCGCCAAGGCCACCAAGGAAATCGCCGGCCTACTGGGCTATGCCGAATTCTGACTCCCCGAACACGGAAGATCGAGATACCGTGCTCGATACAGCGATCGACTGGGTTGTCCGGGTCGAGGCAAGAGATGTCTCTGACGACGATCTGAACGCCTTCGGCGACTGGCTGGCTGCCGACCCAGGGCATCGAAGCGCCTACGCCGAGGCCGATCGTCTGTGGCATGCGCTGGGCCGCAGCGTGGACCGGGCCGGTCTAGAGGCATATCGAAACAACGCGAAAACTCCCGACCTAATCGCGGCGGCCCCCGCGGCTGGACCGCGCTGGGATATCGGGCGCGGCGCTCTTGCAGCCTGTTCTTTGATGGTGGTGCTACTCGTTTGTTTTGTGCTGCTCTATGCAGGCGCGCCTGAGCCTGAAACCCCCGTGCGCCTCAGCCTCGCGGGCGGTTCAAGTGAAATAAAGCAGTTCACCCTCGATGACGGCACAAGGATCACCTTAGGCGCAGGCAGCTCAGCAAGCGCCGAGCTCTCGAATACCGGCCGGTCCGTCGTTCTTCACCAGGGTGAGGCGTTCTTCGATGTTGTGTCCGACGTCGGGCGACCGTTCACAGTAACCGTCGGCGCACTGAACATACGGGTCACGGGTACCGCGTTCGACGTGCAGCGCAAGGGACCGGTAACGGTAGTCGCGGTCGCCGAAGGCCAGGTACGGCTGTCGAACCCGAGAACACTCCAAACGGCATCTAACAGCGGCACGGCCTTAGCGCAGCCGCCTAGAATCTCCCAGACACTAACGCTGAATGCGGGAGAGCATGTCCTGGCCGCCCGGGATGATGGATTCCGGGAGGTGCTTGCGATCAAGCCGGAAAACATCGGCGCCTGGCGCGACAGCAGACTGGTGTACACGAACGTTCCCCTTGAAGCGATCATTGCGGATCTCGATCGCTACGATGCCAGGAGCATCACGATCGAAGAGAGTGAAGCGGCCGCGGTAACGCTCTCGGCGACATTCGACAACAGAGATATCGATAGCGTCATCACGTCTCTGACCGAGCTCCTGCCGTTGGAACTCGAACAGACCCCGGACAACGGTCTCGTGCTCCGCTCGCGCCGTTGAGTGCAAGAGCATCTTTTTTTCACAGCCGGTTACCTATCCCACTTCGAAAGCGTAGTTGAGACAGAAGCGGCCGGGAGCTGGTCGCGCTATCAACCGCGACCAGGTACCGGGCATGGAACAGCAAGTCGAAAAAGCGACGCAGCAAACGCCGAGCAGAATGACCGCCTTCGCAGCTGGGATCATCCTGAGCTGCCTGACATCCGTGGTCCTGGCCGAAGTGAAGGATGCCGTCGCTATCAGTATCGCAGGCGACACCCTCGGTGAAGCCCTGGATGCATTCTCAGAAGCCTACGATGTACCCGTCATCAGTGCCGGGGGCATTCTGGAAGGAAAACAATCTCCAAGGGTGAGTGGGCGTCTCACCAGCGAGGAAGCCCTACGGCAGCTCCTCGCAGGCTCCGGTCTGTCAGCGGAACGCTCCAGCACCGGTGCCGTACTGATCAGCAAAGCCACCGAAACTGAAGAGGAAGCAGTGACCAGGCCCGCGACGGGCGATGCGAGGTCATCCACCAGTTCACGGATCGAAGAAGTGCTGGTCTACAGCTCCTACTACTTGCCGAATACGACCACCGTCGGCAGTCGCTTTCCCGCTTCGTCCCAGGAGATAGCGCAGTCCATTCAGCTGCTCCCGCGGGAACTCTTCCAGGCCCAGGGTGCGTTCCACATTTCAGACGTGTTGGTCAATATCTCCGGAGGATCAACCAATCGCGGCCTCGTCGGCACCTACAGTCCCTACCGCATCCGCGGTCAGGACGCGGCGTTGATCGTGAACGGCAACCGCAATCGCTTCTACGATCTTGAGTATGCGCTGCACACCGTGGAACGGATCGAAGTTCTAAAGGGTCCTGCTTCAACATTCTATGGCGTCCAGAGTGCGGGCGGTCTGGGCGGGGTGATAAACCTCGTAACCAAAAGAGCGGAATTCGAGTACGCAGCGAAGGCCTCCGTGCAGTTCAGCGATCAGGGAACACGCTGGGGATGGGTGGATGTGACGGGGCCGCTGGGGGATACGGGCCTTGCGTTCCGCCTTTTGGCCGACGTCGAGCGCTCCGACACCTTTGTGGACAACGGTTTCCTGGATCGAGAAGGTGTTGCAGGGTCGATTCGCTTTGATGACGGCGGAAGATTCAGACTGGCGCTCGATGCGGACTATCGCAATCGACGCAATCCGTTCCATGTCGGCTTACCTCAGTACGGAACAATTGATGGCTTGGGCGACCTTCGCCTTCCCGTATCCCGAGACATCGGCGAGCCCGCTATCCCCTCCTCGCCCTTCGCGAGCGGCAACGGACATCGCATCGAGAATCGCATGATTACAGCCATGCCCGAGTACGACATCAACGAGAACTGGACCATCAAGGCCACAGCGCGCTACCAGGAACGCACCATCGTCGAAAACTTTGGCTTCCCCCTGGGCCTGCGGGACGACAACCGGACCCTCGATCGACTGCTTTGGGTCTACCCCGAAGACGACGAAGAGTACTTCGGCATTGTCGACCTGGCAGGTCGCTTCAGTTGGCTTGGTCGCGAACATCGGGTGGTCTTTGGTGTAGATGCGGGGTCCTTTCGCGCCGAGTCCGTAGACTTCATCTTTGGCGACCTCGATCCCATCGATATCGAGAACCCTGGCTATGGAACGACGCCAAGTAACGTCAGCTCAATCGGCTTTACGAATTACTACAGCGAGCTCGATACGAGAGCCGCATATATCAACGGTATCTTTACGCTTACGGATCGCTTGAAGTTCTCAGCGGGAGTCCGCTACGACGATATCGATCAGGAGACAGACTGCGATGCCTGCGAGTTTGCGGCCGCTGATATCGATGAGGTGTCACCGCGTCTCGGATTCACCTACGGTGTGTGGGAGGGAATCTCCGCTTTCGTGGGCTGGGGCGAGGCCATCAGCCCACAGCTCCCCAGCGCTGGTATCTCGGAGTACGTGCCGGAAACGTCGGAGCAGTTCGAAGTCGGCGTGAAGCTGGATCTCAATCGTCTGTCGGGCTCCGCCGCGATCTTCGAACTTGAGCGAGACGGGATCCAGCTCAACGATCCGATCACGTTTCAGCCGTTTTTCGTCGGCACGCAGAGGACACGGGGGCTCGATATCGATCTGGCGTTTGAAGTCAGACCGAACTGGGCCCTTCTCGCCAACTACGCCTACATGCAGAGCGATACGACGGCAGATCAGTTCACGCCCTCTAATGTCGGACGGCGTCTGCCGGGCGTGCCGAAGCACTCGGGTCGAATCTGGACCCAGTACGAAGTTCGCGGCGGCATGCTGGATGGACTATCACTGCTCGCAGGGCTCACCTTTGCTTCGGATCGAGCGGGTGACGTCGCGAACAGCTACTTCGTGGACGCTTATCGCCTCGTAGATTTTGGAGCCCGGTACGCACTCAGCGATTCGATTGCGTTGCAGCTCAATGTACAAAATGCCTTTGACGAACGATTCTTCAATCCGGGAACCGGGTTTAACGAAGGGTTTGTAACGCCAGGTGAGCCGCGTACGATCCTGGGATCGATAGCAGTGGAATTCTGAGGTCGACGACCGCGGAGGTCGGCCCGCGCTATGCGCCAGACACCTTCGCATATTCGGTATCCCAACATCCGGACGCACGGGGGTATCAGGTGAAGACCATTCTTTCAATGCTAATGCTGCTGGTGGCCTCGATGGGAATCGCTCCACTCGAAAGCCATGCGGCAGATGAAGCTGCGCTATCCGATCGCATCGCAAGGATCGAACACGGCTTAATGCCCGTCGTGCAGATTGAGGGCCATAAGCCCGTGCGCTTCCCGCTGCAAAAGCGCCTAGCGGAGCTGGGAGTTCCCGGCCTGAGCGTCGCTGTTGTTGAGAATGGGTCTCTGGCCTGGGCTCGCTCCTGGGGCACGGCTGACGCGGCTACAAATCGCCCCATGGATACCGATACCTTGCTGCTTGCCGGGTCCATCAGCAAACCCGTATCCGCGTTGCGTGCATTGCAACTCGTGGACCAGGGCACCATAGACCTCGACCGCAACATCAACGACTACCTGAGGTCGTGGAAACTCCCAGACAATGAATTCACGAAGACAGAGAAAGTAACCCTCCGCCGCATCCTTAACCATACGGCCGGGCTGACCGTCTGGGGGTTCCCCGGCTACGACAAGGGCGACGACGTACCCAGTGTTGTTGAGGTACTGGAGGGTCAGGGAAATACAGGTCCGGTTCGCGTTTTCCGCGAGCCCGGCGAGGGATGGCTGTACTCGGGGGGAGGAACAACGATCATGCAGCTCATGATCATGGACCTCGATGGGGTATCGTTCCCGGAATCACTGCGGAAAAACGTGCTGGCGCCTCTGCGTATGTCCGCCAGTACGTTCTCAAACCCTTTACCAGAGGCGCTTCACGACCGGGCAGCGACCGGCTATCGAGCCAGTGGGGAGGAAGTTGAGGGTAAGTGGCCGATCTATCCGGAGATGGCCGCGGCAGGTCTGTGGACCAACCCTTCCGAGCTGATTCAGTACGCGATCGAGATACAGCGCATCTTTCAGCACCGGGTAGACGGCCTGCTTACCTACGAGTCCGTGGTCGAGATGCTCACACCGGGCCTGGAAAGCTTTGGCCTTGGGCCGAAGATCGATGAACATACATTCAGCCACGGTGGAGCGGATGAAGGCTTTCGTGCGCAGCTCGTGGCCTGGAAGGACCGGCCCTTTGCCGTCGTCGCCATGGTCAACTCCGACAACGGACTGGTACTCAAGGAGTTTCTCCTCGCGGTAGCCGACGAATATCGCCTCCCGGGCATGCAGCAGGAGGTAAGGAAAGTAGAAGCGCAGTCGCGCGAGCAGCTAGCGCGCTTCGCGGGCAACTACGAGATGCCGGAGTACGAAACCTTCCATGTCACCGTCGACGGTGATCGACTGATTCTCGAGTCGGGATCGTTCTCCCCTCCCCTTGCCGTACTGCCTCAGGGCGATACGGAATTCTTCAGTGTCGACGACGGCGAAATCGTCAAATTCGCCGTTGACGACCGTGAAGGCAGAGTACTGGGATTTGACGTGTGGGGACTGCACGCCAGGCGCGTTGAACCGGAGCTCAACGCTGCTGGTGCCGAGGACGTGGATAAAAGCGACGCGCCACGCTGAATCGCAGTCGGGTTAGCGATCGGGGTGCCGAACTGGGTAGATCGGGGTAGGTAGATCGGGGTAGAAAGTACCGACAACTCCCGCTCTTGACCGTCACTCACTGGATGCGCTGTCGAATCGGCGCAGAGGACAGGCTCGCAATTCGGGCTCTGCCCCGATCGCCGGCAGTAGTGCTACTCAGGCAGGATCATCATGTAGACCTTGCGGACCTTCTCGATCACTTCCGCCTTGCCTTTCCAGCCGCGCGGGAAAACCCAGCTGTCACCGGCCTTTACTTCCGTAACCTGACCGGACTCGGAAGTGAACTTCCAGTGACCTTCGAGTAGATGGCAGAACTCGGTGAGATCGAGGTCAAGCTCGAGAACACCCGGCTCGCACTCCCAGGTCCCAGTGATCATCGGACCCTCGCTATAGAAGCCCTTATCCGTCTGCAGGGGCAGAGGGCCAACGGGCTCGCCGAAGGATTCGCAGGGCTCGAGGTCAGTAAGTGATGCACATTGATGTTGAACGCTGATTTCGGGCATGGGTCGCTCCTTCCTTCGCTGGCTATATGTGGCATGGGAGATGGCAACGGCTGCGGCGTTCGCGCGCTGCCTTCAATGCGCGCGCATGGTGCAGCAAGGTCTCAGACGCGGGCTTCCTAGCCCTCCCGCTAGGAGGCTCGACTCATCGCGGCTTTCTAAACTCGGTTGAAATCAGCAGAGACAGATCTATGGCCGACGCAGGCTCATCCGACGTCATCGTTATTGGCGCAGGTCACAACGGTCTCGTATGTGCGGCGTACCTTGCGAAAGCAGGGCTATCGGTGCGCGTGCTGGAGGCTCGACCGGTCATCGGCGGCGCGGCCCTCACGGAAGAGTTTCATCCGGGGTTTCGCAATTCCGTGTATTCCTACTCCATCAGCCTCCTGCACCCGAAGATCATCGCAGAGTTGAAACTCGAGCAGCACGGCCTGGAAATCATGGAGCGCCCGGCGGGTTCCCTGAGTCTGCTGGAAAATGGGCACATGCAGCTCACCCGCGACGGTGAGCAGTCTCGCAAAGAAATCGCTCGTTTCTCGAAGCGCGACGCCGAGCGCATTGATGCCTTCGAGGATGAGATCGCCGTCGTTGCCCGCGCTCTGCGCAGCCTTGCGACTCAGGCGCCACCGAATTTCGGCGGTGGATGGCGCGATGTTCTCTCGCTCCTCAAAGGCGGTAACCAGCTTCGGAAGCTCGACAGCAAACATCAGATCGTGCTCTCGGAGCTGATGACGCGATCACTCGGCGACCACCTCGATGCCTGGTTCGACGGGGCTCCCCTCAAGGGACTCCTGGGCTTCGAGGGCGTGATCGGTAATTTTGCCGACCCGTATCAGGCGGGCACCGCCTATATCCTGCTGCACCACGCCTTCGGCGAAGTGAAAGGTCGGGAAGGCGCCTGGGGCATTGCCCGGGGCGGCATGGGCGCGATTTCCGACTCGATAGCGAGCTTCGCCCGCACGCACGGCGTACAGATCGAGACCGAAGCCCGCGTCGCACGGATCATTGAAGAAAGCGGAGCCGCACGCGGGGTGGTGACGGAAGACGGTCGGGAATTTCACGCCCGGACCATCGCCGCCAACCTTCACCCTCAGCTGCTCCTCACCAGGCTTCTCGATAAGGGCACGCTGCCCGAAGACGCACAGCGCCGCATCGACGCCTATCGCAGCCACTCGGCCACCTTCCGCATGAACGTGGCGCTCTCGGAGCTGCCACGGTTCTCCAGCCTGCCAGCGGACGAAGACTTCCATTTCAAGGGCGCCATCGAACTCTGCCCCTCCCTGGGCTACATGCAAAACGCCTATCGCGAGGCGAAGGCCGATGGCTGGACGCGCAAGCCGATCATCTCCATGCAGGTACCGAGCACTCAGGACGACAGCCTCGCCCCCCCGGGCGGTCACGTGGCGAGCCTGTTCTGTCAGCATTTCCAACGCGAGCTGCCCCATGGCCAATGCTGGGATGAGGTGAAGGACTCGGTCGCCGACTCCATCGTCGAGGCCATTGACGCTCACGCGCCGAATTTCAAGGCTTCTGTTCTCGGTCGGCAGATCAAATCACCGCTGGATATCGAGCGCGATCTAAGCATGGTCGGCGGCGATATTTTTCACGGAGCCCTGCATCTCGATCAGTTCTATTCCATGCGCCCCATCCCGGGTCTCGCCGATCACCGCATGCCGACCAGGGGCGTCTACCTCTGCGGTTCCGGCGCACACCCCGGCGGCGGAGTCAGCGGGCTTCCCGGGCACAACGCCGCGCAGGTCATTCTGCGTGATCGATGAAAGCGCCGCGCTGACCCGGCACTGAATCGCCATGTCAATCTACGCGGCCACCATCGCCGTCAGCGTGCTGCTGTTCATTGCCATTGGCAGCTGGGCCGGCAGCAAAGTCCAGAACATCGACGACTATTTTGTCGCCGGCCGCCGCTCACCGACCCTGCTCATTGTCGGCACGCTGGTCGCCAGTGTATTCAGCACCTCCATCTTTCTCGGCGAAGCGGGATTCACCTACGACGGCCAGCTCGGGCCCTACTTGCTGCTTCCGGGAATCGCCGTTACGGGCTACGTTTACGGCGCGCTGTTCTTCGGCACGTTTCTGCGTCGAAGCCGCGCGCCCACGGTTGCCGACTTCTTCGGCCAGCGCTTCAACAGCCACCGCGTGCAGCAGATGGCCGGGATCACGATTGTCCTCGGCCTCGGCGGCTATCTCCTCGTGGTCACCCAGGGGGCGGCGATCCTGATCTCGGACCTGACCGGTGTGGATTACGGCACGGCCGTGGTTCTCGCCTGGATCAGCTATACCGGCTTCACCATGTACGCCGGCTCCAAGGGCGTGGTGATCACCGATACGCTCATGTTCCTGCTGTTCAGCGGCGCCACCATATTTTTTGTCGGCTACCTCATCGATGGCTTCGGCGGCTTTCAGACCACCATCGAAGAATTGACCCGGCAGAACCTCAAGCGAGACCTCACCGCCTGGCACGGCACGATCGGCGAAGGCACGGAGTGGCCGACGGCCATGGACTTCCTCATCTGGCTGGTCATCATCGATCTGGCCTGGAGCATCGTCTACGCCGTGAGTCCGTGGCAATCGAGCCGCCATCTCATGGCGAAGAACGAACACGTGGTTTTACGCGCGGCGATCTACGCCTGCTTTGCCGTGATTTTCATGCAAATACTGATCTACGGCGCAGGCGGTTTTATCAACCTCGCCAAGGCCGACATCGAACCCTCGGAGACGGTCATGCTGTGGGCGGCGCAGAACCTGGTGCCCCCCTTGATTGGCGCGCTGCTGCTGGCGGGCATCGTCGCCGCCGCCCTGTCCTCCGCCTCGACGTTCCTGTCGCTCGTGGGGTTCAGCCTGAGCAACGACATCTTCAGCCATCGCGACCCGGTCCGCCTGGGGACAACCCGCATTTTGATGGGCGCAGTGAGCGTGACCGTCCTCTTTCTCAGCCTCTATCTGCCGCCCAACGTGTTCTGGATCATGCTGTTCATCGGCACGGTTTTCGCGTCGAGTTGGGGCCCGGTAGGATTCATGAGCGTGTGGAGCCGGCGCATAACGGCCGATGGCGCGTTCTGGGGAATGGTTGTCGGCTTGCTGGCAAACATTGTTCCCGCAGGCCTCGACTACGTGGGTGTGATCAGCCTGGCGAGCTATTTCGAGCCGGCGCTTCTCGGCACGCTGGCCGGGATGATCACGATCTGGTTCTTCTCCCGCGGTCACGCACCCAGTGAAGCGGAGCAGGCGTATCTTGCGCACCTGCACCAAACACCCACCGAGGACCGCGACCTGCGGCGTACCCGCATCACGCTTATCGCCCCCGCCCTGCTCGTGCTCTACGGCCTGACCATGCCCTTCCTGCTGCTGCACTTCTACGTGAAGCCCTACCAGCGCGGCTCGGGCTCGATCCTCTCCGGCGACGCGCTGAATTGGGGAGAAGCCGAACCCTGGATCGCCTTCGGACCCGCCGCGCTGTTCATTCCCCTGGGGCTGATTGCGGCCCTGACGATCTGGCGGCGCTATCGACCGGTAGCCTAGGCGCTTGCCCAACCCGGGGATCCGGCTCCGCCGCGGCAACCCAAGACGTCACCGCCGATTCCTCGCGTGCTAAGCTCGACATCCCCGTCGCGCACTGCATGCCGTCGCTTTGAGGCCACACCCGCAGCCCGTTCAGCTCCCCACCCTGTTGCTGTTTGCGCTGCTAGTGACAGGGACCGACCTCGCCCAGAGTGGCGAAGTCCCGTCCGCGCCCCGGGATGAAACGGCGAAGCTGGAAAGCGAAGACATCGACCCTGACGACGTCGGCATGGATGATCTCGAAGAAGACGCCCTGCCGAGCTGGATCGACCGCCAGCACGCCATCGCCACCAACCGCGCTCAGGCGCTGGCCCAGTGGACCGACTCGTTTTTTGGTGCCGCCGTGCAGGACGCCGAGCGCGCGGACACCTTCGTGCGTGCAATCGTCTCGGACCAGTGGGACCGCAAGGACGGCCACGACGTCAAACTCCGCCTCCGGGGGCAGATCAACCTGCCCGCGATCTCAAAGCGCGTCGACCTCGTTTTCGCGGGGGCTGCCGCGGAGGAAGATGCGGGCATCGATGCGGCGTCACGCTCGGAGGAGGCGGGGCTGCGAATCAATGTCACCAACAAGCGACAATCGCGTCTTGACGCCACCCTGAGTGCGGGCTCCGGACCCGCGCTCGTTCCCGGTGTGCGCTTCCGGTACCAAAACGATCTGACTTCCAACAGCTGGTACCGCTTAACGCAGCGCTACCAATACCACACGGATGACGGGCACCGCCTCATCACGGAGCTGGGCGTAAATCGCTATATCGGGGAAGGAGCGCTGCTCCGCTGGAAGGGTCGCGCGCGCTATCGGGAAGACAAGGGTTTCTGGGACTGGCGCCACCGCCTCACCTATCGGGCGTGGTTGTCAGACCACAGTAAGTTTCCCAGCGCCATTGAGTACTACATCGCCTGGGGCGGCCGGGATGATCCCGAGCTGCGTACGGCCGATTTTCGCTTCGGTGTGCGCTACCGACGACAGTGGCTGCGACCCTTTCTGTACTACGAGGTGGAGCCCAACTTCGCCCTGCGCCAGGATGAGGTTGTCGAAAAGCGGAAGTGGTATCCAGGCATCACTCTGCGCCTGGAAGTCATGCTGGATGACGATCTGATTCCTTAAGCACGGGAGTCAATCCTGCGCCGGCACATTCGCGGCGCCGGGACACTACGCGGCCGTGCTTTGCATCGGCCTGGCTGCGAACCCAGGGCAGGGATTCGAGCGAATCATCGCGATCGCTAGATCAACTCCTGCACCGCCCGATACGCTTCTTCGACCGCGGACTCCAGCATCGCGTTGGCCGCGGCATCGGAGTTGGCAATCGCAATACGTCCGAACGGCTGCCGCGCCCGAACGTGGGGATAGCGCGGATCGTCCCAGTCTTCATACATAGGGTCAGCGAGCGAGTCGTAGTCGTAGGAGTACCCGTGGGCCCAGCGGTTCACCGTGATGCCCGCGATATCGCGCTCGGCCTTGAAACCGCCACCGGCAAGCGCTTCGCCAAGCTGCTCGCGAATGCTCCGCTCGATATCCGCGTAGGGCGTCGAGAGCAGTTCGTGCCGCCCGGCCCGGTGTCGCTCCCGTTTGCTCAGGCCCGGTCCGCGGCCATAGGGGAAACGGGCCATGTGGACCATGATGGGGTCGTCCGGAGACCGGGCAAAGCTGTATTCGCCGAAACTCACGGGAAAATCCAGCATTGCCGTGGCGTGATAGGCCGTGGGGGAAAAAAACGCCGCCAGACCCAGATCTTTCCACGCATGCCAGTTTCGGAGCGCCACATTGGTGTAGAGGATGGGTGTTTTCACCTGCTGAGCCATCGCCTCGCGCTGCACCGCGGGGAGCTCGGGGCACAGCGAGGGAACTATCGAGTGGTAGCAGGCCAGAACCGTGTGCGCCGCGCGCACGGTCTCGCTCACGCCGTCGCGAACGTACGTCACCTGCACCTCCTTCGCGGAGCTCTCCGGACCGAGGTGCTGGACGTTGACAACCGTACTCGACAGGCGCAGCCGTACCTTCGACGTCGCCTCGTCGAGGCGAGCGTAGTCAAAGCGCTCGCCAAGAATTTCATACATGTCTCCGGCAGCGCTCATATGTGGCATGAGCGCCTTCACGAGAAGCCGGGCCACGGACGCGTTCCCATCAGGGAAGTGGTGAATATAGGGCTCGAACTCACCGTAGCTGGAAGGCAGGCCCGTGGCTCGAATCCCCGGAAGGGCATTCCACAGCATGGCGTTCCCCGCCGAAGTGCTTTCGAAGCCCAGTCCGCGTTCGAAGGTCATATCCTGGAACAGCCGGATCAGCTCGGGTTCAGTGACGCCGAGGTGTTGTTCCAGGAAGCGGCGGTAGGAGATGCCGTAGAGGTACTCCGCTTTCTCATCCTCCGGTACGTTCGGGATGCGATCCCGAGTCTCACTGATCGCCCTGGTCAGCTGCTCTTGAGCCCTGGAAGAAAGCGGCATGGATCGCACGGCTTCAGCCGCACTCAGTCGCGAATCGGCCACGGGCAGATAGTCGCCGTAGCCGGTTAGATCAAAGCGCACGAGGCGACTCTCACCCCAGTCCGAGCGGTTGAAAAAGACCCCGGCGCCAAGGTCGTGGCGGCGATAGAAATCCTCGTCGTAAGCCTCATAGAAGTCGTCGAAGCTCACGCCGATGTTCGTCATCATTCGCTTCACGACCTCTGGGTAGCCGGACGGCTCCTGCATGGTCTGCGATCCGCCGTAGCCCAGCAGCGTGCGCCCACCGACGCTGAATTCGTTGCGCTTTGCGTGACCGCCGAAGTCGTCGTGGTTGTCGAGGATGAGAATTCGCGCATCGGGATTCTCTTCACGATAGAAGTAAGCCGCCGCGAGACCGCTGAGCCCCCCACCCACCACTACGAGATCGTAGGCCTCGCCATCCACGGCTCGACTCGGGCCGAATTCGCTTTTGCCGTGGCGCGCCAGGAGATGGGCCGTTTCCCAGGAACCGTCGTGGTTCCCGCGCAGCCCGGTTTTCGCCGGCGGATAAGCCGGCACCGAACTCGCTGCCTCGACGGCACTTGCCAGCGCGCTGCAAGGCAGCATGGATCCGAGGCCGGCCAGGGCCACGCCGTGAATCAGATCGCGCCGGCTGATGCCGCCGGGCCCCTCTGTGCAAGGCCCGCTATCGCCGCTTGCTTCTTCCGGGCTCTGTGGCGGTGATTGATCTTTCATGAGCTTGCTCCTGCCAGGTCGCCGGCCCCCGGCTGCGCTTCACGGCGCAGGCGAGCGTAGGCGATGGCGTAGACAGCGAACGCGGCCAGCGAAGCGCAGGCGCACATCAGGAAAACCTGGGAATATCCCGCACCGAAGGCCAGCAGTGAGGCCGCGATGTTCGGACCGACGATCTGACCGAGGCCCTGGGCCGCCGGCATCAGGGACGCGAATCGCCCGCTGCCGTCGAGGTTGGCTATGGAACCCATCTGGTACACGTCGATGAAGATCCACAGAAAATTGAACGCGTAGAGACTGACAAAAAAGCGCGGCTCATCGATACCGGAAACGAGCATGGCTGCCGTGAGCGCGTGGAGGATCAGCGTTACCAGCAGCGGACGGGCCAGGCCAAAGCGATCGCTGATCACCGTGGCAACGAAGCACCCGAGCACGGCGAAGAAGGAAACCCACACCAGGACGCCGCCGACCCAGTCTCCGTCAAGCTGCGCATCGGCTGCCGCCAGTTCGATGTAGGTCCAGTAGGCACCGATATTTACGTAGGTCAGCGCCATAGCCAGCAGGCACAGCCAGGGAACGATCGCCGGAATCCCGGCGCCCCGGGTGAGCTGCGGACCTTTATCGCTCGCCAGAACGCGCGTGGGCACGGGATCCGCGTGAGCCGGAATCCAGCGCAGCATGAACAACGCCGGCAGATAGCTCGCGGCAAACAGCGTGTAGATGCCCGCCATGCTCAGGCGTGGCAGCACATACATCTCGCCGGCCTGAACGAAGGCGAAGGAGAAAAGCAGGTAATTGAAGGCGCGGGCCGCTTTCGAACGACCTCCCAGGGTCGCCACGGCGATCCCGGTGACGACACCGCTGGCCGTGCCCGCAAGGAAACGCAGCACCAGGGTGCCGGCGTAGTCCTGAACGAACACGCAGGCGGCGTTCGCGGCCACCGCACCCGCAATGGCAAAAACTACCAGCCAGCGCCGATTCCAGCGCGCTACCAGTAACGCCGCCAGTACCGCGCCCGCCGAAAGCCCGCCGAGATCGGCACCGGCGACGCGTCCGACCTGGGATTCGGAAAAGCCGAGCAGCGTTGACCACGCCGTGCTGATCACGGGAATACCCGCCAGCACGCTGTAGCCAACGATGGACATGTACAGGCCGGCGCACAGGGATCGCCAGTTGTCGAAGGTCGACGCTTGGGACGCTGCCGCGCTGTCAGTGCTCACTGAACGCTCGACTCTCTCCTAAGGACGGGCATCGCCGTCATGAACCCGTCGTAGTCGCCGCACGCAACGCCACGGGAATAGACTTGAAGCGCGGCGTCTGGCTGCGGGGGTCACGTTCCCGGTCGGTGAGACAATTCGCCTCCGGGTAGTACGCAAGCAGGTTACCCGGCGGCAGGTCGAAGGGCTGAATCTTCAGGTTGAGCATCTGACCGTGCGCCGAATGCAGGTCCACGCGATCGCCGGCCTCGAGATCCAGCCGTTCCAGGTCGTCCGGCGAGACCAGCACGGACCACCGATCGGCGCCATAGCGGTAGCTGTCCGTTTCTTCGTAGATGATGCTGTTGAACTGCCCCTCGCTGCGAATGCTGGCCAGCAGAAAGGGAAATCGCTCGTGATCTACGTTTACTTCGGGCATCGGGCGAACACAGAACCGGGCCCTGCCCGACTCGGTATTGAATTGAGGATTGTGCAGCAGGCGCCCGCGTATGTGGAACTCTTCTTTCGCCACGCTGATATCGCGCAGCTGTTCCATACCGGGAATGGTGCGCGCTATCGCCTCGCGGACTGTGTCGTGGTTGGCGTAGCTGGCGAAGTCCACGGGGCTCTCGGGAAGCAGGCGGGCCCCTAGATCGGCGAGGATGGCTACCTCCGAGCGGACGTCGTGGAGGCGAAGAATCCCGCCATCGCTTAGCCGCACGTAGTTGAACATGGACTCCTGAGTAGTCGGCTGCTGCTCCTCGTCCCGCGCCGCCACGGGCAGGATCAAAAGGTCGCCGGCAATGCCGTGCAGGTGCCCCCGGTTGAGCGTGGTCGTGAGGTGGATGCGCGTGCCGATGCGATCCATGGCCCTGGTGGTCCAGGCGGAGTCCGGCGTGGCCGCGAAGAGGTTTCCTCCAACGATGAAGGCGAGGTCGATTTCTCCGCGATCGGCCGCCTCGAGAGCGGCCAGCGTGTCATACCCCTTGCTGTTGGGCAGTTGCACGCCGAGCTCGGACTCAAGGCGCTCGAAGACATCGCGCGCCAGCACGGGCTTTACACCGATCGTGCCGATACCCTGCACGTTGCTGTGACCGCGCAGCGGGAGAAGACCGGCACCGCGCTTGCCCACCATGCCGCGCAGCAGCGCGAGGTTGGCGATGTACTCGACGTTCTCCGAGCCGTGGCGGTGATGGGTCATACCCATGCCCCAGGCGAACACGGCGTTTTCGCTGCGTGCGTAGACGGCCGCGATATCGCTCAGCTCAACGCTTTCGAGCCCGGTGGCGCTGCAGATGCTGTCCCAGTCCGTCGCCGCGATGTCGGCTTCGTACTCTTCCCAGCCTTCGCAGTACTGGTCGATAAACGCTCGGTCTGCGCTGCCTGACTCCAGCACGGCCTTGGCTATGCCTTTGAACAGGGCGATGTCGGAGCCGATATTCGGTTGCACATAGCGCGACGCGATCTCCGTGCCACCGCTGATCATGGACTTCGCACTCTTGGGCGCGGCAAAGCGCACGAGCCCGGGCTCCCGTGCCGGATTGATCACCACGACCTCGCCACCGCGCTCGCGGCAGGCGATCAGCTTGTGGATGAAGCGCGGATGATTGGATGCCGGATTGGCACCAATCACGAAGATCGTGTCGCAGTGCGAGAGATCGTCGAGTTCCACCGTCGAGGTACCGGTACCGATCGTCGATCCCAGGCCAACGCCCGTCGCCTGATGACAGTAGTAGGAGCAATTGTTGACATTGTTGGTACCCCAGAGCCGCGCGAGCATCTGAAGCACAAAACCCGATTCGTTGGAGGAGCGTCCCGACGCATAGAAGAAAGCACGCTCCGGTTCCGTGTCGCCCATACGCGTTGCCGCGAGGTCCATGGCCTCTTCCCAGCTCAGTTCGCGCAGGTATTCCTCACCGGCCGCCTTGAACACGGGCCGCCCGAGACGTCCCGCGTGTTCGAGTTCGCGCGCCGAAAGCTCACGCAGTTCGCTGATCGGGTGGGCGAAGAACTCCGGTGGAATGGGCGCCTGTACGTCCGTGGACTGGGCCTGCACGCTCTTGTTGCACACCGAGGGAAACTCGCCGGCTTCGTTGGTCATGCCGCCGAGCTGCCCGCCCATCCCGAGGCCGCAGGCCTTACAGGCGTTTCGCGAGCGCAGAGCCTTCGCCGAGTTCGCCAGGCCCATGCGCCGAACGGTCTTTAGCGTGTAAAGAACCTTCTTCGCACCGCCTCCAACGATCTCGGCCATCAGCGATCCCGGAGAATCCGACGCGCCGCGTTGTGGCCCGGCGCCCCGGTCACACCGCCGCCGGGATGTGCCCCCGATCCGCACAGGTAGAGCCCGGGCACGGGAGTCGCGTACTGGGCCGCCTGGGGGTGGGGACGCATGCTGAACAGCTGGTCGGGCTCGAGGCGTCCATGGCAGATGTCACCGCGAGTCATGCCCAGCACGCGCTCCAGGTCCAGGGGCGTATGGCACTGATGTCCGACGAGGATCGAGCGCAGGTTGGGAATGAAGCGCTCCACGTGATCCAGGATTGCAGCCACAACGCCCGGCTTCTCCGCGTCCCAGTCCTTCCCATCCGCCAGATCGTAGGGCATGTATTTGCACAGCAGACTCATCACGTGATGACCGTCCTGATCTGTCAATTCAGGATCCAGGACGCTCGGAATGATCGCCTCGATGATCGGAGGCCGGGCGGGGATCCCGGCACGGGCGCTCTGGTAGGCCTCGTTCAGATGGGAGGCGCTCTCGATCAGCGTAATGCTCGCCTGATGCTGGGGCCCGGCCTCGCTGCCCGGTAGGGCGCTAAACTCCGGCAGCCCGGAGAGGGCGAGATTCATGCGCAGGGACGCCGATTCCTGGCGGAAGGCCGAAATATCGCGGGCGAAGTCGCCAGGCAGGTGCTCCTCACCAAGGAACTTCAGCAGCGTCAGCTTTGGATCCGTATTGGCCGCCACCACGGGAGCGGCGAGCCGTTCCCCATCCGCGAGCATCACACCAGAGACCGCGCCCTTTTCGACTTCTATCTTTTCAACCGCGGCGCCGGTGCGGATCTCGACGCCGTGTTCCCTGGCTGAATCCGCCATGGCGCGCGTAATCGCACCCATGCCGCCTTTTACGATCCCCCAGGCACCCTTGCGCCCGGCGATCTCTCCCACAGCGTGATGCAGCATGGCCAGGCTTGCCCCGGGCTGCGTGAGAGGCGCGTAGTTCGCGGGCATGATGTGAGCGGCCACCATGGCCTTGATCTTCGGGCTCTCGAACCAGCGATCGATGATCGTCTCCGGGGCGCCGATAAAGAACTGCATCAGACGCCAGCGCGCGTCCTCATCGAGGCGGTAGACATCCATGCCCAGACGCAGGCTGGAGACAATGTCTCCGATGCCGTCCATCCCCAGCTTCGGCGGCTCGCGCAGCCACTGTTTTGCCAGGATGTCCCCGATCTGCTCGACGCTGTCCTCGAAGGCCAGGTAGGCGTCGTAGTCGGTGGCCGAGTACTTGGCGAACTGGTCGCGGTCGTGGGATTCATCGCCGTTTAACAGCAGGTAGTCGCCGCGCGAATCCAGGTAGAGAGAGTTTTCAAGGAGAAGCGGCTCATAGCCGTAACGTTCCAGCTCGAGATCGCGCACCACCTCGGGCCGCAGCAGGCTTACGACATAGGAGAAAATCGAGTTTCGGTACCCCGGATGAAACGCTTCGGTAACCGCGGCGCCGCCGACGATATCGCGACGCTCGAGAACGCAAACGCGCATACCACCGCGCGCCAGGTAGGCGGCAGTGGCCAGGCCGTTGTGGCCTGCTCCGATAACGATGGCGTCATAGTGCCGCAAGTAGCTTCCCTCACTGCTATGGCTCGATCCTAGCGAATCCCCCCCTAGGGGGATGTCACTCCCTATACGGAAATAAGAAAGTGTCGGAAAGCCGTGCAGAATCGGCGATAACACTTCAGGCCCCCACCGCGCCAGCCGCATCCGGGGGCAGCAACAGGGCAAGCACAGCCAGCAGGATTCAATCCGAGGTACGCCGCGATGACCAGCTATTCCAATCCTCTCGAACATCAGCTCGCTACCGCGGGCAGCAACGAAGTGACACCGGAAGGCCTCGATGCGCACTGGATGGCCTACTCCGGAAATCGCCAGTTCAAAAAGGATCCGCGCATACTGGTCGGCGCCGAGGGCATCTACTTCATCGACGAGCGCGGCCGCCGCATCATGGACGGTCTTTCGGGACTCTGGACCTGTGGCCTCGGCCACAATCGCGTGGAAATCGCGGACGCCGTCAGTGAGCAGCTCCGAACACTGGATTACACCCCGGCGTTCCAATACGCCCAGCCCAAATCATTCCAGCTGGCCGAGCGGCTGCGAAACATGATGCCCGAGGACCTCGACTACGCCTTCTTTACCGGCTCGGGTTCCGAGTCCGCGGACACGTCCCTGAAAATGGCGCGGGCCTACTGGCGCCTCAAGGGCCAACCCAGTAAAACGCGCCTTATCGGCCGCCTGAAGGGCTACCACGGCGTCAATTTTGGCGGCATCTCCGTGGGAGGCATCGTGGCGAACCGGAAGATGTTCGGCCAGGGCATCGAAGCAGACCATTTGTCCCACACCATGATTCCGGAAAACCGCTTCCAGCGCGGCATGCCCGAGCATGGCGCCCATCTCGCGGACCAATTACTGGAACTGATCGCGCTGCACGATGCGAGCAATATCGCCGCCGTGATCGTTGAACCCATGGCGGGGTCGGCGGGCGTCATCCCTCCCCCCGTCGGTTATCTGCCGCGCCTCCGGGAAATCTGCACACAACACAATATCCTGCTGATCTTCGATGAAGTGATAACCGCCTTCGGACGCTCCGGGGCCGTGACCGGCTCGGATGCCTTTGGCGTGGTACCGGACATCATCAACGTCGCCAAGCAGATCACCAACGGCGCCATCCCCATGGGCGCCGTCATCGCGCGGAAGGAAATCTACGACACCTTCATGAACCAGGACGCGCCCGAACATCTCCTTGAGTTCTTCCACGGCTACACCTACTCGGCACACCCGGCGGCCTGTGCCGCGGCCCTGGCCAACTTCGATTTGCTTGAGGAAGAAAAGCTCTACGAGCGCGTGGCCGCAAAGGCGCCGGTGCTCGAAGAGGCAATCCACGCCCTGCAGGGCGCGCCGCACGTAGCGGACATTCGAAACTACGGCTTCGCTGCGGCACTTACCCTGGAACCCAAAGATGGTGATCCAACGCGGCGGCCCTTCGAGATCGCCATGCGCATGTGGGAGAAGGGCTTCTACGTCCGCTACGGCGGCGATACGATTCAGCTTGGCCTACCTTTTGTGATCCAAGACAGTGAGATCGAGGCCCTTTGCGAGGCATTACACGCTTCCGTCAAAGAAAGCGCCTGAGCAGGGTCCAGGGAAAACGCCGGTCAAGGAAGGTAAGGCGACCGCCGCCGCGCGTGGCCGCTGCCCCTAGCCGGCTTTCTGCGATCTCAAGATTGGTTGCCGGCGACTAAGCTTTCCTAACATGACCTTCGAGCCGCACCCTTGAGCGCAACGCAGGCGCGACGGCCGATGGCACGGCCGTGTACTGTGATGCCGTGAGCAATAGCGCATTTTGTAATTGACAATTGTTATCATTCACACTACCTTCTACGGAAAAGCTGTCCAGAGAAGGAAAGCCGTACGACATGTTTGTGTGCATCTGCAATGGCATAACAGACCGCCAGATCCGCGAAGCCATCGCCGAGGGCGCGTCGTCCGTCGAGGAATTGCATGACTCTCTGGGCGTAGCAAGCCAGTGCGGCAGCTGCAGCGATCACGCGCTCAGCCTGATCAACGAATATCAGCCGCGACAAAAGCACGACGAGAGTCTGTTCTACGCCCTGGCCTGAACCCGCTTTTTCGCTGCGCGCGTTTCCTTCGCTCAGCGCTTTCATTCACCGATAACGCTTTTGCCTTCCCCCGAAGGCCGGCCCGCCGCCGCTGTGCGCCATCGCCAGCGACGTCCGAGTGCACCCGACGGTGTCGCGTAAACCCCCTGAATTAAGGCACATTTCCCTGGCCATCGTCGCGCTCGCTCTGCTGGGGTGCGCGCGGTTATAGCGAGCCGGCGGCAAGCCTCTAGCGAGCTGTCATCTACCGGCTTGCTCTCTCGCCGGATTTACCCCGACTTGCCCTAAGTCATTGATTCAGAATAGTTTTCATTTGTACTTTCAGCAATTTAGCTGGCCAATGCAAGCCGTTGGTGACTACACTTGCCCCCGTCAAATACACGCCGCGCGCCACCCGTAAGTTTCCGGAAAGAGTCGCTTGCGACACTCACCAAAGCGCAGAACGGAATGTCGCCGATAGGAAGGTGACCGGCCCGCTGAGTCGACAAATTTAACTAAGGAGCAGTCAAGTGAAAGGCGACCCCAAGGTAATCGAGCTTCTCAATCGCATCCTCGGCAACGAGCTTGTCGCGATTAATCAGTACTTCCTGCACGCCAAGATGTACAAGGACTGGGGACTTCAGGAACTCGCCGAGCACGAGTACCACGAGTCGATCGACGAGATGAAGCACGCCGACGCCCTCGTCGAGCGAATCCTCTTCCTGGAAGGCATCCCAAACCTTCAGGATCTCGGCAAGCTGATGATTGGCGAGAATACGCAGGAGATGCTGGAGTGCGACCTCAAGCTAGAGCACAAGGCGCACGAAGATCTGAAAGAGACGGTGGCTTACTGCGAAAGCGTCGGAGACTACGTTTCCCGTGATCTCGCCGTGGAAATTCTCGACGCGGAAGAAGACCATATCGATTGGCTCGAGACTCAGCTGGGTCTCATTGAGAAGGTGGGTCTACAGAATTACCTGCAGACGGCCATGCATACGGTCAAACCGGACGAAGGCTGAAACCGGCTCGGGTAAAAGCGGCACGAGCCCGGTATTCAGAGCGAGTAGTGTGGGAGTCGGCGAAGGGGCACCGGGGAAACGCTGCGGTCCCTTCCACTGATAGAAAGCACGCTAGGTGGAAGCCACGGACAGGTCCCGCCACAAGCCAGGAAGCCCTTAGCTGGGATGTCTGCCTGCGACAGAGGCTGTGACAGGGGTTGGGCTTACTGTTCAAGGCAGTGACGCGAGGCGTAACTCTTTACCGCCTCGGTCCTGCCTCAAAGTGCAGTCAACGATGGCTCGCGCCCCTAGGCGCTTTGACCCTCGTTCTCGTTGCTGGCGCCCGCGGCTTCGCTGAGTAGGGGCTGCAATTCACCTTTTTCATGCATATCGGTAACGATATCGCAGCCACCGATCAGCTCCCCATTCACCCAGAGCTGCGGGAACGTAGGCCAGTTGGCGTAGGTCGGCAGGTTACTGCGAATTTCCGGATGGCTGAGTATGTCCACGTAGGCGAAACGCTGCCCGCAGGCCATCATCGCCTGAACGACACGCTGGGAAAACCCGCACTGCGGGGCGTTGGGTGAGCCTTTCATGTACAGCAGGATCGGATTGCCTTCGACCTGCTCCTTAATCTGCTCCATGACATCCATGGTCATACACCTCCAGAATCAGAAAACTTGAGTATTTTACTTGGTTTAGTGGCGCGCTGGCCATGCTTATTCATCCGCCCCGGCCAGGATTTCGCTTTTCTTTCGTTTCTGGCGACGAGGCAACGCAGGCGAAAATCGAGAAAACTGCGGGATTTAACGGCCCGACCCGCACTCTGCATCGGAGCGAAATTGAGGGCGCAGACAAATTGTCAGCCTCGGCAGCGGCAGCTATGATGGCGATCTGGGCAGCTTGGCGCTGCCCTTTTTTATTAGTGATTTAGCCGTCATCTCCGCCGTCGGCGGGGGTGCTTCCGGATCCCGGCACCGCCTCGTAGACGATAGCGACGCAGCCGACGATTCCGAATGCCAGGGGAAACAGAAAGGTAGAGGTAACGACAATGTCCGCGCTGATGAACACCTATGCCCGGCTCCCGGTCAGTTTTACGCATGGCGAGGGACCGCTGATCTTCGATACGGAAGGACGCGAGTATCTCGACGGACTCTCGGGTATCGCCGTCACGAATCTGGGACATGCCCATCCGCGAGTCAGCGAAGCGATCCGCGAACAGGCCGATCGCTTTCTCCACTGCTCCAACATCTACCGTATTGATGCCCAGGAACAGGCCGGCGAGATGCTGGTTGCACGAGCTCGTATGGACCGGGTGTTCTTCAGCAACTCGGGTGCCGAGGCCAACGAAGCAGCGATCAAACTGGCGCGCCTTCACGCCCACAATCGCGGCATTGACCGGCCCCAGGTTGTGGTCCTGGAAGGGGCTTTTCACGGTCGAACGCTTGCGACGCTGACGGCCAGCGGCAATCGCAAGATACAGGCGGGCTTCGAGCCGCTGGTCAGCGGCTTTATCCGTGCACCGCGCAACGACATCGAAGCGCTGAAAGCTATTGCCGAGCGCAACCAGGACATCGCAGCGCTGATGCTGGAACCTGTACAGGGCGAAAGCGGTATCCATCCCCTGTCATCCGAATACCTTCGAGCTGCGGCAGCACTGTGTGCCGAGCGGGGCTGGCTCCTCGTTTTTGACGAGGTTCAGTCAGGCAATGGCCGGACGGGGAGCTACTTTTATTACCAACAGCTTGATGTGACCCCGGACATCGTCACCACGGCCAAGGCCCTGGGCAACGGCGTTCCCATCGGCGCCTGCCTGGCCCGCGGCACTGCGGCAGAGACCTTTGCTCCAGGGCACCACGGCTCCACCTACGGCGGTAATCCTCTCGCCTGCGCCGCGGCAACGGCTGTGCTGCAAACGCTCGCAGGAGAAACGCCGCCGGAAGTCGCCGAACCGTTGGGCGAGACACTGGTCACCCAGTTCAAGGCGACGCTCATGCATGCGGAAGCGGTAGCGGAGATACGTCGAGCGGGCCTCATGATCGGTATCGAACTGGCCGCGGACTGTGGCGAGATGTTAACCGCGGCACTGGAAGCAGGCCTGCTGCTTAACGTAACCGCGGGGCGCACGCTGCGCCTGTTGCCGCCGCTGGTTATGAGCGAACTTCAGGCGGCCCAGTTCGGGTCCACGCTCGCCGGCGTGGTAGATGCATGGTGGCAGACGCGCGCAGGGCTGGCGGGCGCTGCCTGATAGAACCATGCAGCACTTTCTTACCCTGCTCGATTTTCCGGCGTCGGAGCTGGACTCGCTGGTCGATCGTGCTATCGAGCTGAAAACCATGCAGCGCCGGGGCGAGACGGGACCGCTGTTTCCCGGGCGTGTTCTGGCCATGATCTTCGCGAAGTCTTCCACTCGGACGCGCGTATCCTTCGAAACGGGCATGGCACAACTCGGTGGTCACGCCATGTTCCTCTCACCTCAGGACACACAGCTCGGCCGCGGAGAGCCGATTGAAGATAGCGCTCGCGTGATCTCCTCGATGGTCGATATCGTCATGATCCGCACCTACGGTCACGATATCGTGCAACGCTTCGCTTCCTGCTCCAGCGTACCGGTGATCAACGCGCTTACCGACAGCTACCATCCGTGCCAGCTGCTCGCCGACATGCAGACGTACCGGGAACAGCGCGGCAGTATCCGCGGTCGCCGCGTGTGCTGGTTGGGGGACGGCAACAATATGTGTAACTCGTACATCAATGCCGCTCGCCAGTTCGATTTCGAGCTCCACGTGGCCTGCCCCGAAGGCTTCGACCCGGATGCCCTGCTTCTACAAGAGAACAGCGATCGAGTGAGCATCCACCGGGACCCCCGCGAAGCGGTTCGCGGCGCCGATCTTCTAGTGACCGACGTCTGGGCATCGATGGGGCAGGAAGAAGAGCAGGCACGCCGTGAAGCCAAGCTCCACCCGTACCAGCTCAATGCGGAGCTGCTCGACGCTGCGGCGAGCGACGCGCTCTACATGCACTGCCTTCCCGCCCACCGCGGGGAGGAGATCAGCGCTGAGCTTATGGATCGCAACGATACCGTCATCTGGCAAGAGGCCGAGAACCGCCTCCATGCGCAGAAAGCCCTCCTGGAAAGATTGCTACAGGGCTGATGCCCACTCCACACGAGTAGCCGTTTTTTCGATACCCGCCCGCGGCTTTGGTCAAGGCCATGATGGGTTGTAGATAGGCGCCGACGCAGACTAAGCGTGTAATAGGCGCCTGGAATACAGAATCAGCCTTTTAGAAGAAATTGGTCCAAGCCGAGAGGTGCACCGTCATCTGGCTCGCTACGGGACGTCTTGCACGTATCGAAGCCCTGCGGGGTTAGTGAATACACACAATCTCGCCGCTCACAGAATATCCACAGGAAAGTCGCAAATTTAGCGGCTTGCTTTCAGCAATTTACCGCCTTATCTTGTAGTCTTCCGCGCGGCAGCACCCTATATATGGGTGTTTCATGGGATACCGACTACCTGACGACTACTAAGAGTCATTAATAGGGGTCGGTAGTCGACTAGTGCAGCCGAAGATTAGGCAGCCGAAGAACAGGCAGCCAAAGCTTAGCCGACTGGTAGGCATGCGGTGCCAGCCGAGAGTTCTCTAACGAAGACTGGAGAAACGGAGCGGGAGTGAGCACGGAAGGGTAAATAGCGTAATTGATCGCCGCGAATAAAGAATGGGCGACGTAGAAGAACCAGCAGGACAAGCGCCGCGCAGAGCAGCGGAATCGGACCCACAAAGCAGACAGAAAAAGAAAGTTAGCAGCAGATCGCCACACGATCGCTGTCTGATCGGTGTTCGCTTGAATTTTGCTCGAAGCCCGACGTAGCGGACCAGATGCAGACCTGAAGCAAACCTGAATATGTTGGGTATGTTGAGAAAGGTTTTTGGATCCACACGAACGGATTCGTTTCGGGGAAAGCATCGGGCAGCAGAGAGACCAAGCAGGCAGCACCAAAGAGGCTGCCAATCGGTGACAGGAGTCCAGGGACAGTGACTATGCAATCCACGCAGGAACAGAACATTACACCCGCTGTCGAGGGGCGCAGCGCAGAGACCGCGACCCCCGCCGCTGTAAGCAGCGATTTGTCCGTCACGGCGCCCGGGCAGCTCCGGGTTATCAAACGAAACGGCACCGTTGTTCCCTTCGAGGCGAGCAAGATTTCCGTGGCGATCACCAAGGCCTTTCTGGCCGTAGAAGGGGGTACAGCCGCCGCGTCGAGCAGGATTCACGAAACCGTGGCCCGTCTCACCGAGCAGGTAACCGCCACCTTCAAGCGTCGCATGCCATCCGGCGGCACGATCCATATAGAAGATATACAGGACCAGGTCGAACTGTCCCTGATGCGTGCCGGAGAACACAAGATTGCCCGGGACTACGTAATCTACCGGGAGCAACAGGCCGCTAAACGGGCCGCCCGCCTCGCCCTGTCGCAGGAGACGCAGCAGGTCGCGGACCGCATCAATGTGATTCAGCCGGATGGCAGCCGCATCCCGCTGGACATCGACCGTCTGCAGGTCATCGTCAGCGAGGCCTGCGCCGGTCTGGAGGACGTGTCTGAGTCCCGCATCCTCGATGAGGCCCTGCGCAATCTGTATGACGGGGTGAGCGCCGGCGAGCTGTCAACGTCCCTGGTGATCACGGCGCGCACGCTGATCGAACAGGAGCCCAACTACACCTATGCCTCGGCTCGCCTGCTCTGCGACAACCTCCGCGCGGAAGCCCTGTCCTTTCTGAACGTCGCTGAGAGCGCCACCCAGGCGGACATGGCGACGCTGTATCCCCAGGCGCTAGCCGCCTACGTCCAGCGCGGGGTGGAGCTGGAACTCCTTGACCCGCGTCTGGCGGAGTTCGATCTGGAGCAGATCGGCGCGGCTCTGATGCCCGAGCGCGACCTGCAGTTCACCTATCTCGGTTTGCAGACGCTCTACGACCGTTACTTTATCCACAGCAACGAAGTACGTTTTGAGCTGCCGCAGGTGTTCTTCATGCGCGTGGCCATGGGTCTCGCCATCGAGGAGAAGGAGCGCGAAAAGTGGGCCATCGAGTTCTATCGGCTTCTGTCGTCCTTTGACTACATGAGCTCGACGCCGACCCTGTTCAACGCCGGAACGCTGCGCCCGCAGCTGTCGTCCTGCTACCTGACCACCGTGCCCGACGACCTGCATGGCATTTACGGCGCCATTCAGGACAACGCCATGCTGTCGAAGTTTGCCGGTGGCCTGGGCAACGACTGGACCCCCGTCCGCGCTCTCGGATCCTACATAAAAGGCACTAACGGCAAGTCCCAGGGCGTCGTACCCTTCCTCAAGGTTGTCAACGATACCGCCGTAGCCGTGAACCAGGGCGGGAAGCGCAAGGGGGCGGTGTGTTCCTACCTCGAAACCTGGCACCTCGACATCGAGGAATTCGTGGAGCTGCGCAAGAACACCGGCGACGACCGCCGCCGCACCCACGATATGAATACGGCCAATTGGATTCCCGACCTATTCATGAAGCGCGTCTTCGATGACGGCGACTGGACTCTGTTCTCCCCGAACGACGCGCCGGACCTCCACGACCTTTACGGCAAGGCCTTCGAAGAGCGCTACACGCAGTATGAGGCCATGGCGGCCAGCGGCGAGCTGAAGCTGTACAAGACCGTCAAGGCGCAGAACCTCTGGCGCAAGATGCTCGGCATGCTTTTCGAAACGGGCCATCCCTGGATGACCTTCAAGGATGCCTGCAACCTGCGCAGCCCGCAGCAGCACGCCGGCGTGGTGCACTCTTCAAACCTGTGCACGGAGATCACTCTGAACACGAGCTCGGACGAGATTGCCGTGTGCAATCTGGGCTCGATCAACCTGCCCCAGCACGTGGGCGCGGATGGCCTTGATGTGGCGAAACTCGAGAAGACCGTGCGCACCGCCGTGCGCATGCTCGATAACGTCATCGACATTAATTACTACTCCGTCGACACGGCGCGTAACTCAAACTTCCTGCACCGGCCCGTGGGCCTCGGGATCATGGGATTCCAGGATGCGCTCTATAAGCAGCATATTGCCTATGCCTCGGATGAGGCCGTGGGCTTCGCCGACCGCTCCATGGAAGCGATCAGCTACTACGCGATCGATGCGTCGAGTGAACTCGCCGTGGAGCGCGGCGCCTACTCGAGCTACGAGGGTTCGCTCTGGAACCAGGGCATCCTCCCCATCGACTCCCTCGAGATTCTTGAGCGAGAGCGCGGGAGCGATTACATCAAGGTCGATCGCTCGATGACGATGCCCTGGGAAGAGCTGCGTACGCGAGTAAAAGAACGCGGCATGCGCAACTCCAACGTTATGGCAATTGCGCCTACGGCAACGATCGCCAACATCACGGGCGTCTCCCAATCCATCGAGCCGACGTATCAGAACCTGTACGTGAAATCGAACCTGTCCGGGGAATTCACGGTGGTGAACCCCTACCTGGTCAAGGACCTCAAGGAGCGCGGTCTTTGGGACGGCGTGATGGTCAACGACCTCAAGTACTACGACGGCAGCGTCCAGGCCATCGAGCGCGTACCGGTAGACCTGCGCCAGATTTACGCCACCGCCTTCGAGGTGGAACCCAAGTGGATCGTCGAGTGCGCCAGTCGCCGGCAGAAGTGGATCGATCAGGCTCAGTCCCTGAACCTCTACATCAACAACGCCAGCGGCAAGAAGCTCGACATCACCTACCGCATGGCCTGGTACAGCGGTCTAAAGACCACTTACTACCTGCGCTCCCTCGCGGCCACGGGCACGGAAAAATCGACCATCGATACCGGACAGCTCAACGCGGTGGCCGCGAGCGCCGAGCCGGCACCGGTGCCGCAGGCCTGTTCGCTGGACGACCCGGACTGCGAGGCCTGCCAGTAGCTCGTCTCCAGGTCTCCGATAGCAACAGGTAGCAGCGTGTACGGAGCAACCGCGCACTTATTTGCAAGAGCACGTTTACAAGAACACGGGCGCAGACCCGGCCATGAGCAAGACCACAGCCTGCACTTCGCTGCAGGCTGAAACCTTAAGCAAGACCAAGTAACCGTGGGAAAAACGGAACCAACGCGTAAGGGCAAAATTCAGGAGGAGTGATGCAATGCTGAACTGGGACGACTATCACAGCGAAGAAAATAGCGACACGGCGACGATGGAGCCTGCCATCGCTGCCGCCGTCGCGGAGAAGACGATGACCGGCCAAGCGCCGGCGGCTGAGCTGGCGCCCCCGGCGGCATTAGCACCTGCGGCCGAAGCAGCCCCCGTGGCCGAACTGGCAACGGCGGACGTACGGACCGCCGCAGAACCCGCTGCAATCGCAACGGAAACGGCGATCCAGCAGGTGGCGGAGATGACCCAGGACGCCATGCCAGGCTCGTCACAAGACTCCCCGGCAGCGACCTCGCAGGCGGGAAACACATCGGCCACCGTCGCAGACAACGCGCAGAGCAACATCGAGGCCGCCGCCGAGAACCTGCGTCAGCTCGACGTGGCACCGGGCCTCGAGGAACTCGAAATGGGCGCGGCCCGGGTCTCCGTAGACGAGAAGGCGATGATCAACTGCCGGGCCGATCTCAATCAGCTGGTGCCCTTCAAGTACGACTGGGCGTGGCAGAAATACATCGACGGCTGCGCGAACCACTGGATGCCCCAGGAGGTCAATATGACCGCCGACGTGGCAACCTGGAAAAGCGCTGATGGCCTCTCCGACGATGAGCGCCGCATCGTGCTACGCAGCCTCGGCTACTTTTCGACCGCGGATTCGCTGGTGGCGAACAACCTGGTCCTGGCCATCTATCGCCTGATCACCAATCCCGAATGCCGTCAGTACCTGCTGCGCCAGGCCTTTGAGGAAGCGATCCACACCCACGCCTACCAGTACTGCATCGAGTCGCTGGGCATGGATGAGGGTGAAGTCTTCAACATGTATCGCGAGGTGCCGTCCGTGGCCGCCAAGGCTGCCTGGAGCCTGAGCCATACGCACTCGCTGTCCGATCCGAATTTCAAGACCGGCACGCACGAAACCGATCAAGAGCTGCTGCGCAATCTCATCGGCTTCTACGCTGTGACCGAGGGCATCTTCTTCTACTGCGGGTTCACGCAGATCCTGTCCATGGGCCGGCGCAACAAGATGACCGGCGTTGCCGAGCAGTTCCAGTACATCCTCCGCGACGAGTCCATGCACCTGAACTTCGGCATCGACGTGATCAACCAGATCAAGCTCGAAAATCCGCAGCTATGGACCGAAGAGTTCAAGCAGGAAGCGATTCAGATGATCCTCGAGGGCACGCAGCTGGAAATCGAGTACGCCCGCGACACCATGCCGCGCGGCGTTCTCGGCATGAATGCGGCGATGATGGAAGAGTACCTGCAATTTATAGCCAATCGCCGCCTGGCGCAGCTCGGCCTGCCCGAGCAGTTCAAGGGCGTGCAGAACCCTTTTCCCTGGATGAGCGAAATCATGGATCTTCGCAAGGAGAAGAACTTCTTCGAAACGCGAGTGATCGAGTACCAGACCGGCGGCGCTCTTTCCTGGGACTGAGCCCGGAGCTGATTCCGGATCGTGTCTCCGGCACCTCAGAGATTGCTTCAGGCTCCGACCTGGGGAGAGTCTTGGGGTGCCAGCCCGGGGCCAAAGCGGGAGCGCAGCTGTGACACGGGTAGCAAATTGCCAGACCAGTGGGAAATCGAAAGAAACCGTACCGCGACCCGGCCCGTAAACTAAGCCGGGCATGGGTAGGCGGCACAGCAAGAACACATAAACCGCAGCGCAAAAAACAAGTAGAACACTGCGGCGCCCCCCGCGATCGGGCGCAGGGCACAACCAAGGGACGGGTTACCACAATGGACGACAAAGAAAGCGACTCGGATAAGCAGCCGCAAAGGCAGGAGCCTACGGACCACGAAAACATCCTCATGGCACTCGATCAGATCAGCCAGACCATCGATGTCATGACGAGCGTTGTAGGCCGTTTGCGAAGCTACGTAGAAGAGCAGGAAGTCACCCAGGACACGGAAATCCGCGAGGCGATGCGTCCCGGCCGCATATTGCACTGAGCCGGATTAATCAGGTGCTGTATCACCCGCGCTAGCGGTCTCGCGCAGCTAAAGACCTGGAGAGCGGCAGCGCTTCGTAAGCGCCTCCACTTGAGCTAGGCTCTCGATCGTCGGGGGTCAGCGCCAAAAAGCACAGCCCTCGGAAGCGCATGGGCCTGGATGCCATTACGTTCCGAGGGCTTTTCTATGCGGGATTCAGGTGCGGAACGCGACCGCGTTGTCCAGAAAAGCGCGCTTGCGTTGATGATCAGCAACGCACTCCCGATTCTGGGCGTGCTGTTTCTGGGCTGGGACGTGGGCGCCATTGTGGTGCTGTACTGGTCCGAAAATCTGATTCTCGGCGCCTACAACATCGCCAAGATGGTCTACGTAGGCGGAGTTCCGGCACTCGGAAAGTCGGCGTTCTTCCTCCTGCACTATGGCGGATTCTGCGCCGTTCACGGATTGTTCATCCTGCTCCTGCTGCTGGACACGGAGCCTGCCCTCGACGATCTGTCCTGGCCCTTTATTCTTATATTCGTGGAACTGCTCGTGGCCGTTTGCAGCCAGATGCTCGCCACAGCGCCATCCGCATGGATTCTGGCCTTTGTCGGCCTCTTCATCAGCCACGGTTACTCTTTCGCGATGAATTTTATCGGCGGCGGCGAATATCGTCATACCACCGTGAACAAGCTCATGGCGGCGCCCTATCTTCGTATCGTTGCGCTGCACGTCGCCATCATCGTCGGCGGGTTTGCCGTAATAAGCCTTGGGCAGCCGACGGTCCTGCTGCTGGTGCTGATTGGCCTCAAGACATTTCTGGATCTGAAGCTCCACCGGCGCTCCCATAGCAGCCGCGAACGCGGTGCCGAACCCGACTCGGGATACGCCAGGGAGCGCGATAGCGCCGACGGCTAGGCCGGCGTATTCTCCGGGGCCCACGAATAGTAAGGCCCGTGCCATGCCCTCTCCGCAGCAACCCATCGCGTCGCCTTTTGCAGCACGCTCGACGGCGATGGACGTCGTCGCGACGGCGGATCTCAAGGACAAGAATGTGATCGTCACTGGAGGCTACTCTGGAATCGGCACGGAGACGGTCAGGGCCCTGGCGTCAAAAGGAGCGAGGGTGATCGTGGGAGCACGCCGGCCGGAGACAGCGCAGGAGGCCCTGGCGGGAGTTCCCGGTAGCATTGAAGTGCTGGCCCTGGACCTCCTGTCACCGGAAAGTATCGACACCTTCGCGGCCCAGGTCCCCGATCGCATCGAGCGCCTCCACGTACTGGTGAATAACGCGGCGGTCATGGCCTGCCCTCTCCATCGGGACGCGCGGGGCTATGAATTTCAGTTCGCTACCAACCACCTTGGCCACTTCCAACTGACTGGGCGCCTCTGGCCCCTGCTGGTAGCCGCAGAAGGTGCCCGCGTTGTCGTGCTGTCATCGATCGGGCATCGCCTCAACGGCCTCGATGTCGAAGACCCGAACTTCGAGCGGCGCGACTACGACAAGTGGCTGGCCTACGGTCAGGCGAAATCGGCCAACGCCCTCTTTGCGCTCCAACTGGACCGCATCGGCGAGCCCGAAGGCGTGCGGGCGTATTCCGTACACCCGGGAGGCATTCGCACGCCGCTCCAACGCCATCTCAGCATGGAAGAACAAACCGCCATGGGCTGGTACGACGAGCATGGGAACCTGAATCCAGCTTTCAAAAGTATCGAGGAAGGAGCGGCGACGACGGTCTGGTGCGCGACCTCACCCCTCCTTGCCGAGCTCGGGGGGGTCTATTGCGAGGACTGCAACGTTGCCCTGCCTGCGGACCAGGCTGCCAATAAGCAAAGCGGTGTGAAGCCGCATGTCCGTGACGAAAGCCTGGCCGAAGCGCTGTGGCGTCGCTCCGAAGAGCTCTGTGGACTGACCTTCGGGGCCGCGTGATCGATATTGACAGTGAACACATGAGCAGGGGATGATTCGCGCCCGCTATTCGTGGCCTCCGCGACCCGCAGCGCTGCCTGCCGCGTGAAAGGCCAACTCATACCGCCAACTACAACTCGGCAATAGACTCAGGGGTATCAGCATGATCTACCAGAGCGACGCCCTCAGCCTCGAGCGTCACGAAGACGGCATCGTTGAGCTGTGCTTCGACCTCAAGAACGAATCCGTCAACAAATTCGACCAGCTCACGGTTGGCTCCCTCACAGAGGCTCTCGACGCCCTGTCCGGGGAAAGCGACGTCCGCGGGCTCCTGGTAACCAGTGCCAAGGGTGTATTCATCGTTGGCGCCGATATCACCGAGTTCACCAGTCTTTTCGATTCGGCGGGCGAAGACATCGCTGGATTCACAGCGGTGAACAATAACAATCTGAACCGTCTGCAAAACCTTCCCTACCCGACGCTGGCGGTCATCAACGGCTTTGCCATGGGCGGCGGCCTGGAGATCTGCCTCGCCTGCGATCTGCGCGTGATGAGCAGTGCCGCGAAAATCGGTCTTCCCGAAAGCAAGCTTGGCATCCTGCCCGGCTGGGGCGGAACGGTGCGTTTGCCGCGCCTCATCGGCGTCGACGAGGCCGTCACCTGGATGGCGACGGGCAAGGAACAGCGCGCTGACGCGGCCCTGAAAGCAGGCGCCGTGGATGCGGTAGCCGCGCCGGAGCAGCTTCGCGACGTCGCGTTGGCGACCCTGGATCAGGCCATGGACGGCAAGATCGATGTGCATAAGCGCCGCCATACCAAGAGCGCGCCGCTGCCATTGAATGATACCGAAGCCATGATGTCGTTCTTCACGATCAAGGCCATGGTCGCGCAACAGGCCGGAAAGCATTATCCCGCACCGGTGAAAATCGTCGACGTGATCGAAAAGGCCCGGAGCATGACGCTGGAAGAAGCGCTCACCGTCGAAGCCGAAGGCTTCGCCGAGCTGGCGACGACGCCGGTGGCGGCAGCGCTGGTCGGTGTCTTTCTCAATGACCAGCTGCTTTCGAAGAAAGCCAAGGGCTGGGAAAAGAAGGCGGAGAAAAAGATCGAGCGCGCCGCCGTGCTCGGCGCCGGCATCATGGGCGGCGGCATTGCCTACCAGAGCGCTCTCAAGGGCGTCCCGATCAAGATGAAGGACATCAACCAGGCCGGCATCGACCTGGGTTTATCCGAAGCCAATAAACTCCTCGCCAAGCGCGTGTCCCGCGGTCGCATGACGCCTGACGCCATGGGCGACGTGCTCAATGCCATCGATCCCCAGCTCTCCTACGAGGGCTTCGAAGACGTCGACATCGTGGTCGAGGCCGTGGTCGAAAATCCCAAGGTGAAGCACGCGGTGCTCGCCGAGACCGAGAAGCAGCTTCGCCCCGATGCAATTCTCGCCTCGAACACGTCGACGATCTCCATAGACTTCCTGGCCGAAGCCCTGGAGCGTCCGGAAAACTTCTGCGGCATGCACTTCTTTAACCCGGTGCACGCCATGCCGCTGGTCGAGGTCATCCGCGGGGAGAAAAGCTCCGACGAGGCCATCGCCCGCACCGTGGCCTACGCCAACCGCATGGGCAAGAAAGCTGTGGTGGTGAACAACTGCCCGGGCTTCCTGGTCAATCGCGTACTGTTCCCCTACTTCGACGGTTTCTCGAAGCTGCTGCGCGACGGCGCCGACTTCCAGGCCGTGGACAAGGTGATGGAGAAGTGGGGCTGGCCCATGGGCCCGGCTTACCTCACGGACGTGGTCGGCATCGATACCGGTGTACACGCCGGCGGTGTGATGGCCGAAGGCTTCCCGGATCGCATGACCCTGGATTTCAAGACCGGCACCGAGCTTATGTTCGACAACGATCGCCTCGGCCAAAAGAATGGCAAGGGCTTCTACGCCTACGTAGCGGACAAGCGGGGCAAGCCGAAGAAGACCGTCGACGAGGAGACCTACGCCCTCCTCGCCCCCAACGTGGCCGAGCGCCGCGACTTCGACAAGGACGAGATCACCTTCCGCATGATGCTGCCCATGTGCACCGAGCTGGCCCGCTGCCTCGAGGAAGGCATCGTCGGCTCCGCCGCCGAGGCGGACCTGGCCCTGCTCTACGGCATCGGTTTCCCGCCCTTCCGCGGCGGCATCTTCCGCTGGATGGACACGGTGGGCCTGCCGGCGATCGCCGAGCAGTCCGCAAAGCTCGCCCCCCTGGGCAAAACCTATGAACTGACCGACGGCATGCAGGCCATGCTGGCGGACGGCAAGACCTACTACTGAGCGCGGGAGGAATTGAGATGAGTGTGAATGCCAGAGACGCGGTAATCGTCGACTATGCCCGCAGCGCCATGGGCCGCTCCAAGAAGGGCTGCTTCCGCAACGTCCGCGCCGACGACCTTTCCGTGGCCGTCATCAAGGGGCTCCTTGAGCGCAACGACAAACTCGATCCGAAGGAGATCGACGACCTGATCTGGGGCTGTGTGCTGCAGCGTGGCGAGCAGGGTATGAACCTCGCGCGTCTGATCGTGCTGGGTGCACAGCTGCCCTTCACCATTCCGGCGCAGACCGTCAATCGCCTCTGCGGTTCGTCCATGTCTGCCATACATACCGCGGCGGCGAGCATCCAGGCAGGGCTTGGGGATGTATACCTCGTGGGCGGTGTGGAACACCTCGGGCACCTGCCCATGATGGACGACGTGGATATCAATCCGCGCATGGGCCTGAACGTGGCCAAGGCGGCCGGAAGCATGGGCATGACGGCCGAGTACCTCGCCCTGCTCCACGGGATCAGTCGCGAAGATCAGGACAAGATGGGCCTGCGCTCGCACCAGCTTGCCCACAAGGCCACGGTGGAGGGCAAGTTCGCCCGGGAGATCATCCCGGTCGAGGGCCACGACGAGAACGGCGCCATGATCGCCGTGGAAGCCGACGAGACGATCCGCCCGGAGACGACGCTGGAAGGCCTCGCGTCCCTGCCGCCGGCGTTCAATCCGCAGGGCGGCACCGTCACAGCGGGCCAGTCCTCGCAGATTTCCGACGGCGCTTCGGCCATGCTGCTCATGTCGGGAGAGAAGGCCCAAGCCATTGGCCTCGAGCCCATCGCGAAGATCAACGCCATGACCACGGCGGGCGTCGACCCGTCGATCATGGGCTACGGCCCCGTGCCCTCAACGCAGAAAGCTCTAAAGAAGCTTGGCCTCACGATGAAGGACATCGAGATGGTGGAGCTCAACGAAGCCTTCGCTGCCCAGGCCCTGCCCGTACTCAAGGACCTGGAGCTCCTCGACGACATGGAGGAAAAGGTCAACGTGCACGGCGGCGCCATCGCCCTAGGCCACCCCTTCGGATGCTCGGGGACGAGGATCACCGGATCCCTGCTCACGGTTATGCAGGATCGCGATCTGTCGCTCGGTGTGTCGACCATGTGTATCGGTCTCGGCCAGGGCATCACCACGGTAGTGGAGCGCATCTAGAGCAGTCCGAAGCTCTCGGCATGATCCCGTGAACATCTTCCACGAAGACCAAGACAGCTGGCTGCTGCAGGTAGAGGAGGAAATCGTCGAACCGGATTTGCCGATCGTCGATCCTCATCATCACCTGTGGCCCAACATGCTCGGGCAGGTGTACAACGTGGAGGAATATGCCCGGGATACGGGCAGCGGACATAACATTGTGGGCAGCGTGTTCATGGAATGCGGCGCTGCCTATCGCGAGGACGGTCCGGAACACGAGAAATCCCTGGGCGAGACCGAGTACGTACTTGCCCAGGCTGAACGTGCCAAAGGCATGCGCGGTGCGACGCCCATTTTGGGCATGGTCGGTCACGTTGACCTGCGCGAGTCCGCCGTCCTGGACGAACTCCTCGACCGGCACGTCGGCCTTGCGGGCGACTTCTTCAAAGGCATTCGCCACGCCGGAGCGAGCGCCCGCGAAGGAGATCGCGAACACCTGTTCATCCCCGGACCGGCTCCGGCGGATCTCTATAGTCAATCCTCTTTCCGCACCGGCGTTCGCCGCCTTGGAGCACGGGGACTCAGCTACGATACCTGGCAGTATCACTACCAGCTCAGCGATTTCCTGACCCTGGCAAACAGCTGCCCCGACACGCTCATGGTGCTCGACCATTTCAGCACGCCGCTGGGCGTGGGGACCTGGGCCTCGGAGCGAGACTCGCTCTTTACCGAGTGGAAGGCTCAGCTAGAGGAACTCAGCCGCTGCGACAACGTGGTGCTCAAGCTTGGTGGCCTCGCCATGCCGGACAACGGCTTCGGCTGGCATACGGCCGCGGCGCCGCCGGACTCCGACGAAGTGCTGAAGGCCCAGGGAGACTGGTACCACCACGCGCTCGACAGCTTCGGCGCTGAGCGCTGCATGTTTGAAAGCAACTTTCCCGTCGATCGCTTGTCGCTGTCGTACAGCGTCTATTGGAACGCCATGAAAAAACTCGTCGCGGGTGCGTCGGAAAGTGAAAAGGAGGCGCTGTTCAGCGGCACGGCCTGTCGCGTCTACCGACTGACGCTATGAAAACCGCTACCGGAGCGCTTCGAGTCCGAAATCGGGACAGGAAAGCGCGGCTCATGTATCGACGCCGTAGTCGGGTTGCCCGTCGCTCAGAAGAATATCGATCTGACGAAGTGCAGTGATTAGGCCTCCCAGGTCCAGCTGGGTCCCGCGGAAGAATTCCTCGGCCATGGGAACGATGCCGCAGCGCTGGGGAAGTTCTCCATCGTCCTCGATGAGGCGGTACATGTTGGGAAGAAAGATGAACTGCAGCCACTGCGGCAGCGTGAGTGTGTCGATAGCGAAGGGCTGAACCGAAGCGAGGGCCGCCGCATCCGGAGGTTCGGCGTCCCACAAGCGCAGGCGGCGCAGCTCTGCCTCGACATCGATCAGTACGGCGGCGATTTGTGTTGCTTTTGCGTTGGTCGACAGCTGGAGGCGCCTGCAATGGTTAACGGTTCGGTGAGTGAATTAGCGCGAAAATCGCACAAGTTATTTTGTGAAAGTGTACCAATCCCCGAGATGGCCGGGTGCTACCAAAGTCGGTAGACTTTTGGCGTAACTACCGCAGTAAAACCAACGCTGCGGTGATCGGATAACGATAAGACCGGGTTGCATACCCGAAGGAACAAAAGCACTAGAGCGTCGCAAAGCCCAGGACTGAGCGCCGTCCCCGAATTCTTCCCGGGACTTCTCAGCAACGGAATGCAAACCGGGCAGCGACCGTAGTGCTTTCACTTAACAACTAACAACGCAAGCTAAAGCAACACGCCAAAGCAACCAACTAACAGGCGCCCGAGCGCCATATAAGGATGCTCTCCATGAACTCACGCAAGATGACTGCCGGCAAGTCACACCTCGCGGCTGCCCGTACGCCAATCGCCACCGCTGTTGCGGCCCTCATCGCCGGCAGCAGCTTTTCAGCCATAGCCCAGGACCAGCCCCGCCGCTCGAGCGGTGCTGCACTCCTCGAGGAAGTCGTAGTAACGGCACGTAAGCGCGAAGAGGCCTCCCAGGATGTGCCGCTGTCGATCAGCGCCTTCAACTCGGATCAGCTCGACGCTCTGAAGGTGCGTAACCTGACCGACCTGGCCGTCAGCATGCCGAGCGTTGTGCTCGACGAAATCGGTACGTCTCGCGGCTACGCCAACTTCTCCATCCGCGGTATCGGCATCAACAGCTCAATCCCGTCTATCGACCCCGCGGTCGGCGTGGTTATCGACGGCGTTTACCTGGGTACCAACAGCGGCGTTGTGTTTGACAACTTTGACATCCAGAGCCTTGAAGTGCTGCGCGGCCCCCAGGGCACACTCTTCGGTCGCAACGTGACCGGAGGCGCCGTGCTTCTCAACACGAAAGTGCCAACGGAAGAGTTCGAATTTAATGCTCGCGCCAGCTATGAGTTCCCCGAGGACGGAGGTGCGAGCTCGATTCTGCAGGCCTCCGTTAGCGGCGGTCTGACCGATACGATCTCAGCAAAGCTCGCGGTGTACTACAACGACGATCAGGGCGCCCTCGTGAACGGCTTTGACGGCCGCGATCACGGCGCCTACGAACAAACCATAGTTCGTCCGGTGGTCGCCTGGCGCCCCACCGACACCTTCGAACTCATCGCTCGCTACGAGTACCAGGATATTGAGAATGACGGCCCTTCCGCGCAATCCCATACGAACGGAAGCGGGGTACCGGGGACGCCGATAAACTTCGATCGCGACAGCTTCGACTTCAGCATCGACGAGCCCGGCTTCGGAACACTGGAGATTGACACCTTCAATCTCACAGCGAATTGGGATGTTGCCGGTGGTACGGTCACCAACATCTTTGCGATTCGCGACCAGACGAATGAAACACTAGCCGACATCGATGCGCAGCCGGCGTGGCTGTTTCACTCGGACACCTTCTCCACTTATGAGCAGTGGTCGAACGAGCTTCGCTATAACGGCCTGTTCCTTGACGATCGCCTCAACCTGACTACCGGCGTATACCTGTTTGAGAGTGAACTCGCGTACGACGAAAACCGCCGACTTCTTGGAGTGGCAACAGGTGGCAGTGTCCCTGCGTTGAACCAGGAAGGAGGTGGTTACCTCGATGTTGAAAGTGTGGGTGTTTTCGCATCTGCCGATTACGACCTGACCGACAGCCTCACCCTCACCTTTGGCATTCGATGGACTGAGGAAGAAAAGGATGCACGCGTCACCAACTTGATTCTTAACAATTCCCCGTGCTTCATCGGCTCTCCAAACGGTCCGGCTTACGCACCCGCCACGACCGAATGTGTTGCTGATTTTGTCGACGACGAGTCCTGGTCGTTTGTGTCACCGAAGCTAGGTTTCATGTACCACATTAATGACGGTTCGCGAGTCTACGGTAGTGTGACTCAGGGCTACCGGTCCGGCGGCTACAACCTCCGGAACACGGAAGCTCCCATCGGTGTAGGCCCCAACGGTCCGATCTACGAGTTCGGCCCGGGTCCTTTTGACGAGGAGCAGGTAACTTCATGGGAGATCGGCTACAAGTCCGAATGGGGCCGAGGGCAGCTGAACGTATCCGCCTACTTCACTGATATCGCCGATCAGCAGCGCGAACTCAATCTGCCCAGTGAGGCCGCGGGAGTATTCCAGAATATTCAAAACACTGCGGATACGGAGATCTTCGGAATAGAGGTTGATGGCACCTTCGCAATCACGGACAGCTTCACCGTTCTGGCTTCCGTGGGCGTTCTGGACGCTGAGTACACTTCAGTCCGCGCCGACCTGAATGATGACGGTGTGATCGATGAACTTGATGAGGCCTTGAGCTTGCCTCGTGCACCAGAGCTGACTTACAGCATTTCGGCAATCTACGATATAGATATTGGGGATCTCGGTTACTTGTCGTCACGGGTGAGCTACTCCTACCGCGATGAGACGTTCTACACCGACAACAACCTCGGATTTATTTTGGACCAAGAGATTCTGGACTTTTCACTGGACTTCCATACAGCAAACGCGAATTGGATTCTTTCATTCTATGGCCGCAACCTGCTGGACACGGTTCGCCACGGTGGTGATACACAGCTACCAACGATCCTCGGCGGTGTAGCACCTTTGGGAGGCACGTTCTCCCCACTCAGTACGCCAGCTACCCTGGGCTTCGAAGCGAACTACTACTTCTAAGCCAAACGATCAGTCGGTCCCGAAAGCCCGCCAGCGTAAGTTGGCGGGCTTTTTTGTGCTGCACCGAAGCATCTTTGCATCTTTGTGTCTTCGGGCTCTGCATAGCGGGGCTTGGCAACCCTCCCCCGCTCTACCTGAGCCGCTCGCGTAGCTCCCCAGGCCCTCGATCTGATCGTCGCTTGCTTACGGACCCTGTAGCAGGCTTGGCAGCCCGGCCCCAATCTACTTGCGCTGCTCGCGGAGCTCCATCGACGCCTGATCTAATCGTCCCGCATTCACGGACCTTGTAGCAGGGCTCGGCAGCCCGGCCCCGATCTACTTGAGCTGCTCGCGTAGCTCCATCGGCTCTTCTGTTCCGAACAGCGCGCTCGTCGGACGCTCAAGCAGACCGGCGCCGGTCTGCCATCCAGCGTCGAGGTGTGGCACTGCCGAGACTGATTGTGGCCCAGCTCTGGCACGGCGCAGGGGAGGTAGGTGGCGGTGTCCTTTGGACGTCCGTCGAGTGCCTCTAGCAGTGCGCAGGCCCTGCTGGAGCTACGCGAGCAGTCCAAAGGACACCGCCACCTGCCTCACCGTCTTCCGAAGCCAACCCACGGAGCTACTTGAGCGAGCACAAAAAAGCCGCGATCAAGATCGCGGCTTCCAAGTACGCTAGCTGTGCGTGACGGCTAGAAGTTCATCTTCACCCGTGCGTATACCATCCGCCCCCGGGGATCATGGTGCTTCGGATCGAAGCTGAAGTTCGCCGCATCGTAGGCGCGGGGCGGAAGCTCATCGAGGACGTTCTTCGAGCCCAGCGTCAGGACCGCGCTGTTGTCACCAAAATTGAAGTTATAGGCGTACTGCAGATCCATCGTAAACCAGGAGTCGATGTCCTGGGTGTAGCCGAGGGAAGCCGCGCGCGGGTCTACGGTTCGGGTCGTCTCGTAACCCGAGGTGTAGAAGCCGAGCAGGGCCAGAGAGTGGTCACCGATGGTCCAGTCGATCACGCCATTGATCTTGGTCTCTGGAATCGAGCGGGCAAAGTTATCGAAGTTAAAGAAGCCGGCGACGTCCTCCACGCCACCGGGACCGTCGCAACCGCGCGCGTTCGCCCCGGTGCAGGGAATCTCGTAGCTGAGGAAATGCGTCGCGGTCAGGTTGAAACCGAACAAACCAAAGCTGTTCGTTGGCACGAACCAGTCAAGGGCCACGTCGATGCCGTCGGTCTCGACCGTGGACGCATTGATAAAGTTAGTGCGCACGCCGGCCAGCTGGCCCGTAGCGCTCCGGTTGATAGCCGGACCGTTGGGATCGTCGATGAGCTTGCCCTGGGCGGACTCCGCCACAATCACGTCTTCGTAGTCGAAGCGCCAGTAGTCCACTCGCACTTCGAAGTCATCCATGGGGCTCCAGATGGCACCGAAGTTGAAGTTTGTCGATGATTCGGGCGTGAGATCCTCCGTTCCGACCGTATCTACGCGAACGAACAGCGCACCGCCGGGATTGAGCGGATCCACAAGGCCTTCGAGGTTCGTCTCCTGTGAGAAGAACTGCTGCAGGGAAGGTTCGCGGAAGGCCGATGACGCCGAGGCGCGCAGTACGAGGGAATCCGCGGCCTGCCAGCGGACTGCGATCTTGGGATCGAAGCTGCTGTCACTCTCGAGTTCCTCGTAGCGGCCCGCGATATCCACTTCGATCGTATCGGTGAGTGGAATATTAGCTTCGGCGAAGACGGCATAGGTCGAGCGGCCCTCATCGATAGGCCTGCCACCACCCAGGAAGATGAGATCGATAGGAATGGGGAATCCCGTGTCCGGTGCAATCTGCTGGGTGGCGATTTCGTTGAAGGAGATCTCGTAGTTTTCTTCACGCCACTGGGCGCCGAAGGCCACTGCAACCGGGCCTGCATCCAGGTCGAAGAGCTCGCCACTGAAGACCACATCGCCCACGATCATTTCCGTTATCCGGTTCGTCTCCTGCTGGTCTGAAATGAAGTCGATGAGCTCCTGGGAGTTCTGCGTGGGGTCAAAGACGTTGAAGGTCAGGTCGCCATTGGGACCACCCACCCCGGCAATCGCATCGTTCAAGCGCGAGGTGACCGTATCCGGCTGAATCCCATTGCGGTCGTTCTCGGAATAGGTCAGGGCCGCGTACCAGTCCCAGCCCGAATCGAAGCTGCCTTCAAAGTCGATGGAAGCGCGGATCGTCTCACTGTCGCGCGGCGCGAAGGGTGACGGCGCTTCGGCGCCCAGGGGACGGCCAAGCCAGACTACGGGCTGGTCGAAGGGGCTACCGGCCTGCCCCGGGAAAATCAGGGGGAAGGACAGATTCGGATAGGTCGGCGACTGCGGATTATCCAGTACCTCGTTCTTGGTCCAGCCCAGCTCAATGGTCATCGCCACGTCATTGGAGAAATCGTGGGTCAGGTTGCCGTAGAGCTGGGTCTGCTCTTCTTCATTGATCAGGTTAAAGCGCGGTCCATAGAGAAAACCGCAGCGCGTACCCGAAGCCTGCGGGACCAGGATGCCGAGCTCCGAATCCAGACAGGCGGGATCGGGAATATTTTCACCGGGAGAGTAAGTGCCTTCGTAGGCACCGGTGCCAGTGGTCGGGGCAATGGCGATGAAGCTGCGCCCCAGCGTACTGATCGCGTTCTCTGTCGTGAAGGGGCGATCGGCCGAACTCAGCGGATCCTGCTGGCGGAACGTTCCCGACACAAGAATGTTGGTGCTGTCGGTCAAGTTGAAGCCGCCAACGAAGTTCACGTCCATGGTGTCCTGGCTGCTTTCGGTCGTGGTCTGGTAACCACCGGAGACCTCGAATCCCTGGAAGTTCTCGCGCGTGATGAAGTTCACCACGCCGGCGATGGCGTCGGAGCCGTAGGTTGCGGTCGCGCCCTCTTTCAGTATTTCGACGCGCTCCAGCGCAGCCTGCGGTACGGTGTTGGTATCGACGAAGACGCTGCCGTCGTTGGCGACGGCCGCAGCGACGGTCTGACGTTTGCCATTGATCAACACCAGCGTCGACGTCAGGCCAAGGCCGCGCAGGTTCACATTTGAAGTGCCCTGGGTCTCACCGGCGGTGAACGAGTCCGGATTGTTCTCGGCGCCGGAGCTTACGGCGAGGCGGTTGGTGAGCTCGCCGATGGTTATGGCGCCCGTCTTCGCGATGTAACCCGTATCGAGGACCTCCACGGGGCTGGCCTCGTTCTCGCTCGCTCCCTTAATGAAGGAACCGGTGATTAACACCTCCTCAAGCTGTGGCTCTTGAGCGAAGGCGGCGGAAGAAACGACAGCGCTTACGGAAGCGGCAATCAACGAACGACGGAACAGGAGCGCAGTACGCGTCATGGAGAACCCTCTTATTGATTATTTGAGTTATGTACACCCGCGGGGCGGGAGAGCAATCCGCGGTGTTACGAAAGTATAAGCATTAAATTCGGAATATTTCTCTGGTTATTTTACCGAAGTCAGATTTGCACCTTTGTGGTGCGAAATTGAATTGAACACAGCTGAGACAGTGTTTTGGCTTCCGGGATCGCTTACACGATTGCCGCGGGGCGGGCCGCATTCACTTCTCTCGCTGGAGTGGGGGACGCTCGCTACGTGAATGCGGCCCGCCCCGCTACCGTCGGTGCGTGATTCCCGGAGCTGACGTCTCTGTTCAGTGTGTTCGGCATGGCAGTCTGGTTCACAGAAGCCTGGCGAGGTGCGGCGTATTGCGGAGTGAAGCGTCCCCCCTCTCAGCGAAACGCAGCAATACGCCGTACCTCGCCGGAATTGCGCGCGAATCAAAAACATCGGAAGGTTCGGGGTAGAGCTACGCGAAGTCCCGCGAAAACGGCGGTAGGGAATCAAGGATCGCGCGTCCGTAGCGACGAGTAAGAATGCGCCGATCCAGCAGCGTAATGCGACCGCTGTCTTCCTCGGTGCGCAGCAACCGACCGCTGGCCTGAACGAGGCGGAGCGCGGCATCGGGAACGCTTATCTCCATGAAGGGGTTGCGGCCCTGGGCTTCGAGCCATTCGGCAAGGGCGGCATCCACGGGATCGTCGGGTACGGAGAACGGGAGCTTCGCGATGACGACGTGTCTGCAGTACGCACCGGGAAGGTCGACGCCTTCCGCAAAACTTGCCAGTCCGAAGATTGCGTTGCCCCGCTCTTCGTCGATGGCGTTGCGGTGACGGCGCAGAATCTCCTGCTTGCTGTAGTCGTCCTGCCGAAGGATGCGCTGTTGCCATTCGCCGGGCAGTCCATCGTAGACGTCGTTCATCTGGCGGCGGGATGAGAAGAGGACCAGGCTCCCCTCCTGCGCATCAAGGAGTTCTGGAAAAAGCTCAATGAGCTCTTCCGTATGCTCGCTTGCCCGCCCCGCCTCGCTGCGCATCGCGGGAATCCGCAGCGTCGCTCGTTCGTGGGCGAAGGGACTCGCGACCACCTTGAAGAGGGCGTCGTCGGGGACACCCGAACGCGTAATGAAACGGTCGAAGCTTCCCAGGGCAGTCATGGTCGCTGACGTAAGCACCGCACCCCCGGCGCAGTCCCAGAGTTGCTCGCGAAGAATGTCCGCGGCCAGGATATGACTGCAATGAAAATCGATGGCGCGCGGATCATCATCAACCCGCCGGCGCAGCCAACGTGCCCGGGGAGGATCTTCCTCCGCGGCGTTCGCCGCGAAGTCGCGCCACAGAGCGAGCACGCCCTCGGCACGCACCATGCTGCCGCCGAAGGCCATCTGCCAGGCTTCCAGCTCATCGCGCTGCGCGGCGAAATCCTCGTCGCCAACCGCATCGTCGAGTGCGGCCTCGATCGTAGAGAAGCGACCTGCCAGGCGCGCCAGGAGACTTGCCGCCGTGCCGGCGCTGGCCATCAGGTCCTCGGGAATCACACCGGAGGGAAAGCGAAGCTGCTCCTCTCCCGGCTCCAGGGCATCGAGGAGAACCACGGCCTGTTCGGCCGCCTGATCCAGCGCCGCCGCGCAGTCGTCAAAGAGTTCGGGCATGGGCTCGATCAGCGCGTTGGACCCGGGAATCAGTCCCAGCAGGGGTGCGGCCTTGGCGAGCGACTTCTTTGCGTCATCCAGCCAGCTGAACGTGGAAGACAGTCTGCAAAAGCTGGCGAAGTGCCCGAGCGCTTTGTCGGGGAGGTGATGTCCTTCATCGAAAACGTAGACGCTGTCCTCGGGCGTCGGCAGGATCGCTCCCCCGCCCAGACCCAGGTCGGAGAGAACGAGATCGTGATTGGTGACGATGATGTCGGCATCCTGCAATCCGTCCCGGGCGCGGTAGAAGCTGCAATTGCTGATGTTGGGGCATCGTCTCCCGGTGCACTGGCCCTGATCCGCGGTGACGGGAAACCAGTCCGCGTCTTCGATGGGCGCAGGCCAGCTGTCCCGATCACCATCCCAGTCACCGCGTCCCAGTGCGTCCAGCATCGCACCGTAGCTGTCGAGGGCATCGCGGGCCAGGGCCGGTTCCAGTTCGTCGGGGTAAAGGCCCATGGTGTGCCCGCCGCCTTCCCGGGCCATGATCCGATCGAGCTGGCTCAGGCAGAGATAGCGGCGCCGACCCTTGGCGAGGACATAGTCGAATTCCAGGCCCGAAGCCGCGTGAATGTCCGGCAGATCCTTGTGTAGAAGCTGCTCCTGAAGGGCGACCGTCGCCGTGGCGATGACCAGACGCTTGCCGCGGGCGCGAGCCAGCACCAGGGCGGGGATGACGTAGGCAATGGTTTTCCCGGTGCCGGTGCCGGCTTCGATGACAGCGATCGGTGCAGGCACGGCAGCGGCCACCGTCGACGGTGAGCCCTCATCGGCGGCTTTGCCCGCCTCCTGCTCGTCGTCTGACTCGGGAGTGGCCGCGCCATCACTCGAGCTTCCCATCGCGGCAAGAGCCCGGGCGACCTCGGCAATCATCTGACGCTGACCCCAGCGCGGAACGAGGCCGCGCGCCTCAATGGTCGCGTTGTAGGCCTCGCGTATCGCGTCCTTCTCCGCGTCCTTTAGCTGCGTCACTGTGTCTGAGACAGCTCCAGCATGCTGCGCACGGCGTTGGCGTAGCTTGCGAGCGCGAAGGGGCGATCCTCGGCCGGCATAGCCGCAATCCGCGCCGCAAAGGCGGCTTCACTCACACTGCCATCCTGAGTCTCGAGGGATTTTTCGAGTTCACCGTGAAGTTCCCGGTAGGCCCACAGATTGGTCGGGTGCAAGCGATAGTGCGTGAGAATCTGGGCATCGATCGCGGCGGCCACGGAATCCGGGGATTCGTGTTCCGCTCCCAGCGGAGTCCCGAACGCGACGTGGACTCGACCCTTGCTGCCCGAAATACCCTGACCTATGGATGCCACATCCTCGCGATCGGCCTTGGCGTAGCTGCCCGTCGCGGCTCGTTCCGCCAGCTCGTGCGCCTTGAGTGCATCGCAGGGATCGATCTCATAGCTGATGGCTACGGGCACTATGCGCAGGCCGGCAATGTGCGCGCCGAAGCTCTCGTTTTTCTTGTCGCGGCTGAGCGACAGCATTTTTATCACCGCGGGCTCCGTACGATCGATGCCGTCCTTGGCTCGTCCTTCGCGCTGGGCAATCCACACGGGTTCGTTGTCGGTCTGTACCGAATAGCGAATGTAGTTTGAAAGCAGCCTGGATGCCGCAAGGAGTTCCCGGGGGCCCTTGGCCGACCTCTGCACAACAAAGCTTTTGTTCAGGCGCATGAGATCGGCAACCCAGCTTTCTGTGAGCAAGTTGTCTCCGATCGCAATGCGCAGGGTGCGGTGGCGGGCGCGATGCAGGGAATAGTTAGTCAGCGCGGGGTCGAGCGTAATGTCCCGATGATTGCTGATGAACAAATAGGCCCGGGTGGGATCCAGCGCTTCAAGTCCGGAAACACTGAGGCCAGCGGTTGTGCCCTCGATCATGCGCTCGATATAGCTCTTTATAAACATCTGCAGATCGTCGACCCGGTCGATGCCGCGAAGCTGGCGACGCAGGTAGAAGGCCAGGAGCGGACGTAGAAACCAGGCGAAGGGGCGAGCGCCAGCGCCCAGGCGAAGACGCAGCAGGGCCGATAGGAAGTCCGGCGAGCGGAGCAGACCATCAATGGCGGGGCGCACTTCTTCGTCGTTGAAGGGCCGTATGGCTGCGAAGGGATCGGACACCCGGGTCTCCAAAAAAAGCGCCCCACCTTAACGAAATTGCTTCTGAGCGTCACCAATCGAATGCGTGTGGAGCTGTGCCCGTCTCGACGTGATGGATTGAGCTGCCTACCCTCAACCTGCCCGGTTCACGTTGGGGACGAGACCCTCCCTCGAGGGCCGCCTTACACAGAGCGGGTCACTCCATCCTTTTCAGGTAGCAAAGACGCGGAAACCGGCATCTGATACCCTCGCGTCAGCCTTCGTTCCGGGAAAGAATCATGGACCCCACCAGCGCCGTTCTCATGACCTTCGGCGTCGCCCTGCTGTTGGTCAGCTGGATCCTGTTGCTCATTGCCGCCTGGCAGGATGACTACGCCTGGGGACTCTTCGCCACGCTGCTCCCGCCGGTGGCTTACATCTACGCGTTTTTCCGCCTGGAAAAGGCCGGGCAGAGTCTGCTCGTAGCGGCCGTTGGCTGGTTGTGTGTCATCTTCGCTCTGTGAGTCTTCGGATTCAGCGACTCGATTCAAAAAAGTTCCGATGACCGGAGACCGGGCCTAGGGGCTTTCATCCACGAAGCGTCTGCGCAGTTCCTGGCGTTCGGCGGGACCCAGGCCCAACTCCTCCTCCAGATATGCACTGCGCGAATCCCAGCCCGCATCGATCTCTCCCAGGGCCGCATGAAGATAGGCAAGCTCGGTGCCCAGCAGCGGCATAAGATCTTCATCACTGAGGTGATCGACCCTGTACTTCTCGCGGACGCGCGCGAGGTGATCCCGGGGTACGAAGTAGCGCTGGGATAGCAGGTAGTCAGCTTCGATGTCGGCCATGGCGACGCCCAGAGCGAGCTGCAGCATGGCGACCGCGAAGCCGGTCCGATCCTTGCCCGCGGAGCAGTGGAAAAGCACACGCTGCGCGCTGTCACGCAGGAGCTCGGCGAACACGCCGCGAAACGCATCGCTCTGCGAGCGTACGAACTCGCGATTTATCTCACGCATGAATTCAAACATGGCCACCGCACCCCCAAGCCGCGTTGAATCAGCATAGATTGCGCTGGCCTGGCTACCGGGAGTGATGGTGGCGCCGATGAGCCGGGCCCGGGAGGGCAGCTTCGAGGGCTCGTGCCGGCGTTCATCGTCGCGCCGCAGGTCCACGACCAGCTCAAGTTCCAGCGATTCGAGACGCTGCCGATCGCCGGGAGTCAGATACGACAGATGTCCGCTGCGAAACAGACAACCCTGGCGTAGGAAGCCCCCGTCCTGGCACGCGTAGCCACCGGCATCGCGGAAATTAGGCGCGCCCGCGAGGCCCAGGACCCGGCTATCGTCTTCGGGGACGCCGGGCCCGCTGCTCTTGCTGATCAATTTCCTCTCCTGTTCTTAACTGCTCTATGCTTCGACCCTGGGAAGCGAAAGCCCACTCCGTGGTGTTGAGACATACACTGACCCGGGTTTCGTTTTTACACGATTTCGGTAACCAAGTGAGGAAACCCACCATGCTCCAAAGCATCCCGGATCAGAAAGTAAATGTCCGCTCGGCCAGCTTGGGTGCCGCGCTGGTCCTTGCGGTGATCCTGGGCGCTCCCGCGCCAGCACGGGCGCAGAGCGCCGACGCTCTGACGCCGGTGGTGGCGCAGTCCATCGATGCGGTGATGGACAAGGTCATCAGCTGGCGCCGCGACATCCACGCCAACCCGGAGCTTGGCAACCAGGAGTTTCGCACCTCGGCACTGGTAGCCGAGCACCTGCGCGCGCTGGGCATGGAAGTGCGAACCGGGATTGCGGAGACCGGTGTGGTCGGTGTACTGCGCGGTGGCGACGGCCCGGTAGTGGCTCTGCGGGCGGATATGGACGGTCTTCCGGTGACGGAACAGGTCGACCTGCCCTTCGCTTCCAAGGTGACCGCCGTGTACAACGGCGAGACCGTGGGCGTTATGCACGCCTGCGGTCACGACAACCACGTGGCGATCCTCATGGGCGTTGCTGAAGTGCTGGCCGGCATGGGCGACGAGTTGCCCGGAACGGTCCTGTTCCTATTCCAGCCGGCCGAGGAAGGCGTCCTCGACGCCGAGGAATGGGGTGCCAAACAAATGCTGAGCGAGGGCGCCTTCGACGATCCACGCCCGGACGTGGTCTTCGGTCTGCACGTCTTCCCCATGCCCGTCGGCGTGATCGCCGTGCGTCCGGAAGGCTTCCTGGCCGCGGCCGACCGCTTCGTCATCACGGTAAACGGGTCCCAGACCCACGGCGCCATACCCTGGAACGGCGTCGATCCCATCGTAACCGCGAGCCAAATCGTACTTGGGCTCCAAACCATTGCCTCGCGCCAGGTGGACGTCACCCAGGCCCCCTCCATTATCAGCGTCGGGCGCATCGAAGGCGGACTGCGCAACAACATCATCCCGGAAACGGTGGAACTCGAAGGCACCATCCGCAGCTTTGACGAAGACATGCGCGATGACATCCACCAGCGGATCCGCAACACGGCGGAGCAGATCGCCGCGAGCGCCGGCGCCACGGCGGATGTGGAGATCGCCAAGGGCTACCCGGTCACGAGCAACAACAGCGACCTCTACAGCAAGATGAAGCCCACCCTGGCCCGGGTGGCCGGCCCGGGCCTCATCGAACCCAACCCCATCACCGGCGCCGAGGATTTCTCCTATTTCGCCAACGAAGTACCGGGACTATTCTTCGGCCTCGGCGTCGGCTCCGACGACCCCGCTCTCGTGCATCCCAACCACTCGCCGCGGTTCTATGCTGACGAACGTGCGCTCCCCATTGGCGTCAAGGCGCTCACGGCTCTGACGCTGGACTTCATGACTGGCGAATGAATCCGACTCCGGGGTGATCATCCCGGCGAGACGGGGCGCATTGCTACGCTCCGCTGAGGCGGGGGACGCTGCGCTCCGCAACACGCCCCGTCTCACCTGCGCACTGCCAGCCCCGAGTGCTCCAAATCTCCGGCCCAAAACCTCGCGAGTACTTGAGCGAACCGTGCCGTATTTGCGGAGTGAGCGTTTCCCAACCAGCGAACGCAGCAAATACGGTACGGTTCGCGAGGACGATTACCGAGGCATAAAGCCCCTGTAATAAGAAGTGCTCTGAGTCGAACGAACTTGACAGGAAGACCTCCGATCGGCAGACTCCGCGCTCCCAAATTTCAGACGATATTCAGAGGAGCCCGCCGTGGCCAACTCCCCCCAGGCGCGCAAGCGCGCCCGTCAAGCCGAAAAGCGCCGCTCGCACAACGCCAGCCTGCGTTCCCTGGTGCGCACGAACATCAAGCGCGTGGTCGCCGCGATTCAGACCGGCGATGCCGAGCAGGCGCGCGAAGCCTATGGAAAGGCGGTTCCGGTGATCGACCGCATGGCCGATAAGGGAATCATTCACAAGAACAAGGCCGCTCGCCACAAGAGCCGCCTGTCTGCCCAGATCAAGGCCCTCGCCGCCTGACCTGGAAGCAGCTAGCCGGATGGACAATTCATTCGGCGTCAAAGAAAGAAAGCCGGCTTTGTGCCGGCTTTCTTATGCCTTGTCATTATGCGCTGGTGCTCCGTGCTCCGGTGCCCCACCTCGGCAGATCGCGGTTTCTGCCTGGCCTCGCTTTACATCGTAGCGGCCCGCCGTCAGGCGCCCGGGTCAGCGGTATGACTGGTATCCCACCCCGTATTCAAAACGGGCTGAGCGAATACCAGGCGAACGCGGATAGCGCCCTGATCGCGGTCAGCAGCAGCCTCCCGCCTGCGGCTGCCGATCGTCCTGGGCTACCTCCTGCCGGGGCAGTTCGGCCTCTGCCTTCACGCCTGCAAGTTCGGCCTCGTGGCGTTCGTGGAATTGCGCGAGCATGCTTTGCTCGTGCGACTGCGCTTCGCCCGTATCCAGCGGTCGCTCAAGAGCCGTCCAGTCGATGTCTCCGTCGGTAAGCAGGTTCTCAAACTCCAGGATGCCGAGCGCTTCGAACTTAGGCCGCACGCGATCCGTGAGCAAGCCGATGCGTTTGAGATTCGGGATGACCCGCTGGAACAGCAGGTTTCGGAACGTGGACATCACGAAACCTTGCAACACCTTCTGCCGCGCATCTTCCACATCCCAGCCGAAGTGGCGGAACACGTCCGTCGCCACCAGGCGCTCCCGACTGACCACGCAGGCCTCGTAGGCAAACTGCGCGCGCTCCTCCCGCTCTTCTTCGGACAGGGTCTTCACGAATTCCTCGAGATAGTTCACGCCGAAGGTGACATGGCGTGCCTCGTCGCGAGTAACCAGGTAGACGACGTCCTTGAGCACCGGGTCCGGTGTGGTTTCGCGGGTCGTGTTGAATGCAGATAACGCGAGACCCTCGATCACGATCTGCATGCCGATGAACTTCATGTCCCAGCGCGGGTCGGTGAGAATCTTGTCGATGATGCTCTTAAGGTGGGTGTTGATCGGGTACGAGAGACCAATGCGCTGCTGCAGGTATTTGTTGAACACCTCCACATGCCGAGCCTCGTCGAAAGTCTGCGAGGCCGCGTACAGTTTGGCGTTGAACGTGGGGGCGCAGGAGCAGAGCTGCGATGCCACCAGCAAAGCGCCCTGTTCGCCATGAAGAAACTGCGACAGGCCCCAGGCGTTCATGTGCAGCCAGAACTCGCGCCGCCGCGCTTCATCCATGGCCAGATAAGGTTCGTAGTCGTGGAGGTTGTAGAGTTCCGGCGCAATCTGTTCGTCGGGCCAGGGACGGTCCCAGTCGATGTCCATCTCCGGATCCCAGTTCAACTGTTTGCCGAGGTCGTAGAGTTTCTTGATACGATCGTCCTGAACCGCATAGTCCCAGTTGTAGGCGCCGGTCAGCGGCGTATTGAAGATCTCGGCAACGTGATCGACCTGCTCACTGGTCAGTACATCCTCCAGATCCGGATTCTCCTTCGGATAGTCCGCCCCGGCGTAGTGCTGGATCTTGCGCGGTGTCTGCTCTTCCCACTGAATTTTCATTCGCCGTTCTCCGTGCTGAAGCGTGCAACGAGCTTTCACTATCGACCGGCATGGGGCGCGTGAACAGAGTCGCGTATTGTCAATTTGAGGTCATTTATGGCCAACTGGCGCTGTGAACAACTCAACGCCAGCCGCCTATGCCCTCATCCTGATCGAGCTTACCTGCGAAGCGGGTGTGGCTCGCGATGAATTGCTAAAGGAGACTTCCCTCGCGGACGCCAACGTGGCCGCGATCGGAGCCCGGGTGAGCGATGAGGATTTTCGCGTTCTCGTAGACCGCGCCCTGCGTCTCACGGGCGATCCGGCCCTGGGCCTGCGTCTCGGCCAGCGGCTGAATCTCGGCGCCCACGCCGTCCTGGGCCAGGCCTTTATCACCTGTCGCGATGTGGCCGAAGTCGTCGAGCTGCTCGGACGCTACTACCACGTGCTGGCCTCGGATCTCGAGCTCTCCTTCGAGGAGGGCGACGGGCGCTTCACCATCATTGCCTCACCCGCGAGCACCTATCTGCCCCAGCATTTCGGTCTCGAATGCATCGCGGCCGCCATGCGCAACACGCTGGCCGGCCTGCTCGGCGGCGACACCCTGCCGCTGCGCTTTGAGTTTCCCTACGCGGCGCCCGCGCACCGGCGGGTCTACAGCGCCGTGCTCGGGGATGACCTGCTGTTCGGGCAAGCTCGCGCTACCTGGAGTTTCCCCAGCGATTTTCTGAGCACTCCGCTCCCCTCTTCCAACCCGGCCCTGCGCAAACTCTACGAAGCCGAGTGCGCCCGTCTGCTCAGCGACCTGCAGGGGGCCAGCGACCTCGCCAGCCAGTCCCGTCGCCTGCTGCGGAAACTGGAGGGACAATACCCGCAGATGCCGCAGCTCGCGGGCATGTTAAACGTGGCACCACGCACCTTTCGCAGGCGCCTTGCGGAGCTCGGGACCAGTTACCAGGCACTTCTTGATCAGGTTCGCGCTGAACACGCCGACCGACTCCTCAGGGAGACCCGGCTACCGATCGCCAGCATCGCCTATCGCCTTGGGTTCAACGACCCCTCAAATTTCCGTCGCGCGTATCGCAGCTGGACCGGTCACGGCCCGCGAGACACGCGCGAAGCTGCAAGGGACAAGAGTCCCAAACCATGACGTCTCGCCCCCTCGATATCGCCCTGGGTTCGCGGGCCGCCGCCCATATCGCCGAGCACGGCTGGCGCGGCGCGGATATCAGCACGCTTATCGGAGCCTCCGGCGGCCCGAAATGGCTCATCCTGGGACATCTCGATCGACTCCTCTTTGCGGGGTTCCTGCTGCAGGACCGGACTCGGCCGCTCCGCGCCGTGGGCTCCTCCGTCGGCTCCTGGCGCCACGCCTGCCTGGCGCAGGACAGCCCCCGGGAAGCACTCGATCGCTTCGAAAACGTGTATGTGAATTGGGAGTACAGCACCCGACCGAATACGCGGGAGGTTAGTGACGCAAGCCTGGCCATGCTTGCTGATATTTTTGGCGTTCGCGGAGCCCGGGCGCTGATCGAGCACCCGCTCCTGCACAGCTACATCATCACGGCTCGCGGTCGCGGCCTGAACTCCGCGAACTCTCGCCCCGTCCTCGCCGCCGGCATGGGTACCGCCGCCATCACCAATGCACTGCGGCGATCACTCCTGGCGAGTCAGTTTCAGCGCGTCGTGTTCACGAGCCCGGGCGCTCCGGAGCTGCCCTTCGCCGACTTCAGCACGCATCACGCCACCCTGGATGCCGACACCGTACCCCGCGCCCTCCACGCCAGCGGCTCAATTCCCTTTGTCCTCGACGGAGAGCGGAATCTGCCCGGCGGCCCGGCGGGCCATTACTGGGACGGCGGCATCATCGACTATCACTTCGACCCCGGACCCATGGCCGGCGACGGGCTGCTGCTCTACCCGCATTTCCGCGCCGATCTCACCACGGGGTGGTTCGACAAGTTCCTGCCCTGGCGACGGCATCGGCCACCGGTGCTCGAGCGCATGATACTCATCAGCCCGAGCCGGGCATTCGTGACCTCGTTGCCACGGGGAAAAATTCCAGACCGCGGCGATTTCCGTCATCTGCCGCCCGCGGAACGAGTCCGCTACTGGCGTCTGTGCGTGGAACGCAGCAAAGAGCTGGCCGAGGACTTTGCGTTTCAGTTGTCGAGCAGTGATCCCCTGCGGGGCACGCGACTTTTGGATGGTAGCGAGGACTGAGTACGGCGCCGCGTAGTCAGCTGACGTATTCCTCCAGGAAGCGCTCCACCTCGCTGCGAAGCACGCCCTTGAAGGCTGAAGCGAGAAGACCGAGTTCGACGCTCACGAGCACATCCTGTTCACCGAGGGTCAGTTTGCCGTCGATGCCTGAACCGCGAATGCGAACGGAATCTCCGTCCCACTGCGCGCGAACGCCATGAGAGGCTTCCAGCTCGCTGGCCAGGCCCTGCGCGGCATCGCGCAGATCATCCTTACTCATGGTATGCGCCTTGCGTACCTGAAAACCCGCCATGCTGCTCTCCTGCCCGGTGTCGGGCGCCGGACCTCGGAGTATAGGTCAGGCGCGGACGCTGCGCAGCGCAAGCCAGTTGCCGCCGAGCACCAGCAGCAGACCGGCCAAAGACCAGAACGTGAACCGGTAGTCCTCGACAACGCTCGACAACACCAGCGCGACTATCGGGAACAGCAGCGATGTGTAGGCCGCACGGTCAGCGCCGATGCGACCCAGCAGAGACATATAGGCCCAGAACGCCAGAACGGTGGCAAAGAACGCCAGGTACGCGAGAGACAGGAGATAGCCACGCTCGAAGCTCATATTTATCTCGACGCCGAGGAACAGGGCCGCGAGGTAGAGGGTAAGCGCGCCGTAGACCATGCCCCAGGTGTTGCAGGTGAGCACCGTCAGCCCTCGGCGCAGGTTGCCCGAGGCCAGGAGATTCCCCGCCGAGGCGCATAGCGTACCGAGGAAGCAGACCAAGAGGGCGCGCAGCCTTGGGTCGGCCCAGCTCAGTGATTCCAGCTCGGGATAAAACAGGACACCCATGCCGAAGATTCCAAGCACACCCCCAAGGAGCACTTCGCCGCGCAGCGGCTGGGAAAGAAACAGGGCGCCCCCGAGCGCATTCAAAATCACCATGGTCGAGAACATGACCGCGATCAGCCCCGTCGACAGGTCGGCCGTGGCGCTATAGATGAGCAGGTAGTTCAAGCAAAAAAGGCACAGTCCCTGGATGAACATGCGCAGGTGGTCGCTCGGCCCCAGGACGACGAATGCCCGGCGTAACCAGGTAAGCAGGGCGCACAGAACCGCCGCCAGCGCCATGCGATGAGCCACTGAGACGACGGGATCGACGGCACCAAGCTGAAACTTTATCGCCAGCCAGCTCGTGCCCCAGATGAACACAGTAGCGGCATAGAGAACGGCGGTATGCACCCTGAACGCGGGCTCCGAGACGGCGCGGGGCGCGCATGCTAGCACGCAGCTTGAGGGTCCCTGGACCGCGGAAGGCGAGCGCGTCGGCACGACGCATGGCAGCAGTTACACTTGCCTTATGGAAGAAGGTTTCACAGATAATTCCCACACCGACCGCAAACGGCGGTTTCTTTTTGAGGAACTGGATGTACGCGGTGAGATTGTTCACGTCGATCAGTCGCTGGGCGAAGTGGCGTCTATCCACACCTACCCGACTGGCGTTGCTCACCTCCTGGGAGAATTCCTCGCCGCGGCCGTGCTCCTGGCCAGCAATCTCAAGTTTCGCGGGAGTCTCACCGTGCAGGCGCGCAGCGACGCCCAGATTCCACTGGTGATGGCGGAGTGCAGCAGCGAATTGACCGTGCGTGCGATTGCCCGAGGGGCCGATGGTGCCACAGGCCGGGATTTCACTTCGCTGCTGGGTGGCGGCCTCCTGACACTCACGGTGACACCAGCACGAGGCAAGCGCTACCAGGGCATTGTTCCCCTGTCGGGAAGTTCCCTCGGCGCCAGCATTGACGCCTACTTCCGCCAGTCCGAGCAGCTGCAGACGCGGCTTTACCTTGCCTGCGACGGGACGCACGCCGCCGGTCTCCTGCTCCAGCAGCTGCCGGCCACGCGGGTTACGGATTCGGCCTTGAGGGCGGAGCACTGGCAGCGCGTCAATCTCCTCGCGGAAACCATGCATGACGACGAGCTTCTCACGCTCCGCGACGACGAGCTCCTTCACCGGCTATTCAACGAAGAGCAGGTGCGTCTGTTTGGCTCGGAGCCGGTCCGCTTTCGCTGCAGCTGCAGCCAGGATCGAACCCTTGCCGCCCTGGCAACCCTTGGCGAGGACGAGATTCGGGACATCCTCACGGAGCAGGGCGCCGTAACCATGGACTGCGAGTTCTGCAACCAGCGCTACAGTTTTCGCGAGGCCGATCTGCGCGGCCTGTTGGGCACGCCCAGGCGCGGCGAGCTGCACTGATGCTGCGGCCCGCGCATCACGACCGCGAATACCGTCTATTGGTGAAAGATGGGATGTAGCCCTCAACTGCCGAGTTCACAAGTCGCAGCCCTTTGGGGATAATGCTTGGCCCTGCAAAAACCCGCGTCTTAGGACAGGATCTACACACATGAGCGCCACCTCGGCCATGAGCGCCACCTCCGCCTCTTCCCTGGAAACCACCACAGCCGCTCCACGAGAGTACGTCGATCTTGAGCCAGCGGAATTTATTCAGGAGTCGCTGCGTCGGGGAGAAGCCAGCCTGACCGACACCGGCGCCCTGCTTGTAACCACCGGCCAGCGGACCGGGCGCTCTCCCGGAGACCGCTTTATCGTGCGCGAGGCGAGCTGCGAAGACGCCGTCGACTGGGGTAGCGTCAACCGGCCCTTCGAAGCCGCAAAGTTCGACGCCCTTTGGGAACGCGTCGAGGCCTACCTGAGTGAGCGCGATCGATTCCTTTCGCACCTGCACGTGGGGGCCCACGGCGATCACTATCTGCCGCTCCAGGTCGTTACGCAGTGGGCCTGGCATGGCTTGTTCGGGCGCAACATGTTTATCAAGCCCGATGAGTACAACCCAAGCCACAAGCCCGAGTGGACCGTGATGAACGTACCGGAGTTCGAGTGCGTTCCTGAACGCGACGGCACCGCATCCGATGCGACCGTAATCGTGAACTTCGGCCAGCGCCGCATTCTCATCGCCGGTATGCGTTACGGCGGCGAGATGAAGAAGTCGGTCTTCTCCGTGCAAAACTTCCTGTTGCCCGAGAAAGACGTGATGAGCATGCACTGCTCAGCGAATGTGGGCGACGATGGCGATACCACCCTGTTCTTCGGTCTGTCGGGCACGGGCAAGACAACGCTGTCCGCGGACCCGGAACGTTACCTTATCGGCGACGACGAGCATGGCTGGACGCGCGGCTCGGTCTTCAATCTTGAAGGCGGCTGCTACGCCAAGACGATCAACCTTAGCCAGAAGAACGAACCCATCATCTGGGACGCCATCAAGTTCGGCGCCATCGTCGAAAACGTCGTTGTGGACGATCGCCTGCACGCCGATTACGACGATACGAGCATTACGGAGAACGGTCGCTGCTGCTATCCCCTGGTACACGTCCCGAAGCGCGTTATCGCCAACGCCGCGGGCGAGCCAAAGACCGTTATTTTCCTGACCTGCGATGTGTCGGGAGTGCTGCCCCCGGTAGCGATCCTGTCTAAGGAGGCGGCGGCTTTTCATTTTCTGAGCGGCTACACCGCCCGTGTCGGTTCCACGGAAGTGGGTGCCGCGGCCGGCATTCATCCGACCTTTTCAACCTGCTTCGGCGCACCGTTCATGCCCCGCCCGGCGGCGGACTACGCGGAACTGCTCATGAAGCGCATCGATGAGTTCGGCAGCCAGGTCTACCTCGTGAACACGGGATGGACCGGAGGCTCGGGCGCGGCTGGCGGCACCGGCTCGCGGTTCCCGATTCCCGTAACCCGCGCCGTCGTCGCCGCCGCCGAGAGCGGAGCACTCCTATCCATGGAGACCGGGCATCTCGACATTCTGAATCTCGATTTTCCGCTTGGCATCCCCGGCGTGGACGACAAGTACGCCAACCCTCGCGCCAGCTGGGGCGATGACGCAGCCTACGACGAGCAGGCCAACAAGCTGGCCCAGCTGTTCCAGGACAACATCACCAAGTTCGACGCCTCGGCCGCGATCGTCGCAGCGGGTCCGAAACCCCGCGGCTGACACACCGCTGGGCCAAGCCATCCGAATCTTGAAGGTCGCCGTGGGCGGCCTTTTTTAGTGCTGATTTCCGGGAATGTTCGTTTGGGTTCTCGGCCAGATGCTCGCGCAGTTCCATCATCACCTCAGCCGATCGTCTCCCCATTGTGTACTCCGTAGAGGGGCCTGGCAGCCCGCCCCCGCTCTACTTGAGCTGCTCGCGTAGCTCCATCGGCGCTTCTGTTCTTTACAGCGCGCTCGACGGACGCTCAAGCAGAACGGCGCCGGTCTACCACCCAACGTCGAGGTGTGGCATTGCGATGACTGGCGGTGGCCTGGGAATGGCACGGAGCAGGGGAGGTAGGTGGCCGTGTCCTTCGAGCGTCCGTCGAGTGCCTGGAACAATGCTCAGGCCCTGATGTAGCTACGCGAGCAGCTCGAAGGATGCGGCCACCTGCCTCACCGTCTTCCGAAGGTAAACCGCAGAGCTACGCGAGCAGCTCGAAGGACACGGCTACCTGCCCCACCGTCTTCCGAAGGTAAACCGCAGAGCTACGCGAGCAGCTCGAAGGACACGGCCACCTTCCTCACCGTCTTCCGAAGGTACACCGCAGAGCTATGCGAGCAGCTCGAAGGACTCGGCTACCTGCCCCACCGTCTTCCGAAGGCAAACCGCAAAGCTACGCGAGCAGTTCGAAGCACTAGGCCACCTACCTCCCCGGTTTCCTCGCGCAGCTATGATCTGCGCCAAGCGAACAGCCTGAAGCACGGCCACCCGCATCACCGCCCAGAAATTGAACCCACTCGAGCTGACCTGCGAACACCGACAGGAAGGTCGAAAGCACGGCCATATCCGGAATTTGGTGTTCTGTACCCGGATAAATGTAAGAAACCTGAAGAAAAGTCGGTTTTTAGTATGTTTATTCTAGTTTTCTTGCCTAATTTATGCCTCACGCAAGCAACGCGGGCACCTGCCCCGGAAGCTGGCCCCGCGGCCGCGTCCGTACGGATGCGGCGTCGCCCAACAGGACTACGCAGAGCCTTCCGACCAGGGACCTGCAGTAAAGAGGAGTAAATGACATGGCCGAAGCAGTAAAGAAAGCAGCACCTAAGCGTAAGCCTGCTGCCAAGAAGACCACCGCCAAGCGTAAGCCCGCAGCCAGGAAAGCTGCCGCCAAGAAAGCACCGACGCTGCAGAGCCGCGTCACTGACGCGAGCCGCAACGCTTTCCTCGCGAGCCTCGGCTTCTACGGCATGGCGTTCGATCAGGTACAGGACCAGCTGAAGAGCGTCGAGAGCGAGTTGAGCGCTCGTCGCAAGAAGGCCGACAAGCTTTACGCTGACATGGTCAAGCGCGGTGAGAAAGTCGAGAAGCAGGCCAAGAGCGCCATCGACGACATCGATCTGCCCAAGCTGGAAGTGCCGAAGCTGGATCGCGCCACCATCGAAGCCCAACTCGAGAAGGCGAAAGCCCGTTTCGAGGAGCTCAAGGATTCCGTCAGCTTCAAAGCTGCAGCCTGAATACCCAACCGGGTTCACTGTCCCCGACCTGGGGATACTTTGGGGGTCACATCGTGACCCCCCTTTTTTTGGGCGTGATTTTGTCTGCTAGACTCGCTGGCGCACTGAGCAAAGACCCGCTGCGGGTTGCTCGGCCGTTCGTCCCGAACACTGCGTCACCAGCCGCGGCTGGACGCAAAGAGCGAGGAGTAGCAGTGCCATGGCAGATGATAAGAACAAGGTCACGGACAAAGTTACAGACAAAGCCGGTGAGATCGCCAAAAACATCTGGCTGGCCGGTGTAGGCGCCTACGGGCGTGCCGTTGACGAGGCGCAGGGGCGCCTGGAGAAAGCCGGCGTGGAGCCCCCGAAGCTCTTCCGGGATTTGGTCAAAGCAGGCGCCGCCCTCGAGGAAGAGGCGCGCGACGCTATCGAAGCTGGCCAGGCGGCGCGTAACTCCGTGGAAGACCGCATCAACCGCGTGCGTGAAAACTTCAACCTGCAGCGCCCGGCTCGCGGCGAAGACCTTCTTGCTCTCCACGAGAAGATTGATCGCCTGGGAAACCGAATCGACGAACTCACGGAAGCGCTCGCGGCGTCGGGAGTCCTGAAACCCCAGCGTAAGGCCGCGACGAAACGCAAAAAGCCCGCGGCGACAAAGAAGGCGACCGGCAGCAAGAGCAAGGCAGCGCCGACGAAGAGCGCCAAGGCCAAGCGCGCTCCGGCCGGCGCCCGAAAAAGCGGCGCCGCGCGAGCCCCACGCAAGACCGCGGGCGGCAGCGCGCGCAAGTAGTTCGCGGCTCCACATCGCCCCCGCCAGATCCATTCGCATCAATCAGCCCGGCGCGAAGCTGAGGACACGCATCGGTGAAAACCCGGGATCGAATCCTCGAGACCAGTCTGCGTCTGTTCAACGATGAAGGTGAAGCACACACCACGACTATAGATATCGCCGCAGAGCTGGATATCAGTCCAGGAAACCTCTACTACCACTTCAAGGGGAAAGACCAGATCATTGCCGAGCTGTTTGAGCAGTTCCTGGTCGCCGTAGCGCAAATTCTCAACGCACCCCTCGATGAACCTCTTGAGGAGCGCGGCAATGGCCTGGAGGACAACTGGTACTTTCTGTATGTCGTGCTTGAGGAGCTCTACCTCTATCGTTTCCTCTATCACAATCTCGATGATCTGCTTCGCCGCTACCCGAAAATGGTCCGCGGCTTTCGGCGTCTCATCGCACACAAACACGCCGCTCTGGAAGTGATCCTGAACAGCGTCCTCGGCGCCAGCGACGTTGCGCTGACCCGGGTGCAGCAGGAAATCCTGCTCGAGAACATGACGCTTCAGCTCACTTACTGGCTCAGCTATGACCGCCTGCTGCACGATCAGCGTGACCCCCAGATCAGCATCCACAGCGGCGTGTTGCAGCTTCTGACGATGGTGGCCCCCTATCTTGGCGAGGAACAGATGCCCTTCTACCGCGAATGCGAGGCGATTTATGAGGCTATGCTGGCCAGGGACGAGAGCTGAGCCTGGTCCCGGGACTTCTGCTACCATCGGCGCCCCAACAGCGCCGCCGCTCCCTGCGAGCGTGCCCCGACACAACCCCGGACCTCAGGACTTCGAGAACAGGAGACTGCAATGACCATCAGCGTTGGCGACAGCATCCCGGCCACAACACTCCAGACCATGGGCGAAAACGGACCGGAACCCATCAGCACAGACGAGATCTTCCAGGGCAAGAAAGTCGTGATGTTTGCCGTGCCGGGAGCATTTACCCCCGGTTGCTCGATGACTCACCTCCCCGGCTTCGTCGTAAACGCCGACAAGATCAAGGGAGCGGGTGTGGATACGATCGCCTGTCTCTCTGTGAACGACGCGTTCGTTATGGACGCCTGGGGCAAGGCACAGAACGCGGAAGAAATTCTTATGCTGGCCGACGGCAACGGCGATTTCGCCACCGCTCTGGGCCTTGAGCTGGATGCGACGGTATTCGGCATGGGGCTGCGTAGCCAGCGTTTTGCGATGATCGTGGACGACGGCGTGGTCTCGCTCCTGAACGTGGAGAGCGGCCCGGGAGTTGACGTCAGCTCCGCCGAAACCGTCCTCGCAGCTCTCTAGGTCTATCACCATGGCACACAGCTCGACCCTTGAGGTCCAGCGCGCCGATCCGGCCGTCCGCCGCATCGTCGAGGACCCACTGCCCGACTCTCTCGAAAGCGGCGAGGTGCTTCTCGCGGTTGATCGCTTTGCGCTTACGGCAAACAACATTACCTACGCGTCCATCGGCGAAACCCTCGGCTACTGGCGATTCTTTCCGACCGATGACGACGCCTGGGGCCGCGTACCGGCCATGGGTTATGCCGATGTGGTGGCGAGCGAGCATCCCGATATCGTCGTGGGCGAACGGGTCTGGGGCTTCTTCCCCATGGGCACGCACCTGCGCATCCAGGGCGGCAAGGTGCTCGACAGCGTCTTCAGTGATGTATCCCCGCACCGCGAGGGACTCGCGCCGATCTACGCGCAGTTCCAGCGCGCCGCCGCCAATCCGCTCTATGAGCCAAACCGGGAGGAGCAGGACAGCCTGCTTCGGGGTCTGTTTCTCACATCGTGGCTCTGCGAAGACGCCCTGCACGATCAGGACAATTACGGCGCCGAGGACTGTCTCATCACCAGCGCCTCTTCGAAGACCTCCATCGCCCTGGCCTTCGCCGTGCGCGAGCGCGGGACCCTGCGCAGCGTCGGACTGACGTCGGCCCGCAACGAAGCGTTCTGTCGCAGCCTCGGTTGCTACGATCAGGTGCTCAGCTACTCAAAGCTCACCGATCTACCCGGCGAGCGGGCCGTGGTTCTGGTGGACATGGCCGGCAATGGCATGACCAACAGCGCCGTGCATCACCACTTTGGTGATCAGCTTCGCTACGACTGTCGCATCGGTGTGACGCACCGGGACGCCCCGCCGGCCACGGACGAAGCCCTGCCGGGACCGAAGCCCGAACTCTTCTTCGCACCGCACCAGGCTCAGAAGCGCGGGCGCGAGTGGGGCCCGGAAGTGCTTGAGCAGCGCCAGCGGGCAGGCTTTGCCGAGTTCAGAAAATTTGCCGACGGCTGGCTCGAAATCCGCCGCTTTGACGGCCCCGAGGCCGCTGATCGCGCCTTTGCCGAAGTGCTCGGGGGCAGCGCGCCGCCCCAGTGCGGCTACAGCGTCTCGCTGGCCTGACCCTTAAGCGGCGCCCGATCGCTCTCCTTGGAGACGGCGGGGCGCTGCACAAGGACCCCGGCCGCAATGGCGAAGATGCAGTAAGCGAGGAAGTACCAGAAGCCCACTTCCAGTTCCGCCTGCATCACCAGCAGGTCCCCCACCTTCTCGGAAGCGCGGCCGGCCAGGAAGGCGACCAGCATCGCCATCACGAACACATCGGCCATGGACCACTTGCCCAGCGCCGCGTTGACGCCAAGCAATCGACGCCCCGTACTCCCTGACAAAACCACCGCAGCCAGTTGCAGCAGCAGTTTCAGCACGGGAATGACAACGCTGAAGCTAAGGATAAGCCCCGCCACCAGCTGATTGCCCTGGGCGCGCAGTTCCGCCGCCATACCGAGAATCGAGCGCGTGTTACGGTAGGCTTCGACACGACCTTCAATCTGATCCAGGCCGAGGAAGCGGGTCATCATCTCGAGCATGTCGCGCGTCTGTGGGTTGTCGCTCTCCCCCACAATCAAATCGATGCCGAAGTCAGCCAACGCGGCTTTCTCCAGTTCGCCACTCAGGGTCAGCACCGGCTTGCTAATCCCGGGGTAGAGCAGTGCCACCGAAGCGAGGATGCATAGCAGCGCCAGGGCTCGTTGCCGGCCCGTCATGACGTGCACCGCAGGCCGATGCGAGGGCACAGGCTACTCAGGAACTGAAAACTAGGGAACATGGGCCGTCATCCTGTCGTAGCGGCTCGGGCGTGTAAAGGCATGACGAGCCGCGACCAGGGCGGTCTGCACCGCGAACCGGTCCCCGCTCCCGACGGGGCTGTCAGCCAATGCTCTTGATCCCTTGATCACTTGTGCATTTACTGTGGCGCATTGACGCCACCGGCTTTTAGACGGTGAACACCAACCTCAATAGCAAAATGATACGAGATGAGCGACTTCCTCCATTCCCGCAGCACAGACTCGCGCCGTAGGCTCATGGCTCGTAGCCGATACAGATCAAGCTTGCGCTGCGGCACGACGCTAGCCCTGGCGATTCTGCTTCCGGGCATGGGCCTGACCGCGCTGGTGCCCAGCTTCGTGACTGCACAGGAGTCTGGAACCAGTAGATTGGAGGTTGGGGATCCCAGGAGGGTTCGTCGCGGCGGCACGGCCGTCTTCAATGGTACGGTACGCGACGGCGTGGACGGCGCCCGCATCAACTGCGGAGACTTCCCCTCTCGAAGCGAACAGTGCGGCTTTGATTTCCCCACGGGACAAGCGGTGGTGCTCGTCGCGATTCCTGCTGACGGCTACCGCTTCTCACGGTGGTCCGGTGCCTGCGACGAAGATGAGAATCCATGCACGCTGGTGATGGACGCCGATAAAAGCGTAGACGTCGATTTTCTGGTCTTTGCCGACCGGGACAGCGACGGTGTTGGCGACGATGTCGACAACTGCCCGCAGACCCCTAACGCCGGCCAGGAAGATAACGACGGAGATGGCCTCGGAGATGCTTGCGACCCCGACGACGATAACGACGGACTCTCGGATGAACTCGAGGAAGAAGCCGGCCTAAACCCGCGCGAGCCGGACAGTGACGGAGATGGCTTCGACGACCGTACGGAGATCGAATTCGATTCAGATCCTCTCGACGGAAACAGCACACCATCACTCTCCTCTCTGAGTGTTGTTCTGCTGGCTCAGGCGCTCGGCAATCGTGGCCAGGGCGCCCCGACCGACGACGGAAGCTCAGCCGACCCCTCCGATGGTGACGGCGGCGGAGCACAACCGTCCGCCTGTCCGGCGGTGGAAGGGACCGCGCTTTCCGCTACAGAGGTCGAGCTCGCCGCGCCTCCAGGAGCGCCCCTCGCTGCCGGGGTTGGTGGTAGCGATACACTGTTCTACCTGCCCTTCCGCTCCTCGGGAGATTCAAACCTGGAGGGGGACTTCCAGGTGCAGGGCTCGGCCGAGGGAGGACTGGACAATCTGGATTTCGATATCTGGGTCTCCGGCTGTCCCGGTGACGACGCGCTCTCCGGCCCGTTCTGTTCGGTAGTCGAAGGCAGACAACTGGTCTGGCGCCAGTCGTCGTCGGCTTCTCAGTGCGAACTCCCTGCCAACTCCAGCCTGCATCTGAACGTTCGCGTTTCGGGCCCGGTGAGCCTTTTCAGCCTGCTTCAATGCACGATAAATGAAGAGCTGGGCGAAAGCCCCTGTACCGTAGAAGTTACGATTTCCTCCGAAGCTACACCCTGATTACGCGGCGCGCGGCCTGAAAGGCGCCGCGCCTGCCGCGGGGCGCCGGGCGGCAGGCCTCGCCCGACAGAGACTCGCTCCCTCCCCTCGACGTTCTATGCCGCCGTGCACCGGCACCGTTCTCCCCTTGGTCGCACTCATGGGCGGGGTTACACTCCCAACCATGTCTGATTCGCAACGCACCGCCCTGGTCGATCCCTTCGATCGCCGTATCGACTACCTCCGCCTCTCCGTAACGGACCGCTGCGATTTTCGCTGCGTGTACTGCATGGCGGAGCAGATGGAGTTCGCGCCCAAGGCGCGCGTCCTGAGCCTCGAGGAACTGGCGCAGGTAGGCGAAGCTTTCGTGGACCTCGGCGTGCGCAAGATCCGTCTTACCGGCGGAGAGCCGCTGATACGCCACAACATCATGCAGCTCGTGGATCACCTGGGCGCGCTCCCCGGACTGGACGAGCTGGTTCTCACGACGAATGGATCGCAGCTGGGGCGCCTGGCGGCGCCGCTCAAGAGCGCCGGCGTCAAACGAATCAACATCAGCCTGGACAGCCTGGACCCACGCCGCTTCCGTCGTCTGACACGCACCGGCCACCTGGATGCCGTTCTCGCCGGCATCGACGCGGCCTGTGCGGCCGGTTTCGAACGCCTGCGGATCAATGCGGTGATCCTGCGCGGACGAAACGATGACGAAGTCGTCGATTTGGTTCGCTTCGCCGAGGCACGCGGCATCGATATCGCTTTCATCGAGGAAATGCCCCTCGGACGCATCGAGGAGCACGACCGCGCTCTGAGCCTGGCCCGGAGCGACTGGCTCCTGGAACAGCTCCGGGAACACTATGAACTCGAATCGGAAGGCGACCCCGACGGGAGCTCCGGACCGGCGCGTATGTACCGCATTGCCGGTGGCGTGAGTCGCGTCGGCTTCATTTCACCGCACAGCAATAATTTCTGTCACCTGTGCAACCGCGTGCGCGTCACCGCCGAGGGCAGACTGCTTCTTTGCCTGGGCAATGAACATTCCGCCGATCTGCGGGCCGTGCTGCGCAGCCCGGGGGCCGACGCGGCAGCGCTGCGCAAGCACATCACGACAGCGCTGGCGCTCAAGCCAGAGCGGCACCATTTCGATCTCGACGACGAGCCGCAGATCCTGCGTTTCATGAGCGCCACCGGCGGCTGAGGCCGCTCCTTTTTGGAAACCGTCAAGTGGATACGCGCAGCGAACTTGCGTCCATAGAAACCATCCGGGATGGCTTCGCCGATCTCGGCTATATCTGCAGCGATGCCATCGCCACATCGGTATTCCTGGCGGTGCGGCTGCGCAAGCCTGTTCTCGTAGAAGGTCCTCCGGGGGTCGGCAAAACCGAACTCGCAAAGACTGCCGCGGCGCTCCTTTCGCTGCCGCTGGTAAGGCTGCAGTGTTACGAGGGACTCGATGAAGCCAAGGCGCTTTACGAGTGGAAGTACGGCAAGCAGCTTCTCTACACACAGGTACTCAAGGAGAAGCTCGGGGATCTGCTCCAGGGCGCGGAGGGACTCGCCGCATCCATGGAGCGCCTGCACAGTTTCGGCGACGTTTTTTACTCCGAGGCCTTCCTGGAACCACGACCGCTCCTGCAGGCCATGGAGGCCAGTGACGGAGCGGTGCTGCTCATCGACGAGATCGACAAATCGGACCACGAATTCGAATCCCTGCTTCTGGAGATCCTCTCGGACTACCAGGTCTCCATACCGGAGATCGGAACGATCAAGGCCAACTCGACGCCGCTGGTGTTCCTGACCAGCAACAGCACCCGGGACGTGTCCGACGCGCTGAAGCGCCGCTGCCTGCATCTGCACATCCCCTTCCCCAGTATCGATCTGGAAGAACGTATCCTTGAAAGCCGTGTGCCCGAACTCGACGAGCGTCTGCGCCATCAACTCGTCGCCTTTGTGCACGCTGTGCGCGAACTCGATCTGAAGAAGCAGCCGGCTATCTCGGAAAGCATTGACTGGGCCCGAAGCCTTCTACTCCTGCACGCATCTGAATTGGATGAGGATTGGGTACGAAGCACGCTCAACGTATTGCTGAAATTCGAACTGGATATTGAGACGGCGCAGGCGGAACTGCCGTCCCTCATCCGCAGCTCCGTGCAGGGCGGTGATTCCTGAATGCAGGCAAGTCTCCTGCGCTTCATCGATATCCTGCGCAGCCACGACCTGCCCATCTCCCCTGCGGAAACTCTCGACGCGGCGGCGGCCCTGGAGGTTGTGGGCTACACGCGACGCCATCAGCTGCGCGACGCCCTGGCCCTGACGCTGGCCAAATCGCCGCGGGAACTGCAGACCTTTCTCTACTGCTTTGATCGCTTCTACGACCAGCAGGCCTCGGATTTCCAGGTCGACGAGAATCCGGATGCCGCCGAAGGCGATGCGGCCGATAGCCAGGAATCCAGCGGGGCGGAACAAGCGGGTCAGGCAGCCGCCGGCGCCGGAGGTCGCTCGGATGACGAGGAACTCTCCGCGGCGGGTGGGGATGCCGCAGCGCTTGAAACCGCCGCCGCGGACTCCCCGGCCCTCGCGCGCCTCCTGGATGGAGAGCTGTTGCCCGCGCTCCTCGAAAACGAACGTGGATCCCTAAGTACGGCTCTGCGCCGGGCCGGTCAGGCTTCGGGGCTTGCCGATATCCGCCTGTTTACTCAAAAAGGCCAGTACACGCGGCGGATCCTCGATGCCCTCGGCGAAGGCGAGCTGCGCGATGCGGTTGTTGAACTGGAGCGCAATGAATCGCCCGCGCTCGACGTCCTCCGTCGCTATCGCGACGTACTGCGCGAGCAGGTCCGGGATTTCGTTGAGAAGGAGTACCTGCTCAATGCCGAGGGCCGCAACGCGCGATTCATGGAGGAGATACTCTCCAAAACCCGCCTGAGCAACATCGATCGCCGCCACCAGGATCGGGTTCGTGAGCAGGTCCGGCGTATGGCGCGGCGCCTGGCGCAGCGGCACAGCACACGACGACGTCCCGTCAAGCGAGGCCAGCTCCACATGGCGAAAACCCTGCGCAGCGGGGTCGCCCACGACGGGGTGCTCTTCCGAACACACTGGCGCTCGAAAAAGCGAGACCGCACGCAGCTGATGGCACTCTGCGATGTCAGCGGCTCCGTGGCCGCCTACGCGGGATTCCTGTTGATGTTTCTCTATAGCCTCCAGGACGTGTTGCCGCGCACGCGCAGCTTCGCCTTCTCGAGTCATCTCGGCGAGATCAGCGACCTTTTTCGCGACGAGAGCCTGGAGCGCGCCATCGAGCTGGCCAACTGGCGCTATGGCGGGGCAACGGACTACGGAGGCAGCCTGCGGGACTTCAGCCTCCTGGCCCTCGATGACATCGACCGTAACACTTCGGTTATCATCCTCGGCGACGCGCGCAACAACCGAGGAAATCCCGAACTCGAGGTCATGCACAGCATTTACCAGCGCAGCAGGCAGGTCATCTGGCTGAACCCCGAATCGCGCCAGGCCTGGGGCACGGGCGACTCAGAAATGCTGCGCTACGCGACGGCCTGTCACTACACGGCGCCCTGCGGAAACCTGGAGCAGCTGGAGCGCGTCGTGGACCAACTTCTCAAGAGCCTGCGCTAACGGCGCCCGCAAACCGGCGCCGCCCATGCCCCTCTCCCCTCGTCTGCTGCCCTTCACGCGATCGCTGCTGGATCGCGTGGTAGCGGAATTCGGCGCGGATGCGCCCGCGGTGTCCACGCCGCTGGATAAGGAAGAGCTGATCCGTTTCCTGGGACGCAGCAAGGACACGGATGCATCGCCGCTTGCCACGATCAAACGGCGCGCCGCGAAGCAGAATCGGACCGCCGAACTCAGCCCCGAGGATCGCTCGGTTCTCGCCTGGGTCTGTGAGGCCTTCTCGGACTGGGAGGAGCGCTATCCCCTGGAACAGCCGCTGCGAGACCAGCTCCGCCGCCTGCTTCCCCTGGCCGTCGCCACGGCGCTGCACGACGACGACTTCCTGTTTCCCGGCGTTCATCCGCTCCACCATCTTCTGGATTCCCTGCAGGCCGGAGCAGTGGGCTGGCAGGTGCGCCTCGACCGGGCGGGACAGATGCTGGAGCAGCGGATCGAACGCTCCGTGGACAAGGCGCTCGAGTGGTTTGAGAACCAGCGGGTCGACATCGAATCCATTACCCGGGAATTGACGGCAGCCAACGATCGGGATGCGGCCCGCGCCCAGCGCATGGTGCAGCGCCTGGAGGAAACCGAGCTGGCGCGACTGCGCAAGGAGACCGCGCTGCGCGATGCCGCCCTGTTCATAAACCGTGGCCTCCAGGAGTTCGAACTGCCGTCGGCGATAGGTGAATTCCTCAAGGGTCCCTGGCACGACAGCGCGCAGATGATTCTCGTCAAGTTTGGCAAGGACTCCGATGAGTGGGCACAGATGCGGCGCACGACCCGTCATCTGATGGAATCGGTCCAGGATCGCTCTGACATCGGCGAGGCGCAGATCGACCGCCTGGAGCAAATGCTGCGTCGCCTGCCTTCCGAACTTCGGCGCTGGCTGATCAGCCTGGAGCACGATAGCGACGAGACGGATGATGCTATTGGTCTGGTGGAGTATGCGCATCTACGACTTCAGCACGGCCAGAATATTGAGCGCAGCCTCATCGAACCCCTGGAGGTCGAGGAGCAGGGCGAAAGTGAACACGACGACCATGAGCTTCGATCGCAGACCGGGGAGTGGTACCAGTTTGAGGACGATGACGGCGAACTTCGCGCTCAGCTCGTTTTGCAGCTGGAAAACAACAGCCACCTTCTGTTCGCAAACTTCGTGGGCCTGAAAGCGCTTGACCTGCGACGACAGACCTTCGCCCAGCGCCTTGAGGACGGCTTTGCACATCACCTCCCCAATCGCGCGAGCTTCAGCCTGAGTCTCGCCATGTCCGTCGGCATCCGGAACGATGACGACTACCGCAGCTTTCATGACCCCGACTACCGGCCGCCGGGGGAGGAGCCGGAGCACCCCGAGGACGAAACGCCCGCAGAAGCGGAATCGGAGCGCCGCATCGGAGCCCCTGACGAAACCGACACCAGCGAAGCCCAAACCTGGGATTCGGAACTGCCGCCCCTCGGCGGGAGCGCGGCACCTGCAGCAAGCGCGGACGGAGGTGGTCCGGAGCGGGAACAGGAGTCGGGCCAGGAACCGAACCAGGAACCGGAGATCGATCCCATCCTTATTCCTCCGGCCGAAGCCGAAGCCGAAATCACCCTGGATCTGGAGCTGGCGCCGGGAGAAACGCCGGACCCCGGTGCGACAGGCGATGGGGTGTCGGCACAGGAAGCACCGGCACCCTCGGTAGACCCCATAGTCGTGCCACCGACCGCGCCTGAAATACCCGGCCAGACTTTTGCCAACCCACCGCCAGAGCATCCCCCGGCGGTCCCTGAAGCGTCGCCCGAGCCACAGCCAGACACATCGCCGGCCACACCGCCGAGTCCACCGCCGCAACCCGTTCCGGCGCCTACTCCCACTCCGGCTCCGGCTCCGGCTCCGGCTCCGGCTCCGGCTCCGGCTCCGGCTCCGGCTCCGCAAAGTCAATCACCCAAGACGCCGGCGGCTCCAACGCCTACCGAAGCCGCGCCCGCGGCACCCGCTCCCCAGCCGCCGCCGGCGCCTTCGGTACAGCCGCCGGTTCCTGCGCCTGAGCCAACGTCCCCAGAACCCGCCGTCACGACGGCACCCGGCGAAGCACCTCCATCGCCAGGCGTGCCTCCGGTACCGGCGAGCCCTGCGCCCACTCCGGCCCCGGAACCGCCGGCACCTGCCCCGGTCGCGCCCGCCCCCCCGCCGGAGCCGGTCGCTCCTCCGCCCCCAGCGCCACCGACCGGTGTTGCGCCGACGGCCACGCGTGAGGTGGACGTCCCCATGGGTGCCTGGCTGGGTTTTCACGACGGCGAAACACCGATCATGGCCAAGCTGGCTGTCTATGACCCGCGGCGTGACAACTACATTTTTGTCAATCGCATGGGTATAGCGCTGCGTGAGCTCAACCGCGCCGAACTTTTGCAGTTGATGGATCAGGGACTGGTCGACATCCTGGAAACACGCAGTTACTTCCGCGATGAAGTGAAGCGTGCGCGGGGTGAAGAACCATGACCGGTCGCGACAAGCGCCGCTTCCTGCGCCTTCCCGTGGAGTCGCGGGTTTTCATTGAGATCGAGTCACCGCAACCCGGCACCCTCGGTCCCGGGAAGGTGGCGCGCTGCGAAACCCTCGAGGTGTCCCGCGCCGGTCTCCGCGCACGCTTAACGGAGGCCGTGACCGTGGGAGCCATACTGCAGATCGGAGTCGAACTCCCAGGTAAGGACGAACCCTTTTACCTCGTGGGCCAGGTGCGCTGGCGCATGCGCGACAAAGAAGTCGCCGGCTCCTGGCAGGCGGGCTTCGAGATTCTCAATGCCTACGGTTCCGACATCGAGCACTGGGAAGCGGCGCTGCAGGTAATGGACGAGCAGGTTTCCCCGGAGTGATGTCGCGCTTCAGAGATTCATATTCATGCAGCACAACCCTGATTTGCGGACTGGCGGTCCAACGTAGGCGGCAGTCGGGGGCTGGTGTATGATCGGCGCCCCGTCGGTCAGCGGATCGCTTGTGTTGTTCAGCTGGCCCCCTGCCTGACAGCAGCACACCGGAGTCCATAGATCCTTGAGCGCTTCCTGGCTACAGCAGCTCGAAGCTTTGTCGCGACAGCAGCCCGCGCTGCTGCGTGACATCGCCCGGGGTATAGAGAAAGAAGCATTGCGCGTGAATGCCGATGGCATGCTCGCGCAGACGCCCCACCCCCAGGCCCTCGGTTCGGCCCTTACGCACGACTGCATCACCACGGATTACTCCGAGGCACTGCTCGAATTCATAACGCCGGTCTCGACAGATATCGCCGCGACTCTGAAGCAGCTGGAAGACGTGCACACTTTCGTTTATCGGCACCTGGGCGACGAGCGGCTGTGGAGCGCGAGTATGCCCTGCATCGTGGCCGGGGATGCTGGTATTCCTGTCGCGCGCTATGGCGACTCTTCCGTCGGGCGCATGAAGACGGTGTATCGCCTCGGTCTTGGACACCGCTACGGTCGAATGATGCAGGCCATCGCCGGCGTTCACTACAACTTCTCGATGCCGGAGGCCTACTGGCTGGCTTCGCAGGAAGCAGACGGCGATGGACGCGCTCCCCGGGACTATGTCACCGCCCGCTACCTGGGATTGATCCGCAACTTCCATCGCTGGTCGTGGCTGCTGATTTACCTGTTCGGCGCGTCCCCGGCGGTGTGCTCAAGCTTCATGCAGGGACGCGGCGCGCACCACCTTGAACCCCTGGATGCGGAAAACAGCACGCTGCACCTGCCCTGGGCGACAGCGCTGCGCATGGGCGATCTCGGTTACAACAGTTCCGCACAGCTGTCCCTGCGTGCCTGTTACAACAGCCTCGACAATTACCTGGCCACGCTCACCGATGCCATTCTCACGCCGCACGAAGGCTACGCCGAGTATCGCGGCAAGCGCGATGGCGAGTACATGCAGCTCAACGACTGTCTCCTACAGATCGAGAATGAGTTCTACAGCACCATACGCCCGAAGCGCCCCGCCAGCAGTGGCGAGACGGCGCTCACCGCGCTCCATGAGCGCGGCATCGAGTACGTGGAGGTGCGGTGCCTGGACGTCAATCCATTTCATGGAGCGGGTATCGATGAGGAGACCATCCGTTTCGTTGACAGTTTCCTCGTACATTGCCTGGTGTCTGAAAGCCCAGCGTGCGATGAAGCAGAACAGGACCGGCAACGGGAAAACCGTGCCCGCGTCGTCAACCGTGGCCGGGAGGCAGGCCTGGAGCTTGTTTCTGTCGATGGGCCGCGGCGCCTGAGCGACTGGGCTTCGGAACTCCTCGAAAGTATGCGTGCGAGCGCTGCTCTCCTCGATGACGCCCACGGAGACAACAGCTACGGGCGGGCGCTCGCAGCGCAGAGCGAAAAGCTGGCAGGCCGCAGCGAGCTGCCCTCGGCGAGGATTCTGCGCGAACTCCGTGAGGGCGGAATGCCCTACTCTCGCCTCGCCCTAAACTACAGCAACCGCTGGGCCGGGCACTTCCGGGAGCGGGCCCTGGACGACGACGTTGCTCAGGCGCTGAAAACCGAGAGCGAGGCTTCCACGCAGCGCCAGAAAGCGCTGGAACAGTCCGATCAACTGTCCTTTGAAGACTACCTGGCGGCCTACTATCAGCAATACGAAACGATTCGCGCCGGACTCTGAATGAAACAACTGCTTGCCATCCGACCGCTCTTCTTCCTGCTGTTCCTGACGGCCGTAGTATCCATGCTCTTCGCCGTAGTCTTTCTGCAGCAGACGCTCCAGCTCAATCCCTGTCCGCTGTGCATCACGCAGCGTGCCTTCGTGATTCTCGTCGGTGTCTTTGCCCTGATCGCCGGGATACACAACCCCCAAGGCTCGGGACGACGCACCTACGCCCTGCTCTGCCTGCTTGCGGCAGCGGGCGGAGCCGCGGTAGCCGGACGACACGTCTGGCTGCAGCACCTCCCCGAGGAACTGGCGCCGGCCTGCGGACCAAGCCTGGGCTACATGCTCGAGACGTTTCCGCTTTCCGAAACGTTCCAACTGGTCATGATGGGTGATGGTAACTGCGCCGAGACCATGTGGACGTTTCTTGGCTTCAGTATTCCGGAGCAGACTCTGGCGCTGTTTGTCGTTCTCTGTATCGCTTCGTTGTTTCAGCTGCTGCGACCGGCTCCAGCCGTCTAGCATCAGCTCTTTACCTGCTCGTCTCTCCAGGCCGGACGCCGTAGCCAACGTTGGCAGCCTGTAGGCTCACTTGAGCTGTTCGCGTAGCTCAATTGGTGTATCCCGCAGGAACACGGGGAGGCAGGTGGTGGTGCCCTTAGGGCTGCTCGCGTAGTCCGATCGGTATCTCCCATGTAAGACGGGAAGGCAGGTGGTAGTGCCCTTTGGGCTGCTCGCGTAGCTCCAGCAGGGCATGCGCGCTGTTAGAGGCACTCGACGGACGCCCAAAGGGCACTACCACCTACCTCCCCTCCGCCGTGCCACACCGAGGCCACAGACATTCTCGTTGGTGCCACATCCCGACGCTGGGGGACAGACCGGCGCCGATCTGAGCGTTCGTCGAGCGCGCGGTTTAAAACCTCAGCGCCGATGGAGCTACACGAGTAGCCCCAAGTACATGGCGACATAGCTCCACAGCTCAGTGCCACACCGGGGCCGCGGGCAGTCTCGTGAGTGCCACATCCCGACGCTGGGGGGCGGGCCGGCGCCGTTCTGCTTGAGCGTCCGTCGAGCGCGCGGTTTAGAACCGTGGCGCCGCTGGAGCTACGCGAGCAGCTCAAGTAGAGCGGGGGCGGGCTGCCAGGATCAGCTACGGAGTCAGTAATTGTCAGGGGAGGAACTCGGGGGTCGAATCTTGAAAGCCCGCGCGTAGCCAAAAAAAAGCGCCGCAATTAGCGGCGCTTCGAAGCGGACGTAAACGCTCGTGGAAAGCGTCAGAGATCAGCTCTCGCTGCCTTCTTCCTCGGCTGCAGCCTGCTGGCTCGGGATGCTGATGAGTTCTACTTCGAAGATCAACGCCGCATTGGGCCCGATGCGCTCACCGGCGCCGCCGGCGCCGTAGCCGAGATCCGAGGGAATGTAGAGCTTGTACTTTGAGCCGACGGGCATGAGCTGCAGGGCCTCGGTCCAGCCGGCGATCACCTGGCCGACGCCGAAGGTTACGGGCTCACCGCGGGCGTAGGAAGAGTCGAACTCGGTGCCATCAACGAGGGTTCCGCGGTAGTGGACTTCGACGCTGTCGCTGGCAACGGGCATGGCGCCTTCGCCGGCTTCCAGAATCTCGTACTGCAGGCCAGACTCGGTGGTGATCACTCCTTCGCGAGCGCCGTTCTCGGCAAGAAACGCTTCAGATGCGCTGGCATTGGCCTCCGCGAGGGCGTTCGCCGATGCCTGACGCTCCGCATTGATGCGCTCCTGGAAGGCAACCATTTCGGACTGGATCTCTGCGTCGGTCAGGCGCTGGGGATCTCCGCTGATGGCATCGCTCAGGCCGGCGGCGAAGGCGTCGACGTCAACGGTCATGCCGTCGCGGACCATGTTGCGGCCGAGCCCGAGGGCGACGCCGTAGCTCAGACGCTGCGTCTGCGTTTCCAGCTCGAGCTCCGTCTCCGCGGTCTCAACGGGGGCCTGCTGGTTGCAGGCAGCGAGAGCCAGAACCGCGCACAGCGCGGCGCCAGCCTTAAGGGGGTTATTCATAGGGAATTCCTGTCCATCGACGGTAGTGAGTAGCTAGGGGGTTGGCAAAAGCGCGCAAGTGTAAACGCTGGCCAGTGGCCCCGCCACCCCGCGTGTTTCCCAATAATAGATGCTTTCTCCCTTGGGCCCGAGGCGCGACGGACGTACACTTCGCGTCCGTTCCGCTTGGCCCCCGAGCATTCTTCCATGCCCTTCGCATTCTTCGAACGCCTCGTCGAGCCATTCCCGCCCCGGCAACCGGAACGGGCGGCCTCCTCGGTGTTTCGCTATTGCCGGGATAACTCGCGCGGGCTGGAAGGCTGGCTGCTCGGGCTCGCACTGCTCAGTACCGGAATTGCGATCGTCGAGGTCTCCCTCTTCGACCTTCTTGGAAGCGGCGTGGACCTCCTCTCCACCAGCAGCCCCCAGAGCATAGCGGCGGATGGCGGTCGCGAACTTCTCGTGGTCGGGCTGGCCCTCATGGCTTCCTATCCGCTGCTCGTAGGCCTGCAGTCACTGTTGCTGCACCAGACGCTGATGGGCAACTTCCCCATGATCGTGCGCTGGATGGCGCACCGCTATCTGCTGCGTCAAAGTCTCGGCTTTTTCCAGGACGAGTTCGCCGGTCGCATAGCCACGCGGGTGATGCAAACAGCGCTCGCCGTTCGCTCCGTAGTGTTGATCCTTCTCGACATCCTCGTGTACGTGGCGGTGTATTTCGCCTCCGTTCTCGTTCTCCTCGCCAGCGCCGATCTGCGCCTGGCCATCCCGCTGCTGGTCTGGCTCGCGATATACGTTGTTATCCTCTGGATCGTGCTTCCGCGGCTGCAGGACGTCTCTGAACGTCAGGCCGACGCGCGCGCCCAAATGACCGGGCGTGTGGCGGACAGCTACACCAATATCACCACCGTGAAACTGTTCTCTCATGCGCGAAGAGAAGCGGGTTATGCGCGCGAGGGTATGCACGCCTTTCTTGAAACCGTGCATCCCCAAATGCGCCTCGTAACCTGGATGGAGACGTCCATCGCCGCCAACAACACGCTGATGCTCCTGTCGGTCAGCGCCATGTCACTGTTCCTGTGGTTCGACAACAGCATCTCACCCGGCGCCATTGCCGCCGCCCTGGCCCTCTGTCTGCGCATGAACGGTATCAGCGAATGGATCATGTGGGAGGTCTCGGACCTCTTTGAAAACATCGGCACGGTGCGCGACGGCATCTCCACCCTGGCACTGCCGGTAGACGTCGAGGACCGGGACCAGGCAACGACGCTGGACGTCAACCATGGTGAAATCCGTTTCCGCAATGTGGCCTTCGCCTATACTCCCGAGCGTCCCGTTTTCGAGAAGCTCGACATCACGATCGCGGCCGGAGAAAAGGTGGGACTCGTAGGCCGTTCCGGTGCTGGCAAATCGACTCTCGTAAACCTGCTCCTGCGATTTCACGACGTGCAGGACGGCGCGATCGAGATCGACGGCGAAGATATCCGCAACGTCAGTCAGGAAAGCCTGCGTGCGTCTATCGGCATGGTGACTCAGGACACGTCGCTGCTGCACCGCACGGTGCGCGAGAACATTCTCTACGGTCGCAGCGACGCCAGCGAAGCCGAGCTACGGCAGGCGATCATCCGTGCCCGCGCCGACGAGTTCATCGCGGAGCTGCGCGACGCCGACGGCGCTGTCGGCCTCGATGCCAGGGTGGGCGAACGCGGCGTGAAGCTCAGCGGCGGCCAGCGCCAGCGCATCGCCATCGCCCGCGTGATGCTGAAGGATGCCCCTATCCTCGTACTGGACGAAGCGACCTCCGCCCTCGATTCCGAAGTGGAAATCGCAATTCAGGACAGTCTCTACGAACTTATGGAAGGCAAGACCGTGGTCGCTATCGCGCACCGCCTGTCAACTATCGCAGCCCTGGATCGACTCATCGTCCTCGATGGCGGGCGCATCCTGGAGGAAGGCAGCCACGCCGAGTTGCTGGAGCGTGGCGGCATCTACAAACGTCTCTGGGACTATCAGTCCGGTGGCTTCCTCGCTCCCGAGTAACGCGTAAACCGATCCTCGCTTCGAGCGCGGCGCATTCCTCAGCCGTCGTCGAGCGCTGCATACACCGCGGCCTCAAAGGCAGCGAGGGCCGATCCGTCCGCACCGTAAAAAAGGCACAGCGCCCGCAGATTGCCGGTGAGCCGTGCTCCGGCCTCGTCGACACCAGTCACCTCGCTCCCCGGAGCCACCAGTTCTTCCAGGAACGCGAGCTGCTTGCGCTCTGCCACGAGCTCGAGATCCTTGATGGCGCCATAGGCTGATTCATGCGGTGGGCGTTCTTTCCAACTCCTCCGCAGGCGGCGCAGGGGCCGCACCACTTCCTGACGCCAAGGGCGGCTGCGGGCTTCGGCACGTTCCAGCAGGGCGACGTCGAGTCCTACACCGCGAGTCGCCAGCCACGCGGCGAATAGCAGCAGGTTCACGTCCAGGCCGGCATCATCCTGTGCTTTCAGAGCAGCCCGGGAAACCGCTGGGTCGGCGTATACGGTCGTGGCGAAGGACCACAGTGCGGATTCATGGGATTTCTTGTGTTCCAGCACCGATGCCACGCCAAGTAAACTCTCGCCCGTGATTATCTTACGCGACATCAGCCTGCGCCGCGGTCCCCGCCTGCTCTTCGAAAACGCCCATGCCAGCCTCCTGCCGGGACAGAACATCGCGCTCACGGGCGCCAACGGCTGCGGCAAATCGAGCCTCTTCGCGATGCTGCTCGGAGAGGTTGGCGCCGACGCCGGGCACATCGAGGGCCTCGATGGTCAGCGCGTGGCGCACATGGCACAGGACACACCAGCTTCGGCCATGCCGGCCTCCGAGTTTGTCCTGGCTGGTGACGAGCAGGTCGCAACCCTGCTCACAGAGCTAAAAGAACGGGAAGCCTCGGAGGACTTCGAAGCGGTAGCGCGAACTCACCAGGCGCTGGAGGCCTGCGATGGGTACAGCGCCCCACGACGCGTCGCCCAGCTGCTCCTCGGCCTTGGTTTCGAGGCAGACGATGGCAAGCGCGCCCTCGCGGATTTTTCCGGCGGTTGGCGAGTGCGGCTGGCGCTGGCCCGTGCTCTGATGACGCCATCGGATCTTCTGCTCCTCGATGAGCCGACAAACCACCTGGATATCGATGCGATCTTGTGGCTCCAGGAGTTTCTGCGCCGCTACAGCGGCACGCTGCTGGTGATCTCCCACGACCGGGACTTCATTGATGCCTGCTGCACCGGTGTTCTGCATATCGAGCGCTGCGCCCTGACGGCTTACCGCGGCGGCTACAGCGACTTTGAAACACAGCGGGCCCAGCGCCTCGCCGAGCAGCGGGCCAGCGCGGACAAACAGGCGCGCCGGCGAGCTGAGATCGAGGACTTCGTTCGCCGCTTCCGGGCCAAGGCGACGAAAGCGAAGCAGGCGCAGAGCCGGCTCAAGGAGCTTGAACGGATGGGCAGCGCGAGCACAGCGCATATCGACAGCCCCTTCGAGTTCCGCTTTCCGGCGCCGCCCCGGGGACGCGATCCGCTCGTCGAGCTCCGGGCCGCCCGGATCGGTCATTCAAGTGGCTCGCCGCTGATCACCTCCTGCGACCTCGCCCTGCGTAGCGGCGAGCGCTTTGCCCTGCTGGGTCGCAACGGCGCTGGAAAAACTACACTCCTGCGCAGCCTCTGCGGCGATCTCCCGCTCCTGGATGGGGAGCGCCACAGCAGCGACGGCTGCCGCATTGCCTACTTCGATCAACAGCAGGTTGATACCCTGGATCTCGAAGCCAGCGCCCTGCTGCATCTGCAGCGCCTCAGCCCCGAGGCCCGGGAGCAGGAGCTTCGCGACTTCCTTGGTGGCTTCGATTTTCGCGGCGATCGCGCCGAGGCTCCCCTGGCGCCCTTTTCCGGTGGAGAGAAGGCCCGCCTGGCCCTGGCCCTGCTCGCATGGCAGCGGCCCAATGTGCTGATCCTAGACGAGCCGACGAACCATCTCGATCTCGAAATGCGGCGCGCCCTCGAACTGGCGCTGCTTGATTTCGCTGGCGCGCTCGTCCTCGTGTCTCACGACCGACACCTGCTGCGCAGCACGGCGGATCGACTGCTCCTCCTCGCCGATGGGCGGCTGGAAGAGTTCGAAGGTGATATCTCGGCCTACGAAGCACACATCCTGGGAGCTCCAGCCGAATCGCGCCACAAGCCGGACGCTCCCGAGCAGCGCAATGAGGCCGATCGCCGGGATCAGCGCCGCGCCGCCGCGGCGGCCCGCGCACAACGCAGGCCCTTGCAGCGAGAAATCGAAAAGCTGGAAAGCGCCATCGAAGAACAGCAGTCGGCTCTTGCGCGGCTTGAGACTACGCTCGCCGAACCGGAACTCTACGGTTCGGAGGCGAAAACCCGGCTGCAGGGCCTGCTGCAGGAGCAGGGCGAACGGCGACAACGCCTCAGCAAGCTCGAAGAAGACTGGCTCAGCCGTCAGGAAGCGCTGGAAGCCCTGAGCGACTGAGGCGAAGCTTCGCACCCCGGGACATCGCTTTGATGCGTGCCTCCCATCGCTGTGCCTCCCCGCGACTGGTGCAGCATTCGCTCCACAGCAGAGTTACCGGACGCCGCGCCCGGGTGTAGCGCGCACCGCCGCCGATTTCGCCATTGTGCTGGCGAAGACGGCGCTCGAGATTGCTGGTTACACCGGTGTAGAGCGTCCCGTCTCCACAGCGCAGCAGATATACCTGCCAGCCTTCCTCGTCCGCGGTGGCCTCGTCAGCCACGACGCCAGCGTTGGTAACGCTCCATCCAGGCGAGGACGCGCTCGGGTTTGCGCGCCTTGCGCCATTCACTGGCGAGGAATCGGTTCGCCTCGCTCATGGTTGGATAGATGTGGATGGTGCCGAGGATTTTGTTCAGGCCAAGCCCATGCTTCATGGCGAGGGTAAACTCGGCGAGGAGATCGCCGGCGTGGGCACTGACAATGGTCGCACCGAGGATACGATCACGGCCGGGAGCGGTGAGCACCTTCACGAAGCCCTGGTCTTCGCTGTCCGCGATAGCACGATCCAGGTCGTCGATGCCGTAGGTCGTGACTTCATAGGGAATATCTGCAGCCTTTGCCTCATCCTCGCTCAGCCCTACGCGGGCAATCTCGGGACTGGTAAAGGTCGCCCAGGGAATCACCGAGTAGTCGACCTTGAAGCGCTTGAAGTGACCCAGGAGCGCATTGACCGCGGCGTACCAGGCCTGATGACTCGCGACATGCGTGAACTGGTAGGGGCCGACGATGTCGCCGCAGGCGAAGATAGTGGGAACGCGCGTCTGCAGGAATTCGTCGGTTTCGATCGTTCCGCGACGCGTTGTGGCGATTCCGAGTTCCTCGAGACCCAGGCCCTCGATGTTGGGGGTTCGCCCGACGGCGAGGAGCAGCCTGTCGAAGCTTAGTTCGAGTTCTTCGCCGTTATGCACGCAGTGTGCAACCTGGGCGCCATCCGCGCGAGCGAAGGACTTGGGCTCACACTCGGTAAGAATGCGGATACCGCGCGCGGTGAGGTTCTTGTGCAGCAGTTCCGATGCATCGCTGTCTTCGCGGGGCAGAATACGATGCGCATGGGTCACGAGCGTTACTTCGGCGCCCAGATCGGCCATCGCCTGGGCCAGTTCGCAGCCAATGGGACCCGCCCCCAGCACCATCAGGCGCGACGGCAGATCTCGGATTTCCCACAGCGTATCGGAGGTCAGGTAGTCGAGCTCTTCAAGACCCGGGATATCGGGCACGCGGGCGCGGGCTCCGCTCGCGATCACGATACAGCGGGTCGTGATCCGCTGACCGTTCACCTCAACCTCCCAGGGCGAGACGATTCGAGCATCGCCGGCCACGCAGTCGACGCCGAGGGAGGTGAAGCGCTCCACCGAATCGTGCGGTTCAATCGCGGCAATTTTGCGCTGTACCCGCTCCATCACTTCAGGAAAGTTGACGGCGACGTCGACGGGAGCAAGGCCAAAATCGGGCGCACGGCGCATATCGGACGCCACGTGCGCACTGCGCAGAATCGCCTTGCTGGGGACGCAGCCCGTGTTCAGGCAGTCGCCCCCCATCTTGTGCCTTTCGATGAGCGTAACGCGAGCCTTCAGCGTAGCCGCGATCAGGGACGCAACCAGACCGGCCGATCCCGCGCCGATCACCACCATGTTGGTATCGAAACTTGACGGACGCTTGAAGCGGGCGAGGCTCTGGCGTCGCTGCAGTCGGCGTAGGAGTGAGCGGGCGATGAAAGGGAAAATCGCAAGCAGAACAAAAGAGCCCAGAAGCGCAGGAGACAGAATTCCTGCGGGGCTCTCGAGCTGGCCAAGCTGCGTTCCGGCATTCACGTATACGGCCGTAGCCGGAAGCATGCCCAACTGGGACACCCAGTAGAAACGCGCCGCGGAGATAGGCAGCAGGCCGGAGATAAGATTAATCACGAAAAAGGGAAATACCGGTACCAGGCGCAGCGAGAACAGGTAGAAAGGCCCATCCCGTTCGAAACCGGAATTCAGTGCCTTGAGTTGGTTGCCAAAGCGAGTCTGAACCCAGTCGCGCAGCAGACTGCGGGATACCAGGAAAGCCAGCGTTGCCCCCAGGGTGCTGGCGAAGGATACGAGTACCAGCGCCAACCAGAAGCCAAAGATGGCGCCGCCGGCGAGCGTCATGATCGCGGCGCCAGGCAGCGAAAGTCCCGTCACCGCGACATAGATGGCAAAAAATGCCAGCGCGCTGACTAGGGGGTTTTCGGCGCGCAGGGCCTGGAGTTCGTCGCTTCGCCGCCGGAGCTCGTCGAAGCTGAGCAACGCTCCGGCATCGAAATACCAGAACGCACCGATACCCAGTGCAATAACAGCGAGGATCAGTATCTTTGTGGGGCGTGACGCAGCCATTGTCTTCTCCGAGCCAGTGTTGGTTCAATCGCCGGGGTGACTAAAGGTCGGATACCCTCACGGCGAGTCTTGATATTTTTGCTTCGCGTCCCAATCTTCACGGTTCGAACGCGCGTAATTGCACGCAGTCATCCAAACACAAGGCGCCCGGCGGACCACCCGGGCAGATACACCAGGGAGAAACAACTTATGAGCGATGCCATTGTGCACGTCAGCGACGCCAGCTTCGAGCAGGACGTACTCACCAGCGACCTGCCCGTGCTGGTCGACTTCTGGGCCGAATGGTGCGGGCCCTGCAAAATGATCGCGCCCGTGCTCGATGAGATTGCGGGTGAATATGCCGGTAAGGTCAAAGTCTGCAAAGTAGACGTCGACGCCAATCCGGAAGTTCCCGGTAAATTTGGCATCCGCGGTATTCCGACGTTGATCCTCTTCAAGGGCGGGAACGCGGAAGCAACCAAGGTTGGCGCCCTGTCCAAGACTCAGCTCGTCGAGTTCATTGACAGCAGCATAGCCTGACCCCGCGCTCCAACCGGAAGTGCCACGCTAAACGCACATCGAGACGCCCGGACACCCGGGCGTCTCACGCATGCCCTTCGCACCTGCAGTGCAAGCCCGTGATCACAAGATCTGACCTCGATCGGGGATCTGACCTGCCCCGGATAGGCTTCGGAAGCTGCCTGAAAAAAACCTAGACCTGCCCGCAGGCCCGTGCTACGGTCGCGAGCAATAGGGGTGCGGGTCCGCATTCCCGTGGTAGTTTCGCTGTTCGCGGCTCTCTCGCTTCTTTGTGAACCTCATCAGGTTTTCATCATTGTGCGAAAATCACAGTTGTGATCCACTGGTTGAACACCAGCCGTTACCGCCGCCTGCAAGCTTGCGACCTCCTACATCTGGTCCAGCGTTAGCGCTTGCGAGACTCCGAGGGTAGCCACTGACAGCAGACCCTGTCTGTTACAAACCCTGACTACTGTTGTCCGTTTTGGTCTGGTGTTGTCTGTTGTCGGCTGGTGTCAGCTTGGTAACCAAACGGAATGAAGCCACAGAATTTTTAGCCACGTGTGTAGGCTCTTCTAGCGCTGAGCCTGTTATCGAGACAGATCGCCGTCTGTGCGTTTAGCGGCTCAGCTTTACGGCGAAGTGGTCTGAGCGGTCGGAGTGGTGACAGGGAGTGCGCCGAAGCCGATACGGCGACTCGTTACAACGAGCCGCCCATAAGGCTGCAGGTTCTCATGCGGGTACTTTCGAGAGCGCTTGCGAAGGCTTCAAAGCGGGCAAAAAAGCATCAGACTCGATTCAGCGTGAACCAGAATTAAAGAAGAACACCGGTTAGCGGCTTAGCTGAGAGCACGTCCAAACGAAGGGCACGTCCAAACACCAGACAAAGCAAGAACGCATAGCACCACGCGTTCACAGGCATGAGCGCGACCACCGGCGCTAATGCAAAGCACGCGCGAACCTATAAAAAAGCCGAGTACAGCAAGCACAAGAAAGCCGAGCGCGACGGCAAGCTGAATCGCGTAACCATCAATCCAGATTCCCACCCATCAGTCATTGTCGACTCGAGTACTTCAACCATGCACGATCCCGCAGCTGCTCAAAGCCCCGCAGACGATATTAGCGACGCCAGCGTAGACAGCCCGATCTCTTCCAACGATGGCGATTTGGCCACCGCCGGCGAAACCGCAAAAGCGGAGGCCGAGGGCAGCGCCGGGGCCTCGAGTAATGGCAGCGCACCGCCGCGACGCGGTCGCGGCCGGAACCGCAACGGGTCGAAAGCCGCAGCGTCCGGCGGCGATGCCGGGCAGCGAGGTGAACCGATGAACCTCACCGATCTCAAAACCAAGTCCACGCAGGAACTGATCGACATCGCGGCGAGCATTGGCCTGGACAACCTCGCCCGGTCGCGCAAACAGGACATCATCTTTTCGATCCTCAAACGTCACGCCAAGAGCGGTGAGGATATCTACGGTGACGGTGTGCTCGAGATTCTCCAGGATGGCTTTGGCTTCCTTCGCTCGGCCGACAGCTCTTACCTCGCCGGCCCGGACGATATCTACGTTTCACCGAGCCAGATCCGGCGCTTCAACCTGCGTACCGGCGACACCATCACCGGCAAGATCCGGCCTCCCAAGGACGGCGAGCGCTACTTCGCGCTCCTCAAGATCGGCGAAGTCAATTTCTCTAAACCAGAAAACTCCAAGAGCAAGATTCTCTTCGAGAACCTGACGCCCCTTTTCCCCGATGAGCGTCTGACGCTCGAGAAGGGCAACGGCAGCACGGAAGACCTCACGGGGCGCATCATCGATCTCGTCGCCCCGATTGGCAAAGGCCAACGCGGCCTGCTCGTCGCGCCGCCAAAGGCCGGTAAGACGATCATGATGCAGAACATTGCGCAGGCGATCCTTTCGAACAACCCCGAGACCTACATGATCGTGCTGCTCATCGACGAGCGGCCCGAGGAAGTGACAGAGATGCAGCGCTCCGTGGGTGCCCGCGGCGCGGAAGTTGTCGCGTCTACCTTTGACGAGCCGCCGGCTCGCCACGTGCAGGTCGCGGACATGGTCATCGAAAAGGCCAAGCGCCTGGTCGAGCACAAGCGCGACGTCGTGATCCTCCTCGATTCCATTACCCGCCTCGCCCGCGCGTTCAATACCGTGGTGCCGAGTTCCGGGAAGGTGCTCACCGGCGGTGTGGATGCGCATGCCCTCGAACGGCCCAAGCGTTTCTTCGGTGCGGCCCGCAACATCGAGGAAGGCGGCAGCCTGTCCATCATCGCCACGGCCCTCATCGACACAGGCTCGAAGATGGACGAGGTGATCTACGAGGAGTTCAAAGGTACCGGCAACATGGAACTCCACCTCGACCGCAAGGTAGCGGAAAAACGCGTCTATCCGGCGATCAATGTGCGCCGTTCCGGAACGCGTCGCGAAGAACGCCTGACGGGAGAAGAGGAACTGCAGCGCATGTGGATTCTGCGCAAGCTCCTGCATGGCATGGAAGACCTTCCCGCCATTGAATTTCTGATCGATAAGCTCAAGGACACGAAGACCAACGAAGAGTTCTTCATGTCCATGAAGCGCAAGTAGGCCTCACCCGGTCGGGGGGCGCCCTTCGGTTCCTCCTGATCCTGATCAGACGCGGGCCGCGTGGCCGGGCAGAGGCATTGCCATAGCCAAAGCCGCTCAGGTCTGCCGCTGCAGCGCTGACGTATGTCCCTGCACTGTTGCCCATCGGAATTCACGGCATGAGCGCCCGCTACCGCGATCTTCGCGACTTCATCTCCGACCTCGAAAGCCGCGGTGAGCTTGTACGCGTTCGCCGGGAGATCAGCCCGCATCTTGAGATGACCGAGATCGCGGATCGCACGCTGCGATCCCGGGGCCCGGCGCTGCTCTTTGAAAACCCGACGGGATACTCGGTCCCTGTGCTGGCCAATCTGTTCGGCACCGAGCAGCGCGTCGCCCTGGGCATGGGCGCCGAAGACGTCAGCGCGCTGCGGGAGATCGGCGAACTCCTTGCCTATTTGCGCCAGCCCGATCCGCCGAAGGGACTGAAGGAGCTTTGGGATAAGGCGCCGCTCCTGCGCAAGGTCCTGGATATGGGGCCCAAGCTCGTGCGCAACGCGCCGTGTCGCGAGCATGTATTTGAAGGGGATGCGGTCGATCTCTCCAAGCTCCCGGTACAGCACTGCTGGCCCGGTGACGCCGGCCCCCTCGTCACCTGGCCCCTGGTCATCACCCGGGGCCCGAACAAGCCGCGCCAGAATCTCGGCATCTACCGCATGCAGCTCATCGGAAAAAACCGGCTGATCATGCGCTGGCTGTCGCACCGCGGCGGCGCCCTGGACTACCGGGACTGGCAGCTTCAAAACCCCGGCGAGCGCTACCCCGTGGCCCTTGCCCTCGGTGCCGACCCCGCTACTACCCTGGGCGCTGTTACGCCCGTGCCGGATACGCTGTCTGAGTACGCCTTTGCCGGCCTGCTGCGCGGCTCCAAGACCGAACTCTGCGAGTGCATCACGGAACCCTGTCGCACCAATGACCTGCGTGTCCCGGCGAGTGCCGAGTACATTCTCGAAGGCTATCTGGAGCCCGGGGACGAGGCCGACGAAGGTCCCTTCGGCGACCACACGGGCTACTACAACGAAATCGAACGCTTTCCTGTGTTCACCGTCACGGCCATGAGCAGCCGCGAGTCACCGATTTATCACAGTACCTACACGGGCCGGCCACCGGACGAGCCCGCTATCCTCGGCGTGGCGCTGAACGAAGTATTCGTCCCGCTGCTGATTAAGCAGTTTCCCGAAATCGTGGACTTCTACCTGCCCCCCGAGGGATGTTCCTACCGCATGGCGGTGGTCAGCATGCGCAAGGAATACCCGGGCCACGCCAAACGCGTCATGCTGGGTATCTGGAGTTTCCTTCGCCAATTCATGTACACCAAGTTCATCGTGGTCACCGACGACGACGTGGATGTACGCAACTGGCAGGACGTGATCTGGGCCATGACCACGCGCATGGATCCACGCCGCGACAGCGTCTTTGTCGACAACACTCCCATCGACTATCTCGACTTCGCCTCTCCCGTGGCGGGCCTGGGTTCCAAAGTCGGCTTCGACGCCACCAACAAATGGGCCGGGGAAAGCGATCGCGAATGGGGTGAGCCTATTCGCATGGACTCGGAAGTGGCTGAACGGGTCGAATCGATCTGGGACGAGCTGAACATCGGCGTCGACCCAGCGCCACGGCGGCGCTAATCCAGACCGACGGTGCTTCACTGCAGACCGGATAGATGCCGAGTCTCAATTTATCGAATCCGGGTAAGCAGGTGGCCATGTCCTTCGAGCTGTTCGCGTAGCTCCGTCGGCGCTTGTCCCCGGAAGCCGGGTAGGCAGGTGGCCATGTCCCTCGAGCTGCTCGCGTAGCTTCGTCAGCACCTGTCTTCGAAAGACGGGGAGGCAGGTGGCCGAGTCCTTCGAGCTGCTCGCGTAGCTCCAGCAGGACCTGCGCATTGTCCTAGGCACTCGACGGACGCTCGAAGGACACGGCCACCTACCTCCCCTGCTCTGTGCCACAGCGGGGCCACAGGCTGGTACGTTAGTGCCACATCCCGACGTGTGGGTGGCAGACCGGCCCCGTTCTGCTTGAGCGTCCGTCGAGCGCGTTGTTAAAAGCAGTAGCGCCGATGGAGCTACGCGAGCAGCTCAAGTAGAGCGGGGGCGGTCTGCCGGAGCCCTCTACGGAGTCCGCATCGAAGCGATTACAGGCGATGTAACTTAGGATGCTTCGCCCGGCTCAGGGAAAACGTGGGCACCGCCTACGCCTGCGACAACGAGATCGGGCAAAGCGAAGGGACATCGGGCCGGCAAACGCCGGGCAGACTCGGACTCAGGCTTCCGCCTCGGCTTCTTCCAGGCGATGCGACTCTGGAACCACGTCGTCCGGCTGCGGCAGCTTCGGTAGTGGCGAACTGCGCAGTTCTGTCCCCGCGCGAAATGCCGCGGCCGCGGCCGCGTGATCGCCGACCGCGGTGAGCAGCCGACCGAGTTCCAAACAGACCTCTTCGCTTGGCTTCTGTGCATGACTCCGTTCAAGGTAATCGCGGGCGCGGCTCCACTCCCGCTCGACCATGGCGAGGCGTCCGAGGCAGAGCAGCAAGGCTGGATCCTTAGGTTGGCGCTTGAGCCAGCCCTCGGCTAACGCCAGCTGCTTGGTCGCGGACGTCCGGGGTACGCGGCCGTAGAGTTCCACCAGGGCCGGCTCCCACTGTTTCTTCAGTCGCTTTACGATTTCCTTTTCGACCAGCTCCGTCTCGTCGCACTCCAGCAGCGCTTCGAGATACTTGACCTGAACTTCCGAGCTGTCCTGCAACCGCACCGGATAGCGCTTCCAAAGCGCCTGCAGATCGCTCGCATTGGCGGTCACCGCGGCCTTCTCCAGAAGATCGGCGTAGATTCGCGCTTCGAGGTCGTCGAGTTCCACGGGACCGGCGACGCGATGGCGACGCAGGTCCGGAAGGAGTTGCGCCATCGCCTCGACATCACCGAGCCCATCGTAGGTTTTACTGAGGAGCTGCAGAACCTGGGGATTGCGCCCAGCGTTGTCGCGGGCGCGCTCAAGGCTGCCAAGCGCCTTTTTGTACTCACGCTGCTGCAGTTCAAGTTCGGCCTGCGTCAGGTCCACGGCGACGGACGCATCCGGGTAGGCCTCCGCCGCCTGCACCAGGTAGCGGCGCATGGCGTCGGGCTCCTGCAGACGCTCGCTGGCTCGTGCCGCAAGCAGGTAGTTGTTCAGCGGCGCCTCGCTGTAACGCGCCCCGCGCAGTAGCTGCTTGCGCGAGCGCAGCCAGTTGCCCTCGACGAAGCTGACCAGGCCGCGGTTGGTCAAGCGCGCCGACTGCTGCGATCGCCGCGTTCCCGCCCAATTGAGGACATCCGCCGGACTGGTAAGCAGGCGGTGTAGGAAGCGCAGCAGTGTGTATAAAAGCAGCACTACGGTCGCGATCATTACGATACCGACCCAGAAACTGGTCTCCACGGTGTAGCCGCCGTAGGCGATGAGAAGATAACCCGGCTCCGTTTCGATCAGGGCTACGATTCCGACGCCCGCGAAAAGCGCCAGCAGACAGATGATCAGCAGACTTCCCATGGCCTCAGGCCCCGCTGGCGGCGAGGCGCGCTTTCATGGCCTCGGACAGGGCGTTCAACGACGCCGTGAGGTCGGGGAGCACGACGGAGATCCGCTCGTCGCGGAGGAGGCGCAGCTCCTCGGTCATGGCCTGGGCCGCCTGCTGGTCGGCCTTGAAGAACTGCGTAACCCAGCCTTCCGCCCGCTCCAAACTCTGGCGGTAGAGCAGTTCATTGCCCGACAGCATCGCCACCTGCGCCTGCTCCAGGAGCATGCGCATGTTCTGCCGCACGAGACCCTCGTACTGTGGGTCCATGAGCGTCTCGACCGGGACATCGCGACGACTCACCACAATGTACTCGGACAGCTTCGCCACCGCGGCGTCGAAACCCTGGGTCAGGCGACTCTGCCAGTTCTCCGCGGGCTCCACGGCGGCCGCCTCGGAACGCGTGGGCAACTCGAAGAGCACGAGCGCATCCGTCTGGCGTATCAGCGCTTCCAGGCGCAGGTAGAGTCCCTGCATATCGAGCCGAGGTACAGCGCGTACGGCCGCCGTGTCGCTGGCGACGGCTTCGCGCAAACCGTGCAGATTGGGATCGGCAAGCTCGCGGAGAATGTTATCGGCACTGCGCAGCAGGGCCTCCGCGGACAGCGTGTCCCCGGTCATGATCAGGCGCTGATTGGCCAGGCGAAGCAGATACTGGACCTCGGCGATCTGCCAGGCTTTGCGGTCTTCCACGCTCAGATCACTGAGGCGCTGCTGCTGAAGACTGAGCTGACTTTCCTGGGCCTGGAGTGCGGAACGCAGGGACGCGAGCTCCCCATCGAACTCGTTGCGGATAGTGCCGCTGCGCTGCGTAACGTCGGCCGCGAGGCGCTGTGCGGCGCGCTGCTGATCCTCTTCGGCACGCTGCTGGCGGGACTCAATGCCCTCCAACTCAAGCTCGATCTGGCGGATCAGGTTATCGCGCATCTGATCGAAGGTTTCCGTGTCCTGGCCGGAGGTGGATTCCAGGCCCTGCACGCGCTGCAGAATGGACGCCTCGCGACGCTGCAGATCGAGAAGCTGCATGAAGCCGCCAACGCCGATGAGCAGCACCAGAATCAGTGCGAGCCAGGCGATTGCTGTTGCCCCGGAGCGCTGCGGTGCGGGAACGGCCTGCACCGGCGCGGGCTGTGGAACTGGTGGTGGCGCCGAAGGTGCGCTGGCCGGCACTGTCGCGGCCGGGACGTGGGCAGCAGGCGTGGGAGCAGCGGCGCTGGCGGCCGCACCGGATTCAGCATCCGAACTCGAAGCCGCCGCTTCGTTGCTGACCGCGTCCGTTCCGCCCCCAGAGCCCGTTCCCGGGCTCCGGGAGCTGGAGTCGTCAGCGCTGTCCCCGGCGTCGCCCGCGGATTTGGACTCATCGCCTGCACCGCTATCTTCGGCTTCGCCGGAGCCGTCGGCCGCTTCAGCTTCCTCGGCCTCTTTGGCCGCGGCTTCGGCAGCCGCCGCGCGCGCAACCTCGATGGCGGCGGCGGTGGTCAGCTTTTGCGATCCCGCCGTGGCTTCCGGAGTCGGTTCGGCGGTCGAATCGTCGGCGGGGCTCTCGCCGCCGTCCTCAGGCTTCCTGTCGTCAGTCAATGCTGTATCTCCCCAGGGCGCCGCTCACGCCAGCGCTGTGCCGCCGCCCGCATGGCAGCGTCCGATGCGTTTTCAACAGTCTCCACTCGCTCCCAGCCCAGGGTTTGGGCTCGCTGGGCGACCCGGAGCGAAGGCACGAACAGCGTCGTCTCCGCTAAATTAGTTCCTTCCCGGGAGCGAAGCAAACGGCTCAGCAGTTCCAGGCCCTCACCGCTGCTGACGAGCAACAGCTCCGGCAGCTCATCACCGAACAGGCGATCAACGTCTTCGGGAAGATATGACACCGCGACCCGCCGGTAGCATGGCAGTTCGTCCACCCGGGCGCCGCGCCCGCGCAGCGTTTCGGCGATCAACGTCCGCCCGCCTTCCCCGCGTACAAGCAGACAACGCTCACCGTCGACGGTCTGCAATCCCTTCATCGCCAGCAGTCCTTCACTGCTCATGTTCCTGTCCGGTCTCTCGGAGCGCAGACCCGCCTTACTCAGCACGGCCGCGGTGCTTTCCCCCACGGCCCAATAGCGCTGCTGCACGGGCCACTGGGGCCAGAGATCCTCGATCTTCGATGTGCCGATGCTGGCGGCGTTGGCGCTCACGAAGATCACGTGGGCGTAGTGATCGAGATCGAGGATGCGCTGACGGACCTCGCCGGGAAGCGGGTCGATCTCCTCGATCGCGATCAGCGGCAGGTGCAGTGGCGTCCAGCCATCGCTCCGCAAACCCTCCAACAGGCTATCCGCCTGCCCATCCGGGCGCGTGACCAGGACACGCTGCTCAGCGCCCATATACCTCGGCGAGAATTTCCGCCGCACCCGCCGCCAGCAGCTGCTCGGCGACGTTCACGCCCAGGGCTTCCGGCTCGCTGCGCGGACCGCGGGCTTCCGCGCGCAGCGCCTTCGATCCATCGGGTCGACCGACCAGCCCGCGCAGCCATAGTTCATCGCCGTCGTGCTCGGCGAACGCGGCAATGGGCACCTCGCATCCACCCTGAAGGTGGCGGTTCAACGCCCGCTCCGCGAGCACCCGCTCTGCCGTGGCATTGTGGTGCAGGGGGGCGAGGAGCTCCCGCGAGCGCTCGTCGTCGACGCGCAGCTCAATCCCCACGGCGCCCTGCCCGCCGGCCGGCAGCGAATCGGCTACCGGTATGCGCGCACGGATACGCTCCGCCATCTCAAGACGAATCAGTCCGGCGCAGGCGAGAAGAATAGCGTCGTACTCGCGTTTATCGAGCTTGCGCAGGCGGGTATTGACGTTGCCACGCAGGAAGCGGACCTCGAGATCGGGGCGCCGCTCGCGGAGCTGGCACTCGCGGCGCAGACTGGATGTGCCCACCACCGCACCGGCGGGCAATTCATCGATGCTGCCGTAGCTATTGCTGACAAAGGCGTCGCAGGGTTCCTCGCGCTCGCAGATAACCCCAAGCTTGAGACCCTCGGGGAACTCCATGGGCACATCTTTCATGGAATGCACGGCGATGTGCGCCCGACCGTCCAGGAGAGCCGTTTCCAGTTCTTTGATGAACAGGCCCTTGCCACCGACTTTTGCGAGGGGTACATCGAGCACTTGATCGCCGCGGCTGGTCATCCCCAGAAGCTCCACGGACAAGCCCGGGTGCGCTTTCTTGAGCGCATCGCGCACGAAATAGGCCTGCCACAGCGCCAGGGGACTTTCGCGGGTGGCAATGATGATGTCAGAAGGCATGGACAGGCCTGAGTGTCAAAATAATAATAATAGCACCTCCTCAATCTTCACCGGAGATCGCGGCTTTAACGGCGGCGACGTGCCGGCGGCTGACCCGGGGACGCTCCCGGGAGTCGCCGAGTTCTACGGTCCAGCCTTCATCGTCGCGCAGAAGACGTCGCAAATGTGCCCGGGAGACAAGCGCGTTGCGGTGTACGCGCAGGAAGCGGCCTTCGAACTCCAGCTCAAGCTCGCGCAGTGATTCCGACAGTAAGAGCTCGCCCTGCGGAGCGCAGGCACGCACGTATTTGTCTTCAGCGAGAAGACAGCGCACGTCCGCGACCGGCAGCGCATCAACGCCCCGGTGGCCGGCGCTGGTGATCATGGTTCGTCCCCCCGCAGCGACACCCAGGGCCGCCAGTTGCGCCCGATTCACGCGCACCGCGGCCTGCAGGGCGGCTTCCAGGTCGCGCTCGCGAACCGGTTTGAGGAGATAGGCCGCCGCCTGGTGGCGCAGGGCCTCAAGGGCGTATTCGTCGTAGGCGGTGCAGAAGATGATGGCCGGCGCGTCTTCAAGGTCGAGCATCGCCCGGGCGACCGCGACCCCGTCGAGACCGGGCATCCGGATATCCAGAAAAAGAATGTCCGGTCGCAGATCCGCGACGCGTTCGATGGCGCTGCGCCCCTCCGCGGCCTCGAACAGCTCAGCTTCGGGGCGCAGGCGCAGCAACAGGCGGCCCAGGCGCTGGCGCGCCAGGTCCTCATCGTCGACGATCAGAACTTTCACGCGGGCTCCGCCTCGCGTACGGGCACACGCAGTTCGGCGAAGTAGGAATCACCACGCTGCTCCGCGAAGAGCCGTCCCTCGGTGCCAAACTGCGCGTCGAGGCGCTGGCGGATATTGTCCAGGGCCATGTGCTGGCCGCTCCCGGCGCCGCGGGCGGGGACGCTGGGCAGGGGATTCTCTACGCTGGCGAAGAGGCAGCCCTGCTCCCGGCGCGCGCGGATGCAGATCTCGCCCCCTTCCGGTCGCGGGGCGATCCCGTGATACACCGCGTTCTCTACCAGGGGTTGGAGCAGGAGAGCCGGAAGGGGCAATGCATCCACGCCCTCCTCCACATCCCAGCGTACCCGCAGGCGCTCGCCGAGACGCAGGGTTTCAAGGTCGAGGTAAAGGCTGCACAAATGACGCTCCTGGGCGAAGCTGCTGTCGCCGCCGGCGTCCTGCAGTGCGGCGCGAAACAGCTCCGCCACATCCTCTACGGCCTGCTCGGCCCGCTCGGGTCGCACCGCGATGAGGCTGGCGATGCTGTTCAGAGTGTTGAAGAGGAAGTGCGGTCGGATACGCGAGCGTAGAGCATCGAGGCGCAGCTGCAGCTCGCTGCGCTGCTGCACGGCAACGCGCTTCTGCAGGTAGGAGTAGCGCAGACCGATGGCGGCGAGAATCACCGCAATCAGCGCGTTGCGCAACACCATATCGAGTACCGGCGGACCCTCGCCGGGCGGCTGCGGTGTCAGGCGCTGGGCCATGAGGCTGGACACGGTGACCACCGCGGCGACCACGAACAGACAGGCGATCGCCGTAAGCGCGGGCCTCAAGCTGCGCAAGCGCTCACGCAGCGCGCAGATCAGCGCCAGACAAAGCAGCGTATTCCACTGCACAAAAAGCGACGCCGTGGCGAAGGCCCGCCAGTCAAAGGATGCAAGGGAGCCCAGGGCGAGCACGTGCAAAAGCACAACGAGCTCGGCCAGCAGGACAGCGAGCAACACCGCCGTCGGTGCACACAGATCGGGGATAAAAAAACCGTCCTCCGGAGCACCCGCGGGCGCGGATCCGACGGGTCGCGGTTGTTGCATCGCACAGCTCCTGGGCGCCCGGCGCAGGGGCACGCTGCGGGTATACTGCACGCCGCGCGCAGACGCGACAAGCGGCGCGCCACCACGGAAAGGAGACCCGACGACCATGGGCGACAAAAAAGACGGCAGCGCCCTCTGGGGTGGTCGCTTCAGCGAGGCAACGGACTCCTTCGTCCAGCGCTTCACGGCTTCCGTCGGCTTTGACCAGCGCATGGCGGCCCAGGACCTTCGCGGTTCCCGCGCTCACGCGCGCATGCTTGCCAGTGTAGGTGTGCTGAGCGCGGACGAGCTCGCGGCTATCGAGGCGGGCCTGACAACCATCGCCGAAGAGATCGACAGCGGGACCTTCGCCTGGTCGGTGGAGCTTGAAGATGTGCACATGAACATCGAAGCCCGGCTGACCGAGCTTATCGGGGACGCGGGAAAAAAGCTCCACACCGGCCGCTCGCGGAACGACCAGGTGGCCACGGATATCCGTCTCTACCTGCGCGACGCCATCGATGCCATCGCCGCCGAGCTCACCCGACTCCAGGGCGGCCTGGTGGACCTCGCCGAGGCACAGGCAGCCACGGTGATGCCCGGTTTCACCCATCTGCAGGGTGCCCAGCCCGTCACTTTCGGTCACCACCTGCTGGCGTGGAATGAAATGCTGGAGCGCGACCACGGTCGCCTTCAAGACTGCCGCGCACGGATGAACCAGTGCCCGTTGGGTGCCGCCGCGCTTGCGGGGACGAGCTATCCTATCGATCGCCAGAGCACGGCTATGGCCCTGGGCTTCGACGCCCCAACACGCAATTCGCTGGACTCGGTGTCCGATCGCGACTTCGCGATCGAGTTCTGCGCCTTCGGCGCGCTGCTGCTGACTCATCTATCTCGTATGAGCGAGGAGCTTGTCCTGTGGACCTCGGGACAGTTCGGCTTCATAGACCTGCCGGATCGCTTCTGTACCGGGTCTTCGATCATGCCGCAGAAAAAGAACCCGGACGTACCGGAGCTCGTCCGAGGTAAAAGCGGGCGTGTGAACGGTCATCTCGTGGCGCTGCTTACGCTCATGAAGAGCCAGCCTCTCGCCTACAACAAGGACAACCAGGAAGATAAGGAACCGCTCTTTGACTGCGTGGATACGGTCCTCGACTGCCTGCGGGCCTTCGCGGACATGGTGCCGCACATCGTGCCGCGCAAGGACCGGTTGCGCGCCGCCGCCGGCGAGGGCTTTTCCACGGCGACTGATCTTGCCGACTACCTGGTGCGCCGGGGTCTGCCCTTCCGCGATGCTCACGAGGTAGTCGGACGCGCCGTCGCGGCCGCCGTGGAACAGGCCTGCGACCTGCCGGACATGGACCTTACGACGCTGCGCGGCTTTTCCGAGCTGATCGAAGATGATGTCTTCGCGCTACTCACCGTGGAAGGCTCCGTTGCGGCGCGGGACCACCCGGGCGGCACCGCGCCACGCCGCGTGCTCGAGGCGGCGCACGCGGCCCGCGAGGTACTCAGGCAGCGCCCCGGCGATGAGCGGGACTGAAGACGCTGGATTCCGCGCCCTGCATATCGCCTGAACCGTAGTTGCGGCGCTATACTGCGCGTTTTTGCCGATTTTCCATGCTTCCTGACGCCCTCGCCAAACAGCGGACCTCGGTCGCCCGCGCCCTCCTTTTTGGCCTGGTCTTCGTGCTGCTTGGCGCCTGCGGTCAGACGGGACCGCTCTATCAGCCTGCCCCCGAGGAGCCGCCAGCGGCGACAACGCCCCCATCGACAACCCCGGTCCCCGGAACTTCTGATCCGTGAGTACAAACAGCAACATCCGCCATGAAAACGGCCAGCTGCTGATCGAGGACGTGGCCTGCAGCCGCATCGCGGAGCGTTTCGACACACCCTGCTTCGTCTACTCCCGCCGCGCCATTGAGGAGGCCCTGGATGCCTACCAGGACGCGCTTGCCGGCTGTGAACACCTGATCTGCTACGCCGTAAAGGCGAACTCCAATCTCGCCGTGCTCGACCTGCTGGCCAGGCGCGGAGCCGGCTTCGACATTGTTTCCGTCGGCGAGCTCGAGCGCGTCATCGCCGCGGGCGGCGATCCCGCCAAGGTTGTGTTCTCGGGCGTAGTAAAGCAGCGTCACGAGATGCAACGTGCGCTGGAGCTGGGCATTCGCTGTTTCAACGTGGAGTCGGCCGCGGAGCTCACGGCGCTGCGCGATGTCGCCGCTGAACTCGGGCGCCGTGCGCCGGTCTCGATTCGCGTCAACCCGGACGTGGACGCGCGCACTCACCCCTATATCTCGACCGGTCTCAAGGAAAACAAGTTTGGCGTGGACAGTAGCGAGGCGCTGAAGCTGCTGCGACACGCCGCCACCCTGGATGAAATCGAGATCGTTGGCCTTGACTGCCACATCGGCAGCCAGCTCACGGACTCCACACCGCTCCTCGAAGCCCTGCGGCAGCTCCTGAAGCTCATCGACCGTCTGCACGAGGACGGCATCACTATTCGCCACCTCGACCTCGGGGGCGGAATCGGCGTCCGCTACCGCGACGAAGAACCTCCCGCGGTGGGCGAATACATCGCCGCCGTGCGCGAAGCCGTGGCAGGCAGGGATCTGTGCCTGGTCTTCGAGCCCGGCCGCTCCATTGTCGCCAATGCCGGTGTGCTGCTCACCCGGGTGCGCTACACCAAGGAGACGGAAGCACATAACTTTGCCCTGGTCGACGCGGCGATGAACGACTTCATCCGCCCGGCACTGTACGAGGCCTGGGTGGACATCCGCTGCGCCGACGAGACGAAGGCCCCAGCGCGCAGCTGGGACGTTGTCGGTCCCGTCTGCGAGACAGCAGACTTTCTCGGTCGAGAGCGGGAACTCGCCCTGGACGCGGGCAGCCTTCTCGCGGTATTCGGCGCCGGTGCCTACGGTTTCGTGATGAGCTCAAACTACAACACCCGTCCCCGCGCCGCCGAGCTGATGATCGATGGCGATGCGATTCATCTGATCCGCGAACGGGAAACCGTGGCGGATCTCCTGCGCGGTGAACACCGCCTGCCTGCCTGACTCGGGCGGCAGGCACAACAGCTATGACGATCAAGTTCACCAAGATGCACGGCGCCGGGAACGACTTCGTCATGCTCGACGGTATCAGTCAGAGGCTGAAGCTCAGACCCGATGACATCCGCCGCGTAGCTGACCGGCGCACCGGCGTCGGCTGTGACCAGGTGCTCGTGGTCGAGGCCCCGGGGCGGCCCGACGCGGATTTCCGCTATCGCATCTTCAATAGCGATGGCACCGAATCGGGACAGTGTGGAAATGGGGCGCGCTGCTTTGCGCGCTTTGTACGGCATCGCCAGCTCACGAGCCTGCGGAACATGGTGGTCGAAACAACGGCGGGTCTAATGACCTTGCGCCTTTGCGACGCGGGTGAGGTTGAAGTGGAGATGGGTATCCCCCGGTTCAATCCTGCGGAGATACCGCTGCAAGCGCCCGTCGAGCAACACGAATACGAACTGGAGGCCGCCGGCGAGGCCCTGCGCATCGGCGCCCTCGCTATTGGCAACCCGCATGCCGTGCTGCGCGTGGATGGCGTGAACGACGGCAGCCTCGAACGCCTGGGCGCCGCCCTGGAAAGCCACGAGCTGTTCCCCCAGCGCGTAAACGCCGGCTTCGCCGAGGTCGTAGCCCGGGATCGGCTGCGCCTTCGGGTTTATGAGCGCGGCGTCGGGGAAACCCTCGCCTGCGGCTCTGGAGCCTGTGCCGCGGTGATTCACGGTCGCCGTATGGACTGGCTCGATGAGCGGGTGACAGTGGAATTGCCCGGGGGTAAGCTCGCGGTCCGTTGGGCGGGCGATCAGTCGCCGGTGTACCTGCGCGGCCCAACATCAATCAGCTTCGAAGGCAATTTGCGTCTCTAGGGCGCAGAGCTGCGAAACCGCGCTGCGTAATCGCGCCGCGAAGGGGCATGGGGCAAGGCAGGCCAGACACAGGACCACGCGTGGAAGACGACGACATTCACGATTTCCTTATGCAGAACCCGGATTACCTGCAGCGTAATCCGGAGCTGCTCGGTGTTCTCCAGATTCCTCACAGCAGCGGGTCCGCCGTGTCGCTGGTCGAACGCCAGGTCAGCGTCCTGCGCGAGCGCAATGTAGATCTGCGCCACAGGCTCCGGGATCTGGGTCAGGCGGCGCGGGACAACGACCAGCTGTTCGACGATACGCGAGCCCTTGTATTGGCCCTTCTCGAAACGCGAGACCTTCAGTCCTGTGAGGCCGCGCTCCTGGATGTGCTCCGTGATCGCTTCGCGTTGGAATACGCGAGCCTAATGCTGTTTGACGACGCCTTCGCGGAAGACGCCGAGCTGCGGCGAGTCGCCCAGAGCGATCTGCGCGCGCAGATCGGCAGCCTGCTCGGTCGCGGCGATACCGGCTGCGGAGCGCTTCGCGCCGAGGCCTTTGCGTTCCTGTTCCCCGATAACCGGGTCCTGGGATCAGCGGCCGTCGCCGTGATCAGCCTGGACGGTGAATCGCTCGGCGCCCTGGCCGTGGGCAGCGCCAATGCCGCCCACTACAGCGAAGACATGGGCACGCTGTTCCTCGAATTCACGGCAGAGGTACTTGCCAGGCTCCTGGTCCACTACCGCGGTGCCTGAGCGAGCGCGGTGACGGTGCCCTCGGGAAATCCAGGGGCACCCTCGCTCGAGCGGAGCATCCGCGCGTTCCTCGATCAGCTCGTCCAGGTCCGCCGTCTCTCTGCGCATACAGTAAAAGCCTATCAACGCGATCTCGGCGACTTCGCACAGTTCTGTGCCGATGCCCGGCTCGAGTCAGCCGGCGCGGTGCAGGAATCCCACATCCGACAATGGCTGGCCGCGGCCCATCGCCGCGGCCTGGCACCGAGTACGCAGCAGCGTCGCCTGTCGGCCCTGCGCGCGTTCTTTACCTGGATCGGACGCGAGCACGGCGAACGCCGCAACCCGGCAGCGGCCGTGCTCGCGCCGCGCAAGAAGCGGCATCTTCCCCGAACCCTCGAGACCGATGAACTTGGCGCGCTACTCTCCGTATCCAGTGATGATCCGCTGATACTGCGCGACCTGGCCATGGCGGAGCTGCTCTATTCCTCGGGGCTGCGTCTCGCCGAGCTCAAGTCGTTGAATCTCAGCGATCTCGACCTGGGTCAGCGCCTGGTCGTCGTTACGGGAAAAGGGAGCAAAACCCGCAGCGTTCCCATTGGCAGTGCCGCCCTTCGCGCCATCGACGCCTACTTGAAGCTTCGTCCCGCGGCCAAAAACGCCGACGCCGAACGCGCCGTGTTCCTTTCCCGGCGCGGACTGCGCATCAGCGAGCGCTCAGTGCAGCTGCGCCTGCAGGGCCTGGCTACACGGGTCGGCCTCGGCCGGGACCTTCATCCGCACATGCTGCGTCACTCTTTTGCCAGTCACCTGCTCGAGTCCAGCGGCGACCTGCGCGCCGTACAGGAACTGCTCGGCCACAGCGATATATCGACCACGCAGATCTACACCCACCTGGACTTCCAGCATCTCGCGAAGGTCTACGACTCGGCGCACCCGCGAGCGTCGCGCCGCGGGGGCGGGGGCGGAGGCGGAGGCGAGGGAAAGAAATCGTGAGAATCCGGGTCATTACCTTCGATCTGGACAACACGCTCTGGGACGTGGAGCCAGCCTTGCTCCGCGCTGAGGAGGCGCAGCGCAGCTGGTTACTGCAACATCGGCCGGGGGCTGTAGAGGCGATTGACCACGACGCCCTCTGGACCGTGAAGAAACGGGTTTGGAAGTCTCATCCGGAGCTGGCACACAACGTCACCGCGCTGCGGAAGGTACTGCTGACAGAATTACAGCTGGACGCCGGCTACACGGATTCCGAAGCCCGTAGCGGCGCGGACGCCGCGTTTGCAGCCTTCATCGAAGAGCGCCAGCGGGTAGAGCTCTACAGCAATGCGCTCGCCGTGCTCGAAGTGCTGGCGCAGAACTACCGGCTCGGCGCCCTGACCAACGGCAACGCTGATGTCTTTCGCACCGATGCGGGAGAGTACTTCGACTTCGCCTATCTGGCGGAGGAAGTCGGTGCCAGCAAACCGGCGCCGGCGCTGTTCGATGCCGCCCTCGAGCGCACCGGGGCCGCGCCGCGCGAGGTACTTCACGTGGGCGATAACCCAGAGCACGATGTGCTTGGGGCCCTGGATGCGGGGATGCGGGCCGTGTGGCTGAACGCTGACGGACTGCATTGGAAACACGAAGGCGAACCCGACGCCATTATCGCCAGCCTGGACGACCTGCCCCCTGCCGTCGAGGAACTGCAGCCGGACTGAATGGCCGCCCGCCCCTGGCGCGAGCGTCGATCGGGGTGCTGTGGTAGGTAAGGCTTACGCCTCAATCGCTGAAGGCATTGTTTCCGAACTCGGGGCAGTCTCCCGGTTCCGGTTCCTTGGCCTCGGCCGGCGGCTCGGGTGTGGTGACGGTCCAGCACTGATCAAAGATAGAGCAGTAGCAGTAGCTCAGTGACACCTCACCGCCGTAGACGGCCCGCTGTAGCGCAAGCGCGAGGTCGCGGCGGTCGGTGTTGAACGCCGTGACGGATTCGCCCGGGGCGAGGACACGTCGGGAGGCGCTGCTTTTTCCGTAGTCGCCGCCCAGTTCTGCCGGCTCTCCGAGTAGTGCGGCGGTCATGGCGCCCCAACTGCCCATGGACTCTCCCCGGTAGCTCAGCTGCATCCCACGCATGCGCGCCGGACCGACCCCAACGTTGTCGAAGGACAGGGAAAAGTGGGCGCTGTCCGCGTCGCTGCGATCCTCGATCATGAACTGCACATAGGGCCAAACCGAAGCGGCGCTCTGCTGGCGCACGGCCTGCGATTCGTTCAACGCGGCGTAGAGGGCGACGGCGCCGGTGAACACACCGGCAAGGGAGAGCAGGGTCTGGAGGGCGGTCAGCCGCAGAAAGCTGCGCTGGATGTCGGCGATGGCACCCCGAGCGTCCTCCTCGGGGCCCGGCGCGTCGGGATCGAGTCCTGTCACAGACTAAACAGGACTCAGATTGCGTCTTCGCCCGTTTCCCGAGTTCTTATGCGGATCACTTCGTCGAGCGCTGAAACAAAAATCTTGCCGTCGCCGATCTTGCCGGTGTTGGCTGCACTGATGACCGCATCAACAGCGCCCTGAACCTGCTCGTCGCCGACCGCGACCTCGAGCTTGATCTTGGGTAGGAAGTCCACAACGTACTCAGCACCCCGGTACAGCTCCGTGTGACCCTTCTGGCGACCGAAGCCCTTCACCTCGGTTACGGTGATGCCCTGTACGCCGACTTCGGCGAGAGCGGCCCGGACATCGTCGAGCTTGAAGGGTTTGATAATCGCTGTCACCAACTTCATGGCGCTGCCTCGTAGTCAAAGCGACCCCGATAATAGGGAGTGTTGCGTCGAACCTGCAAGCCTGGTCTGGCTAACTCCGGGAGCCCCACATCCCGCTAAACTCTGGCACCTGGTACCCGAGAGCTGGGCGATGGGTGTGCATACTTTTGGTTGCCGGTGCGGCTCAAGTCGTGGCTGGCTTCGGAAACCTCGAATGCAGGTGGCCATGTCCTTCGAGCTGCGTGCGAAGCTCCGTCGGTTTTCGTCCTTGGAAGCCGGGGAGGCAGGTGGCCATGTCCTTCAAGCTACTCGCGTAGCTCCGCCGGCACTTGTCTTCGAAAGACGGGGAGGCAGGTGGCCGAGTCCTTCGAGCTGCTCGCGTAGCTCCAGCAGAATCAGAGCACTGGCTGAGGCACTCGACGGACGCTCGAAGGACACGGCCACCTACCTCCCCTGCTCCGTGCCACAGCGGGACCACAGGCAGTTTTGTTAGCGCCACATCCCGACGCTGGAGGGCAGACCGGTGCCGTTCTGCTTGAGCGTCCGTCGAGCGCGCCGTTAAGAGCACCAGTGCCGATGGAGCTACGCGAGCAGCTCAAGTAGAGCGGCGCCGGGCTGCCGGAGCCATCTACGGAGTCCAAGAAAGAGCGATGACTGGCTGACGAGCCGCTGGAGCTATGCGGGCGGCTCAAGCTGAGAGCGGTGCTGGTCTGCCAGGGCCGCATAACGAAGTCGGTCTGGATGGCGCTACCGACAAGATTAGCGGGCAAAAAAGGGGGGACCCTGAGGTCCCCCAAAAAACGCATCTCACAATGCGCCCGCAAGTCGGTGTCAGGTGTTCACGAATTCCGGATAGGCCTCAAGACCACACTCGGAGATATCCACACCCTCGTATTCCTCTTCCTCGCTCACGCGGATGCCGACGACCATCCTGATCGCGAAGAAGACAATGAAGCTCGCAATGAACACCCAGGCAAAGATCGTCGCGGCACCGATCAGCTGGCCGCCGAAGGAGGCACCCCCGTCGTCCGTGAGAGGGTTGGTAATGGGGACCAGCATCAGCCCCAGAAGTCCCACAACGCCGTGTACCGATATCGCTCCGACCGGATCGTCGATCTTGAATTTGTCCAGGGTGATGATGGAGAACACAACCAGAGTGCCGCCGAAAGCGCCAAAGAGGGTGGCCAGGGCCGGGGTGGGCGTCGAGGGCTCGGCGGTGATGGCGACGAGCCCGGCCAGTGCCCCATTGAGGGCCATGGTCAGATCGGCCTTTCCGAACAGGAGCCTGGCCGTGATCAGCGCGGCAATGAGTCCACCGGACGCCGCTGCATTGGTGTTCATGAAAACCACGGCAACTGAATTGGCGGACTCGACGCTTGCGGTTGCCAGGACAGAGCCGCCGTTGAAACCGAACCACCCCATCCAAAGAATGAAGGTGCCCAGAGTGGCAAGCGGCAGATTGGCCCCAGGTATGGCCACCACGGAGCCGTCACTACGGTATTTCCCGGCCCGGGGCCCTAGGAGAAGAACGCCCGCCAGGGCTGCGGAGGCGCCGGCCATATGCACAATGCCCGACCCGGCGAAGTCGGAAAAACCGAGCTCGCCCAGGTTGTAGATTCCAAAGACGTCATCGCCGCCCCAGGTCCAGTTCCCCTCGAGGGGATAAATGAAGCCCGTCATGACAACGGCAAACAGCAGGAAGGACCACAGCTTCATGCGCTCGGCCACGGCGCCGGAAACGATAGACATGGCCGTGGCGACGAACACCACCTGAAAGAAAAAGTCCGCTGACGGTGCGTAGGTGCTTTCACCTTCAACACCATCGCCAGTGATACCACCGAGAAGTGCCGATCCCAGCTCGGGATACATAATGGAATAGCCGCACAACATGTACATGGTGCAGGCGATGGCGAAGAGCGCCACGTTCTTGGTCAGAATCTCGGTGGTGTTCTTGGAGCGCACGAGGCCTGCTTCGAGCATGGCGAAGCCGGCCGCCATCCACATAACGAGAGCGCCGCAGACGAGGAAGTAAAAAGTATCGAGCGCGTAGCTCAGAGCAAAAAGTTCGTTTTCCATAGCAGTCACACTTGCGCAGTCATACGGGTTCGCATCTTCCGACGGGTAGCGCCCGCTAGAGCGCCTCTTCTCCGGTTTCGCCGGTTCGTATGCGGATAACCTGCTCGAGGCTCGCGACGAACACCTTGCCGTCGCCGATCTTTCCCGTGTTAGCCGACTTGGTGATCGATTCGATAGTTTGCTCGACCAGGTCGTCGGGGACGGCCACCTCAATCTTTACTTTCGGCAGGAAGTCCACGACGTATTCGGCACCGCGATACAGTTCCGTATGACCCTTCTGACGGCCGAAGCCCTTTACCTCAGTTACCGTGATGCCCTGCACACCGATTTCGGACAGGGATTCGCGCACGTCATCAAGCTTGAATGGCTTAACGATCGCCGTGATTAATTTCATGTTTCTCTCCAGACCCAGGGTGACGCTGTTGCGGCGTCTATCGCTCCGCCTTTATTACCGTGTTGCCGCTACGATGGCGACGTGGCGTTCAGGCAACTGGTGCAGCAAGGTGTATGCCACGGAGGTCTTCGCGGCCAAAAACAGCAACTTAGCCTGGCGGCAATGGGCGGTTTGGCTCGACCTCCGGCACGGTCAGCAGATATTAATGCGCTATTTTGGTGCAGTGCACTCCAAGAGTGCCCCGTGAAGTGCTGTGACACCCGCCAACCATCCACTACACTCTGCGCGGAAGCACGCGAGGAGTACGCATGGCCATCAAACCACCGCCCATCAGCGAAGTAATGCAGCAGGTCAATGAGCTGGTCGGTCCCAAGGGTTTCGCGGATGAAGTCGACCGCAACGCTCGCCAACTGGTGCAGACTGCCTTGCGAAAGCTGGACTTCGTAAGCCGCGAAGAATTTGACGCGCAGACCGCGGTACTTGAGCGAACGCGGGCGAAAATCGCCGCGCTCGAGGGCGAGCTCGCCGCGCTCACCGATATGCTTAAGCGGCTGGAATCGGCGGGAGGCGGCGAAACTCAGCGTTGATCCTTTCGATCAGCGTTTGAATGACGCGGGAGCGCAGGGACGCGTAACCGCTAAAAAGGGCTCAAGGAGGAGTCATGAGCTATGCCCTGGTCCGATCTCGGGCCAGCCGGGGGCTGGAGGCGCCAGCCGTTCGCGTCGAAGTTCACCTTTCGAGCGGCCTTCCGGCATTCAACATCGTCGGCATGTTGGAGACCGCGGTGCGCGAGAGCCGCGATCGTGTGCGCAGCGCCCTGATCAATTCTCACTTCGAGTTCCCCGACGGTCGGCTCACCGTCAATCTCGCCCCGGCGGACCTGCCCAAGGGTGGCGGACGTTTTGATCTGGCCATCGCCCTGGGCATTCTTTGCGCATCGGACCAGCTTCCGGCTGAGTGTGTTCAGCAGGTGGAGTGCCTTGGTGAACTGGGGCTGGACGGCGGACTCTGCGATGTAAACGGCTGCATCGCGGCCGCGATCGCAGCCACGCGCGCCGGAAACCGTATAGCGCTCCCGGTCGGCGCAGCGCTGCGCTGCCACATCGTGCCGCAGATCCGCAGCCTGGGAGCACCAGACCTGCTTTCGCTGTGCGCGTTGCTGCGCGGTCACGATCTAGCACCGACCGAGTCGACGCCGGCGGAAACGAGGGAGAGCGACTCGCTCACCGTCGTCACCGATCTCGCCGATATCCAGGGGCAACCCCTGGCGAAACGCGCGCTGGAGCTGGCCGCCGCTGGGGGTCACAACCTCCTTATGTTGTAAGCGTTAAAGCCACTCCCAACTGGGAGTTGATCGGTTCGTTTGAAGGGCTTGGTGGGATTATTCGATAGCCGAAACACGCTCAACATCCGGCACAACGCTCCATCCAACGGATGACGCATCCAGCTCGATGCAGCGCTGCAACGTAGCGACGAGCAACCGCAACGCGAACTTGGCGTGCTCGTTGAGTCGTTGCCGCTCCTTGTAGTCTCCCTTGGTATATGACATCGCTCCGTTTTGCCACGTTAGAAATCGCTGACCATGAACAAAGCGCGATCTCGTGTCGTAGAGTTCCTTCATCCGCTTACTGTCCACTGCATTCTCGGAACCGAGAAACACCGCCAGGTTTTCGCGGAACTGCCCCCCGATCCCGCTTTCAGAATTGGTGACGTAAAACGCTTCCAGACCCTGCATAGCATAGAAGAGCAACGCTCCTGGATCGGTGTATTCGCGGGTAGATGCTGTAAGGCAAGCAGCAAGCGCTCTTTGCATCTGACCCCGAGCTTTTGTCGAGTCGCGATAGCCGACCGCGTCTGCCCAGTCGCATACACGTTCAAGTGGGATGTCAGTCAGACGGGGCCAGACACCATAGCCATCACGTTCCTCGAAGGCTGTACGCAAGTGATCTAGGTGCCGGTTGAGTGTAAGCATCGGGCGGTCTCTACAGAAGATCCTTGCTTCGTCCGTGCAAAATACCCCAGGTGCCGCGAGCTGGAGCAGAGGGCGGACGTGTCCAATCGCATCGTCGAACGCCAATAACGCTGGTCGGTAGTAAATCTCCGGATCGTTGGCCGAAGACGCCGTTTCTGGCTGATGTGCAGGCCGTTCAATCGTCGCGGATACTCGCAAGAAAACCGCAAGTGGGCTTCGCATCGAGTGGCGACCCCCGCCAGGTGAAAGCGACGCATATGCTGGATCTCGACTCTGGGCCTCGACTACGGACCGCCAGTCGCGGAGGTTCGGCGCGTATCGTTGAAGAGGTTTTGCGAACTGCTGGCTGTACTCGTCTCGAAGCGATACGAACACGTCGTATTGCCGTAGGTCGTGACTCGATCCCACTTCGACGGGGTGGCGTATCGGAATCGATACCTCAATGAAATCGTCCATGAGCGCAAAGGTATAGCGGGGTTGGAATCAAGGCCATACCCTCAGATTTCATTGCAAAAAAAAATTTGTAACCGCCTACTGCACGGTGCTGACCGGGGCTCTTGATAGAAAGGGGGTGGGGGTCCCTGACAGCTGTCGATGACGGGGTACCCCTCGATGCCGGTATGTTTCTTTCGGATTCGTTTCGCGTCCTTCCGCAACCTTGGGGCGAGCCTTTGGAATCCGTCGGCTCCAGCTTATTCGTCCAGCGATCTTTGAGGACCCGTCAGCCGCGCAGGATGCGACTTAGCGGCCTCTAGCCTAACGACAGCAAGTCCCCAGCCTTACCGTGCGGTACGCTCTGGCAGCAATAGAGACGGCCCAAGAGGCTCCGAAGCTCCCTACCTGACCGGCATCTCCGCTCTTTATCTCCACAGCGTCGATCACTGGTGACGGACGCTTCGTCGGCTCACGATTGTGCGGTCGTTCACAACCGTTCCAGAAATTCTACTCTGCGATACGCACCATGGACGCCGCCTGTTGACGTTCCGTTTGCGTTCCATCAGTATCCGTTCTGAAACATTTGGGACATTCGGAACAGGAGAGTAGCGTGAGCGACGGCGTGAGAGTGGGCTACGCACGAGTATCGACGGCGGGACAGTCCCTCGACGTGCAGACGGAAGCCCTTAAGGCCGCCGGAGTCGCCGAGGAGAACATCTTCGAAGAGAAGCGCAGCGGGACCACGGCGGACCGGCCGAAGCTGAAGGAACTCCAGAGGTTCGTCCGGAAGGGCGACACGGTGGTCGTGACCAAGCTGGACCGGCTCGGACGGTCGCTGAACGATCTCTCGTCGATTGTCGAGGGCTTCCGGAAAGACGGGGTGGCGTTCGTCGTGCTCGACCAGGGCATCGACACGAGTACCTCAGCCGGCCGTGCGCTCTTCGGGATGCTTGCCACGTTCGCTGAGTTCGAGACGGACATCCGACGAGAGCGTCAGATGGAAGGGATCGCCAAGGCAAAGGCCAAGGGCGTCCAGTTCGGTCGGAAGCGAACAGTGGAGCCGGAGGCGGTGGTCGCGGCCTATCGGGAGCACGGGACGATAGGAGCCACGGCGAAGGCTGTGGGCTCGACGAAGCCGACGGTGCATCGCGTCTTAAAGGAAGCGGGCGTGGACACGAGCGGGAAACAAGTCAGCGCCCTTGCCGGACGTTCGCGCCCGTGAGTGGCTGCTCAAAGTGCTGGGGCGACAGTCGATGAAACAGCATGCGATTGTCCTGCTAGCTACCATACTGAGCGTTGCATCTGCTCAACCTAAGGGGGAGGTGCGCCTGCCCATAGGGGATTGTGAGCTAGTGCTCGATGAGGAACACGCAACCATTTCCATTGATGAGCACTCGACATCAGTAACTCTGGGGAGCGTGGACGACCTACGTTCTTGGTCATCGCTCCTGCTCCAGCCGCACGATCCGGCTGTGTTCGAGACCGACAACTTCGAGTCTGTGCAGCAGGTAGTACGAATGGACGTGACAGTGACGCGGATTGCTGTCTCATCTATGTCGGAGCCCGATGCCGGTGCGTTTGTGGAGCTTATCCATCTACACGACGGGAAATGGAGCATTGGCATGTTCGGCGATATTGCTGAGTTGATTTCTTGGGACGACTTCGCCAGTCCTGACAGCGAAATTCTCCAATGCCCGGACTAATCTGAGTAGACCCATACCTCCCGCTGGCAGCCTCGCGGCCCTGCCGGATCGACGGGATACAGAAGGCCGCATTACGCATCAGAAGGAGACCCCGTGATGCACTACATCGACACAACTCATGACGTTCGGCGGGCAGCCGAGGATATGACCAGAGAAGAACTGATCGAGCAGTTGGTGATGACCGTTCGGGCGGAGGACGGGGCCGAGGCTGAGCTTTCGCGCCTTTACCGGGACATCGCCATTTTCGACGCCGTGGTGAGCCGACACCCCGAGGCGCTGGAGGACTACAACCGAGTGATGCTCGGCGAGGTCCATGGGCCGCATGCCGAGGCGCAGCACAATGCGACGTGATCCGCGGGAAGGACGGGTGGCCTACATCGAGACAACGGAAGAGATGCGCCGGGAAGCCGAGCGCATGACTCGCGAAGAGTTGATCGAGGAGGTTATCATCCAGGCCCGGGAGAACGACGCTGCCGAAGCTGTCATCGAGGAGCTGCGCCAGACGATAGCGACTCTGGACGCCGTGGTGAGCCGACACGATGCGGCACGGGAGGACTACGCCGCGCTCACGGTGAAGCACTGAGGGAGCCCCGCAGCGGCCAGTAGAAGCCCGCTAATCCCTTCGAGTCCAGCCGGTCGCGCTGGGTTCACCTTCGGTCCGCATAGGGCCACCGCTGGAATCCTGGCGGCTTTCTTTGCCCAGCCATAATCGTTAGCGCAAACGAAGTCGTAAGCATGCATGAGATCGTGAGCAAGGTCAGCCGAGATCCGGCGCCTGGGCACCTGATGGACTGCTGTCCAGTGAGATCCATTGTTCAAGGCCGTACGAGGGAATCCACCTGAACCCCCAACGAGGTCCACAGGTAGGCTAGGCGGTCCCTAGCCAAAAAGTCCGTCCTAAGGGAAAGAGAGCGCTCAAGAATCCTGCGCGGTCCTGCGTGGCTGTTCGGATAGGCAGTGACGATGTGCCCGCCATGAGTGATGGAGGGAGTTCCGACAGAATACCGGGAGAATTCGGGCGAATTCATGGCTTAACCCCTACCGCAGCATGGTGACGCCGGAACGACTTCGCAACTTTACCCCCAGAGATGCCGGGGCATTGCTGGTAAGCGGTCGCTTCGTAACCCATTGTTTTTACTGGGCTTTTCAGAGCCCCAGAGATGTCGGGGCGCTCTTTTGCGTGCGAACGCGTTGCAGACCCCTCTGACAATACTCGTAACCCTTTGATTTCATTGAGGAAATAGAAAGGTCCAACCTAGAAGGCGAAAATGAGACCCGCGCTGGTTTCAGGAGCCGGCGATTCATGAGGTGTCTAACGGCGCCCTTCAATCGCTGTTCGGCACCAAAAGGCCTTCCCCAGGCGAAACAACCTGCGATGCGAACAGTTTTCGCCGACTCGGCTCCGTGGGAACGAGACTTCAGCCAGAAAGTCATCGCTCAGGGATAAGAGATCGAACAGCCTCCGGGCTTTCTGCAGATGTCTTCATGACTCACAGAGCAGTTCCTGCTGAATTCACTACGTTGAAGCCCTAAAACGTCATCGCTCGGGGAGAAGCCTATCGAAGGAACATGCCGCCGCTATGATGACCCAGCCCGCTCCCGTAAGGCCCACCCGCCAAAAAGGCCTACCTCAGGGAAGAGAGACAAATCAGCATCGGAGAGTTTCCGGAGCCACCATCAGGCCGGCTGCCAGAAAGTCCTCGCCTAGATAGGACCCACCGAAGAACGTCCCAGACTTTTTGCATTAGGACCGGAAGACCACAGCTACCAGAGAGCCTACAGCCTCCCTCAACCCGCTCCTCCAAAACCACAGTAACCCTAAGGAACCCCAACGATGATCCCACGACAATGCGATGTTCACCTCAACCAGCCGCTCGTTCGCTCGCTGCTCGACTACGACCCAGAAACCGGCAAGCTAACGTGGAAGCCGAGGCCCATCGGCGACTTCTACGACGAAAGAGCGTGTCGAGTATGGAATGCCCGGATGGCTGGCCAACAGGCAGGGACGTTCAAGACAGCACAGCCACAGATACGAATCGAAGGACGGAACTACTCAATGAAGGCGGTGATTTTCATTTGGATGACCGGCAGTGCTCCGAGAGAAGTCATTAAGCCTCGTTCAGGAGACAGCAGGGATCTGCGGTGGAACAGTATTCGGCAGGATGTCGATGAGACCGAAGCGGCATAGATGAGGCTTCCACAGATGGCTGGATGAGGCCGAGAGCGGCCGTTGGCGAGGTACGCTCTGACAGCTCCCTTTTCGCCTGACACCGCATTCGTTGCCGCCGATGGGTCCATCCCCAGCTCCCAATGGGCCACTCGAAACGTAGTCACCCAGAGAGCGCCCAGAAGTACAACGCGATCTCATAGGCCGCGTAAGCGATGGTCGCAAGGCCTACCAGCACTAGCCCTCCCAAAAGCTGGCTGAACCATCGTGGGTATTGCCGCTGCATTAACACCGGAATCGCTTGGGCAAACCCTTCTTCGTGCCGGATGCCCGCGTGTATTTGATCCGCCTTCAATGGAGGGAAATAGAGATATGAGACTGTGATCTGTTGTCCGGGAATAATGACCGGAATGACTATGTCCTTCGACCCGTTCGGAAGGTCAGCGACTCCGTGCTCGATGTCCGGCCAAACCTGAAAGTCAGGCAGTATCCAGTGAGTCAACCGGACGTTCGCGGCACTTTTCCTTCCAGAGTTTCTCAAGATCACTGAATGCGTATGAATTCGGACAGGCTGGCCACCGTTTGGGCGGTAGTCAAAGCTCGATACGTGCCCGAAGTAGGAAAACAGTTTTGCTTTTTTCTCAAAGCGTCTATCCAGCCAGATACCCAAGCACAGCGCGATGACCGGCGCCGCTATTGTTGCAGCTGCATTCCAATCGAAACTCATTCAAGACCTCTTCGCGTCTCAAAGTGCAAGCTGCAGAAGGTATGTCGCGTGTGCGGCTACATCAAGTTGGCGGCCGTGAAGCGAGCAAGATGTGACACTTCACAATTCGTAACGACCGCACTTCGCCGGCGGCTGTCATAGTGAGAAACCTCAACTGTCCGCTTAGGGGATTAACGCGACGAGAACTGTAACTGCCCGCCGGCTTACCCTCGAACTGCTACATACAGCACTCCCGCAGTCACCCTCGGGACACCAACTGTCCGAGAGAGAGACGCCCGAGGGATACTGCTGGCATCAGAAAGCGGACTGAAGCAGCAGTCGCCGTAGACCAATCCCTGACCCACCCACAGCAAGTATCCAATCGACCATATTCTTTTTGCATCACTGGATAGTTGGTCTAGCAGTCCTTCTATCTAGTCGGCCTCCGCCGACGACGACCTACAAGGTCACCTCATCACCGAAGGCCCCCAGCAGCAACCGAAGGCAGCCTGAATCACTTCGGACACCTTGGGAGTCTGCTGTCCCTCTCTCAGTTCCTCACGCCGGACCTACGTCTGGCCACACAACCGTCCTATCTCGAACGCCACAGGCACTCCCGCTGGTCCTCAGCGATGCCATGTGTCACCGAGCGCACCACACCCAACCGAACGGCAAGTATCCAAACGACCATATTCTTTTTGCATCACTGGATAGTTGGTCCGTCATCGCATTCCACACACAGAACCCAACCACAGGAATTCCCGATGAATAAGCAGAAGTTTCGCGAAAGCTACGAGCACATCCTTCAGCAGCAGTCCTTTGCGTGGGGCACCAAGCCACCCGGTGGATTCAATCGAGGAGTCGCCGATCATGTATTCGACGTCTGCTTCCTAACGACTGAAACCACAAGGTCTGGAGAAGACAGTACCTCTCTCAGCGTCGTCACGGCCCCTACGGGAGCTGGCAAGAGCAGATTCACTCAGGCGTTTGTCGCGGCTGCCCTCCGTGCTGACCCGACGTTCACGGCAGCCATACTCGTCCAGACCGTGGCGCAGGTGGATGCAGTGCACAAGGATCTCTTTCCGCTACTCACAGCCGCCGAGAGGTCCAAGTACGCCGTCTGGTCAATGCCTCATGATCACAAGGCAACCGAAGAGACGCTCAAAAAGTACCCGGAGCCTGATCCTGAGAATCCACGTCCACGCTACACGAAGCAGCAGATGGCCAACGCCCAGATCATCGTCACCACGCACAAGCAGTGGGAACTGGAGCAGGAGAGCAGCAGGCCTGCTGGCGTCGGCGTCACCTACATGCCGGACGGGACCATGAGGGACCTACTGATCGTCGATGAGACCCCAGACCTCACAGTAACCGTGGCTGCCAACGCGAGTAGCGTCAGGGCGCTCTTGGAGGCTGCAAGCGGCTCGGAAGATTGGGGTGATTGGCGTTCCTACCTCGCGGAGATTGAGGATCGAATGAAGGCCATCAGCGACGTCGAGAAAGGGCCCGACTTCACCGCACCTGAGGAGAACCTCGTCTCCGTAGCGGCCGCCCGTGAGCTGACGCAACACCGCCTGTCAGAACTCCTCAGTGAAACGCGAGAGACCTACTCCCTGGCGAAGCAGGAAGAGTTCCGCGAGACCATAGAGTTCATTCAGTCCGCCGCAAGAGGATTCGCGTTCTACGCCAGGTCGGGCAAGCCCCGGACATTCCTCGGTTACCAGCTCAAGTTCAGTCCGACACCCAATATCGTCATCATGGACGCTACGGCTGATCTCCACGGTGTCCTCAAGCTCATGCGGAGTCCAACGGCATTCCCTCCGCCGCCGGAAGTGGACTACCGGAACCTTCGGACTGTCCATCTAGAGATGCCGGAAGAATGGGAAGGCATCCGCTGGAAGGAGCGCCAGTTGGGCGACGCCCGCGAGTACATCGACATTTGCAAACAGATCGTCCTCGACAACACGAAACCCGGCGATAAGTGCCTCGTCGTCGTCGCGAAGAAGCTCAAGCACGACTTCCAGCTGTTGGCGCCTCACCAGACCTGGGAGGAACGATCTGTTGCCGCAATCCACTGGGGACAAGGTATCGGAAGCAATTTGTGGAACGACCGAACGCACGTGTTCCTGTTCGGTGAATTCCACATGCCGAGGAGGGTCCACGTCGCGAGCAGCTGCGCCCATATGGAAATCCCCGCAATCGATGCCGGCCTGCACAAGCTACAGGGCAATGCGTTCGCCGGCCCGCCGTTGACCGTGCGGGAGGGGTCGTTCCTGCGGTGGCACAAGCAGCTCGCTTGCCGTGGCACGGTACGGAACATCGACGATGAAGGCCGTTGCGCTCCCATGCACCTGTTTGCGGCGATGGATATGACACGCCTTTTCGAGAACCATCAGCGCATGTTTCCCGGCGCCCCCGCTCCTGAGCTGAAGTCCTATGCCAAGTGTCAGACGGGAAAGGAGAAGCTGATTGCTTACCTCGCAAGCTCAGAGAGCCCGCAGCTCGCCCCGTCAACAGAGATCGCTGAGATGGCGGGAGTGAGGTCCACTCATCTGAGACGGACTCTCGACACGCGGCGAGTGAAGGCCGTCGCTGACGCGTATGGGTGGACTTACGTGAAGGCGTCTGTGCTGGGCATTCCGAATGACCGGCGGAAGTACCTGGTTCGGAAGACGTATCTTGCGGACCACGTGCGAGCGGAAGCTGCGTGACGGACTGGATGGGCCAGAGCGAAGCAGCGCAGCCTACGGATAGCCGACCTGCGCCTCAGGAACTCTCAGTGACTCTCTGGGTTTCCTGCAGTTGTCGGTCGGCTCCAGAGGACATCGGCTGAGACTAACCGATGCTCAGCAAACCTAGTAATCGAGCACCTTCGTACTCCAAGACTCAGCGTCTTCCGGGTCTCCACCCTCGTTGAGTCAGAATTCCACGCTCAAACCAGATCTGCATTCGTTTGTGCCGAAAATCGCTGAGCCAGCCCCGTCTCCCATGGTGCCGTACACCACGAGTGCTTCCGGCTGAGGCTGCCCTGCTGCGCGGATGGCTTCTAAGGCGGCCTCCCGAGCGGCCATGAGCGCTGGCGTGCTTATCTCACCCGTAAGGCGAACTTCGCGGACTTGGCCTTCAAGTTGCTCGTACTCCCGACACGCTACGTCGTGACACGTCCATTCGGGCGGCGGTGTGCCTTCCGATACAAGCATTGCGGTAGTTCGTTGGCGATTGACCCGTCCAGCCTCTCCCCTCCCCAATCGCCTAGGCTATTCTCGTTGAAGACCTTGCGCTTATAGCGGTCTGGACCGGAGACGGGTGAGCGGGCGGCACTGATTCACTGTCTTGTTTTCGATTAGGCTCAGTCAAGTTCGGCTTCACTCAGGTCAGCGCCGCTCAGGTCAGCGCCGCTCAGGTCAGCGCCGCTCAGGTCAGCGCCGCTCAGGTTAGCGCCGCTCAGGTTAGCGCCGTTCAGGTAGGTTCCGATCAGGGAAGCTCCGGTCAGGTCAGCCCCACGCAGGTCAGCTCCGATCAGACCAGCTTCGTACAGGTCAGCGCCGCTTAGGTCAGCGCCGCTCAGGTCAGCGCTGCTTAGGTCAGCTCGGCGCAAGTTAGCTTCACTCAGGCGAGCTACGCTCAGGCTTGCTTCCATCAGGTAAGCACCGTTCAGGGATGCTTCGCTCAGATTCGCTCCGTCCAGGTCTGCTTCAATCAGATTCGCTGCGCTAAGGTTAGCTCCGTTCATGTCAGCTTCGCTCAAGTTAGCCTGGTGTAAGTCGGCAGTAGAACAACACACGTAAGCGGCCCAAGTATGGGTCAAATCTGCGCCGGTGAGGTTCGCGCCATAGAGGTCAGAGAGATGCAATAGCTGCGATCTGAGCGCCAAGTGATTTAGCGAACGTTGACATGGCCGGTTTCCAGCGTGTTCGCGTTGTCCTTGCAACTGCTTCAACCAAGTGCCGAAGCTGGTCGGCTCCGGCCATTGGATGGGCAGCGCTATTTCGGTTACCGTCGCGCACGCTGAATGCATCACCAGTAGTGCCTCATCGCTGTTGCGTGCCCGTCGGGCCATCTCCGGATAGGTCAGTGTCGCAAGCTCCTCCATTGGCAACCCGTGCGTGACGCTGGCCTCGATCAGACGGGCTAACGACCGCTGCCAGTGCTCACAGGTCAACCTGTCTTGACTGGCGATCTCACGGCGCAGAAAGGCGTCGATGTAGTCATCAAGCGCCGTTGGACCGGCGACCTCAGCGAGGTGCTTGAGTGCGGCGCGGGCGTCCCAGCCGTCTTCCGCTTCTTCAGCGCGCCGATCCAGCTGTGTCTGTACTCGTTGCAGCGCGCGCACCAGGCGTCGAGCCGTAAGATACTCCCCGAAACTCTTGTGAGTGAACTCGAAGGTCCTCTCCCCGCCGAGCTGGTTGGCCTGCCGGAAGTAGAACGCGGTTAGCAACCGGGTAACACCCTTCTCCGCGCCCTGACGGAAGGCATCGAGCCGCGGACCGAGCCCGCTCAGATAGCAGCGTTCGCTGATTTCTGTGTCGGTAGCTGTGCGGCCGTTGCCGTGCCAAGTGGCGAGCGCGATCTCTTCGAGCAGGCGCTCAAAATCCGCAAAGCTGATCGGGGTCAGGGCTGCGTGCCGGCGCCCCTCGTACTGGCGCTCGAATACCGCCTCCAACAGATCGGCGTAGATCTGGTTCAAATCGGTGCCTGCATCGAAAGCGACCTTGCCGCGCTTGCGGCTCAGCGCCACTAGGTAGTTGAGTAGCGGCTGGCGGGTAATTTCGGTTAGGTCTTCGCCGCTAAGCTCCTCCGGCATTTCCTCAAAGGCCTGACCGATTGCCTGGCCGTAGCGCTGCCACCAGTGGTCGCGCTGGTCCGCTTCTAACAGGCCGTCCGGATCGTGGTACTCGATTTGTTTCTCTTTCCTATCTAGCAGGAACGGCAGAACGTGTAGCACTTGTGCCGGCCGCCGCAGCTGGCCCGCGTTGGCCTGTATCGACAGGTCGCGGCCGGTGATGAGGAATTGGCGCTTCATCTTTTGCGAGGAGAACTGCCCCGCAAGGCGCACAACCTGTTCGACGAAGGATTGTGCCGCCTCGGCGGCGCTCGCGCCTTGCATACTCAGCTCGTCGAGGCCGTCGAAGATGACTAGGAGCCTAATCTCACCATTGCCGTCGATAGGGTTGCCACGAAGCCAGCGGTCGGTCTCCGCATATCTACCCACGGCGTGCACCAGATCGTCGCGGATTTGCAGCATGTGCAGCGGGATAAACAGGACTTTGAGCCCTAGATCTGCGGCGATCTCGGCCGCAAAAACGCGCGCGAACGACGACTTGCCGGAGCCGGGCCCACCGCTGACCACGCGGACGTTGTCCTCGGAGTCGAAGTTCATCGCCCAGTCGCGCAGATGGTGGTGAAGATCATAGACGTGGCGGATGCGGTCCGGTCCCGTTGGTGGGTGGACGGGACGTCCTTGCCGCGGAAGTGCATCGTCGTGGTGGACATCGGCATAGCGCGACTCTTCCACATAGGCCCGCAGCGGGACGTAGACCTGCCGCAAGCCGAAGGCCTCGCCGAACATGCGTTGATCGACCTGCGCATCGAGCCAGGCGCGATATTGCTGCCATTGGCGTTCACGCTCTTGTGCGGCGGCGAAGGGGCTTCTCAGTGCATGCAGGATCGGCTCGAAGCGCTCCGGCCAGCGGCGCCATTCCTCGTGCAAAGCAAGCGGGAACTGGCTTAGCAGCCGCAGGCCCAGTCCGCGGCTCGAGGTCTCATCCATCCCTAGCTCAGTAAGCCAGTGCTCGAAACCAGGGCGGAACGCGTCGAGCAAGGTGAAGCGTTCAGGGCGGTCGAAGAATGCGGCGTCAATCGTCGCTTCGCAATCGTGTAGCTGCTCTTCGAGTATGCCTGAGAGCGACTCTAGCTCCGCTTCGTTGGGCTGACCGCTCTCGGATGGCATGGCCTCGCGGTCGATCTGTGCGGTCTCGAATAGGTCAAGCGCATCTGCCAGCACGTCGCCGACGGCTCGCATTAAGGCTGCGTAGATCAGCGTCCATGCGAGATGGCCCGCGTTGTCGTCTACGTCTGTATCGACGAATGCGTCCACCAGACCTTCAAGGGCATCATCCATCTCTCCCTTGGCTCCATTGATCGCTGCCTTGGCGAGTCCGCTGAAGGTTTCCCGTGGGCGGATACGTAGCGGCTGGTTCCAGACCGAAACCGGTTTTTCGATCCTGATTCCCGAGTGTTCTTTGGTCATGCGTATGGCCTGATCGAATGACTGCCGTTGAGAGCCTAACCCTGGGGCCGGCGTTTATCGCGTTGTGCGAAATCTAAGTGTGGGATAACCGCGAGGGCTCTCAGTTCCAGTCCACTCGCTGCCCCCTCTGCATCCCCAAGCCCACCGACTGACCCCACCCGAACATCGCAAGCCCTCTCCGGGGCTTCGCTGTGCGCGTTCGTCGGCCGCCGCATGCTCCTCAATACGAATTGAATTCGAGGGCCTCTCCGCTCTCGTCCACCCACAGGATTCGTCCTACAACCCACAGAAAGGAAATCACTATGTCCAGACCAAGACGATGGTCAGCCCTCGCAGTGCTCAGCGAGATGACCAAAGGCGTCCCAGGAAGAAGCCACAGCCATGTGGAAGCGCTCCGCCGAACAGGTAGCCCGCGACTTCAACCTCCGCAATGGGGGCTCCGACGGGATGCCTTCAGACAACCTCTCGGAATCCGCCCGGAAATACCTGCCCTCATAAGGAGTCCCTATGCAGAACTACACGCGTGAGCAGTGGTCGTCTGCGATCCAATCGGCCTACAACGCCGGGGACATCGCTGCGGCGAACGAACTCGCTGCCGCTGCTGACCGGGCCCTGGGAGTCCAGCCGGAGACCCCGGCGGCTCCTGCCGAGCCCGCTTTCGATCCAACCGAGGGCATGGGCGCGGGAGAGAAATTCCTCGTAGGTGCCGGCAAGGGACTCACCGATGTCGGCCGAGGCGCGCAGGACCTCTGGTTCCGGATCACCGGGAACGATGATGCTCTCGAAAGGCTCACCGAGCGAGCCGATGCGGAAGACGCAATGTTCGAGAGGGACCTTGGGGATTCCGGCTGGGCCACCGCTGGCGAGATTGTTGGCGAGGTCGCTGCCACGTTACCCGTTGGTATGGGCGTCGCTGGTGTCGCGGGCCGAGCTGGTCTTGCCGCGAATAGCACCCGGGTCGCCATGCTCGACGGAGCGATCTCTGAGGGCCTCACACAGCGAGGCGGTCTGGCCGAACGGGCCGGTGCCGCCGGCATGGGAGCCGTCGGAGGTGCTGTCGGCAACGAGGTGATGAAGCGTGCGGTCCCCGCCGCGACCCGGCTGGCCTCCAAGGCCGCCCGCAGACGCCTTGGGTCTCTTCGGGAAGCTGAAGGACTCGGCAGTGAAGCAGCGGCGCGGATGCAGCGAGCCCGGGAAGACGGTGGGTTCACTCTGGACGCCGCTCAGGCCAGCCAGAACACCGACGCGCTGTACCGCCGTGACGAGCTGGTCCGCACCAGTGAGGACGCAGCCAATCTCGCTCAGCAGCAGGAGAAGGACATCCTCGCGAAGGCTGACGAGTTCCTCGCTCGCGTCGGCGGCTACCGTGATCCTCTGGATATGCCGAAGGACGCACGCTCCCGAGCTGCGAATGGAATGGCCCGCGCGCTTCGGTCTCTGAAGGACGCGGACGATGCCGAGGTCGATAGGTTCTACCGCGAGTGGCGCGAAGCAGCCGGCGACGAGCCCATCCCAGTGATTGGTCTACGCGAAGCCGCAGAGAAGCCGTTCGAGAGCGCAACCGTAGCCGTCCGCGACGAGGTCGGGGATCAGGTCCAGCGCATCTTCGACGACTACTTCCTCGGGGACCTCAACGCTGGCTCCCGTCTCATGGATTCCTCCGGCAACCCGTTCGGCGCCCGGACGACCTCCCTCACCGTAGGGAACTTCGAGAGGCTTCAGCAGGAACTCAATGCGATCTACCGCCGGAGTCCGAACGCGGACACGAGGCGTTTCATCGGTCAGGTGAAGGACTCGATGAATGAGCATGTGAGCCTGTCGTTCCAGAGGGTATCCGACGAGGGCGCAGCGACGCTCAACCGGGGCCGGAAGGCGACGGAGGCGTACAAGCAGAACGTCCAGCGCTGGTCCCGGGATGATCTCCTCACGAAGATGACGGAGAAGTCAGCGGACGGAGAGATGTTCCGGAAGAATCCGAAGACATCCTTCGATGCCATGCTGCGCGTTGGGAACTCCCCGATGCTCCGCAAGGCGAAGAACCGCATGGCGTTGTCGAGCGATCCTACGGTGCGCCAGTCGTGGCAGCAGATGCAGCAGGTTCCTCTGATCGAGGCCATTGAGGCTGCGAGGAAGGCCGGGCAGAGCAATGTCGCCAATGAGGCTTTCTCGGCCAAGGCGTTTAGGCGCGAGCTTGCGAAGTACAACTCCGAGACCCTGGAAACTCTCTGGGGTAAGGACATGACTGATCAGGTGAAGCGAGCGGCCATGGCGTGGGATTTGAAAGACGTTCGGAGCACCATGCAGATGCAGGGTCGCCGGCAGAATCCTTCGGGGACCTCGCTGGTTGCCCGAGGAATCGCGCAGGCGGGCCTTCGGATTTCATCCACGCTCTCCCGGGTTCCAGTCATCGGCCCGACGATCCTCATGTTCCCAGCGACCGCGAATGTCGCCGCGGGCGTCTGGGGCCGCTGGAAGAATCAGATGGATGTCCGAATGCTGGCGTCAGGGAAATTACCGGCGACAATCCAGAAAGAGCTGGAGGCTGCTGCTCAGCAGGCGTTCTCTAAAGAGGTCTTCGACCAATTCCGCGAGCCCACAATTATCGCAATGCGAGAAGCAATTCGAGAGATCGCACAGCATGACAATGACGATACCTAGGCTGTTTGCCCAGTGGCTGTATGCGTGAGGCACCCAAGGTCTCAGCAGACTGCAGCCTGGGCTTGGTTGGGGTAATGATGAACTAGCAGATAAAGACTGCGGCGAGGTGCGCTATCGAGAGGAGCGGTGGCGTACCTCGCCCTTCCCAAAGACGCCGTGGCAGCGGCGCAGTCTCGGGTATCCTGCGAGCCAACTACGATACGAATACACCTAAGGAGCGGAACGCCTCGTGGAGCATGACACCGCAGCTTCAGTCATATTCATGTGGGTAGTCGCCGGCTTTCTACTGATGAGATATGGCGCTCTGGGCAGTCGGCTGTATGGGACGGCTCATGTCATGCTCGCCGCGTGGTCGTTCTATTTGCCCCTAGCTGTCGTACTCACCCTATGGTTACTTGGGGGTTTGTTCAGTATGGAGGGGTTCCATCGAACCGGTTCCCTACTCCAGTTGATTGGCGCACTGTTGGTGTACGGCGGACTCGCGCAGCGCTCAGGGTATCTCGACCCTCGCTCGCTGAGGGAGAGAGCCAAGCAGCACATGGAACGCCTCTGGTCAGGCCGGACCCCCGTTGGTGCTTCGCTAGAGCTACGATCTGCCATCGAAGAAAATACTGCGCTGCCCTTTTCGGTTTACCTGACAGGCGGGAGAACTGTCGAAGAGCGCCTCGATACGTTAGAGAAAAACCAGGACGCGCTTCGAGTGCAGCTCCGCGACGCGATGGAGCAAGCCGACGCAGCTTGCCGAAGGCGGAAGCGGTTGCTGAATCACGATATTTCGATACTTCGGCAGGAACTCAAGGGCACGCATACGAAACTGGAAGCGGATACAGCGCACACTCTCAGGTATGAGACTTGTGGCTTCCTGCTGTTCGTCATCGGCTTGGCTCTGTCGGCGTTGTAGGAACGACTCGCTGCACACCGATTGTGCACACTCGACACCGAATGCTGGAGCGCTCAAGACGACTTTCGGCCACCCGGAGACGCGGCTGGTTGATGTATGTAGCCGCCGGGCTCCTCACCGAAACCATGCTCCGCTGCCGTCTTGCTTCCGCTCACCAGATCGTTGATGAGCCGCTGATAGAGCTCCAGAAGCGCGCCACTGCCTCCACTCGGTCGGTCTTCAGCGGAACCGTGCGACGCTCGCCGGGGTTCGTCAGGCTCCAGACGGTGGCATCCCGGAGCCAGTCAGCGGTGGCCAATCGCCAGTCGTATGGGCAAGTGAGTAGGGAGAGGATATGGTCCCATCGTGCATCATGTGGTGGCCGTCATCGAGCGTCGCCAAGATATCATCCATCGGGTCTGCACAGCGCGGCGGCGTAGGGTGTGGTAAGAATCGCGCCATGAACTACTCGCCGCACCATGTACTCATCGTCGCCGTTTGCTGGGTCCTGTTCGTAGGGACCTTGGCCCTCGTGTTTCCTCAAGTACGCCAGCCAGTCGTCCGAAGGTCTCGCATCCTGTGGACGGCCCGCTTCGTCGCGATCCCCTTAGCCGTTGCGCTGGGTCACCTCGCTCTCGGACTCCTCGTGGGCATCCCGGATCCAGTAAACAAGGCGGTTTCGCACCTGCTCCAAATCGTAGGTGCGTGGATCGTTTTCCTGAGCGTTGCGGATTCAGCGGGCTACCTCGATAAACAACGGCTTCTGGCGGACGTGAGTGAGTTCTTGCGGTACTTCTTCGCGGGAAAGCGTGTTGTGGGCGCATCGGTGCAGGCACAATCAGCAACCATCGGTGTATCGACGGGAGCGGCCAGCATAGGTCGAGTTCGGAGACAGTCCGTGTCAGAACGACTAGACGACCTCGAACGAGATGTAGAGAGAATCGACGCCGAACGCATCCAAGTCGAACAGCGACTTACCAAGAAGATCGACGAGGGCCTACGAGCGGTCCGGGAGAGTGTCGGCCGCGTGCGCGACGAAGTCGACATACTACGCACACGTATCGAATCGGAGACCGAGAAGTTCTTCCGGGTTGAACTTGCGGGAATACTGCTCTTCACGCACGGGCTCTTGGTCAGCTGGGTCGCGTGAAAGGTTACCCGGCGCGTATCGACGCCCGCTCGCCGCGCGTACCGAAACCGTTAGAGCTTCCAGAGCCGGGTGTCCTTTGTGAAGGCACCTGCGTAGTCTCCCGTTCGCAGGAAGCTGCCTACGGCGCCGTACTCGCCATGCTCTTCCAGCACCGCCCGGGCGTCCTCGGGGGTGTCGTAAAACCCTTCGACTCCCTCGGGAACCTCCTCGGTGCCCTCGAACACCTCCATGCGGTGAGTGTTGATGATCTGGAATCTACCGCGTATGCGGAGGCTCTCGTCACGCAGGCAGTACGTTAGGAAGAGAACCGATGTCTGCCGGCGATGTCGGTAGAACTCCTCGGGAGGTCCTTCCGGAAACATCTGAGCTGATATGTCTGGATCCTGACGCCAAGGGATGATTTCGAGCCTTTCGACCAATTCCTTCAGGCGCGCATTGATCCTCGCTCGGATGCCGTAGAGGACATCCGGATCCCTCTCGGACAGCATGGCCGAGTATGCCGATTGGAAGTCACTGGCAGTTTCTTTGGCTCGCTCGGAGGCTCGCTGTAGGTCTTTCTGAAGGCGCTGTAGGTCCTCCAGTCGCGCCTCAGATGCCGTCCGCTGGGCTTCGGCTGCGTCAAGCTCGCTGTTGAATGTGTCGCCAGTAGCTCCCTGCCTCGCGGCTACCATCAGATTTTTCAGCTCGCTCTTCGCAGAGCTGAGGGATCGTTCCGCGCTCGCTACCTGTGCCGCGACGCGATCCAGTTGGTCACGCTGCTCTGGCCTGCTGCGGTTGATGATGTCCACAAAGTCCAGCTCACTGAGTGATGAGAGGAAGGCTCGTTCCACGATGTCGTATCGGAAACCGGTTGAGTCACAGCCGAAGTGAGGGTTTCGACCCGCCATCGAGCACCTGAGATAGCGATGTCCCTTTCGGGGACCATCGTAGCCAGGCACCCGCTCTCGCGCCGGTCGCTTGTCCGTGTAATTCAGCGGCGCGCCGCAGCGGGCGCAGGTGGCGAGACCCGTCAGAAGATTGGAGAACGACTTTCCCTTGCGTCCCCTGCCGGAAATACGGCGGGACTGCTGACTCTGATGCACAGCGTCAAACAGCGCGGGCTCGATGATGGTTGGGTAGAAGCCCACTACAGGTGGCTTGACCGCTGTGCGGCTCCCGTCCACCAGATTCGTCGGTTGGTACTCACCCAGGACTGCGCGATTACTTAGGAGCTTGCCAATGCTCGAAGTGCCCCACCCCGCCGCGTGTCCGAACGCAGGCACCCCTTCGTCGTTCAATCGGTCCGCGATCCGACGACGGCCCAAGCCCTCGGCAGACATCTGGAAGATGCTCTGGACGACCTTCACTCGATCCGGAATCGGTTCGTAGCGAGACGAGTCGCCAGATAATCGTAGCCATTGAGGACAGCGGGCGGTCGTGGGCTTCCCAGTGGCGCGAGCTTCGTCCTGCTTTGCGCCCCACACTGCCGCAATGCGCTCGCTCTTCTTTTTGGACTCCAGGTTAGCGGTCTCGAAATCCATCAGAGACCGCATGAGCGTTATGGCTGAAGACCCGCTTCCGGCATAGACTTGCATGTCGTTGAGGCTCACGACGGTAAGCCCGGAGGTGAGCATGCCGAGCAGACGGAGCATCGCGTTCAGTGGGTTATCCCGAGAAAGGCGGTCGAGCTGTTCCACGAGAAGCAGGCTATCCGGCGGGACCCTTCCCGATTCGTAATCTGCCAGGAAGCGACCGAGAGCGCCCTCATTGAAGTTCTTGCCACGGTAGGCTGAGACGCCCTTGTCGATGTATGACGTGTCGAGGCTCAGACCATCGTTCTCGGCGACGTATCGCTTTGCTGCCTCCAACTGGCGCCGCGAGCTATCTCCGTGCTCTTGCTCGTTGCTACTGAACCGAGTGTATAGGTACGCGGTGGGCATCGGTGTCCTTCTAAAGCGCCAAAGGGCGCAGGATAGACTGATGGCTTAATCAGACACAACCTTCTCTTCTGCGGTCCACCGGGAACCGGCAAGAGTATGTTGGCCAGCTGCCTCCCGGGCATTCTGCCAGCGCCGGACCCCGCGGAGACGTTGACCATGCATGCCCTGACGGACCTGCGGGGCGCGAGACTGAACGGTGTCCAACGTCCGTTCCGGGCGCCGCACCACAGCGCCAGTGCCGCCGCTCTCATCGGCGGAGGCAGCATCCCGCAACCCGGGGAGATTTCTCTAGCGCACGGAGGCGTGCTCTTTCTGGACGAACTGGCTGAGTTTCCGCGCAGCAGTCTCGATATGCTGCGTGAGCCGTTGGAAAACGGAGAAATTCGCCTGGCGCGGGCGCAGTGCAGCGTTCGCTACCCCGCACACTTCCAGCTCATCGCGGCCATGAACCCCTGCCCCTGCGGCTATGCGGGCGATGCACGGCGACGCTGCAGATGCAGCGCGGCGCAGCGCCTGAACTACAGCGCCCGGCTGTCCGGCCCTCTCCTCGATCGCATCGACCTCCAGGTGCGGGTGACCCGCGACGAGGAGTCGTCACTGTTCGATGAATCGTCAGAGGAACCTTCGGCGCAGGTCAGGGAGCGCGTATGCCGGGCGGTAGCCAAGCAGCGAGGTCGCCAGGGGCGCAGCAACGCACAGCTGGCGGGGCCCATATTGATCGACCACTGTGGGTTGGGGCAGAACGAGAAGCAGCTGTTGGACGACGCGCTACAACAGCTGCAGCTTTCCCGACGAGCGGTTCATAGAATTTTGCGCGTCGCCCGCACGATTGCCGATCTGGAAGAGCGGGACAACGTTGTAGTCGCGCATCTGCAGGAGGCTCTGGCTTACCGGCAGATGGTGGCGGAGCGGTCCTACTGACTGTTCTCCACCATGAAGTTAACGGCCGCGATGACTTGATCATCGGAGAGGTCTGCGCGACCGCCTTTCGCCATCATCGCGGTGCCGGCGATACCGTTGATGCCGCTTGAGTGAAGCACGTCGATGCCCTTGGCGATGCGCGGTGCCCAGGAGCCGGCATCCCCCACCACCGGCGCGCCGCCGACGCCGCTGGCGTGGCAGGCGAGGCAGGCCTGGTTGTAGATCGATTCACCGTCAATTGCGGCTGCCGCCGCGACCATCTCGCCTGCGGCAGCCTCCATGGCTCCGTCCGATGCGGCATTGGTCGCCGAAGAGGTTGCCGCTGCTGCCGGCGCCGCAGCAGCCATGGGCTGGCTCGCCGCAGGCAGACCACCACAATTCTCGCCCTGCAGACACACGGTGCCGACGGGTGCGATTCGTGCTTCGATTTCGGCGCGCTGCTCCTCGGTCAGATCCTGGGCTTGCGCTACGGCAACGACGGCCACAGGCAGAAGCAACTTGGCAATTTTCGGCAACACGGGTCTTTCCTCTTTCTCGGGGGCGCGCATTATAGCTACGGGACACGGGCCATCAAAGACCTATCGGACGGGTGTCAAGGAGCTGTCAAAGCATCAGCGAGTCCACTGTAATGCCTCTGATTCTCAGTCGCATAAGCCCGTCGGGGGTTCCTGCTAGCATTGCGCTCGCGCAAATCTCCAGGGACCGTCGTCTCAATGCGGTGCCACGCAACGTTGTTCAATGTTCGAGGCTGAACCATTGCATCTATACACCTACGAATCTGCCCCCAACCCGCGCCGTCTGGCGCTGTTCCAATCCTACAAGGGCATCGAACTCCCCATTACGGACGTTGATATGCGCGCGGGAGCGCACCGCGAAACCACCTTTCTGGAGGTGAATCCGATGGGCACGCTGCCTGCTTTGGTTACCGAAGAAGGGGTGCTGCTCACGGAAGTCATCGGCATCTGCGCCTACCTGGAAGAGCATTTTCCCGAGCGTCCGCTGCTGGGCCGCAGCACCCTCGAACGCGCCCTGGTGTTGAGCTGGGATCACCGTGTCTTCGTCACGCTGCTGGAAGCGTTTGCCGAGATGCTGCGAAACCGCAGCCCGGCCTTCGAGAATCGGGCTCTGCCGGGCCCCATCGACGTAGAGCAGATTCCGGAACTCGTGGACCGAGGCAGGAAGCGCTATCGGGCGGGACTGCTTCAGATCAACGACGAGCTGGGGGATCAGCCCTTCCTGTGCGGTGATGCGATCAGTTTTGCCGATATCAGCCTTCTGGTCGCGATAGAGACGGGCAGCTGGGTCAAGGAACAGCTTCCCGACTCTTGCGAGCGACTCGCAGCCTGGCGGCAGCGCTGCCACGAGCTACTCGATTGAGCGGCTTCACCCGTTTCAAACGCCACGGCGCTTCTTGACGGACCTCGTCCGCGTGCCGCGATCATCACCACGGCGCAGGACCGCATCGATGGTCTCCCCGAGACACCCAACGGTGAGCGCATCTCGACGATTCGCCCTCTGCGGGCCGGCCTGCCTGGGTGCTCTGCTCGCCGGTTGCGGAGCCTCAGGCCTTGACGGGACGCTCAACAACTACCTCAACCGACTCTCGCGGCCTCTCGCTATTGAGGCGCAGGCGCCACGTGAAACGGCCCAGTTGCAGGCGCCGCGAGCCGAAGCACTGCGGCTCGATTTTGAAGACAGTGCGCTGGACGGCCTCGACTTCCTCAAGCTGAAGGGCTGCGCGCTGCAGACTACCGTCGCGCGGCGCAACAGCAGTCTGGGGCGCGTTGCACCACCCTCCCAGCGCTTGCTCCTGGACCTCGCCTTCCTCCGGGACGCGCCAGCCTGCAGCGAGACGCTCGCAGAGCGGGACGAGAACAGATTGGCGACTTTTATCGAGCAGGTAGCGCGGCAAAAGCGGGACCAGCTCCCGCGGCGAATCTTCAACGCAACGCTCGGCGGACTCGAGTACCGGGACTTCTGGCGCGGCGGCGCACCGCGCGGAAGCTATCCCGAAGACACAAGCAGCGCTGTAATCACAGCGCTTGAACAGGTCGCGGCGAACGCCGGGCGATGGCTCGGCGGCGAGTTCAGCGCGGACGACCGCGACTTCGAACTTGCCCTCGGGACCATCGCCCAGGGCGACGGCGGGGAACTGCTGTGGTCCCTTCGCCGTCAGGCGGCCTGGCTCGAGTCGGCCAATGGTGTCATCGAGCGTCGTCTCGAGCGCGGCGACCTGTGTCTGGCGGGCATGCGCCCGGATGCGGCACCCATTCTTCGTACCGTCGTGAGCAAGTACTTCATTGGTGAAGTTCAGCAGTCCGCCGCCGCCCTGGCGCAGCGCTATCACGGACTTCTGCCCCCGATTGTCGCCCTCGAAACGCTGCTGAAAGACGTCTTGCCCGACCCCTACGTTGTCTGGCGAACGCAGCGCGATACATCTTTTGCGTCCGCCCGCGCCGCTCCGGCTACCCACGTTCGTCGCCTGCAGGCGCTCCTCGGCCCTTGCTATGCTGAATTCTCACCCGAAAACCCCGCTGGCGCGTACTGAAGTGCGACATGGACGATCAGCAACGTAGACACGACGCGCCCAACGGCCCAGCGACACCGGGAAAGCTGCGCGTCTCCCTGAGCAATGAGTGGCACGCGCGGCCCCTTATGGTCATGGCCGCGCCTCTGCGCTGTTCGCTCATCGTCTGCCTGCGCGGTGATGCCAGTCTTGCGGGGCGCCGCGAGTTTTTCGCCGAATTCTGTCGCGAGCAGGGACAGAGCGAGCCCAACGCCGAGAGCCGCCACCATTCCATACAGGTGGGCAATTGCCTGTTGAAGTGGGAAGGGCATTCGGAAGCGGATGCCTATTCGCTGCTTGTGCCGGGAAACAGCGAGCCGCCCTTTGCGGCGCCAGCGCTGGATTTTCTCGAAAGCAAGATGCGCGCGGATCTCGACGAATTGCGTTTCGTCGGTGTGCACATCGAAGTGTTGCCGGACGATGGGCAGCCGCTCGACGAACGGCTCGGACGCATACGCAGCCTGCTTGGCGCAGCACAGGTCTATGGCGGCAGCTTCTCGGACGGGCTGGGCGAATTGTGGTCATCGTTCCGCCTGGATGCCGACGGGTTTCAGCGCCTGGTGGTGACCGACTTCGGCCTTGGGGAAGCGCGCCTGTCGCGCTACCTACAGCGCATTCTGGAAATCGAGAGCTATCGCCTCCTCGCGATGATGGCCCTGCCCGTGGCACGCCGCGTCATGGCCTCGCTCGGACGGCTCGAGATCGAACTGGACAACGTGATGTCCGAGCTGTCACATCACGAAACGGACCCCGCGCAGGAGCGGCAGCTCGAGCGCATTACTCGAATCGCGGCACGAGTAGAGCACGTCGCGGCGGAGCACGCGTACCGCTTCGCCGCCGCCCGCGCCTACAGCGGCATCGTCGATCGTCGCCTCAGCGAGCTTGCGGAAGAGCGCAGTGGCGCGGCGTCGCGCTACACGACCTATCTGACCAAGACACTGCAGCCTGCCATGCGCACCTGCGAGGCCGTTGAGCGGCGCACTCAGGAACTGGCGCAGCGCATTACCCGCGCCACCCAGCTCCTCGACTCCATGGTCGACGTTGATCAGAAGAAGCAGAACCAGGCGATTCTGGAACGCATGGCGGAAAGCGCCAGTTCTCAGCTGCTTCTGCAGCAGTCGGTGGAGGGCTTCTCGATCTTCGCGATCACGTACTACGCCGTGGGCTTGCTCGGGTACCTGTTCAAATCCGGCAAGGAGATGGGCATGCCGCTCGATCCTGGATTGCTCACGGGACTGAGTGCGCCCCTGGTGCTCGGCGTGGTGTGGTGGTCCGTGCGCCGGGTAAAAAGGCAGCTAAAAAGCTAGGGTACGGTCGATGTAAACGCCAACCGCGTAGCGGCTTTGGCACAGGCGCCTGGCGGCCGCTCGAGACTCACACTCGGTGAGTCCACCCTATAGTTTGGCTGCCCTCTATAGTGCTTGCCCTAGTCCCCGGCGCCCTGGGACTGCCTATGTCAGGGGCTTTCGGCGCACAACCCACCGATTCGATAGGAACGTCACATACAATCGCAGCGTGTAAATGCGAGAGGAACGAAGGAGACTAATGAAAGCACCCATGCATGCACTGACTGCACTTGTACTCAGCTTCTTCCTCCCATCGGTTTATGCACAGGAAACCGATACTGATCACGCCGGGAAGGCCCGTGCGGCCATGAAAGCACTTCGCCCGATGGCCGGTGAGTGGGTAGCGCAGTCTTCGCTTTGGCGTGACGGAGGATGGACTGAACCAGAGACCGACAGAGCCACCATCAATTTCATGCTCAACGACCTCGCCCTTAGAGAGCGCTTCCCAGAACGTTCGCAATCGTCCGTGCGCATGGAAACGACCATCCAGTTCGATCAATACCGGGACATCTACAGGCTCATGGCGCTCGATGACTCCTGGGGAAACATGGATGTTTACGAGGGGGAGATGGTCGAGCCGGGCAAACTGGTCTTTACCAATATTCGACCGGGCACCTTCGCCCTGGGGAAGGACGGTGAGGAGTACGCTTTCAAGCTCACTTTTTCCATAGAGAGCCGGGAAAGCCACTCGCTGCTGGTAGAGATCTCGACAAATCGCGGAAAGAGTTGGACGAACTTCCAGAAGATTGAACGCACTCGCCTGGGCTGATTTGTCGTTCCCAGTCTCCTACATGGGCGTTCTAGTTGTGCGCAATGCGCCGTGCAGACGGCGATGCCTTTTGAAAGCCGCTTGACACGACGCAAGCTGCGCTTTTACACCCTGCTACTTGTACGATCGAAAGCCTCAGAAAACCCTCGTGAACTGCCCGCGCGCATGTTCACGCTATGGCGGGCGTGTACCGGAGCCGACAAACACCAACTCCCAAGCAGTTCTTTTCAGCCGGGCAGTGTCCGCTTGGGATGCATTCCGTTGGTCATCCCCATAAACGGTGGATGAATGGAGTAGCCCAGCAGTCTTTGCATATCTTCGGAGAGCCCGGCGACGGTTTGCGCTGACATGGACAGGAAGTAGTTTTCCTGCGTCCTTAGATAGGGCTCACAGTACTGAGCTGTCAGCGCCAGTCGGCTCGTACCGCTTCGGTTTTCCCCACCCCCATGCCACAGATTGCCGAGGAAGAGAATGCAGGAACCGGCGGGCATGACCGCCTTCACGCGCTCGTCCAATTCCTCGGGATAGCGATCCTCGGCCCAGCGATGGCTCCCGGGAATGGCCACGGTGGCTCCGTTGTCTTCCGTAAAGTCATCGATCGCGAACACCGTGGCGACGCTTAGCGCCGGCCGCGGTCGTGGCCAGGGATAGAAGTTGTCGTCGAGATGGAGGGGCTGGGCAGGCGACTCGTCGAGAATGTTGATCACCTGCGCCTGGGATAGGAGGTAGTTCGGCTGCAGCAGTCGATCGAGGTGGGCCAGAATCAGCGGGTGTTCGATGAACGGATCGGCACTGCGTAGCTTTTCCGGCAGGCCGTAGATGCGTTGCGTGCGTTCCCCTTCAAAGGAATTGCGACCGAAGTGCTGTAGATGCGCCTCTGTGTCCGCACGCAGCGCGTCCAGCTGAGTGTCATCCATCAAGCCATTGATGATGACGTAGCCCTGCTTGAGGAGTGCCGCGTGCTGTTCTTCGAGGAGCTTCTGGTCGACGGCGGCTGCGGCGGCGCTTCGCGTAAAGCCGTGGGTGCGGGCAAGGTCAACTTTCCCATAGTCCCGGGCATCGTTAACATCCCGGAATCGGGGATCATCGCGGCCGCTTGGCGTTTTTGAGCTACTGGCTTCGGTGATCTGCTGCATCGTCGTTCTCCTTATCAATCTGCAGTCCGGCGCGCAGAAAGCGCCAGATGTTGCGATTCAGTTCCTCTGGTCGGCCGATCCGCCCTTCCTGGAGAGCGTTCACCACGGCCGAACGCATGGCCCCGAGCACCATCGCGGCGAGGAGCAAGGGATCGTCCTCGCTGCGCACGACCCCACGGCGCTGTCCGTCACCGATGTTTCTGGCCCCTTCACTCACCAGCTTTTTCCATCGGTTTGCCTCCAGGGCAGCGACGGCGGGTGTCTGGCTCAGCTTGTTCATGAGCGTCGGGCCGAGGGGGTCCTCGATCAGAAAAGCGATGTAGCGCTCACTGCGACAGAGTTCGCGTTCTTCCCAGGATTCAATCTCCGAAAAGCTGGCCATTAGCACTTCGCCTTCCAGGCGGTCATAAAAGTCATTCACTACCGCTTCAAGGAGACCTTCGCGGGAGCCGAAGTGGTGATAGGCCAGCCCCTGGGAGACCTCCGCTTCTTTCGCAACCCAGGACATCTCGAGCGCGCCCTCGTTTCGGGCCAGGAGCTTCGCCGCGGCCTGCAAAATGCGCTGGCGGGTTGCTCCCGCATCGCGCCGGCGTCGCGGAGAATTCATCGACTTCTGCCTCTCATAGGATCGAGTATTGACCTTTACTGAATTGAAGTCAATTTAATTTAAGGACCCGCGTTCGCTCATCCCGACAGATACACTCGGAACTGCTAGAGTTGCGAGTATTTACTTACGCTTAAACATTTGGTCTATAGCGAAGAGTGGGCCCCCGAAAGGACTAGGGGCCACCGGCTAAACTTACTAGTCGGGAGCGGTTTCCTGACTCGCATAGCCTAATACCTGCCGGGAAATCGTTTACATAAAAAGGCGTTAGCCCCCAGGGCACGCAATTAGCAACTCATAAGTCTATGGAAGGCGATCGAAGCGACCCTGGGCAACGCATGGTTCGTTGCGTTGACGCAGACTTTGCAATCGCTCATCCGAGGAGGAAGCTCTATGGGTCTTCAACCGCGACGGTCCGGGTGTCGACACCTGCTGCTTGCAGCGATCGGAATTCTGACCGCGAATATTGCTCCTGCACAGGTCACAGAGTTTGCAGACATAGCCCTGGACGGCGGAACCGGTGGCACACCGTTCATACGCTTTGATCACTCAAGCTCGTCCTCCCAATTTATCGTCGGGTTCAGCTCCAACCTCGCGTTCTATAACGGGGAGGCCTATGCAATGCGGATCTATCGAACGGCCAGCCCCGGCACTTTGAACGTGGATGGCACCGGCGTGGGTGTTGGAGTTCTCCCGACCACGACGTTTCATGTGGGAGGCGACGCACTCATCGAAGGCAATCTCGAAATCAGCAGCAGCCGCGAACTCAAGTCCGACATAGAAGGGATAGGAGGCTCTGAGGCCATAGCGGCGTTGCGCGAACTCACTCCTGTCAGCTTTCGCTATAAGTCTTCCCCCGAAGCGACGTCGCTGGGTTTCATCGCGGAAGATGTCCCGGATCTTGTCGCCACCGCGGAGCGCAAGACGCTGCGGACCATGGATATCGTAGCCGTTCTGACCAGGGCACTACAGGAACAGCAACAACAGATCGACGAGCTAACAGGACAGCTTCTCGAACTGCAGGCGCTCGTCGAGGCCCCCTGAATCACAGCTTTCGCCTGCGCGGGAGAGGCGGAGAAGGACGGGTGAGCTCATCGGACAGCCAACGTATGCCGGAGCGGACCGAAGCTTGGCAGGCCCTAATATCCCCCTGAAGCTGGTACCATGCGCGCGTTCCGCCCGTAGCTCAGCTGGATAGAGCGCTGCCCTCCGGAGGCAGAGGTCAGAGGTTCGAATCCTCTCGGGCGGGCCAATAAAAACGCGACACCCGCTTGGCATGGTCCGTCGTGAACGCTGCTACGCGACTTTTCTGGCTGCAGCGGCCCTGGCCAGGTCATAGGTCGCCTGCAGGTTCATCCAGAGTTTTGGCGAAGTCTCCAACGCGTCAGCGAGATCCAATGCAGCATCTGCCGTGATACCCCTTTTCCCACGTATCAATTCATTGAGTCGCGCCTTCGTCCAGCCAATCTTCCTGGCGAACGCAGCCTGGCTCATGCCCTGAGGTTCGAGGAACTCCTCAAGTAGCATCTCGCCGGGATGAAACGGATTATTGGGTTGCCTGTCCAAAGCCTGTACCTCTATCTGTGATAGTCCACTATCTGAACATCATGTGATTGACCGCCGTTCCAGCGGAAAACCAGTCGCCATTGATCATTGATCCGTATCGAGTGAAATCCCTTCAAGTCACCTTTCAGTGCTTCGAGCCGATTGCCGGGTGGAACTCTCAAATCCTGTAAGTCTGTTGCGTCATGCAGGTAGAGTAGTTTTCGTCTGGCGATTCGCCGAAGCTCATTGGGAAATGATCTGATTGATTTACTCTTCCTGTCATAGAAGAGGTCCTTTGCGAGCGCATTGCCAAAGGATTCAATCACATTCCCACGTTATCGTAACTCGATAACACCAGCAAGGGCGATCCTCGTGACTGAAATCTGCTGGAGATTTGCGGGACTTGTTGTGATTTGTTGTGCCCAGTAGTGGAAGCCACGCTGTGGATGTTCGGATTTAAGCAAACAAAATCAATACGTTATAAGTGCTCAAAGCAACTCAAACTGCTGGGGTCGGTGCTTCGAGCCCACATGCAGCTACCACCTCAGCTGGGTGCCTTCGCAGCACATGGATTTATATCGAGGACATGGGTAACACTTCCTGAGCGAAGGGATTGGGTCCGTGGTCCGACGCGACCACACCCTTCATGAAAGATCTCAAGACCATCAGTTCCATCGGGTGGGATCTCTGTAATCAGGATTTGCCCGACCACGCTCGTCAGCGGGAGCGCGCAGGGCACGCCAAGAAACGGCGCAGCTCCGGGTTTTGACTGCTGACGCTCGGACTGCCCCTGCTCAAAGTGGACATCTACCCAGCACCGCGGATTCACGCAGGAAAGCCACCTCGCCGATGGCTTCAATCCGAGCGACCCATGCCCGCTCCGATTCAACGGATTGAAACGGAAAACACTGCGATCCGCCGCCCTGCTGTACAGAAACGTCAAGCGCCGCTTTCCGTTCCAGCACCCGCGCTACGCTCTTGTCAGCGCCGAGTGCTTCGTAAACAACCTGTTGAACTGCGAGTCCGATCTTTACCGTCGCCAGGGTTCGCCCCCGGTGTTCCATCGCTCCTCCGAGGCCGATGCATGCGCCAACCCAGCGTGCGTCTTCGAGGTTTGCGCGGCAGATATCGATCATCGCTGCGAAGTTTGGTAAGTCAGCGCTTGCGGTACCCGCAGCATGAATCAGGGCACAGGACTTGCGTTCGGGGAACAAAGCGAGTTCGGTCTGGTAGAACCTCCGTATTCTGGCGCCCCAGCCGACTGAGAACAGATTCTGCTCCGCGGCAATGCGAAACGACCGGAGCGCCGCCTCCCGGTCACCGTCGCGGTACTGTTTTTCGCCAAGCAGCGCCCAGTAAAAACCGTTACCGGGACGAAGAATCGTTAGCCGATCTTCCGCCGCAAGAGCACAGGCTGCTTCGAATTCCGGTGTGCCCGCATTGCAGTAGGAGACGAGTTGTTGCAGGTAGATCTCATCATGGGGATCGGCGGCGACGAGGCGCCGCAGAAAATCTTCGGCAGGAATACGATCGCTCTGTACCACGCCGAAACCCAGGGCCGACGCGTTCGAATCCACGGAGCCTATGAGCAGCGCGTCGACATCATCGCTGTCCAAAAGCGCTCTTTGCCGCTGGGGGGAGGCAAAGTGCATCGTGCACTGTGCGTATTGCTCCAGTTCGGCTTCCCGTTGCGCTGATTGGCGGTCATTCGCACCGGCGACGCCGGAGTCGAGTTCTGCGTCCCACGCTGCTGCAAGAACCCACTCACTCCGGACAGCGAACAGTGTCGCACTCAGGAGAGCGAGAGTCAGAACGACGGCTTTCCTCATACACGTTTCCCCTCAATTGATGACACGCTGCTATCGCTGATGACGACCAGGCAACTGAGAGGCGGTCTCGCGGGAAACCGCGGCGAACGTTGATGAACTATCCTGGGCATCTTGAGCCCTGACGTGCCCTGCATCGCGGGAGCAGGACGGCCGCCTCCCCCTGACGTTTCGCAGGGGGTGCGCACCGGGTTATTCGATCATTGCGAGCTGATCGAGCTCGTCCATATCGAGCTCACTCCCTGCTCAGCCAGCTTTGAAACGCTTCGGATAGTGAAGCTGATATGCGCGTTGTTGTTTCCGGCCTGAATGATCTGAAGCAGTCCGGATCTGACTTCACCGGAGTCGGTTTCACGAAACCATGCGGAGCCGGCCATGGGATCGCTGGCCCATTCGCCCTGGGGTAGCCAACGCTGTTCCGAGAGCTGACGATTTAGGTCGGCGATGAGCATGCTTCTGTCGGTGAGGCCGATAAGCGCGGCTTCGGCGCTGTAGCGGTCGCCGCCACCACCGCCTCCGGTTGGCCGGAGTTGCGAGATGAGCTTTTCGTCAACAATCAATAGAGGCACCTCTCGCATGAGACCGTCTCTCATGGTCGCCATGCGCATGGCGCCTTGTCGGCAGCTTCCCTGATCCGCGTGGTGCGACACCGAAACAAACACAGTGCCGTCCTGCTCTACAGCCCTTACCGAAGCATTCACATCGTTGTCGGGGTTACAGAGGGACGCGTAGCGGGGTGTACCACTGGTGCGAAAGCCGCCTCGTTCATAGGGCGAGGCGTAAGCGGTCTGTCGCCAGCCATCGTCGAGCATGGCGGCAAGGGCCTCATCCGCGGCTTCGCCGATGGAATCCTCGGTCGTGTATACAACCTGCTCACCGCGCGAGTGCGAGTATGACCCGACAATATCCCACTGGGATGGAAACTCTGGCAGGAGCGTCGACGGCGAACCCGCCGTGGAATACGCCCCGCGCATATCCTGAAATCGATCGAGAAAAGCGGTGCGAACGTCCGGATCTACACAAGCAAACGGATCCTCGGCTCTTGCGATCGCCGAAAGAAAAATAGTGCAAACACCCAATAATCGAAGGAAATACATCATCACACCTCCAATGCGCTCGGCCGAGTCGGGAGGCGTCCCCTACCGACCAAGCGCTAGCCAGGGAAAGCCATGCGCGTTTGTCGCCATCCCGGGAGCAAGGTAGGTACTGGATCGGGATGCCGCCGCCCGTATATAAAGGAAGACTTGTGTCGCTTGAGTGAAGTGATCCGTGTCCGGGATTCCTCTCATGGATGGATTGATGTCGAGGACGGTTCGGGTCCCCGCATCGTCTAGACTGGACGCATCGCCAAGGAACGCAGCAAAGACCGACCATGCTCCAAACCCCTGCCAAGGAATGGATCACTCAACTCTGGTTCAATAGCGACACTGACCTGTCTCTGGCCGCTCTACGGGGTCAGGTCGTGGTTCTTTATGCCTTCCAGATGCTCTGCCCCGGATGCGTATCGCACGGCATTCCCCAGGCCAAGCGCGTGCATGAGCTGTTTCGTGACGATCCTGTTTCGGTAATCGGGATGCACAGCGTGTTCGAGCACCTGGAGGCCATGACGCCCGTTGCGTTGGAGGCATTCATCCACGAGTATCGGATTTCGTTTCCGGTGGCGGTCGATCAGCCCCCGGAACCGCCGGCGCGGATGCCCAGGACCATGCGCGCGTACGACATGCAGGGCACACCTTCGACCCTCCTTTTCGACGCTGCGGGAATGCTGCGCCGACATGTGTTCGGGGTTTACGACGACCTGGCGCTCGGGCGAGACATCGGACAGCTGGTCAAGGAAGCGATCGATGGACCTGGGTCCGCCGTGGGTCCCCTGGCGGAACAGAACAAAGGTTCAGAAGCGGAACAGAAGGAGCCGTCATGTGACGACAGCGGTTGCTTGGCCCCCCACATCGCTGACGAGCCCTCGGGCGTGGATTGATCGACCTGGCCGCGGGGAAGCTGCGTCCCGTGCGGAGGATCGCATTGCCAAGCCAGCGCTTTCGTTCTTAAAAGCGCTGCACCTCAAATCAATCGATAGCCATAGTGCGGGCTCACTCAGGCCGAGGCGGGGCCTCCCGCGCGCAACCATAAAACAAGCAGAAGGGCGATAGTCAGCGCCTGAAGGAAGGCCAGGGTTTTCCAGAAGCGCAGCGGGCTGCGCTCGGCCAGCGGACGCAGGGCCCGGGGCTGAAAGCGAGTACTCGGCGATCGCAGGTCTGCGACAAACTCGCTAAGCACATCGTAGCGCCGCATCGGATCGCGGTGGCAGGCGCGCGCCAGGGCAAAATCAACCCAGGGTGGTATGGCGCGCTCGCCGACGTCGGCGCGCTGGTACTTGAGCCGCTGCTGGTCCCGGCGACTCCTGACGCGACCGGCGTTGGCGCCGTAGGGCAGGCGCCCGGCGAGCATTTCATAGGTCATGACGGCAAGGGAGAACTGGTCGGCGCGCCAGCTGATGATGTCTCCGGCAAGGTATTCCGGCGCCGTGTACTGAAACGTCCCCGGCAGCGTCCCGAGCACGCCTGGAGCAACTTCCTCGATGCCCGCGACCGCTACGGAGCCGAGGTCGATGATCACGGCTGTACCGTCCCGATCTATCATGATGTTCTCCGGGCGCAGGTCCTGGTGAATCATCTCGCGGCGATGCAGCGCCTGCAGACCGCGGGCGATCTGCTCGACGATCGCCCGCACCTCATCAAGGCTCGGACTGGGGTGATCGTGTATCCATTGACGCAGGGTCATGCCCTCGATCCATTGCAGCGCAACGTATGCCGCGGAGCGTTGCTGATTACACTTCGCCGCCTTTACGACGTGAGCCGATGCGATACGCGCCGCAATCCATTCCTCGTAGGCGAAGCGCTGCAGGTGATCGGGATTACCGCGGGCTTCGGAACCGGGCAGCTTGAGAGCGACCCTGGCTCCCGACGGATCGGTGGCGAGCAGGAGATGGCTGCGCTCTGTTTTATAAACGTCGCGCAGCAGGCGAAAGCCATCGATGCTGTCTCCGGGTCCGAGCGCTCCCGGGAGCGGGAGCAAGTCATCGCCATTCGCAGGCGGCGGCAGTTCAAGGGGAATCGAATCCACGCGTACAAGCTGAGCCGTAAGGTTGTCCGGACGTCCCGCCGCCATCGCAAGCGCGGTCAGCCGCTGCGCGGCCTTTTCAAGGCTCGCTTCCTGCAAGGCCTCCGCCAGCTCCCGTCCACCGACGTACTCATGCACACCATCCGTGCTGAGGAGGAACACGTCGTCCGGCCGCAGCGGTAGGCGCCGGTAGTCGATGTCGACGCGCTCCTGGGCGCCCATGGCCCGACCCAGATACTGCTCGCTTTCAGAAACTATGCTGACATGGTCTTCGGTCAGGGGCTCGATATGTCCTTCCCTGAACCGGGATACGCGGCTGTCACCGACGTGGAAGATATGCGCCTCGCGAGCCTTCAGGATGAGCACTGTCAGTGTGCATACGAGGCCGCGATTCATATCCACGGTACGAGCGTGGCGGTTCTGCGCGTACAGCCAGCTGTTGATCGCCTCTATGACCCGACGGGCGGAGGTCTTGGTAGTCCAGGCTTCGGGCGTTGCGTAGTAGTCGGCAATAAATGCGGTGACCGCCGTTTCGGCCGCGACCTCGCTGCACTCGCTGGAGCTGATACCGTCGGCGACGGCGAGCACCACGCCTTTCACCGCCAGCTCGAGGTCGTCGGGCAGGCGCGTCGCCATGCGATCCTGATTGAGCGACTTGCGACCCGCACAGGAGTACTGCCCAACGCTCACACTGAGACTTTTGCCCGCAGGGGCATGCACGGCGGCGGTGATCGAGTGCCTGTTCATGGCGTCGGGAGCAGCCCGAGTCACCGCATCGCGCGATTCGGTGCGCCGCTTACCAGGAGTTGTAGCTCAGGAATTTACCGGACATCTCAATCTTTACGCGGTCGCCCTTGGGATTGGGCACGCGGTCGATCGACATATCGAAATCGATGGCGGACATGATGCCGTCGCCAAACTCCTCGTGGATGAGCGTCTTGATCGTGGGCCCGTAAACGCCAACGATCTCGTAGAGGCGATAGATGCAGGGATCGGTAGGTACGGTCTGCTCCCACATTTTCGTCGGGCACTCCTCCAATACGGCAACCGCCGTCTCCGGTAGGCCCAGGTATGCAACAAGAGCCTCCGCCTTCTCCGTGGGCATTGCCTGCATACCCATGGCCGCCGAGTGTGTCCAAACGGGAGACATGGCGATCGCCTTCGCAATCTCTTCCCAGGTCAGCTTCCGCTCGCGCTTGCGCGAGACGATCATTGCCGTGACGTCTTCTTTCTCAAGGGTCGGTGTAATCGTTTCTACTTGCATGGAATCTCCTTAACAAAACACCCGCGAGGGCCAGAGCCCTTCGCGGGTCATAAACGCTGTGTCCCGCCTGCTCCTGGCAGGAGGATCAGAGCATTGCCCCGGAATCAGGCAGCGGAACTCGAAGGCATGGCGGAACCTATTTCCGGCTCCACGTGCACGGGACGACGCGACGGCGAGGTCTTGTAGTGCGTGGAGTAAATCATCGCACCCACAAACGTGAGTCCACCGACCAGGTTGCCGATCACCGTGGGCAGTTCGTTCCAGAAGATGTAATCCATCACCGTGAAGTTACCGCCGAGCAGCAGGCCCGAGGGGAACAGGAACATGTTAACGATGGAGTGCTCGAAGCCGAGGTAGAAGAAGATCAGGATCGGCATCCACATGGCCATAATCTTCCCGGACACAGAGTTGGACATCATGGCGGCGACCACGCCCGTGGAGACCATCCAGTTGCACATCACGGCACGCACGAAAAGCGTGAGCATGCCTGCGGCTCCGGCGTCCGCGTAGCCCACGGTCCGGCTTTCGCCGATGACGCCGATCTTCTGGCCAATCGCATTCGGAGCTTCACTGAAGCCGGTGGTGAAGATGATCGCCATGAAGATAGCCACCGTGAACGCACCACCGAAGTTGCCGACGAAGACCAGACCCCAGTTCCGCAGCAGGCCGCCCATGGTTACGCCCGGCCGCCGATCGATCAGCGCCAGCGGGCAAAGAGTGAACACACCGGTCAGAAGGTCGAAACCCAGGAGGTAGAGCGTGCAGAAACCTACCGGGAACAGCAGCGCGCCTATGAGAAAGTTTCCGGTGTTTACCGCGATGGAGACGGCAAAGGCCGCGGCCAGAGCGAGAATGGCGCCCGCCATGTACGCCCGGATGAGCGTGTCTTTCGTTGACATGAAAATCTTGGCTTCGCCCGCGTCGACCATTTTCTTCGCGAACTGAGCCGGTTCGATATAGGACATGTTTGCTCCTCGTCGTTAACTCAAGTTAACGCGCCACCCCCAGTAGACGCGTGCTCGCTCGGACCGCCGCGGCGGCGCCGAGTCAGTGTTCCGGGTTCGTTCACCGAGGGCGTCCGCGTTTCGATCGAACGCTGGACGTCACACCCCGGCCTGCTTTTCCCCGCCCACGCAAAAACACGACGCACGCTTCCCGGGGCTCCGTCGAAATAACTTCGAGGGAGCTTCCAGGTCACAGGCGTCATTGCACTGTTGCTAGGAAAGATTTGACCGGGTGGCGAGATCTCGCACCCGAAAGCAGCTTTGCAGCAATCGTGCCACGGCCCGGCGAAGGGAGTTTCGCGGCGTGCCTTCTCTATATCTTTTTCGAAAGCATGGGCAAATCGACCGGGCAAACCATCCGCCCTGCCCCGCTTGTGGGCAGAAAACTCGAGAGAAGCACCAATGCTGAGCGCTGTGAACCATGCACCTGCATTTATGCGCAAAAATCCGCCAGCATTAACACACACGGAGTGTCTGGCCTTTTTTTCGGGGTCTGCGAAGCGGCGAAAAATCCTATAACCGCGCGGCCTGCAGCGGAATTTCGGATGGCCCCGGGGCGATCCTGCGAACGGACAAAACAATGCCCTGGCTCACTTATTGCTGGCGGCTCGCCCTGAACCACCCCGTGTTCACCAAGGAGCAAAAACCATGAAACACACGAAATTCGGGGGGCTGCAGAAGCATCTGCACGCGGTCGCCCCGGTCGTTCTACCCCTGGCACTGCCGCTTACGATGAGCGCGCCGGTCGCTGCTGAAGAGGCCATCTCGGACCTGATCACAGCGGGCAAACCGCTGCTGCAGATGCACGGTCGCGTCGAACTCGTCGATGATGAGTCCAATACGCTGGATGAAGCTACGGCTTTTACGCTGCGTACCTACTTCGGTTACCAGACCGGCACCGTGGCCGGATTTTCTGCCCGTATTGCGGCGGAAAACGTTACGCACATCGTTGACGACTTCAACGTGCCCGGCGAGCCGTCCAACGGCTTCGATGTGGTGGCGGACCCCGAAGGCACGGAGATCGACGAGGCCTTCATCAGCTACACGGGCATCGAGGACACGACGGTCAAGGTCGGCCGCCAGTACCTCACCTACCGTCCCGCACCGCTGCACCGCTTTATCGGCACCGTGCCCTGGCGTCAGAACTGGCAGTCCATGGATGCGATAGCCGTTGAGAACCGTTCCATCGAAGGCCTGCGCGCAAGCTACGCCTACGTGAACCAGGTGAACCGCATCTTCGGCAACGACAATCCGAATCCGAACCTCGCCGAGTCTCCGATGGAATCCCACTTCGTGAACCTGCAGTACTCCAGTCTGCCGATCGGCGAGCTCGAAGGGTTTTACTATCGCCTGGACTACGACGTGGATACGCTTCCGGCGCCGTTCACCGATCGCGAAACCATCGGCGCCAAGCTGCAGGGGAAGCGCGAACTCGCTGGCGACCTTTCGGCGCCCTACCTGTTCGAGGCATCGCATCAGCGTGCGATCGCGGACAATCAGACGGCGTTTGATTCCGCGAACCAGTACCGCGTCGAACTCGGCCTGAGCAAGAGCCTGGCGTCGGGGCCGATAAAGGGCATCACCGGGAAGTTCGGCTACGAAGTTCTCGAAAGCGACAACGGCATCAGCTTCTCCACGCCGCTCGCCACGGTGCATGCATTCCAGGGCTGGGCCGATCGCTTCATTGGTTTCCCTGGAGCCGGCGTTCGCGACGCCTACCTGGTCGGATCCGCGAAGTTCGACGGCGCCCTGAGCCTGGTCACGATATTCCATAACTTCCAGGCCGACGACGGTGGCTTCGACTACGGCAATGAGTTTGATCTGCAGCTCACGAAGAAGATCGGCAAGTTCACTATCGCTCTGAAGCATGCGAGTTACTTCGGCGATGACGATCCCGCGGCCGGTGGCACGGGCATCGACAAGACCGTCACCTGGGCCTTTGTGAACTACAAGCTCTGAGACCGCCTCGTCGGGTGCCCCGCAATGGAGCGCTGCCGGTGCTAAACCAGAAGGAATTGCCTGAAATTGGCGCAGGGCCATACGGGAGGAAAGAAGAAGCCCTGAAATATCAGTAAGTTACCGTTTGGCAAAGCTCTTGCAGAGCTAAACCCACAACCAGGTCCGGTTGCCAGCGTCGGTACGGACCCTAAATCTTTTCGGAGTCCGCCAGCGACTTTGGGAACACGCCTCAAGCGAGGCATTTGGGGCCGCAGCACGCAATGATCAATCCCCGCATCATCCTCTGCGCCTCCCCGAAGTTCTCTCAAGTACTACATCGGTAGCTCTTGTCGTCGCCGGCTGATGGAGCCGGATACTTCCGCCGCACCAGCGAACGGACGCTCGTTCCCGACGCAGCGATCCGCGCTCCGCTCCGAAAAGGTTTCTTCAGTACAGCGATGCCAGGAGGGGCATCCCGATGAGCGATACCTTGAACGACACATCCAGGCCGCAGGGCTTCACCGAGGAGCAGGTCGCCTGCCTGATGAATGCCCTGGGCAAACTCGATCTCGCTACCGGCTCCGGGGGAGGTGCAGGTGAAGTGGAGGCCGTCCATGGCATACCTCTGGAAGACCTGTGCAAGGAGGAGGTCGCCAAGTACAGGCTTCATCCGCTGGATCTCTGGGACCGCCTCGAGCGCTGGACGGCACGTAACGAAATCGCCACGGGGCTGGACCAGTTTCTCCTTCGCCACCTCGGATTTTTCAATGTGGAGCCGACGAGTCCCGGGTATATGGTCCGCCTGCGCCTGCCGGCCTGTCAGCTGCGCGGCGACCAGATGCTCGCGCTTGCCGACATCGCCGAGACCTTCGGCGGCGGCTATGCCCACGTCACCACCCGGGGCAACCTCCAGATTCGCGAGATCGAGCCCCGACACGTGCTCGCCGTTATCGATGCGCTGAACTCCGCCGGGCTTTCCTGCCAGGGTTCCGGGGCGGATTCGGCACGCAACATGACCGCGTCCCCGGCCGCCGGCTTCGATGCGGCGGAACTCATCGATCTTTCGCCCCAGACACGGCGGCTCTCAAACCTCGTTCTCAATACCCGCGAACTGCGCGCCCTGCCGCGCAAGTTCAATATCTCCTTTGACAACGGCGGCACAATCTCCGCGGTCAGCGACAGCAACGACATCGCGTTCCAGGCGGTGAAACTTGGTGAGGGTGCGGGGGTAGAGCCGGGCGTCTACTGCCGGATCGGCATCGGCGGCATCAGCGGACATGAAGATCTGACCCGCGAAACGGGTTTTGTCTGCACACCGGAGCAGACCGTACTCGCCGGCTACGCCATGCTGCTCGTCTTCGTGGAACATGCGGATCGCACCAATCGCAAGAAGGCGCGCCTGAAGTACGTGCTCGATCAGCACGGTGTTGCGTGGTTCATGGAACGCACGCAGGAAAAACTTGCGGAGCTGGAGACCGGCTTTGAGCTGACCCCGGTCGACGCCGAGCATGATCTCCCTAGACCGCCTGTCGACCGGCAGGGACATATCGGTTTTCACCCGCAGAAGCAGGCCGGTCTGACCTATCTCGGCGTCGCCCTGGAAATGGGCCGTCTGTCGCCGCGGCAGATGCGCGTGCTCGGTGAGATCGCGCAGACCAGGGGACGCAACGAGCTTCGCCTCACTGTCTGGCAAAACGTGCTCATACCGCATTTACCGGAAGGGGCAAGCGAAGAAGTCCGGCGGAGCATTGAGTCTCACGGCATGCGTACTTCAGCCACCGCGTTCGCCGCGGGCGCCGTGGGCTGTACGGGCAAGATGGGGTGTAAGCTCGCCCTCGCCTACACCAAGGAAAACGGCCTGGCGCTGGTGCGGCACCTTGAGCAGTGCTTCACCCTGGATACGCCGCTCAACATTCACCTCACCGGCTGTCCCAATTCCTGTGCCCAGCACTACATCGGCGATATCGGCCTCGTGGGTACGACCATGCCGGACGGCACCGAGGGCTACCACGTGGTTCTCGGCGGAGGAAGCGATCAGGACAAGGGCATCGGCCGTCCGCTTTGTGGCCCCGTCGCCGCCGACCAGCTCAATGAACTCGTGGAGCAGGTCGTGGCCAGCTACCTGGCGCGACGCGCACCTGGGTCGACCTTCCTGGAGTTCGTTCGCGGTCTTGGCGATGAAGAGCTCCCCGCGCTGATCAACGCGGCGACGCTGGCGGCCTAGGGAACGCAGGTCGTGAACAAACCCCATACCGAATTGCTGCAGGAAATACTGCGCCAGGGGCAAACACCGGAGAAGTCCGACGTCCCGGAGTTCATCCCCCCCGGCAGTCCCTTTGACGAAGCCCAGCGCGCCTATCTCAACGGGCTGTTCGCGGGCATCTACGCCTTCTCGAAGAATGGCGCGAGCGGCGAAAGCGAGCAGGCCCAGACGCCGCTGACCGTACTCTTCGGATCCCAGACCGGCACCGCGGAGTCGCTGTCGAAGGACCTGCGCAAGTTCTCGCGCACCCAGGGTTTCGATGCGCAAGTCTCCGACCTCGACGACGTCGCGGTAGAAGATCTCGCCGCGATGCAGCACCTCGTAATCGTTGCGGCGACCTACGGCGAGGGCGAACCCACGGACAACGCGCAGAGCTTCTACGCCGCCCTGATGGCCGAGGATGCACCGGCCCTCCCCCCCAGCCTGAACTACAGCGTTTGCGGACTCGGTGACAGCAGCTATCCACATTTCAACCAGGTGGGCCGCGATCTCGATGCGCGCCTCGAAGCGCTGGGCGCTACGCGAGCTGCCCCGCTGGTCACCTGCGACGTCGACTACGACGACGATTACGGCGCCTGGCGTGCGGCGCTGTTTGCGGCACCCGCTTTCGCTGAAGCCGCCGGCGCCGGCGCTGCCGTCCCGGCCGAGGAGGTTGAAGCCGGTGCCCCGGTCTTCGACAAGAACCACCCGTTTATCGCCACGCTGATCAGCAGCTGCTGCCTGAACGGCGAGGGGTCGGCGAAAGCCGTCAACCATGTCGAGATTGCCCTGACCGGCGGCGGCGAAGACCTGGCCTATGAAGTGGGCGACGCATTGGGCGTCTGGCCGCTCAATGACATGACCGAAGTCGATACGGTCCTGGAGGCCGCCGCATTGCGGGGGACCGAAATCGTCAGCCTCAAGAGCGGAGAGTCGACGCTTCGCCAGGCCCTGTTCCGCAGTCTGGATCTCGTCACGATAACGCCCAAGACGGCCGATTCCTGGGAACTCACTCTCGAGACCGATACCCAGCTCATTGATGTGCTTCGCGATCAGGTCAGCGGTCTCTCGGCCCAGCAGCTCGTTGACGGCCTGCGTCCGCTACAGCCCAGGCTGTACTCCATTTCCTCCAGCCCTAGGAAACACCCGGGGGAGGTTCACCTGACCGTAGGTGAGGTGCACTACGAACTGAATGGAACGGCACGCAAGGGCGTGGCGTCCACCTTCCTTGGCACCCGCCTGGGCGCAGGCGGGGCGCTCGGCGTCTACGTGCACCGCTCACCGCATTTCGCCATTCCCGACGATGACGAGAGCCCCCTGATCATGATCGGACCGGGAACAGGAATCGCACCGTTTCGTGCGTTCCTCGAAGAGCGCGAGATGCGCGGTGCCGACGGTCGGAACTGGCTCTTCTTTGGAGATCAGCATCGCGGTAGTGATTTTCTCTACGAGGAGCAGCTTACGGGCTGGGAAAGCTCCGGACTGCTCGACAAGCTAAGCGTGGCATGGTCACGGGACGGTGCGGAGAAGGTGTACGTTCAACATCTCATCAAGAAGGAAGGCGCAGAGTTCTTCCAATGGCTTGAGCACGGCGCCGCGATTTACATCTGCGGTGACGCGACGCGTATGGCGGTCGACGTTGAGGAGACGCTGATAGAAGTGATTTCCGAGCATGGCGGGCTGGAAGTTCACGACGCGAATGCATACCTGGAAGCGCTAAGGAAATCTCAACGCTACCAGCGAGACGTGTACTAGCAGCGCGTAAAACGAAAAAGTCGTCACTCTCCGGCCAGGCAGGCGCTGGCGCCAGCGCTTCGCATTACGTCATGTATCGGGCGTTCCTAACGGGCGTCGAACGTCGGCCGGTTCTCGCCATCGCGGTCTGAACATACAGACGGTGAACACTTGAGCAGCGACTCGCCCTAAGAATGGATCGCTAAGGCTTTCGCTGCAGCAATCTCCTGACACTCGAGGTTGTTGACCCGCGCAGCGTAAGTGCATGCCTCCATCTCAAATCTGCGCGCCGGCTGCGCTGATTACGCGGTGCTTTCCAGATCACATTCAACCCCAGGCTTTGAACGCAACTGTCCAGCCGGGGATATCTTCAACCGTTACACCTTCAAGTAACGTGCACTTGAGACCCTAGTAAACGAGTCTGCTCGCACCTGTGCGTTTGTCTCACCACTCGCTGTAATCCAGATCAATCAGGCCAGAAGACGAGAGCAGCCAGCGATCCCAGATTGATAGTCGCCGGCGATGCCTCTCCCTTTCCCCGGTTCCTGGATACGACTGTCCCCCGTCCCAGCTAAAGCCGCAGCTTCGAAATTTTTAGTTGCGTTATGAAACTATTGGTACTATTATAAGACTTTTCTTTCAGCAAGAGACAAGGAGAACCCACGTGCCTGCCGTTAACTACACCCATTCAGAAGGGGTCGCGAGAATCACACTCAACAACCCACCTCAGAACCGGCTGACAAACGACTTGATCGCAGGCCTTGGGGCAGCCATCCAGGACCTCGCCGGACGTTCCGATACGCGAGTGCTGTTACTCAACGCTGAAGGACCGAACTTCAGTTATGGCGGCGACATCACGACCTGGCTGGACTCAACGGAGGAATCGTTCTCCGAGAGCATAAAAGCGGGACTGGGGCTTACCGGCGCTTTTCAAAGTCTTCCCTTCCCAGTCATCGTCGCGGTTCAGGGTTACTGCGGAGGTGGTGGATTCGAGATCGCCTTGCGAGGAGACGTCATCGTTGCCGCAGATGACGCGAAGTTCTGTCATTCGGAAGCGTCCATCAGCGCATTCACGTTCCTGGGGGGCGTCCAGCGGGTCGCTGAACGCGTTGGAAGAACACGTGCCTTGCAGTGGGCCCTGACCGCCGAACAGGTAGGTGCACAAGATGCACTGCACGCCGGGCTCATCAACGAGGTCGTACCGCTGTCCGAACTCTCAAATGCCGCGGAGCGCTGGTTAGATCGCTTTAAAGACAGCGCAACGCTGTCCCATGCGGCACACAAGACCCTGCTTCGCGCCTGGTCCGATGGCGGTGTCGCTGCCGCAGATGCCCTCATGCCTTCGATGGCGGGAAAGATTCTGATGTCGGCCGACTCGCAGGGCTGCCTCCCGGACGCGATAGAAGCCGTTAAGGCAGGCGCATCCAGACCTCAGTTCACATTCCATGGCAAATAAACCACTCAACGAGGAAGGCACTATGTCCTTTGATCGCGCAGCAATCCATGAAGAAGTCCGGCACTGGTTCTTCGATATCTACTTCAATCATTGGGTCGACGTCGGTGCCGGACGCCGGAGTGAGGGTCCTGAGTTCGTCCTCGAGTATTGGGGTACACCCATGTTCGTGACCGCCGACGAGCCCGCGATCGCCATGTGGGCACTGGAGCCTCAGCAGGTCGTGGACTTCCTCGCGATGCAGCATGAAATGCTTACCAGCGCGGGCTATGACCACACGGAGATTCCGGATCAGAGGATATTTGTCTACAACGAGAACGGAGCCTCCATCGAAGTTATCTGGTCGCGTCAGGCCAGGGACAATGCTGAGATTCAGAGAATGGTCGTCCACTTTGAAGTAGCCCGTATGGAAGGTACCTGGAAGGTAGTTGGCATCCAGGCACGAGGCACCGACCGCACAAAAGACAAGGATTCGATCGACGGTGCCTGGGCGCAGGAGGCGGCGTGATGGCCGGCACCGACGACAATCCCATCATCTATCCCAGGCTGGAAATGCCTGACAACGTTTCCCGGGAAAAAATCACCATCTGGAGTCGGGGCATTGCTCTGGACGGCGACATCTACCGACCAATCGGCCTTTCCGCTGACAGTGCCGTACCCGGTGTAGTGCTCAGTCATGGTATCGGCGGCGACAAGCTGACACCGGAACGCTACGCCGCGAGGTTTGCTTCATCGGGCATGATCGCCCTGACGTTCACCCATGCCAGCTGGGGCGATTCGCACGGACAGCTGATCGCGGCCGAACCCGCAGAACCTCTCCAGGCCGGCGCGGAGACGGTCACCCGGGTCCGGGAGATTCGCAATCTGCTCGATCCCCTCGAATGGGTAGACAGCTATCGCTCAGCGCTCGACTACCTGGAAGGAGAATCGAATGTCGACACGGATCGCATCGGCGCCTGGGGCACCAGTTTTGGTGGCGGTACGGCGCTGTACACCGCCGCCATCGATGATCGCGTGAAAGTTCTCGCCATACAGGTCCCCGCTGTTTTAAATGCTCCCGAACTCCTTGCCCAGGCCGGCAGACAGCGCGCCATCCAGATTGCGCGGGGAGAGTTTGGGCCCGTACCGCAGAGCGATGATGTTCTGCCGGGACTGAAAGGTACGCCGCACTTTGCCCGTTTCGCGCAGTACAAAGTTGGCGACAAAGTGGATGAGGTGACGGTACCGACACTCATTCTGGATGCGGCCAACGAGGAAATGTTTGACACCGCCGAGAGTGGGGCTCGCGCGTATCGGATTCTCAAGGAACGAGGTATCGAGACGTACTACGAGGTCCTGCCGGACATTGACCACTACGGCATTTACTTTGGCGGCTACGAGCGCGGCAGCTCGCTTGCGCACGACTGGTTTGCAAAGCACCTCTGATGGACAAGGCAAAGCTACATCCAGAGATCAGGAAAGCGGTCAGTCAAACACCACGTCTTCCGTTTGGCTTTCGCCCGTTGCTGCCCCTGTGCCGCGCGCTCTACAACATCGCAGCGCGGACACCGCTCTCTCCGGATGTGTCGGTATCGCGGGAAAGTCACGATGGACTGGACATCCTCGTTTACCAATCCAAAGCGAAAATGTCCGATGGAGCGATTCTATGGATGTTTGGCGGTGGGCACTGGGCCGGCAAACCCGAGCACCTGAACGCCATGGCGGCCCGTGCGGCGCGCGAGGTGGGCGTGCCGGTTTTCGTACCGAACTACCGGCTCGCTCCTCGCCACCCTTTTCCAGCCAATCTGGATGACTGCCACAAGGCCTGGACCTGGCTCATTCAGAACGCACGCGGCCTGGGGATCGACGGAGAACAGATCGTACTCGCGGGAAACAGCGCCGGTGGCGGACTTGCGGCCGCGCTCGCGCAACGGCTTTGTGATGAGGGCGGTGTTCAGCCCGCGGCCCAATGCCTGTTCTATCCCATGTTTGACGACCGCACGGCTGCGGACCGGTCACTGGACGCCATCAATCACTTCATCTGGAACAACGAGGCTAACTTTGCGGCATGGTCTGCCTACCTGGGGTCGCTGGAACCCGGAGCGTCGGCTCTCCCCCCCTACGCGGCGCCAGCGCGGCGAGAGAGCCTCGCAGGTCTGGCGCCAAGCTGGATCGGAATGTGCACACTTGACTTGTTCTACGAGGAGAACGAAGACTACGCCCGACGTCTTCACGCGGAAGGGGTGCCCTGCGAGATTTGCCGGGTTGATGGCGTACCCCACGCTTTTGAAGTCATCCAGCCTCAGGCCTCGATTGCTGAGGCGTTCCAGCAATCAGCCCTCGCGTTTCTCAAAAAGGCACTGTCCGTCGATGCCCCGTAAATCACTTGAGCACCTCAACTGCAGCTGGGCGCAGGCCGCCGAGGCCATGGGCGACAAATGGTCGATGATGATCATCCGGGATGCGTTCTATGGCGTGAAGACCTTCTCGGCCTTCGCCGACAGCATCGGGATCTCCAAGAACATTCTCTCGCAAAGGCTGGAGCACCTGCAGCAACACGACATCCTGGCCAAACGACCAATTGGCACGGGGTCATCGAGGTCGGAGTACGTGTTGACGGAAAAGGGAAAGGCGCTGTTCCCGGTAATCATGGCGCTCGGGCAATGGGCAGATCACTGGATCTTCGGTGATGGCAAAGCGCCCATAGTCGTGGTTGATCTCGAAGAACGAAAACCCATCAAAACACTGAAAGTAGAATCGGAAGACGGACGCGAACTGACCATTCGCGACATCACCTTCGCGGCAGGACCCGGCGCCAGCGACTCCACCCGTCAAACTGTCGCTGAGGTCGAGGCAAGTCTCAAGAGTGGCGCCATAGGCAGCAAGCTATAGCGTCGTGTCGCGGTACCCGGGGCGCACTGCCATCAGGATCAACGCGATCTGCGTGCGTATCAGTCACGCTGGAAGAACCCGAATCCGCGTTTTCCAATGGCTTGAGTTCTTCTTTTCGTCGCGTTTTGATCATGAATAAACGACAAGAGTTCGTACGGATCCGGTGCGCAGCTCAGGAATCCTAAGAGCAAATGGTTAAACAGCCCTGTCACCAGCGATACGTGATAGACCCAATGTAGTTCTCTCGCGAACCGCCAAAGCCAGCTTCTGCCTGAAGCATCCAGCGCTTATTTACTTCCCAGCTAAAGCCAGCCAGATAGTTCCACTGATCTTTGTTTCTCTGACGAATGACGTAGTCGATCGTCGTTACGTCATCCACACCGTCAATGCCACTGCTTGATGTGTCAAAAGCTACCGTGCCGGCGAGATCCACTTCCGAATCGAGCCAGGTGGCTCCCAGGTACGCGGCAATGGAACCGAGACCTGGCTTCAGATCAATCAAGCGCCCAATTCTCGGACTGATGTTCCAGGCAGTTACCGAGTTCGAAACAATATCCACATCAGTCCACGCGTGACTGATGGGCAGCGTTACAAAGTAGTCATCCCATCCTGCAGCAAGGTTGACTCCCAGCGTGATTGACTCCCCGCGATAGTCCGGACGAGCTGTTGCGGTGAGCAGACGTTCGCAGAAGGCGGGTTCAAAGGGCCCACCACCGCATAGCCTTCCGAGACCGAGAAAATCCATTAAGTCTCTTCCCTCTATTGCCAGAGGAATGGTCCCGTCGCCCCGAAACTTGCCGATCGACGTGTAGACATTCATGAACGGAAACAGCCAGGCGTCCAGCTTCAGTTGTTCGCTGCTGTTCGACACCGATGGCACGCCAAAGTCGACGAAATCAATGGCTTGTTCCTGGCCCCCGTTGATCGCGATCGACAGGTTTTCAAGCTCAAGGTCCTGCTCTTGCCAGTAGCCTATGAGTTGAATGCCATAGGGGTTGGGCAGTTCAAAGCCCAGATCGAGAACCTGCTGCGCCAGCAAGGGCAGCGCACGATTGTAGGTCACCGGCTCGCCATCCTCGGTAACCGGCTCACCGAGCGGACGCTCATCCAGCGAAGGTATGAACACCGGCTCCTCGTACTCCGTGCCATGAGCGGCGCCCACCAGAAAAAGTGCGGCCGCAGCAGTAGCCCAGAACCGAGACGATAAGTCACGCAAGAGACGGCACCAAGGTGAACTTCGAACATGTACTCTAGCTCGGATTATGACCAGAAGCCCTGGCCACCGTTCACAGAGCAGTACCTTTGAAGCGCCAGTGATCCCAGTTCCCGCTAGCCGCCACTTGCCTCGATACAATCTTAGAGCGTCTGGCATTAGAATCGGGCGCGCAACCGAGGGGCCCGGGGATTGGATTCATTGTCGGAACGTGTCGTAGTCATCAGCGGCGCTACCAGTGCTATTGGGCGAGCGCTGTGCCGGGCGTTCGTAGATGATGGCGGCACCATTTACCTACTCGGGCGAAACGTCGATCGACTGCACGCGCTCGCCGACGAGATGGCGCGTCCGAATTTGGACGTTAGTGTTGCTGTGACTGATTTGTGCAGCGTGACCTCTATCGAGGAACTTGCTGCCACGATCGGCAAACGTGAGTCGCGGGTCGATCTGCTGATCCACGCGGCTGGTGAGTTCGCAACGGGACCCATCGCCACAGCCGACGTTACGGAATTCGACAAGCTTTTCCAGGCCAATGTGCGGGGGGCTTATCTTCTGGTCCAAGCACTGCTGCCGCTGGTGCGTCGACCACCTGGTCAAATCGTGTTTCTTAATTCCACGGTCGGGTTGCACGGTAAGGAAGCGACAAGCGCCTACGCCGCTACTCAGCATGGACTTCGGGCAATCGCCGATTCACTGCGTGCCGAAGAAAATCGAAACGGCATTCGAGTCGTGAGCTTGTATCTGGGAAGGGTCGCGACGGAGAGGCAGGAACGGATATTTGCTCAGGAAGGACGAGAGTACCAGCCGGAACTGCTGCTTCAACCGGACGATGTGGCTGCGATGGTCGTTGCCGCGGTGCAGCTGCCACGCACCGCTGAGGTGACGGAAATCCGCATGCGGCCACTCGTAAAGTCGTACTGAGGAGCCCGCGCATCTCCTTGGGACGCCCAGTGCCACTTCGCTGCTGCCTCCAGTTCACTACTCCAAGCTTGCGAGTTTTTTCACTACCCGGCGCACCAGAGACTGCGCGCTCCGCCAGAGGGCAGGGCCAAGCCATGACAGTCGAGCCAACAACTCCGCGCCCACGCGTAGCTTTTCTGCGGGGGCGATCGGCGCCCGAAAAGGGATAGTGAACCGATGTAGCTGACGAGCCAACCGCTCGCGGCGGCCGTAGCGCACCTTATCGGCACCGAAAAACGATACCTGTTCGGACTTCGCAAGGAGGTCTCCCGTCGATTGGGTTTCATAGCGTCGGTGGAAAAGTACTTCGGGCACCTCTACGAACTTTCCTCGTAGGGCCATCTCCAGCATAAAGTTGATGTCATACCCCCGCGATTCTCTGTAGGGCATCAGCGACTCCATCGCTGAGCGACGCCACACGCCGTTATAGGCGTTGTTCAGCCCTTCCAACCAATCCGCTGCAACGGCAAATCTGTGACTCGGTGAATCGTATTCAAGATTGAGGTTTTGATAGTATCGCTGCTTCACATTGCCTATCGTCGAAAACAGCATCGTTTGCGCGTAAGCCAATACCACGTCCTCGCGGGTCTCCAGGATCTCCAGACACCGTTCCAGCAGATGGGGTTTGCAGATATCGCTGCAGCTCGCCCACTTGAAGTACTTGGATTGGGTTTCTTCGAACACGACGTTGTAGTTGCGCAGTGCGCCGAGATTGCGTGGGTGGCGGTGATAGCGAACCCTTGGGTCCGCGTTCGCGTACCGCAGGCAGATTTCACGTGTGCGGTCGGTCGACGCGTTGTCGGCTATGAAGACCTCGAAGTCTGATAAGGTCTGCGACAGGATCGAATCGAGCGACTCCTCGAGCCATTGTTCACCGTTGAATACCGGTATACCGACCGCGATCAGATGTTGAGTACCGGTCTGCACTTTGGGTTACTCGCCAGTCTGGTCGATCATCTGCAGGTGAGTCTTCATTGGGGTGTTCGGGAAGGCGTACGGATTGGTGTTCGGGAAAGTGTTCGGATTGGTGTTCGGAAAGGTCTTCGTACCAGTTTGCATGTTCATCTTTGTACCTGCACCCGATTCCGCTTCGCGGACTCATGGCGGCTGGTTCTCCCCATGAGTAGTCGCTACCCATGAGTAACCGCTACCCATGGTCGGTCCATCTGCGCGGCGCCGCGGCGAGTTCCCGTCCGGTGGAAGTATCTCACGGGCGTTGCTTCAGAACTCCGGGGCACTCGCCATTGGCCGACGGGCATAGCTAGCCGCAGCGCGAGGAGCGATGACTGAGGGACCGATCAAAGTTCTTACCGCTGTATGGCAAACCGAAGTCGGCGACGCGGTTGCCGAACAGATTGAGGCCTTTCGCCATTTCGATCGCGATGCGGTGCAAGTGGATTTCCTCATATCATCGCAGTTTGAAGGGCGCTATGACGCAGTAATCAGAGAATGCGGCGGTCGTGTGGTTCTGGGTAAGGATTCGTCTCGTGGTCGTCGAAACTTGCGCGAACTTGCCGCAATCAATGGCCAGTTTGGACCTTACGATGTGGTGCACAGTCATCGCTATTCGCACTATCGCGGCGTTGCGCTGCTCGATGCGGCAGAGCGATTGCACATACCGGTTCGCATTGCGCACACGCACTTTATTCCGCCATTCGAACAGGTCGGCCTGAGTCGTATGTTCAGCCGAATCAAATCCAGCATGGCGCGCCGCAGCTACACGCACGGGCTTGCGAACACGCAGGCGGCTGCACTGGATTTCTTCGGACCGGGCTGGGAACGAGATCCGCGAGTCCGCGTCCTTCCTCCGGCCTGTGACTATGACCTAATGCCAAACACGGAGGGCAAACCAGATGAAAGTGCCGCGCGTCGTTCTGAGTTCCTGCTGGCCTGCGTCAGCGATTACACAAACTTGCTGGACCTTGCGTTCACTTTGTCGGTCGCTGATGAATTGCGAAAATCAAACGCGAACTTTCGCTTGGCGATGATAGGAGACGGGCCGCTACAAACACTGATCAGACAACAAGTGCGCTTCGCCGGTTTATCGGAGCACGTGATGTTTGTGGATGTCGATGATATGGCCGACGTTCTCCAACGGACAGATGCGATGCTCACGCCCGCTTCCCATGCGCTGTTAAGCAGCAGCGTACTGCAAGCGCAGGCCGCTGGAGTGCCCTGCTTTTTATCTGATCTTGTGTGCGACGAAGCAAGCGTTGTTGAGTCCCTGGTACACAGATTCCAGCAGCAGGATGGACCGGAGGCATGCGCAACTTGCATAGAGCGCTTCGCCAGTAAGAAGCGAATTTCCGCGGCGGATCGAGAGCGGGCGCGTCGGCTCTGCCGAGAAAGCGGTCGCGACGTACGCGACTATGCGCGGCAGCTCCACGGCATTTATGCTCAATGCCATCCCTGGGCACAACAAACTGTCGTAAACCGAGGATCGCTAGTCCCATGAGTTCGGGTTCGGACTTTCTGGCGGTGGTCGGTTTGCCAACCTTCAAGAGGCCGCAGGGCCTCACTCGCTTACTCGAATCGCTGGAAAAGCAGCTCGTCGATTTTCGCGTGCAGATCCTTGTAGCGGATAACGATGAGGATAAGCAGGAAGGCGTGCAGGTCGTTGCGGATTTGAAGCGGCGGGGTTTTCGATTTCCGCTGGACTCCTTTGTCGTGGCGGAACGCGGGATCTCTCAGGTTCGCAACGCGCTGATGCGACGGGCCTTTGAGGAGTATCAGTGTGACGTGCTGGCCATGCTGGACGACGACGAGTGGGCGGAAGAGGAATGGTTGAGCGCTCTGGTCCGTGTGCAAAGGCTCACGAATGCTGACGTCGTAGGGGGCAATGTACTCGCGGAGTTTACCGATCCGCCTCCTAGCTGGTTGAAAGACCTCGAAGGGTATCCTAGAAAAAACCCACCTCTGAGCGGTTATGTCCCACTGATTTATGGTACGACAAACGTGTTGCTTAGCAGAGCAGTCACGACGCGCTTTCCAGGGCAGCATTTTGATCCCTTTTACGCGCTTGTAGGGCGCGGTGACACGGAGTTTTTCACCCGCTTAAAGAAGCTCGGCGCCATTTTTGCGTTTTCCCACCAGGCAAAAAGCCACGAAGTTTTTGGACCCTCCCGTACCACCAAGCAATGGGCGCGAGAACGCGCGTTCTGCGATGGTGCGGCCCATATGCGGATTGTGCTGCGAGACTGGCCCGGACTCGTAGGGATGGCCGTAGAATTTATGAGGATGTTTGGGGCAGTCGCTGTAGCGCTGGCACGAATCGGCGTCAACCCGCGGCGTGATGACAGAAGAATGGCGGGTCAAATTCTGATCATGCGTCAGGTTGGAAAACTCAGTGCCCTATCCGGAAAATACAAAAAGGTGTACCGCGAGGTACACGGAAACTGATCGGCACGGATGAGAACCCGGTCGCGATTTCTACTGTTCGTGGTGATGACGTTTGCGTCTTGCGCGGATGATGTTCGCTGCTACTGGAGTTCCGTTCCATGTCATCCAATCTGAGGAGAGACTTCGATTGCAGCCCTGCAACGCCTGTCGGTTTTGTGGCGCCAAGCTTCAGACCACCTTCGTCGATTTAGGAAAGACTCCGCTGTGCGAAACCTTTCTGAACAGTGAAGCTCTGAGTGAACCTGAGTCCTTTTATCCCCTGCACGCTTTCGTTTGTGCTGAGTGCTTTCTAGTTCAACTACCGGAGCATGTGAGTCCACCAGAGATTTATCGCGATTATCCGTACTTCTCCTCCTTCTCATCAAGCTGGGTGGCTCATGCGCGGGACTACTGCACCTCGATAGTGGACGAGCTTCGACTCGACGCGACATCACTGGTCGTCGAAGTAGCAAGCAACGACGGCTATCTGTTGCAGCACTTCATCGAACGAGAAATACCGTGCGTGGGTATCGAGCCAGCAAAAAACGTGGCGTTGGTAGCCCAGGAAAAGGGAATCACCACAGAGGTAGCCTTTCTCGGTAGTGCGGTGGCTGATCAACTCGCGGAGCGCCATGGTCTGGCTGACCTTGTTATCGCCAACAATGTTCTGGCACATGTGCCCGATATCAATGACTTTATTCAGGCTTTGAAGATGTTAATCGGACCTGAGGGGAGGGCCACCCTGGAGTTTCCTCATCTACTTTGCCTCATGAGAGAGATCCAGTTCGACACGATTTATCATGAGCACTTCTCCTATCTCTCTTTGTTCTTCGTCGAACAGGCGTTTGCCCGTTGGGGCCTGCGTGTATTTGACGTCGAGGAAATCCCTACCCACGGAGGATCCCTTCGAGTTCACGTTGCCCACAGCGAGTCAAATCGAGGGGCGAGGTCCGAGCGCATGGAGCGCGTGCTAGCTGATGAAGTTGACTACGGATTGAGAACCCTGGATGTCTATCGGAGATTTGGCCGCGACGTGGTGAAACTGAAAAACGAGTTGCTGCTGTTCCTGGTCACCGCAAAGAACTCGGGGAAAAAAGTGGTGGGCTACGGGGCACCCGGCAAGGGAAACACCCTGCTGAACTACTGCGGTATCCGCTCTGACCTACTGGAATATACAGTCGATATCAGTCCCCACAAGCAGGGTCTCTATACCCCCGGAACGCATATCCCGATCTACAGTCCCGATAAAATATTCGAGACAAAGCCCGATTATCTACTGATCCTTCCGTGGAACCTTGCCACGGAGATCACCCAGCAGATGCATGCGATTCGCGCCTGGGACGGAAAGTTCGTTACTCCCGTGCCAAAGGTTACTGTTCACTAGCCGCGATCGAATTCCACCCATATCGGATTGAGATGGATCAAATGTCACTGCGAGGACACGCCGCAAAGGGATTTCCAGCATGCGAGTGCTGATAACCGGTACGGAGGGTTACATCGGCACCCGCCTCGCCGCATCGTTGCGGACCGGCGGTGTTGACGTTGTCGGTTTGGATACGGGGTTTTATTGCGACGGTACTCTGTACTCGGATTCGGCCGGCCAGCCACGGTCACCCGCGGCTGAGTTGCAGGATCTGCGTAGCTTGCGTGAGTCGGAATTGCGCGGAATAGACGCGGTTGTTCACCTGGCTGAATTGTCCAATGACCCTCTGGGTGAGTATCGGCCATCAGTCACCTATGAAATAAATCACCAAGGATCCGTTCGTCTTGCAAAAGCCGCGCGGGCGGCTGGAGTCAAGCGCTTTGTCTATGCGTCTTCATGTAGCGTCTATGGCGTCTCCGACGAGGAGCTTGTAGATGAACGGTCAGCAATTAATCCACAGACCGCCTATGCTGACTGCAAGAGGCTGGTTGAGCGTGATCTGGCGGCGCTATCCGACGCAAGTTTCGCGGTGGTTTTTCTTCGTAATGCGACCGCATACGGGCCCTCACCTCGGATGCGATTCGACATTGTCATAAATGACCTCTGTGGCATGGCGTGGACTCGGAAGCACATACAACTGCTCAGCGATGGGACCCCTTGGCGCCCTGTCGTGCATGTCGAGGACATCTGCGCTGCGTTTCGATGTGCCCTCGATGCCCCCGAGGAACTCGTTAACGGCGAAGTATTCAACGTTGGCCATAGCTCCGAGAACTACCGTATCTCAGAGCTGGCGAATCTGGTGGCGAGTGTATTTCCGGACTGTGATCTTTCGATCGGTGAGCCGAGCGGGGACAACCGCAGCTACCGAGTCTCTTTCGATAAGATCCTTCATCAGCTACCGGGATACAAACCCCGCTGGACCGCTGAGCGCGGTGTGCGCGAATTACGCGAGTTGTTTGACCGAATTCAGCTGACGCGCGAGCAGTATGAGTTTCGCGCGTTCACCCGCTTGAAACAGCTGCGCTACCTACGCGATACCGGACGGATCGATCAGAACCTTTATTGGCAAAGTCGTTGAAGTTCATTCCGAAAACACTCGCTGGCGTTTATGAGTTGGAGCTTGAAAGGATCAGCGACTCGCGTGGCTATTTTGCCCGGCAATGGTGTCGCGAGGAGTTTGCCCGGAAGCACATTGACTTCGAACCGGTACAGATGAGCACATCGGGCAACACCGAGCGAGGCACCCTGCGAGGCCTGCACTTCCAGTGGCCTCCTTCCTTCGAGGCGAAGCTTGTCAGTTGTACCTTTGGAAAAATCTGCGATGTCGTGGTTGATCTCAGACCTGATTCGCACACGTTTATGCAGCATCACTGCGTCGAATTAGACGCTGACAAAAAGAACATGCTGTATATACCTCCTGGTGTTGCTCACGGTTACCAGACGCTGACCGACAGTGCGCAGGTCAGCTACGTGATGTCGGATTTTTTTGCTCCCGAGCTCTCAGACGGGATCCGCTATAACGACCCCGCGTTCGGTGTAAGCTGGCCCCTAACGGTCACGCGAATTGCGGACCGCGATGCACGCTACAAGGATTTTGACCCGGAAGAGCATTGCGCGCGCTACCGCAAAATTGCGCCCACCGGCCATATTTCAAGCTGAGACTTATCGAAGATGAAACCCCGCATTGATCTGAACGGAGCTGATCGTGTTCTGTGCATCGGGGCGCACGCTGATGACATAGAGCTGGGTGCCGGTGGAACGCTACTGAATCTGCTCGCTGACAAACCGAGCATAGAGATGCACTGGTGCGTGCTAACCGGTGCTGGCACTCACCGAGAGAAAGAGGCACGACGATCTGCGGCACTATTCGCAGAGAACAGCATTGACGTGGAAGTCTTCGACTTTCAGGATACGCGCCTTCCCTGGCAGGGCAACGCTGTGAAGGATGTGTTTCGGGATATCGGTCGGCGCCTGGATCCCGACCTCATCTTCACGCACCATGGCGATGACCACCATCAGGACCATCGTCTGATATCCGAGCTGACTTGGAATACCTGGCGCAATCACCTGATCTTTGAATACGAAATTCATAAATGGGAAGGCGATCTGGGGCGACCCAATGCTTATGTTCCACTGACCGAGGAAGTCAGTTACCGCAAGGCAGAGTTGATCTACCAGGCGTACGAAACGCAGCAGTCACGACGCTGGTTTCGAAAGGAGAACTTTATTGCGCTGATGCGAATTCGGGGTGTTGAATGCCACCACGACTTCGCCGAGGCCTTCCATGCAAAAAAGCTGATCTGCTAACCGCCCTCCGGGCGAAGCTACCAAACCTGCCAAGGTCGGTGGTTCCGACTTTCCATTTCGTCGAACGCTTTTTTATCCTTGGGCGTATCGATACAAGCCCAGAAACCGCTGTGACGATAGGCGGTTAGCTCCGATTCGACAATCAGACGCTGGAACGGTTCTTCCACCAGTTCCTCACCCTCTCCAAGGTAATCAAAAATTCGCTGACTGAATGCGAAAAAGCCACCGTTAATCCAGGTATCAGACTCGCTCGCCGAGCGAAGACCGACGACTGTCCCATCCTCTTCCAGATCAACCACATGGTAGCTTTGGCTGGGCCGCACGCAGGCAAAACTGGCTACCTTGTTTTTTTCGAGGAAGGTATGTACGTACCGGTCCAGCGGCAGATCTGAAAGCCCATCGCTGTAATTGGCTAAAAAATAAGGGTCGTCGCCGATAAACGGGCGGACCGCCGCTAGGCGCTCTCCTATATTGCTGTGCAGGCCAGTGTCGACGAAGGTGATCTTCCAGTCCGAAATGTCCTTGTTCAATAGAACCGGCTCGCCGCTGTCACCTCGCAGTTCAAAGTCGTTGGAATGCCATTCGCGATAGTTAACGAAGTAGTCCTTTATCTGGTTTCCCAGATAACCCAGGCACAAAATAAAGTCGCGATGGCCGTAATGAGCGTAGTACATCATGAGATGCCAAAGAATCGGACGCTGCCCGATGCTGACCATGGGCTTGGGTGTAGTGTCCTGATGGCCTCGAAGTCGTGTGCCGAGACCGCCACAAAAAAAAACAACCTTCATAGTCCGAACATGCCTTCCCTTTCTACTCACTCGTACACTCACGCACTCGCACTTACTCGCGCCGTGACTCTTGTGGTCCTATCCGGATAACGCGCTGGATCCAACGTCCCGTTCCATTACTTGACATGCTTTCAGAGTCCACGGAAGACGCTGCAACAAGGCGCCTTGGCTGATACGCCGAAGTTATGCGAATCAATGGAAAAGGACACGAGCTGAAAACGGACCAGCGGTTTGTGGCGCCCGGACGTCTTTGCATCATTCGCATCGGTCTTCGTTGCTGCGACGCAGCAGGTCGTGCTGTTCCAGTTTTTTGGCGGCTTCAAGCATAGCGTGCATGGGTAGCCCGGAACGTTCGGCGATATCGATAAGGCTATGCTGCCCATCAGAAAAATTGAGAAGCCACAGCAGTGCCTGCTGAATGTCTTTCTCATCCTGCCCAAGTTCACCCGTCGAGTATAAGTTGTACTTCGACAACATGGGTTCGCCAAAGGGCCTGTTGCTTTCGAAAACAAGGTCGTGCTCAAGGGCTGCGACTACATCGGAAACCACGGCCAGAGACTCGAACAGCTGCTCAGGAGTAAGGAAAGTCGGATTGTCTGCCGAGGTGTGATACTCAGGATAGGTGTCGTAAGGAGCACGTGATAGGGATCCCACGGGCAGATTGACCCCCGGCGAGCAATACTGCCGCTCATCGTAGCCCATGGGCACAAAGTCCTGCACGACATGGCTTCGCCGGTCTTTCAGAACGCGGGTAGCGATCCTGTCGATCGGCGTATTACCAGCCCGGCTTCGTTTATAGGTGAACGGACCGGGGCCTCCTACCCCTGCCAGCACCAGCCCGCCGTGGATGTTCTGCAGATGACTCTTGTTGTTGGAAAGCCAGCAAATCGTCCCAATCGTGGCGGGCACAAACAGGAACCGGTAGGAGAAGCGTGTATCCAGCCTTTGAAGTTCCCTCGCGAGGTACGCCGCGACGACCACCCCAGACAAGTTGTCATTTGCGAGCGACGGATGGCAAACGTGAGTGGATAGAAGAATCTCTTTTTGGCTACTCCCCGGCAGGTAGGCTTCGCCATAGGTCAGCGAACCTGGAGCCAGAGTCGAATCTATCACTACCCGGTACTTCTGCTGATCGTCCATGGACTCAAGGTCATTATGGCTCAGACAAAAGCCCCAGGTTTTTTGATAGTAGGAAGTTCTATAGGGAATCAGGTCGGGTTGTTCTGGAAGAGTGTGTAGATGTGGTTTGAGTTCTCCCAGGGTCATCCAGGCGTCGACGGGAGCGCTGTAATTGACAACGTGCAAGTTATGACGCTTGAAATCGACCAACCGTGTTTCCTTCGCGTCGGCGATATAGGCATCCCGGATTTGCCACTCGTTCGGGACCTTCCAGTCGAAAACCCGCGTACCCGTTGGTACCTCAGTGATCTTGAGCGGTACTATTTCCTTGATCACATCCAGGGTCGCTCGAACACCGGGGCCAGTGATGCTTCGGCAGATTGGGTAGAGGTCAACGAGTGTTTGATAGAGCCGAGACGGAAGGCGGGAACACAGTCCGGTTGCAAGTGCAGACGGAGGTCCAACTACTGTGTCAGACACACCTCCGGACAGGTGTTCATACGATGCCCCAGGCGGTGCATCAGGCGATGCTCCAGGCGATGCTCCAGACAGGGGATCAGGTGAGCGTCCGGGCGATGTACGCTCTTCCTTGGCTGCAGCTTCTGGCCGTTTGTGCGTCAAAAGGGCTTTTGTTTCGCAATCTCAATGCCATTAAACATAACATGCAAGGATTGATGCACAAGAAGTTCGGGTTTGCTGAGCAGGACCTGGACGGCACTCTCTTCCCGAGTGTGAAAGGGCACGACTGACTAAGTGGGCAACAGCTATGCAGGTCGTTCAGCTTTCCAGTGAAAAAGTGACTCCGGCGGCAGCGATCGCCGTGTTCGCTCACAACGAGGAAGCGTACATAAAGACGGCGCTGGAGAGCCTGTGCCCTGGTGAAAGCTCCGGCGGCCTGCGAATCTATGTCATGGCAAACGGGTGCACCGATGCCACGGCAGAGGTGGTTAAAGGTTGTGCCGGGGCTCTGCCTGATCTGTGGTTGGTCGAATCCGCTATAGGCGATAAAGCCAGTGCTTGGAATGAGTTTGTCCACGATGTGCTGACGGACCAGCTGCTGCGGGGTCTCCGTCAGTGCTTTTTCATGGATGGAGATGTTTGGCTGCGCCCTGGTGCCTTGAAAAAGCTGGCGGCGTTCCTTGAGGAAAAAACGGACCTGGATGCCGTCGGCGCGATGCCCGCTACGGGAAGAGATCGCGATGGCTGGCGACGCAGGATGTACGAGAATGGCGTGCTGGCCGGCAATTGCTATGCGCTCCGAGCCGAGTTCATAGAGCAGCTACGTCGGCAGGCCGTGCGCATGCCCAAAGGCCTCATTGGAGAGGACTTTCTGGTGTCGTGGCTGGTCGCCAGTGACGACTGGCGTCTCGTCGATGGAAGCCACGACCGGCCGCGCTGCGGATTCAATCATCTGGCGGAGTTCGCCTTCAGATCTCTATCGCCCTGGAGTCTGTCCGACTGGCGAACCCATTTTCGGCGTCGTTGGCGCTACGCACTCCGAAACGTCCAGCATCACATGCTGGTGCTTCTGATCAGGGAACAGGGGATAGCGGGTATGCCTCGGGATGTCGATGAGCTGTACGCTCGGGCCCCGATGCCACATCGACCACACGGACCAGGACGACCCTCACTCTGGGATCGAGCTGCGGTGCGGTGGATTCGCTCCAAGCGAGCCGTCTGAACCTGGCGTTTAGGCCGGTTGCAGAAGTGGACGCCCAATTCAGTCCTGGGGACGCGTGCAGGGCGCCGTTCGTTGAAGAACAAGGTTGCTGTTAACGACCCGGCGCCTTGCTTAGCCAAACAGCAGGCGAGTGATTCGACTAAAAATCTGATGCCTCAGGTACAACACTCTGCGGAACAGATACAGCCATACCAGAACCTTTTCCCGGAATTCTATGGGGGCATGCCAAGTCGTAACGAAACGACGGGAGTGCAGTTTGATACGCTTTACAAAGGTTGGTTCTCGCGAGACATCGCGAGCCACAGCCGTGTTCGCGCTCATCAAAAGACTCGATGTTTCCGTATCAAAGCGTCGCACGAAAAGCCGGCCAGGGGCTTCAATGAATTTACCGCGCAATGACAGCTCAGCCACCATACTTATGTCCGATCCAGGAAGCGGCTGGTGCAGGCTGGTTTCTCGAAGTGCGGAGCTGCGGATCACTCCATGCATAAGATTGTTTATGCGCTCCCGTTCCAAATAGGCCTTAAACCTGTCAGATGGCCGGTCGTAATCCAGATTGAAGTCGTCCAGATACTCGACGGCGATGTCTTCTCCATTGGCATCTTTGAGTAATAGGTAAGCCTGGGTGTAGGTCAGAACCGCGTCGTCATTGGCTTGAAGGACTTCCATGCAGCTCTCCAGGAATCCCTCAAGACAAAAATCACTATCCGCCGCCCATTTAAAGAACTCCCCGCGAGAAAGTTCGAACACGCGGTCGAAGTTGGCGAACTGGCCGATGTTCTCAGTGTTACGGTAGTAGCGGATTCGTGAGTCTTTGGATACGGCCTCGCGACAGATCCTCTCCGTTTCATCGTTGGAGGCATTGTCGGAAATGATGAGCTCGAGATCGGTGAAGCTCTGTTCGACGATGGACTGAATCGCCTCGCCGATCCATTTACCGCCGTTGTAGACAGGCAGGCCGACGCTAAGCGTCGGTGCTGCGCCACTTTCCGGGGCCTCGTTTATTTTCATTCGGAAGAAAAGCTGTCAAACGCGAATAGAGTTGTTTACATCTTGTTTTCGGCCGCGGCATCGCCCTAGCGGATATCAACCCGATTATCGATCGATCCCGTGCCTTCGGGTCCCGAGCCGCTGCCCACAATACGCCGAAGCATAATCAACACGTTCATCCACACATCACGCTCCCGATTTATCTGAAGCAGATTTCAGTGTTTGCTATCGCTTCGGGGTTGGAAAGCGGCGCCGATATCGGTGCTGGCGTCTCAGCCGGGTGGTGCCCAAACTCCCGTGATAACGCAGATGATAAGCAGCGAGTTCTGCGAGTCAGCTGCCAGCCTTGGAACCACGCAAAAGAGCGGCAGAAAAAGACCACAAGCAGGCGAGTAGCAGTCTTGTTCACAGACCGGTCCCAAGTGATGCCAGGCGCGAGAGCCTAACATAGGAGCACGGTGGGCAGCAGACTGCTGCAGGCTTCGAACCGTGACCCGCTCTGGGCCGTGACTTGCCTATCCAGCGGTAGCGTCCTGTTTCAAAGTGCACGCCTGCTATATGGCATTGCCGCTCACGTGCTGACACTGATTGCTTTGTGTGGATCAGTAGTCTGGCCTTTGGGTCTAATTTCTACCAACCCAGGGGCGACAATCGCAGGCTTTGCGGTCACGATGCTGGCGAAAGCCTGGTTTGTCGATCGCGTGGTGTGGATATTCGAAGACATGAAAAGTGTTGATCCGCGCTATGCAAGCTGGATTCGCTCCAGCTCCTGATCTGAGATGAATCTCGTTAAAGCAGGTCCCAGACGGATGTTCGTTAAACTCATAGACCGCAGTCTTCGGTGCTTGCCCATGCTCGAGTCGCTCAGCTCTGCATTGAAAAATCAGGTTGATTGGCCGCACCCAGAATTTACGGGTGTTGCGTCGATTAAGTCGCGAAGCGCTCGCGTAACTGCTTTGTTCGTTACTTTGTGCCCCTCGTTTGCCTGCAGTGATGAGAGAGACGACATCGCGCAGCAGTTGGCCAATCCCGTGGCCTCGCTGATCAGCGTGCCACTACAGCTGAACTACGATGAGAAATTCGGCGCTGACGCCAAAGGCACGCTGCTTCGCCTGAATGTACAGCCTGTGATTCCCATCGGGTTGAACGATGACTGGAATCTGATATCACGGACCATCCTGCCGGTGGTTAATCAGCAGGACTTTCCGGTTCCCGGCTACAGTGAATGGGGCCTTAGCGATACAGTGCAAAGCCTGTTCTTTTCTCCGAAGGAGCCGACATCCAACGGCTGGATTTGGGGAGCGGGTCCCGCGTTCTTGATACCTACGGCTACGGACGAGTTTCTGGGCACAGAGAAGTGGGGCGCCGGTCCGACTGCGGTAGCGCTGAAGCAATCCGGGCCGTGGACTTATGGCGGTCTGACCAACCATATCGAATCATTCGCCGGGGAAAGTGGACGCGCGGATATCAGCGCCACATTTCTACAGCCCTTTCTGACTTACATTACGCCCGCGAAGACGACCTTCGCTCTAAATACCGAGTCAACCTACGATTGGGAAGCCCAGGAGTGGTCGGTGCCGATCAATTTCACGGTTAGCCAGCTACTGCAGATGAGGGGTCAGATCGTTTCCGTCGGTGCGGGCGTTCGCTATTGGGCTACGTCACCCGATTCCGCCGCCGATGGTTGGGGCGTGAGACTCATCTTTACACTGGTGTATCCACGCTAGCTACGGAGCGTCCGCTGGCGAGCTTTTCAATTGCTCGTCAACTCACGGCCCCCGGGGTGCCCCCATCATCATGTTGTAGCGCCATATACCCAGCAGGCCGCGCTTTTCGCGGTAGTGGCTCAACTCACCAAGCTGCAGCATGGCTTCCAGAAGCTGCGACTCCATGCGCACGTGGTTCATCGCCATCCAGCGCCGGAACCAGGCGAACGGCGAATTGTGGAAGTCCACCACGCAGACGACACCATCAGGAGCGATGGCCCGATGTGCCGTCTCCAGACAGGTGTCGTAGCCCGGATTGAACATACTGAGCGCGTAGGAGAAGAGGATCACGTCCGGTTTGCCCATGGATTCCAGCGCTGCATCCACTTCGGACGAGGGATACATGCCTTCGATCCAGCGGATATTCAGGGCGCCCGCCTTGCCGCGGGCGATACGCAGCATGTCCGCCGACGCATCCACACCCACACACTGGGCGTCGGGGATTCGTTTTTTCAATTCGATCAGGTTCTTGCCCGTACCACAGCCGATTTCCAGGACCCGGCGGGGCTGCCGTTCCGCGATGTGCGCTACCAGTGCACGCCGACCGAACAGAAAGGTCCAGCGGGTGAGGTCGTAGATTCGGGCGTGAAAGCGGTAGTAAGCGTTTGTGTTATCTCCAAGCGTCTTCACGCGTGGACTACACCGAGGTGGCAACTCGCGTAGGTGCCCACACGATCGGAGGCGTGGAGTTCGCGAGCCCGATCGTTCCGCCAGGAAAGCCAGCCGTCAACATTTGGCGCGCAGAAGTCCACCTCAAGCCCCGCGGAGCGCATGAGGACCCGGGTCCCAGGCTGGGCATGGGCCCGAATCTCCCGCCACTCCTCTTCGAGAAGTTCCGGGCGATACCAGGCGAGCCAGTCCTGGTGATCGAGCAGCACGAAGTGAGAAAAACTTTCCGGCCGTTCCTTCAGGTAGTCGCTGAAGCTTGTCGTATGGGCTGACAGGCGTTCGAGACGATTGCGGATCAGCTCGTGGTTTTCTTCCTTGAGGTACTCCGGGCAGCATGTGGGCGTGTACTCACCGCGCAGATAGACCCGCCAGAAGTAGTTGTCCGAGAGACTGATCTGCGTGAAGACATTGCGCAGACAACCGCGAACAAAAGACACCAGCCCACCGGGCGTATCCCGGTTGATGAGATCCAGCTGCGCCCGGGGTACGCCCACCATATTCATGATCATCGGCGACCTGAGCAGCGCTTCGATGACCCTGTTCCACAGCCGCTCTTCAATCCGGAAATACAGGGCCCGCTGCTCCGCGAGGTTCTCCGTCTCCAGCAGTTCATAGACCTCGTGCCGGACCCGGGGCTTGAGCCTGAAGAACAGGTTCTTCAACAACCAGGCGGCGAGGCCGGATGACCCGCGATAGTAAAAGCTTCGACGCAGGGCCCGGTCAAAGAGCTGGTCTATGCGCTTGTCCCAGTAGTGCTGCGCGTACTCGGGCATCGATGAGCGAAAACCCCGGTACAGCTCTCCAGCCCGCGGGTGAAAGCCCTTCCCAAACCACTGGAAGAGATCGTCGTATTCAAGATGCAGGATCACCGCCCGCTTCAGTTCAAGCAGAGCGTTCTGGCGGTGGTTGAGATCAACGCAAACGACCTCATCGGGATCGTCCAGCAAATACTCAATGGCGTTGCAGCCCGCACTTGTGATCATCATCGCGCGTGAACCAGGTTCGAGCTGGAGCAGCTCGCGATCGATGCGAGGATCTTCCCAACAGGTGTTGTAGATCAGCTGCGAGCTATGGACCTTGGTAAAGATGTAGTTGCCCGTAGACTTTGCTTTGCCTGGGTGCGCCATGATTCGACGTAAACCTGTGCTGGAATTTTCGGCGCCCCGAACCTAACCCAAATTGCATGTCAGACGCTATCTCCGAACAAATCCACCAAACGACCTGAACAAGCTCGCGTATCGCCGCTCAACGGAGCGTGTACACTGCTCCTTGGCGGGAGGAGGTCCACCGTGCCCGATTCGTCTTCCGAAACTTCTTCAGAACCGTCACAGGTCGGTCGGGTTTTCCTCGTCGTGGACGACGACCCCATGGTGCGCCGGATCGTTACGCGCGGCCTCGAGTCCCTCGATCCCGCCGAAGTGCTGGAGCGTGAGGACGGGCTGGCTGCCCAGGAAATTCTCAAAGCCCGTCACGTCGACGTTGTGATCACCGACGTGCTCATGCCGAACATGAATGGCCTCGAGCTCATGAAATGGGCGCAGGAGCATCGCCCTGGGCCTCTATGGATCGTGTTATCGGGCGTTGAGACCTTCGATACAGCTGTGGAAGCACTTCAGCTCGGCGCCTTTGATTACCTTGCCAAACCGCCGGAACTTCCTCGCGTGCGCGTGGCGGTCCGCAACGCCCTCGATCAGATCGAGCTGGTTCAGGAACGCGAGCGGCTCTACGGACAACTGGAAGACAGCAACCTCCAGCTGGCGGAGAAAGTTGCCCAGCTGCAGACCGTGTGCGGCGTTCTCGAAAATCAGGCGGCAACGATCCAGGCGGACCTCGATCGCGCCGAGGTCATTCAGCGTGCCCTGCTTCCCCAGCAGCCTCCGTCCACGCCGGGCTGGTGCATGGAAACGCTGTACCGGCCCGGTAGCAGCGTCGGTGGCGACTTCTACGACGCGGTCTCCCTCGATGAGGACCATCTCGGCATCGTGATCGCGGATGCGGCGGGCCATGGTGTGGCGGCCGCCATGCTCTCCGTGCTTTTCAAGCTGCGCTTTCAGCAGATCAGCCAACCTGGTAACGTGCTGGCGCCGACCGAGGTTCTCCGGCGCCTGAATGACGGGCTCTACGACATGCTATCGACGCCCGGCGCGTTCGTAACGGCGATCTACGCGCTGATCTGTCTCCCCAGCGGTCGTGTGCGCATCGCGTCGGCCGGCCACCCGCCCTGCCTTGTCACCAGCGCCGACGGGGAAGTGTTGCTGTTCAAGCGCACGGGGCCGGCGCTGGGACTGGTCGAGAATCCCGAATTCACGGAACACGACTTCGTCCTGGGATCCGGCGATCGACTCATGTTCTACACCGACGGCGTCGTGGAAGGAGGTCCGCACTCTCCTGGCGAAGATGACATCGCAAGAACGATGCAAAGCGTAGACGATCGACAGGAGTGCCTGGAACAGCTGTTCGATCTCGCGGCCCGTGATCTCCCGGGCGACCGGGACGACGTCACCATGCTCCTGCTCCAGCGGGGCAAGGGGACGAGCCATTTCGACGATACTGGCGCCGAAGGCGCTGCAAAGAACGACACTTCCACGAGCGCGGACCCCCCACCGGAACTGGAGCATCCGCATCTGAGCCAGGGCGAGCGCGAGGATCGCGGCTTCATCGCCATCAGTGGTGCCATAACCTGGTTATGCGGGCAGGCGCTCCTGGACGCGGCGCGGTCGATGCTCGCGCGCAACGCAGCTCTGAGCATCGATCTCAGCCGCTGCGAGCATATGGACAGCACCTGTCTCGGTACGCTCTACGAAATCGTCGCCTCACACGAAGGGGCTGTGGAACTGCAGGGCGTGGGGGAAACTCTGCGCAGCCTCTTCGACGAACTCAGCATGACCGCCGTTCTTGAAGTCATCGCGGCGACCGCACGAACCCTGCCCGATGCGATGACGGAGATACAGTCGAGCCCGTTGACGCCGCAGCAGCAGGGCGCGCGAATTCTCAGCGCTCACGAGACCCTGCTCGACCTGGGCGGCGAGAACGAAGAGCAGTTTCGGGCGGTCGTGGAATCCCTGCGCGCAGACCTATCCTGACCGGCTCAACGCACCGGCTGGGCGCGTGAGCTCAGAGCCAGCTTTCCATCGCTAGCCGTAAATCAGCTGCGCTCCAGCTCCGCGGCGAGAGCGCTGCCCAGCTCCGCGAGGCGATTCCTGAGCCGCTCAAGCACCTCGTCGGCCTCATCGGCCTTTCCGGCACGACCCAGGTCTTCGAGTTCGAGCGCAACCGCCGCGGCGGCCCGCGCGCCCACAACCCGGGACGATCCCTTCAACGCGTGCGCGCTTTGCTTCAGCTCTTCGCTGGCCTCGCGTTCCACCGCAGCGGTGATGGCAGCAAGCGCGGCGGGATACTGGTCCAGGAACATCTCGCTGAGTTCGCGCAGGAAGGCCTCATCACCATCGAGGTTGCGCAGGGCCGTGGACCAGTCGAGACAGGGCTCTTCGCCTGCGGGTCCGGGCTCCGACTCGACCTCTGATGCAGCGGGCGGGACGATAGCGGGGGCTCTCTTTTCGACGACAAGCTCATCAACCGTGCGAAGGAGGTCGTCGGCCCGGAACGGTTTGCTGACAAAGCCGTCCATGCCGGCGGTCAAACAATTCTCGCGGTCCTCCAGCGTCGCTCCCGCGGTCACGGCAATGATAGGTAAGTGGCTGCCGCTGCCGCGCTCCCGTTCCCTGATCAGCCGCGTCGCCGTCAGCCCGTCCATCACCGGCATATGCACATCCATGAGGATAAGGTCGAACTCTTCGCGTGCGCTGTTTTCCACGGCTTCACGGCCGTTGCTCGCCACACTCACGCTGTGTCCCCGGCGGCCCAACATTTCTGTGGCAACCCGACGATTTACCGGATGGTCTTCCGCGAGCAGGATACGCAGTTCGCGGCCGCTGCCCGTCGGACCTTCAGATACCTCCGGTGTTTCCGAGCCGCCCGGACCGAGGGCTGCGGTCACCGCCTCAAGCAGCTTCGATTGTTTTGTCGGTTTGAGCAGCACCTGGCTCACATCCAAGCGCTCGCGCAGTTCTTCTGCGTCCGGTCTCCCGGCCGACGTGAGCAGTATGATGCGCAGCGCGGCCATATCCGGTCTTTGACGTATGCGCGCAGCGACCTCGAGTCCGTCCATCTTCGGCATCATTACATCCAGGAGAACGAGGTCCACGGCGTCGGCGGTCCCCGAGGTCTGCTCGAGATTCTCAAGGGCCTGTGCGCCGCTGGCGACGCTGAAAACCCCCATGCCCCAGTCGGCAAGCAGTTCCTCGAGTATCCGCCGATTGGTGTCGTTGTCGTCGACGACGAGCGCGCTCCGGCCCGTAAGGATTTGCGAGGGAAGGGACACAGGAACCGGGGCCTCCGCGACGGGAACCGTGACCGTGAAATGGAAAGTGCTGCCCTGTCCCGCCGCGCTGCGTACGGCCAGTTCGCCGCCCATCATCCGCACGATCTGCCCGGCAATGGACAGACCCAGACCGGTGCCACCGAACTGACGCGTGGTCGAGGAATCCGCCTGACTGAAAGCTTCGAAGATTTTGCGCTGCTGGGCCTCGGAAATGCCGATGCCCGTATCGCGCACCTCGAAAAGCAGACTCACCCCATCGGCGAAGGCCTGGGGAGACAGGGCTACGGCGACCTCGCCGTTCTCCGTGAACTTGATCGCGTTGCCTACGAGATTAACGAGCACCTGCCTCAGGCGAAGCGGGTCTCCAACGAGCCAGTCGGGCACTTCCGGCGGAATATGCAGCGTCAGTTCCAGACCTTTTTCGTTGGCTCGCAGAGCCAGGGTCTGCAAGGTATCGCCCAGCACCTCGCGCACGCTGAAGGGAATAGCCTCCAGCTCGAGATGTCCCGCCTCGATCTTCGAGAAGTCGAGGATATCGTTGATCAGACCCAGCAGCGTGTCCGCGGACTTGAGTATCAGGGAAACGTACTCTTCCTGCTGTGCGGTCAGCTTTGTGCCTTCGAGGAGTTCAGCGATGCCGATGACCCCATTCATGGGGGTGCGGATTTCATGGCTCATCGTCGACACAAAAAGACTTTTGGCCTCGGTAACTTCCAGGAGCTTTTCGTTTGCTATTTCCAGCTCGTCGGTTTTCGCCTCGAGTTCCACGGCGATATTGTGCTTACTGCGGTAGGCGCGGAACGTGAGCACGATGAGTAGCGACACCAACATGAGTCCCGATGCGGTACCGATCAGGAAGTACTTCTGGATCTCGATGGTGCTGAGCTGCGTCACAAGCACCATCCCCTGATCTTCTATGCGCTGCTCCTGTATGGCGATGGACGCGTCCTGCGCCTCAAGACGCTGCCGCTGCTCTTCTAGACGCTGCTGGTTGTCCTCGATGCGCTGCGTATAGGACTCGATGCTGGCCTCCTTATCCGCAAGCACCTGCTCCTTTTCCCTGAGCTCACGGGCGTTTGCCTGCAGTTCACGCGCGTTGTCCCCAATCTGCGCGACGCTGTCCTCGAGGAGGCGCTGCACCCCAACAAGCTGAGTCTCGAAGGCCGTGAGTTTTTCGCGGTTGGCGGCAATTTCCCCGAGCTGCTGCTCGATGGTTTCACTCTGTTCCTCAAGTCGCGCCTGCTGCTCCGCCACGAGCGCACTTGCCTCGGCAAGGCGTTCCTCGGTCTTGACGTAGACTTCGGCGAGGTCGACCTTGTCACCACCGAACAGCAGGACCTCTCGGGATGGCGTGAGTCCGGCTTCGATCATGTTGCTTGCGCTGATCTCGAAGGCCACGCGGTCCCGGGAGGGATAGGTGAAGTTCATCATGATATTGGCGCTGTCCTGTGCGCCGTCGGTGACGAGCAAGGTGTCCGTGCCGTTGAAGCGGCGGCGAAGCTCGCCGAGCCCATTATTCATCTCAGGCATCAAGAGCAGGATATGGCTGCGGACGGCTGAGTCGAGATCGTCGAAGCGTTCTACGGCGACGGGCTTTCCCCGGGAGAGCCCGAGGGCGGCGTCGCGTTCCAGGGTCTCGAGCAGTTGCGGGTCATCGCCGTAGACTCCGATGAGGAACTCGTCGATGTCTTCTTCGTCAGGCCATGACGAGTTGCGAAGTACGGCGAGCACCAGGCGGCTTTTTGCGTCCGCGATGGTTACCAGCTCCTCGTCCTGCGCGGAGGCGGACGACGTCAGCACCAGCAGAAGCAGCGCTAGGGAACTGTTGAGCCATCTGGCAGGTCGTGCTTCGCGCAAGCGGGTGCTCCAGCAGACGCGTCCTGCGCTTAATATAGCAGTCGCGAGATGGCATTCACGAGTACTATAGACGGTTCAGTATTGGACTACGCACCGCGCTGCCATGGTGATTCTTCGCCCGACCAAGGACGGTTAAAGCGCGTGCCGCTGTCAGTAGATCCCGCTCGGCAGCTCTCAAGGAGCGCGGCGCAGATCACACCACTCGACTCCTATTCTCGGGCCCGTGCGAAGAAAGCGCTGTCCGGAACGACCGCCATCGCCTCGGACTCCGACGACGCAGCGCTGCTCGCGCGATAGATTCGCATCGCCATCAGGTAGGCAATGAGGATCGCAAGGACAACGGCCATGGCCGTTTTCCAGTTGAGGGTTTGCAGCTGGCTCAGCGTCATCAAGTACAGCGACAGGTAGAGTGCCGCGGCGCTAAGCGCGATTTCCGCGAGTGAGTATGTGGCGACGAGATAGCCCAGGAATCCGAGCGCGGCGAGGAACGTCAGGAGAACGGTCACGGGAGCTCTACCGCTTCCCCGCCGCCCGTTGTATTTGACGCCAGTCCAATAGCCGAGGCGCACGAAATACCACGCGACGTGACCGACGATCCGGTTCCCATTGACCACGGTGATGATGTCACGAAACAGGCGGTCCGCCACATCGCGTTTGATGATGACCTTCTGCGGCGGCCCGCCCGCTTTGGCCACCTTGAGATAGCCGTAGCGAAACGCGTAGTCGTGGACGAGGGATGCGATCAGCAGGACGCCCAGGGGACGGAGTACGCCGATCGTTATCATGCTGACCAGCCAGGGCACGGGGATCGATGCGCCGTCGAATTCGAAGCGCTCTCCGTCCGTTGTCTCCGGCACGATGATCTCACCGGAAAAATCCGGGTAGCGGTCCGAGCGAAGCGTAATGCTCCAATCTTCCGCCAGGTAAAAGAAACGTCGCACAGACGCGATGGCGATCTGCTTCAGCCAGTGCGCGTCTGGTCTGGTAGAGATGGATTTGAAGACGATGTGGGGAAGACGAAGTCTGACCTCAAAGTCCGTGCCCTCGCCGAAAACCTCGAGATCGTCCTGAGTCATGCGGCGCTGTCAGGTTTAAGCGGCGGCGACTTGAGTCTCACTGGCGCTGGAACGAATGCATCCATACTGAACACCCTGCAGCATTCCCTTTGGTCCGCGAGAATAATCAGGAGTCAAGCATAGCAATACCGCGGCGAGGGCAGCTACGGCAGCGAGTCGGCGGCGGACTCGGATTCCAGCGCGTCCGCATATTCGACGACAAGAGCCTCCAGTTCCGGCAGACAGGATCCGCAGCCCGTGCCGCAGCGCAGCTCACGGCCCAGCGCTTCGCTGCTGCCGGCTCCGGCCTTGAGGGCGGCGATTATGCTCGTCCGCGTTACCTCGTGGCAGCTACACACCAACGCATCCCCTCCGCCGGTCGCCGGCGACGGCTTCAGCAAAGCCCAGCGCGATGACGGCAGATCTCGCGCCAGCAAACGTTCCAACCAGGCGGGATCGGGCAGCAGTTCCTGCGATTCCTGCTGATACAGTGCGGCGGCAAGCCCCTCATCCATCCACACGCGGCGTTCCATCACGGGTGCCTGCCCCGATACGGCCATGACTTCCGTGTGCGCGTGGCTCTGGTCAACGAGTTCGCGCAGGGCGATCGGATCGACGTCCGCAAGCAGATACATTTCACCGCCACTCACCTTCACTCTCGACCAATAGCTGGCCTTCAGCTGAGCCGTATCGATTTCGCCGCGCATCAGCAGCAGAGCCCAGGATTGGACTTCGACGCGCTCGACGTCTACCTCGGCGAGCTTGGACTGGGGCTGACCCGAGATGGGATCGGTGATCGGCGGAAGCAGTGCGGAAACGCAGGCAGCGGACGCAAAGCGGTCGTTCCAGTGGATCGGAAGAAAGATCGCATCGCGCGCCATGCCCGGATCATGCGCTGCGGTCGCGACCACGGAGGCATCGTGATTGGATAGGCGCAGCAGATCGCCCGGTCGGACCGCGAGCTTCGCCGCCGTTTCCGGATGCAGCGCCGCGGCAAAGAATCGCCGATGGCGATTCAGGAGCGGAGCCAGGCCCGTGCGGGTCATGGTGTGCCACTGATCCCGTAATCGACCGGTGTTTAACAGCAGCCGCTGCGTCGACGCCGATCCAGCGTCCGTCGCTCCGACTCCACTCTCAGGTTTGACCGGGAGCATGCGCATGCGGCGATTCGGGTGGAACGCCGGGATGCTCGGGGGCGCCGCGCCCGACGCCGGGAGAGGCCAGCGCTGCGGCGACATCACGGCAAACTCTTCGTCGGACTGCGCTGCGAGCGCGCCGATGTCGAAATCGCGCGAGCCGCTGTTCTCCCAGGCAGAAAGCGCCGCATGCTCGCGGAAAATGGCCGCCGGCGAGGCGTAGGAAAAGGCGTCGGCAAAACCCAGGCGCGCAGCGATGTCACAGACGATCTGCCAGTCGTGCCGCGCCTCCCCCGACGGCTCACAAAAAGCGCGCTGCCGGGAAATCACCCGTTCGGAATTCGTGACCGTGCCATCCTTCTCGCCCCAACCCGTCGCGGGCAGAAGCACGTCGGCGAACTCCGCGGTATCCGTGTTTGCAACGCAGTCCGAGACCACCACTGTTTCGCAAAGACTCAATGCCTCGCGCACGCGCTGGGAATCGGGGAGGCTCACGGCCGGGTTCGTGGCCATGATCCACACAAACTTGATCTCGCCGCGGTGCATGGCGTCGAAGAGGTCCACAGCCTTGAGACCGGGCTGCGTCGCCATCGCCGGTGCTTCCCAGAAGCGCTGGACGCGGTCCACGTCCTCGGGCGAGAAGTCCATATGCGCGGCGAGCTGGTTGGCCAGCCCACCGACCTCTCGACCGCCCATGGCGTTCGGCTGCCCGGTGATGGAAAAGGGCCCGGCTCCGGCTCGGGAGATGCGCCCCGTTGCCAGGTGGCAATTGATTATGGCGTTCGCCTTGTCCGTTCCCGTCGCGCTCTGGTTGATGCCCTGAGAGAAGAAGGTGACTGTTCGTTCCGTGCGCGCAAAGAGGCGATAAAAGTCTTCGAGCTGCTTTACGGCGAGACCCGTTTCCGCGGCAACGCGCCCGAGGGAACAGTCCCGGGCGGCCGCGAAGCTCTGCTCCGCATGATCGACGTGCGCCTGGATCCAGCGTTCATCGACGTGGCCATTCTGCTCGAGATAGGCGAGAAGGCCCGCGAAGAGAAATGCATCGCTGCCGGGTTTGATCGCCAGATGCATATCCGCCGCATCGGCGCTGGCGGTGTTGCGCGGATCTATGAGTACGATCCGCTTCTGCGCGCGAGCCTTCCGGGATGCGACGATGCGTCGGTACAGCACCGGATGGGTCCAGGCCGCATTGGATCCCACGAGCACTAGGAGATCACAGTCGTCGAGGTCCGAATAACTGCACGGCACAAAGTCAGCCCCAAAGGCACGCTTGTAGGCCGCTACCGCCGACGCCATGCACAGACGCGAATTGGTATCCACATTGGCGCTGCCGAGAAAGCCCTTCATCAGCTTGTTGGCGACGTAGTAATCCTCGGTCAGGAGCTGGCCGGACAGATAGAACGCTATGGCGTTCGGGCCGTGCTGTGTGAGTGCATCACGCAGCTTCGCACTGACGTGATCGAGCGCCGCGTCCCAGTCGCTGCGTGAGCCGTGAATCTCTGGGTAGAGCAGACGCCCCTCGGACGTCAGCGTCTCCGCCAGCGCCTGACCCTTTACGCACAGGCGCCCCTCGTTGGCGGGATGATCGGGATCACCGGCCACGCTTACCCCGCCATCCTCCGGGCGCACTTCCACGCCGCAACCGACACCGCAGTAGGGACAGGTAGTGCGGCAGCTCCCGGCACGATCCCGAGTCGGCTGTGATGCTGCAATGACCAGCGCATCGCCCTGTGCCGCTCCGGTATGCGTTTTCGCACTGGCCATGGGCGATCAGGCGCTGCGCCGCGACGGTTCCGCGAGCACGGTCTTCGCGCGCTTCAGGGGGGTGACTTCCGCTTCCGTGACCGTCATGTCGGCGCCATGATCATCCACGAGCTGCTGGACCAGCGCCGCGCAGCCGCCACATCCCGTGCTCGCGCAGGTCGCTTTCTTTACCGCGGCCAGACTTCCACTCCCGGCTTCAATGGCCGCGATGATCTGCGCCTTGCTGACGTTGTGACAACGGCAGACCGCCGCGGACGGTGGCAGCGCATCGAGGCTGATAGCGGCATCGCCGTTCGGCACGATGAGACCCGCGGGATCCTCCGGCAGTTCGATTTCATGGAGGTAGTACTGCAATAGCGTGTCGTAATCGCTGCAGTCGCCGACGAGCGCCGCGCCGAGTAAACGTCGGCCATCGCTGCTGACTACCAGACGCTTGTAGGTCGCCGCCTTACGATCGGCATAGAGCAGCGCCACGCTTCCCTCGCTGCGTCCGTGAGCATCGCCGATGCCACCGACGTCGACGCCCAGCAGCTTGAGTTTCGTGCTCATGTCGGCTCCGGTGAAACTACCGGAGATACCGGCGACATCGCCGGCCACAACCTCGGCCATGCGATAGCCCGGTGCCATGAGTCCGAAGATACGACCCTTGTACAGCGCGCACTCTCCGATAGCGTAGATGCCGGGATCGGAGCTTCGGCACTGCTCATCGATCACGATCCCACCGCGCTCCCCGATGTCGAGTCCACTGCTTCGCGCCAGCTCATCCCGGGGACGTATACCGGCGCTGAACACGACCATATCCGTGCTCAGCTGCTGCCCGTCGTCGAACTCCAGTCGCAGTGTCGTGCTCTCGCCCGCCACGATGCGCTGCGTGTTGCGCCGCGTGTGCACGCGCACGCCGAGGTCTTCGATCTTCCGGCGTAGCATCGAGGAAGCGCCATCATCGAGCTGCACGCCCATCAAGCCCGGTGCGAACTCGACTACGTGTGTTTCCAGTCCAAGGTTTTTTACGGCATTGGCGCACTCGAGTCCGAGAAGGCCTCCCCCCACCACCACGCCGATGCGCGACCGGGCGGCCGTCGCCCGGATCCGTTCCAGGTCGTCGAGCGTTCGATAGACCATGCACCCCGCCTGGTCGTGGCCGGGGACGGACGGCACAAAGGGATAGGACCCCGTGGCCAGTACCAGAATGTCGAACGACAGCTCACGACCAGATTCCGTGACCACGACGCGGCGTTCACGATCGATGGTCACGGCCCGATCTCCCAGGATCAGGTCCACACCCCAGTCGGCATATTCCTGTGCACTCGAAAGGGCGAGATCTTCGGGATCGGAGCCGGCGAATACCTCGGACAGATGGACGCGGTCATAGGCAATGCGAGACTCCTCGCCGACCACCGTGACCACGGCCCCACTGCCCGAGCGCATCAGAGTGGCGACGAAATGGTGCCCGACCATTCCATTGCCGATAACAAGAATCTGCTCACTCATAGCGTTTTCTTATCTTTGTTTCGGCCCGTTCAAGCGGTTTGTCAGCGCGATTCCTCAGGCCGCCCGAGGGCCGAGCTTCGTGACCTTCGCCGTATGCACGGATTCAACGGCGGTGAAGACTTCTTCCCCACTTTCTGCCGGTTCTGCCGGATCTGCCGGAGCGGCAATCGCCACGGACTCGTCCTGCTCAGGGCTTGCTGTGCCGCGGCGGGCACCCGGCGAGCGGTCCACCTCATCGCCGTAGAGGAAGTTCAGGACCTGCTGGCGCAGGTGCACAAACTCGGGGTCTTCCGCCAGCTCCAGCCGGTCCCGGGGACGCGGAAGATGCACGTCGAGAACGTCTCCGATGGTCGCCGCGGGGCCGTTGCTCATCATCACGATGCGATCGGACAGCAGTACGGCCTCGTCCACATCGTGGGTAATCAGAATCACCGTGTTGCCCAGATCGGCCTGAATCTGCATCAACGAATCCTGGAGCCTTGCCCGGGTGAGGGCGTCGAGGGCGCCGAAAGGTTCGTCCATGAGCACCACCTTCGGCTCCATGGCCAGGCAGCGAGCGATGCCCACGCGCTGCTTCATGCCACCGGAGATTTCGCTGGGCAGTTTCTTTGCGGCATGGGCCATACCCACAAGTTCAAGGTTGTGTTCGATCCATTCGCGGCGCTCGGCGCGGCTCTTGGTCTTTCGGAACACCTGGTTTACGGCAAGCGCCACGTTGTCATGCACATTGAGCCACGGCATGAGACTGTGATTTTGAAACACCACGGCGCGGTCCGGTCCGGGTCCGCGGACTTCCCTTCCCTCAAGGATCACACCGCCCTCGGTCGCGTCGTACAGACCCGCGACGATATTGAGCACCGTGGACTTGCCGCAGCCCGAATGCCCGATGAGGGACACGAACTCGCCGCGCTGCATTTTCAGGTTGACGTTCTGCAGTGCGCGGAACGCGCCCCCCTTTTGGGGAAACTCGATGCCAACGCCGGTGATTTCCAGGTAGTGCTTGCTCATCTTCGCTTTTCCTTATGTTTTGGCGCGCACTCAGCGCAGTACCGCGTTCTTGTCCCAGCTGATCCTGCGCTGCAGGAACAGCATCGCGCGGTCGAGCAGATAGCCGACGATACCGATCACCAGCACAGCGACCATGATCCGGCCGAGCGAGTTCGAGCTGCCGTTCTGGAACTCGTCCCATACAAACTTTCCGAGTCCCGGGTTCTGGGCGAGCATCTCCGCCGCGATGAGCACCATCCAGCCGGTCGCCAGAGAGAGACGCATGCCGGTGAAGATCATCGGGACGGCGGCGGGCAGCACGATCTTGCGCACGTGCACCAGCGGCGGCAGCGTGATCACGCGGCTCACGTTCACCAGATCGCGGTCGATGCCCGCAACGCCGACGGTGGTGTTGATCAGCGTTGGCCACAGGCAGCACAGGGCGACGGTGAACGCCGAATTCAGGAACGCCTTGTCGAACGCGGGTTCATCGACGACGTAGGTGGCGCTGACCACCATGGTCACCAACGGCAGCCAGGCCAGCGGCGACACGGGCTTGAAGATCTGGATGATCGGGTTGATCGCCTGGTAGGCGCTCTTGCTGAGACCGCAGAGAAGGCCCAGGGGTACGGCGATGAGGTTCGCGAGGATAAAGCCGACGGCCACGGTCTTCAGGCTTGTAAGTACCTGATCAACGAAAGTCGGCTTGCCGGTGTAGCTGCGCCACTTGATAACGGCGTCGGGGTTCTTCTCCAGTTTCTTCGCGTTGCGCTCTTCCTGGCGTTGGTAGAACGCGCGTTCTTTCTCGCGGGTCCGCACGTGCTCTTCGCCGAGTCCCTTGACCTGCTCCCAGACCTGCGCGGGCCCGGGAAACTGGCCAAGAGATGTATCGATGCGATTTGCCGCAAACTGCCAGAGCATCAGGAACAGGACGATCCCGATCATCGGCAGAACCATGCCCTGCGCGACGGCGGCAAAGTCGATGGCCGGCAGCTTGAGCGTGAATCGACGTCCCGGCCGTTCGCCCGGGGCACCTCCTGCAAGGACAGCTGTATCGGTCATAACCGGAACCTCGGATCGAGAGAGTTGCTAGGGCCTGTTTGCGCTACCTGCGGTGAACCTAGAGAACGTCCGCCTTGAGTCCAATGGCGAACTTGTCCAGGTAGGCATTGGGCCGGGTGCCGTCGTAGGCGACGCCGTCAATAAACTCCTTCTGTTCCGGGCGGTAGCCGCTCTCAGAGGAGAAGTCGGGGAAGTCCGTCGGCTCCATCAGTCCCTCGGCGATGAGTTCCTGAGCGGCAGCCGCGTAGATATCCGGGCGATAGACGCTCGCCGCCGTTTCCTTGTACCAGTCGTCGGACTTGGGTTCGGATATCTGGCCCCAGCGGCGCATCTGCGTCAGATACCAGACGGCGTCAGAGTAGTAGGGGTAGGTCGCGTAGTAGCGGAAAAACACGTTGAAGTCCGGCACCTGACGCTTGTCACCCTTCTCGTACTCGAAGGTGCCTGTCATGGAATTGGCGATCACATCGTAGTCGGCGCCGACGTACTCGGAGCGCGCCAGTATCTCCACCGCTTCGGGACGGTTGGCATTGTCGTTCTCGTCCAGCCACTGCGCGGCGCGCAGCAGTGCCTTGACGATGCGCACCGTGGTGTTCGGGTACTGCTCCGTGAACTCCTTGGTGAGGCCAAAGACCTTTTCCGGGTTGTTCTTCCAGATTTCGTAGTCGGTGATCACAGGAACGCCAATGCCCTTGAACACGGCCTGCTGGTTCCAGGGCTCGCCGACGCAGTAGCCATAGATCGTTCCCGCTTCCAGCGTGGCCGGCATCTGTGGCGGCGGGGTGACGGAAAGCAGGGCGTCGGCCTGGAGCTGGCCCGACGTATCACCCTTGTGCGGCGCGTAGTAGCCCGGGTGGATGCCACCGGCGGCCAGCCAGTAGCGCAGCTCATAGTTGTGCGTGGACACCGGGAATACCATGCCCATGTTGAAGGGCTTACCCTCGTCGCGGTACTCGTCGACGATGGGTTTCAGCGCATCGGCCTTGATCGGGTGGACGGGCCTGCCGTCCTCCATGGGAATGTTTTCCTTCATCGCATCCCAGACTTCCGTGGACACGGTGATGCCATTGCCATTGAGGTCCATGGAAAAGGGCGTAACGATGTGGGCCTTGGTGCCGAAGCCGATGGTCGCGGCGAGGGGCTGGCCGGCCAGCATGTGCGCGCCGTCGAGCTGCCCGTCGATGACGCCGTCGAGAAGCACCTTCCAGTTGGCCTGGGCCTCCAGCGTCACGTAGAGACCTTCGTCCTCGAAGTATCCGTTTTCGTAGGCCACGGCGAGGGGCGCCATGTCGGTCAGCTTGATGAAGCCGAACTTGAGTTCGTCGCGTTCGGGCTCTCCCAGTTCTGCCTGCACCGCACCCGCCAGGATCAGGCCGCAGGCCGCGAAGCCGCGCGTTAATCGGCGTAGCCAGGATGCGCCGGGCCAAATGCCTTCAGCGAACGGTGCCTCTGCGATCGATGCTTTCGCATGCGACGGTGTGGTGCTTTGAACTGGGTGCATTGCTCCCCCTATCTACTGGATATTCCGACGCCTCCCCGCTCGCGCAGCGCGCGTTATCGGGTAAGGCTTCATTGCCAGGGGGGAGACGAATTTGACGTGGTCTGGCACAAGGCCGACTGCCTTAGCCTATTCAAGCGCCGTGCTCGCCGGCACTTATTCATGCAAAAACAACACTTTAGCTGTGGTCTCTGGGGCCTGACGGACCGAAGCGATTCCGCGACGGCGGCATTTCTGCACCCTCGCCGGGCACCGTTTTCCCGATTCGGTCCCGCTTTGGTGCACCGATGAAGGATCTGTTCCGACGCGATCGGTCACATGCCCGTGGCGCTCTACCGATTGCTCCCAACAGCTGCTAACGGCGCTAGAGAGCGGCGGCGAGGAGCCGATCGGGGCCCAGTTCAATTCCCGGAGCCAGGGACCACACGTCGTCGTGGCAATCGTCCTGCTTGTAGTCGCTGTCCGGGGCGGGCTCATTGAGCCAGCGCGCCGCCTCGCGGTAGAGATCGGTGCGGAAGCACTGCTGAATGAGCGAGCCGACCTGCTCGCGACTGAACTCGCGTCCGAGCTGCGAACCCATGTGCTTCATGAGCCGGTCCGCACCGGAGCGCCAGGGAAAGCCCGCAAGATAGCGACTGAACACGTGAAAATCCGGCATGGAAACGGGCGCCTCCCCCTTGCGGAACACGAACTCGCCCGTGAGCGAGGGACGCAGGCGAATCTCCGGAAGATCCAGGTATTGAGGTGCCTGCAGCATTTCCACCACGGCCTCGCGATTGTTCTGCGCCGCCAGCCAGCGACTCGCCTCCATCAACGCCAGGCGCAGGCGAAGATGGGTGGCGGGGTGGCGCTCGTGCCAGGCTTCGGTTACACCCAGCACCTTCTCCGGAGCGTTGTTCCAGATTTGATATCCCGTGGCCTGCACGGCGCCGATGCCCAGCTGCACCGCGACGGTATTCCAGGGTTCGCCCACACAGAAGCCATCGATCACTCCGCGCGCGAGGCTGTCCACCATCTGCTGTGGAGGCAGCACGATAATGCGTACATCGCGGTCCGGATCGACACCGCCTGCGCGCATCCAGCGGCGCAGCTGGAAGGAGTGGCAGGAGAAGCTGTGGGCGGCGGCGAAGGTCAGCTCGGCGCCGCCACCGCGGGCATCAAGGCAGCGCCGCAGAGCCAGGGCGCTGCTCGCAGCGCTGTTTACCGGATCCGACCCATGCTCGCGCAGCAGGGCATCGAGGCTCGAGGAAACCGTGATGGCATTGCCATTGAGGCTCAGCGTAAGACCGGTAACGATCGGCGCGCGCAGCCCGCCGAGGCCGAGAGTTGTAGACAGAGGCAGCGGCGCGAGCATCTGCGCGGCCTGAAGGTCGCCCATCACGAGTTTGTCGCGCACGTTCGCCCAGGAAACCTCCCGCTGCAGCTGCACCTTGAGCCCGAAACGTTCATAGAGGCCGAGTTCGTAGGCCGCTATCACGGGCACGCTGTCCGAAAGACGCAGGTAGCCGAGGCGCAGCTCCGGATTTTCGGCGGGGGGCAGGCTGGTTGGATCGGTCATGAACGGCCTCCCTGGCCGCGATTGAGAATGGCGAGAACGTCGCGCGCCGCCGCGCCGATGGAGCACTGGCGATCCATGGCGAGCTTGCGCAGCGCGGCGTAGGCTTCGTCCTCACTCACGCGCCGGGCCTGCATGATCAGACCCTTGGCCTGGTCTATAACCTTACGGTCACTGAGCTTCTGGCGCATCTGGTCAAGCTCCGTGCGCATTTCGCGGTAGGTGGCGAAGTGCGTGCCGGCAACGGCGATGGCGGTGCGCGCTCGCTCGGCGTTGATCCCCTCGGCCTGGTAGGCGGTCACGCCTGAGCGGATCGCATCCGCGACGAACTCCTGGTCATCGGCCTCCGAGAACATCACCACAGGACGGGGATTGTGCTGCGAGGCGATAGCCAGACTTTCCAGTACATCGCGATCGGGCGAATCGAGAGCGATGAGAACAACATCCGGAACCAGCGTCGTCATCTGATGCAGCAAACCGCTTGCGGTGGGGATGGCGGCAAGCACTTCGAAGCCGCTCTCCAGAAGTCCGCGCTCCACGAGGGCGGCGCGCTCCTCGTCGTCGTCGATAATGAGAAGACGCAGTTCCGAGCTGGCTTCAGCGGTCACGATGCGCCGCACCGCGCAGGCTGCCCTTCCAAGACGACCGTTCCCGGGGTACTGAGAAAATCTTCCCCACCAGCGGCTGCGTAGGCTTCAGGCATAAGGAGCGACCGCTGGCATCGACCGCGCGCAGCGCTGATTGGAAGGCTCTGAGTGAGAATAAGCACGATGCTAGCGTATACAAATTTCACGCCAACCCGGCGCCGGAGGCCGCGACTATGCAGCAAAGAACGAAAAGTAAGCGATTGGCGCCCAGGCCGTTGGTCTTCTTCCTGTTCATTGTCGCCCCCGTCTGGGTAAACGCGGGCGATGCGGCCATTTCGATTCCCGAACCCCTGGCCGCCAACGCGGCGGAAGCGGTCCTGCGTGATGGAGGCAACGCCGTCGATGCCGCCGTGGCGACGGCCTTTGTGCTCGCCGTAACGTTTCCGGAAGCCGGCAACATCGGCGGCGGCGGTTTCATGACTCTGTTTTTTGAAGGCGAGAGCCGCTTCCTCGACTATCGTGAGACGGCGCCGGGCGCGGCGACGAGGGACATGTATCTCGATGAGCGCGGCGTCGCTGTATCCGATGCCAGCCTGATCGGTCATCGAGCAAGCGGCGTACCCGGCACCGTCGCCGGGCTCTGGGAAGTACACAGTCGCTATGGCCGCCTCCCATGGAAGCGACTTGTCGCTCCGGCGATCGAACTCGCGACGACGGGTTACCGCATACCGCTGTGGATGAGTGATCTCATCGCCGAGTCGCAAGACGAGTACGCCGGACGCACCAACTTCGCAAACTACTACGGTGATCTTCAAGCGGAGACGCAGTTCACGCAGCCCGACCTCGCCGCCACCCTGGAACGAATCGCCACGACGGGTGCCGATGGGTTCTACCGCGGTGAAACGGCTCGCCTCCTCCTCGCGGAAATGGAGCGCGGAGACGGATTGATCAGCGCGCAAGACCTGGAAAGCTACCGTCCGCGATGGCGCGAACCGCTGAGCGCCGAGTGGCGCGGCTTCGAAGTCGTGACGGCACCACCGCCGAGTTCCGGCGGTCTTGCGATTCTCCAGTACCTGCGGATCAAGGACATGCTCGGGCGCGAGTTCAACGAGATCGCGCACAACTCCGTGCGTTACGTACACCTGAAAGCCGAGATCGAGAAACGTATCTTTGCCGACCGGGCGGAACATATGGGAGATCCGGACTTCGCCGACGTGCCAAGCGCCGCCTTGCTCAGCGACGCCTACCTGCGGACCCGGGCCACGCAGATCAATAGGGCACAACCCAGTGCGACCGGCGCCGTGGAACCCTGGCGCGAGCCCGCTCACACCACGCATTTCTCTATTCTCGACGCCGAGGGTAACGCGGTAGCCAACACCTACACTCTCAACACGGACTTCGGCTCCGGCGTGGTGGTTGAAGGGGCGGGTTTTCTGCTCAACAACGAGATGGACGATTTTTCCGCCGCTCCCGGAGTGGCCAACTACTATGGCGTGACCGGCAACGAAGCCAATGCCATAGCACCGGGCAAGCGTATGCTGTCGTCCATGGCGCCCACCCTGCTCCTGCGCGACGGGCAGGTCGCCATGGTCGTGGGAGCGATGGGCGGCTCGACGATCTTTACCACCGTGTACCAGCTGATCAGCAACGTGGTGGAGTACGGCATGAGCGCCGCGGAAGCCCAGGCCGTGCCCCGCGTTCATCACCAGCTTCTGCCCGACCAGTTGATCACCTACTCGCCCTCGACCCCGATCACGGACGAAGTCGCTAATGGGCTCCGGGAACTCGGATACAGGGTGGAGCCGCATGCCTGGGAGTTCGGCAATGCGCAGCTTGTCTGGGTGGACGCGGACGGAAACGCGAGCGCCGCGGCCGATCCCCGCTTTGCCGGCGTGGCGCGGGTCATCCCGCAGGCGGATGCGAAACCCTGAGGTGGCAGGCGCCGCACTTCGAGAAGTAAGCCTGTGCTAGCATCGCGCGCTGCGCACACGGCAAAAGAGGAACCATCCCGTATGAACCGTCCTGTACTTTCCCGGATGTTTTTCGTCGCGCTCGGCGCGGGCCTGGCCCTGCTCGCCGGCTGTTCCAGCGGCCCGCAGATCATCACCAACAGCGCCCCGGGCTTTGACGTGTCGCAGTACCGCAGCTACGCCTACATGCAGCCCCTGTCGACCGACCGTGGATCTACCCGCTCCCTGATCAGTCAGCAGCTCATTGAATCCACTGACTTCCAACTTGAGGCTTTGGGGCTCACGCAAAGCAACGACAATCCCGACCTCCTGGTGAACTTTTTTACGTCGAGTAAGGAAACCATCGAGTCCCGCCCCACCGCCGGCCCCACGGTCGCGTACGGTCGCGGACGCTACGGCACCTGGGGCGGCTACGGAATTGGCTATGGCACCACCACGGAGGTCGTACAGCGTACGGAAGGCACGCTGCGGATTGACATCATCGACCGCGAGCGCAACGAACTCCTATGGGAAGGCGCCGCCACCGCGCGCATCACGGAGAGCATGCAGCAAAACCGAAACGCCGTGATCAACTCCGCGGTCAACAGCATTTTCGCGCAGTTCCCCTAGCGTCCGATCGTGGGCTGGTTTCGTCGCAGCGGAGCGGATAAGGCAGAGCCGGAACAGAAATCGGTTGGCGCCCCGGCCAGTGCTCATGAGTCTGACACGGACGCCTCGTTACTCGACGACGTAGCGCCTCGGGAAAAGCCTTCGGCCCTCGCCGATCTTTTCCTGGTGATGGAAGAGCACCTCACGGAGATCGAACTCGAGGACCTGAGTAACATCGTCGCCGCGATCCCCCGCCCGCCGCCCCTGGTCGATCGACTTACCCGAGGACTCGACGACCCCGAGGAGCTGCGCGAGGCGGTGCTCTCAAGCCCCAGCCTTACCGCAGACGTATTGCGCGTTGTGAACTCCGCTGCCTTCGCCCTGCGTGCCCCCATTTCCAGCATCGAACACGCGGTGAACTATCTCGGCACAACGATGGTGAAGGGGCTCGTCGTGCAGAGCGCCATCGCCCAGGTCATGTCCTTTGAGACCGATGTGCAGCAGTCGGCCTACATGCGGATGTGGCGCTCAAGCTATGTTGCGAGCGCGACGGCACAGGCCTTTGCGGAAAGCCTGGCCATGGAACAACCAACCGTGATGGCCACGCGCGCGCTCCTCGCCAATGTCGGCGACCTCGCCTTGATCTTTGCGCGTCCTGAGCTGTCGGCGCTATACGCGTTGCACTCAACGCTGCTGACCCGCATCGAGGGGCAGCAGGAAGCGATAATGGCGAACTCAGCCCTGCTCAGTGCGCTGCTGGCACGCGAATGGCAGCTTCCCGAGGATCTCTATACCGCGCTGCGTTATTCAGTCACGCCCTTGACCTGGCATGTGGATACCAACGAGCGTAGTGAAGCCGAGCAGCGAGAAGATATTCTCCTCTACCTGGCCTGCCGTGTTGGCGATGCGGTCGCCTACGCGGGCCTCAAGGAGGTCGGCGAATTCGACGTCCTCGACGAAGAAAACCTGGATCTCTATCTGGTCCCGGATTACCTGCGGCGCCTGGAACTTGGCAAGCTGCTGAGCCTGCTCGGCGATCCGCGCAAAACGCGGCGCATTCAGCAAACCGTTTCCAGCTTCAGCTAGGTGCGTCTCGATACCATCCTGTCGAATAAACCGCTCGTTTTCCCCGGCCTTTAATACCGGGACCAGCGCGGAGCTGGCCCCGACGATCGTCTTGCGAGATAGGACCAAAACGCGTCTCTCGGTCTTCATACACAGAAGAACGACCTGCGGCCTCGGCGCCGTTTCCAGCCCTCCCTTGGTCTAATGTTCATCCCAGCCCGCATGGTCTAACTTGCGGGGCAGACCGTAGCTCGCGCTGCCCATCACATCTGAGTCCTACTTGCTCGCGAGCCTGTTTTTTTAGGCCTGTTTCGCATTCTGTGCCTATGCGAACAAGGTTGAGAGGGTTACTTTGCTACACCAGCCGATTTTTGACCTCCGCCTTGATCTGACGCAAGGCCGGATCGGGGACGGTAGGCTGAAGATATCGGGTATTCGTTATGGAGGCTTTTGTATGCGTAAGGTAGTGGGTTCCGCGGTTCTTGCGGCTGGACTGTTTGTCCCAGGTGTCGTGTCTGCCCAGGAAGCAGAAGACGTCCGCATGATGCGGTTGGCCGAAGGCGCTGGCTGCGTCATCTGCCACAGTATCGGAACCGGCTCCAAGGGTCCTCACGGGCTCAAGCCCATTGGCCCGGCCTGGGTGAGTGTCGCCCAGAAGTATCGCGACGATCCGGAGGCCATTGACTCGCTCACACAGGTGGTTCTTGAAGGATCAAAGCCCGAGAGCAGCCACTGGGAAGGTGATATTTCGTCCGGTATGGGCATGCCCGCTAACAGTCTCGTCATCAACGACGACGACGCCGGTCAACTGGTCGCCTGGATTCTCAACCTGGCTCGATAGAATGGACCTGGCGATCAGCTAGCTCGGGGATGCTTGCGTCCAAAAATCAGGGTTTATCTCTCGGCGGCGACGTTGCTTCTGCGGCAGCGTCGCCTTTTTTGTGCGTCCGACCCACCGCATCACGTCCCGATGTGCTCAGTCTCCGCTGCGCTGCGATGTCTCTTTACTCTCTCTGAAGTAGACGTTCGTGCTTGATGAACCCATGGGGGTATGCAGAGCAAACTGAAAGCCAAGTTTTTCGGCGACTCGCAAGGACAGTTCGTTGTCCGGTGAGATCAGGCAAAAACTCCGCGTCCCGAATTCCTGGGCGTCGAGCCAGCCAAAGGCCGCCTCCATGCCCTCGGTAGCGTAGCCCCGACCGGCGAAGGCCGGATGTATAACCCAGCCAGCTTCAGGGTAGCGGCCGTCAAAACCCACGAGACCGCGGCGAAAATCGGCAAACCCGAGTTGCCCGACATAGGCCCCGGAGCTGCGCTCCTCGACGGCCCAGTAACCGTAGCCAAGGAAATCCCACAGACCGCTGTAGCGAAGAATGCGCAGCCAGACGTCCTGCGAAGACAGCGGCTCACCGAGAATAAACCGATACACCTCGGGACATTGCCAGAGCTCAGTGGCCGCGCTGTGATCCCGGGCTCGATGGCCTCGCAGCCGCAGGCGGGGACTCAGAATTTCTGGGACAAGACCACGGGCAGACACGGAGCAGTCTTCAGCGCGTCGGGGAATTCATGGATCGCGAACGCTCACCGGGGAAATGGATCTCTCCATCATGCGCAAATCGTTGCGCAGGCCATCTACGAGTTCAGTAAAGATGCGGAAGCTGTCGTCGGCGCCGAGCCGCTCACCGATAAGCGCCGCAAAGGCATCGGCTTCCAACTGGTCGAGAGCCTCGAGAGTCTCCCGCGCGCCGCGTAGGGCGGCGCCGCGGCGTAGGTCGAAAACGCCCTTGTAGAACTCGTCGATGCGGTCCTTACGGCGTCGCGCGCGCCAGCGTCCGAAGGCCAGGAGTCCGGTGACGATCAACACCAGCAGGTAGACGAGGAAGTTTAGGGTCTCGGCGTAGCGCTCGAGGAAGCCGGGCTCATCGCGTTCGAGGTACATGCGCGCCCCCGTGTGCAGCGGGAAAGCCAGACTGTCAGCCTCAAAGCTTGTGTTCAGCCAACGAAACAGCTGTGGCTCAACGGCGGCGAAGCGGGCCTTCTGCTCTATGAGGGTACGGGCGAGCCCGAAGATCAGCAGCGGGCGAACACGACGGTGAGAGATGAGAAGCATGTCCACCGCCAGCGCTTCGATCCCCTGCTCGTTGCCGGGTAGCGTGTAGGTCAGCGCCGGAATTCGCGTGCGTCGGAACTGAGGCACGAGGTAACGAATCCCTTCGAGATAGAATTCGGCACCCGGCTCATCGAGGTCGCTTAAGGGCGCGAGGCGGAAGCCTTCACGGAACCAGCCCGTGTTCTTCGGATTGATCGGCCCGAGGTAGAGCTGCATGTCGGGCTCACCACCGTCTTCGGGACGCCAGCGTTGCACGAGGGGTCGCTGTTCCTGTTGCGCGCTCCGCTCGTTCAGCAACTCTACGATCTGCCCGCCGGCATGCGCGTTGTGCAGGACCTCAATGCGCAGGGTGCTCTTGTTAATGCCGGTGTTGACATCGAGATCGTCGCGCACGCTCAGATGGACGACCGCCGTGTAGAGATTCAGCACAACCCGCAGCCCGCTCTCAAAGGGGCGGGTGTTGTCCACGATCGCGAGGTCCGCGGAGCCGTCGATGAGCGATGCGACGGGGTCGTCGCCGACTTCGACGCTGAGATCGCGGCTGAGTCGGATTCCGACCTCATCCTGAAGAACGCCCGAGAGACCTTCGAAATTCACCCGCTCATTCGGGGGCGCATGGAGCCTCAACATAGGCTTTACAGCCAGGTCGCAGCCGGCGAGGGACATCAGCAGTGCGAGCAGCCAGGCCCGCGATTGATCGATCACGCGGTGCTGCGCGCTGGTCGTCGCGAAAACTTCGGTCGCCACACCGCGAGGACAACGTTGATCACCGCGACACCGAGAATCACCATCGTCGACTTCGCCTCATTGCTGCTGGTAACGCCGAGGAGCGCGACATCGAACTCCCCGGCCAGTGCCTGGGTTACCCGCTCGGCCTCACGTCGTGCCGGCCCCTGGATGGCCACCAGCGTGCCTTCGAAAACCGTGACGCCCAGGGCCAGCTTCATCCACACCCATCCAGCGCCGTGGAAAGCGTCGGTCCAGGCCATAGAAAGAAGACCGGCAACCAGCACGGCGGCGAGCGAGGGAAAGAGAATGTACTTGGCGATAAGCCCCACCTGGATGCGGGCCGATGCGTAAGCCTCGAGATTCTCGACGGCCGGCAGATTCTGCAGGATCACGAGCTGCGCAAGCAGGGCGCCGGTGAAACCGATACCGCCAATCGTATGCAGGAACTTGAGTGACTTACGCATGCCGGAAACCTCTGATTGCGGGCAGGCGAATCATAGCTAGCCGTCAGGCTTTGAACAAAGTGCTGCGATGCGTTAGTGCGGGCTCAGGTAGTGGTGCCAGTAAAGCTTTGCCGCCACGCTGCGATAGGGCCGGTAGCTTTCGCCAAGCTCGTAGATTGCCTCCCGATCTGCATCAGCGGCGAGGCATTTCACGTCACGAATGGCCTTGACCATGGCGAGGTCGCCCAGGGGCCAGAGGTCGGGACGGCGCAACGCCGTCATCATGTAAATCTCGGCGGTCCAGTCGCCGACCCCGGTGATCGCGGTAAGCTCCGCGCGCACTCGCTCATCGGAGAAGCGACCGAGGCGAGCCAGGGGCAGGCTGCCGCTGACTACGGCCTCGGCGATCAGGCGCGTGTAGCGGGTTTTCTGTCGACTGAAGCCACAGGCGCGCAGATCGCTATCTGCGATTTCGAGAAACGCCTCGGGGCTGAACTCGGGCAGAAGCGCCTTCACGCGGTCGAAGGATGCGCGCGCGGATGCCAGGGAGACCTGCTGTTCCAACACGATGTAGACAAGCGTCGCGAAGCCCCTCGGTCGCGACCAGAACGGCGGAGCCCCGCAACGATCTACGATCGCCGCGAGATCAGCATCGCGGGAGATGAGTTCCCCGACCGCCGCGGCCTGGCGCTGCGCGGTCAGGGCCGCCATGGGTCGCCTCAGCCGAAGACGTACTCGCCGGGTGCTTCACGAAGCGGCTTGAGGCCCTTGCGTGTCGCGCCCATCGCCGGCGGAGCCGTCTTCTCGGTCATGCGCTCATCGAGCCACGCGTCCCAGGCCGGCCACCAGGAGCCCTGGTTGACGTCGTTGCTGTCCATCCAGGTATCGGGATCGGTGAAGTTATCCCCGGCCTTGCGCTCATGGATACGGTAGCGACGCCGTGGATGCTGCGGCCCACTCACCACGCCGGCGTTGTGGCCGCCGCTGGTCAGGGCAAAGGTGAGCTCGTTGTGCGTCAGGCCCACGACTTTGTACACCGATTTCCACGGGGCCACGTGGTCCGTCTCCGTACCCAGGACGAACATCGGCACGTTGATGTCGGAAACGGAGACGACTCGACCGCCCACGGTGAATTTGTTGGTGGCGAGTTCGTTGTGCAGATAGAGCTTTTCCAGGTACTCGGTGTGCATCTGGTAGGGCATGCGCGTGCCGTCGGCGTTCCACGACATAAGGTCGTTGAGCTGCGCCTGATTCCCCATGAGATAGCGATCCACCATGCCCGCATAAATCAGGTCCGACGAGCGCAGGATCGAGAAGGCGCCCCCCATGTTCTCGCTGCCGAGGTAGCCGCGCTTCCACATGAGCTTCTCAAGGAAGGAGAGCTGGCTCGGGGAGATAAAGCGGGTGATCTCGCCGGCCTCGCTGAAGTCCGTCTGCGCCGCGAAGAGCGAGATGGTCTGCAGCCGCTCATCGCCATCGCGAGCCATGGCCGCAGCGGCGATAGACAAAAGAGTGCCGCCGATGCAGTAGCCCACGGCGTGGACCTTGCGCTTCGGGCAGATGTCGCAGACAGCGCCCAGGGCCGCCATGATGCCCAGTTCCACGTAGTCCTCGAAGCTGACGTGCTTGTCTTCTTTATCCGGATTTTTCCAGGAAATGATAAAGACGGTCTTGCCCTGCTCCGTAAGGTACTTGACCAGGCTGTTCTTCGGCGACAGATCCAGGATGTAGTACTTCATGATCCAGGCCGGGGTTATAAGTACCGGCTCCGCACCGACCTCTTCAGTCGTCGGCTTGTACTGGATCAGCTCGATCAGGGAGTTCTGGAAGACCACCTTGCCCGGCGTGACTGCGAGATTCTCGCCCACCTTGAAGGCCTCCGAGTTCTCCGGAAGTCCATTGTTGAACACGTCGCGAACCTGATCCTGGACGAAATACTTCAGGCCACGCCCCAGGTTGCGGCCACGCTGTTTCCAGGTCGCCTTGAGCACTTCCGGGTTGGTCAGCGGATAGTTCGCCGGTGACAGCAGGTCCAGCACCTGGTCTGCCGCCGCATGGACCATCACCTCATGCTCGCTGCGCACGCCTTCTATGCCGACGGTCGCTTCCTTCACCCAGTCCTTGGTGGTCTGGTGAGCCTCGGCGAGAACATTGAACGGCCAGCGACGCCAGTCTTCCGAACTCATGCGGCGCTCGATCGAACTCGCCGGCCCCTTGGCGTCCTTCTTGATAAGCGACTGTAGACTGTAGAGACCCAGGCGTCCGAGCTTGCGTGTGAAGCTCTGCACAAGCTGTATGCGCTTGCCCGGTGAAATCGCGAGATGCGAGATCCAGTCGAGGGTAGCGAGAGACAGTTCCAGGGGAGACATACCCGAAGTCGCCTGCGCGAGCATGGTACGGAACTCGCGATCCATGATCGCCGCCTGATTGCTGTCGACTAATTTTAGACTCGGTACACCACTCACTAATCACACCTCGCAGTTGTTGGAGCATCCGGGTTCGCGAAGAACTTCGCGATACCCCGGGGCTAGTACATGTGTTGGCCGCCGTTGATCGACAGCGTGGAACCGGTGATAAAGCCCGCGTCGTCGGCGACCAGGAACACCACGCCGCGTGCAATATCGTCGGCATCGCCCAGGCGACCGACGGGAATTTTGGCCACGATTTTTTCCAGCACATTTTCCGGCACGGCCTTCACCATGTCCGTGGCCACGTAACCCGGGGCAATCGCATTCACCGTGATGCCCTTGGAGGCGCACTCCTGGGCGAGAGCCTTGGTGAATCCATGGATGCCGCTCTTGGCCGCGGCGTAGTTCACCTGGCCGTACTGGCCCGCCTGCCCGTTGATCGAACCGATATTCACGATGCGACCGAAACCCCGCTCACGCATGCCGTTGATCAGGCAGCGCGTTACATAAAAGCAGGAACCGAGGTTGGTGCGCACGACGTCGTACCACTGCTCATAGCTCATCTTGTGCATGGTTCCGTCACGCGTGATTCCCGCGTTGTTTACCAGCACCTCGATGGGGCCTACTTCCTCTTCGATCCTGGCGACAGCCTCCTCGCAGGCGGAAAGGCTGCCAACGTCAAACTTGTACACGGGTATTCCGTTGGCATCGCTGAAAGCCCGGGCCTTTTCATCGTTGCCCCCGTAGTTGGCCACTACCGTGTAGCCTTCCTTTTTCAGCATCAGGCAAATTGCTTCACCGATACCGCGGCTGCCGCCGGTCACCAGAGCTACTCGACCCATAACCCGTACTCCTTATCGTTAGTATGCGAATGCAGTCCATGCCCGGTGCGGGCAGGAGACATCAACGACTGATGCCCACAGCACTGCTCCAGGCGATGCTAGAAATTGCCGGTGAAGTATCACCGCTGAGGGGCGAAAGGCGCAGACTACTTTAGTCGGAGGATGAATCCGGGAGGGGTATGGCAGGCGCCGCAAGCGCCTGCCGAGGCGTTGCCTACGTCGCTCTCTTGGCGCGCGGCTTGCTGGGTGCGGGGACTACGAACAGCGCGGCAACGTCGGAGGCGCACTCGGAGGCGATGTCCTTGAGCTCGCCAGCCTTGGCCGTGACGGTCTGCATGCCGTCGGAAACCAGTTCGACCTGGCGCTTCGCGTAGGTCAGCGGATTGCCCGGCTGTCCGAGAAGCTTTACCTGGGCGACGGTCGCGTCCACGCCCGAAGAGGCAAGGCCGATCTGGAAGCCCGCGACCTTCTCCATCGTATCGCCTCCGAGGGTGATGCCGCGCTGTACGCCGCCCACGAAGGCCTCCTGACGCTCCGTGACGCTCTTGATTGCCGAGCCGATTCTTTCCTGCCAGTTGCTCATGATTTCACTCCTTGAGTTCGCTTTGGTGCATGACGTTGCCGTCATGTTGCAATGCAGCATAGGTCAGATTTTGTTGCAGTGCAACATATGTGTTGTGCGTTTGCACACGACGATGGTCGAACCTATATCGCCGGTTATAGAGATTCAAGGACATTCCAAACTGCGGAATCGATGCAGCTTATGTTGCATCGCAATAATTCCGGGCTACAAAAGACCGTGCCGCCCTGGGGTGGGTTTCAGTCGTGCTTACCGCGCTCGTCGCGGCGACCGAAGAAGAAGTTCTGGCTCTCGAAGAAGCGCTCGAGATTGGCCTGGGCGAGGTCCGCTCCGGGTACGGCATCGAGCATTTTTTGCAGCTGACCCTGGAGATTCTGGCGCTGAGCAATAAACGTCTCGATGCTTTTCTGTAAATAACTGCCCAGCAAGGCCTGCATCGGGTGCTGGTAGTAGCGGATCAGCTCCGTGAGGATTGCGTCGCTCAGCACGGGCTGGCCCCCCAGCTCCTGCTCGGCAAGCAGCTGCAACAGCAGGGATCGGGTGATGTCCTCGCCGCTGACATCGTCTATTACACGGACCGTGTAACCGTCGGCGATCAGTTCGCGGAGGTCATCGCGGTTGATGTAGCGGCTAGTGCGAAGGTCGTAGAGACGCCGATTCGCATATTTGCGAATCTCTCGAAAGTTCTCGCGGTCCTCCGCGGTACTGCGGCCCATGATCGATCCGTGGCGTAGGGGAAAGTGAGAAAACCCTAGCAGTTCGCAGGAGGGGTGTCTGCTATACTGCGGTTCAACGCGCGTTGAAAAAATCCGCGGTGACCAGCGGGAATGCGCAAGAAAGCAGCACGACAGCGGCCCGCAGCTGTTGGGATGCAGTTGTCCTGTGCGAGTCGAAGAGCGTCATAGAAGACCTCCGCAGACCTTGAGAAAGCCGATGCCGTAAAGGCACGGCAGAAGCCCGGAACCATACCGGCCTCCCAGGTAAGCACCACAGTGAACACGATCGTCGGGTTGAGACCGCCCGGCAACGGTGTCGTGCTGCCCAAAGAATGGTGACGCCACACCCCAACCACAAGGAGCAAGGAACATGGACCTAGATGGAAAAGTTGTGGCAGTTACGGGTAGCGCCCAGGGCCTCGGCTTCTGCATGGCGCGAGCCCTCGCTGAAGCGGGCGCGCAAATCGCTCTAGTCGACCTGAACAAGGAGAAGCTCGACGAGGCCGTGAACGGTATCGAAGCCCTCGGTGGGAAGGCGAAAGCCTACGTCGCGAACGTGGCCGAAGAAGAGTCCGTCGAGAAGCTCTTCAGCGATATCGGCTCTGATTTCGGCGCCCTGCACGGTGTGGTCACCAATGCCGGCGTGCTCCGCGACGGTTTGATGGTGAAGGCCAAGGACGGTGAGGTCACGGGAAAGCTGAGTCTCGCCGCCTGGCAGACGGTGATCGATGTCAATCTGACCGGCGTTTTCCTCTGTGCCCGCGAAGCAGCCGCCAAGATGATCGAACTCGGCTGCGAAGGCGTGATCCTGAACATTTCGTCCGTATCGCGAGCCGGCAACATGGGCCAGAGCAACTACTCCGCGGCCAAGGCCGGCGTGGCAGCCATGACCGTGGTGTGGGCGCGGGAACTCGCGCGCTACGGCGTTCGCTGCATGGGCATCGCACCGGGCTTTATCTCTACGGAAATGGTGGCATCGATGAAGCCCGAGGCGCTCGACAAGATGAAAACCATGATCCCCATGCGTCGTCTCGGAACTCCGGAGGAGATTGCTCACACGGCGCGCTTCATCTTTGAGAACGACTATCTTACGGGGCGCGTTATCGAGACCGACGGCGGGATCCGCCTCTAGCGCAACTTCGCGGCCGCTTCGCTGGCGGCCGTCCTTTTCCGCTTAGGTCCCCGGAGTTCAGGGCTGGGCTGGGTCCAAGCGAAACAGGTTGTCCAGAAGATCCGCATCGTCAAAGTGGCGTCTACCAAGGAACGCCGTCGCCTGACGCCCACGCTCCCGCATGGCTCCGGGGGAGCGAATACCCATGGGCCACAGGTAAAAACGTTCTCCGCGGCCCGTCCCCGGCACCAGCCCATGGCGGGCAAACAGGCTGGCCCGGCCCGATGACGAGTCCACGGCGTAAAGTTCCTCGTAGGGTCTGAGGGCATAGGCGTCCGCTGAGCCCTGCTCCTCCGTCGAAACGCCCAACACCCGCTGCAGATAATGCGTTCGGCTCGCGATGCGCAGCAGGATGCGCTGCGCACCGTTCAGCTCCGGCGCTGCCTGGGGTAGCAGGGGTGGCTCGGGCTGACGCAGCGCAGACTCGCGCGTTTGCAGACGAGAGCCCGCGAAGAACAGGTGATAGCAACCGCAGGGGTGGATCGAATCGTATACGAGCGCCCGACCCTCCTCATCCAGCGTTACCCTCCAGACGATGCCATCCAGCGCGCCGCCCAGCGTATCAAAGGCCCCACTGCGCGGACGGGCGGCAAACCAGAAAACGTAGTTGAGCTGGAGTCTCAGGCGACCGGCCAGCGGCATGACGCTGGCGTAGTGATAGGCCGTCAGCTGCGCCGAATCGACACCGGGCTTTCCGCGTTCATCGAAAAAGGGACGACCGGGAATGTCGAAGGCGCCGCTGCTGTCGATCTCGAGAACCGGGGCATGACGTGCGAAGAGCGCCTGCAGCACGCGGGCCGGTATGCGGGCCAGGCGCACACCCAACGCATCGATTGCCGCCGCTGGAAGCACCGGTGCCTCCTCGAAGCGCACCTTCGGCGCGTAGCGGCGTAGCTGGCCCTCCACGGGCAGGCCGGCCAGCGGCGCGGTGAAGCTGGCGCGCGTTTCCTCCTGCAGGCGGCCCACCCCCAGCCGTACCGGTAGCGAGGTGAGCGGATAGATCCCGATGAAACGACGCCAGCTCAGATAGTCGTCGCGCACCCGCGCCGCCTCGGCGAGGGGTGCGAGCGGTTCCTCCAGCCTGGGAAACTGTTGCCTCACAAGAGCGCTACATTCCGCTTCGCCGGGAATAGGATCGGCGACGCCAGTCGTCGATGAGTCCTGCAAATCCCGGCGGCGCAAACCCGCGTCCACGAGCCGCTGCAGCCAGGCCGAACGCTGTGCGTCGTTGAGCGAGGCGGGGTCGTAGGCACCGAGTACTCGATTGGTGGCCAGCCCTGGAAATCCCGGCATGGATCGCGCGTCTCCCGGATCCACACCGAGGGCCGCGGCGGCGCGGTCGAGATCCTCGAAGCTTTTCGCGCAGGCTTCGGCATCCAAGGCAGCGGCCTGGGTTACAGCGTGCCCCGCTGCTAAAACGCCAAGAACGAGTGCAAGCAGTCCCAGGACCCGCGGCCGGTGTTGGCGCCGGATGCCCAGGGCCCGAGACCCATTGCTTACCGCATGCGACGCTTGTGCGGTGCTACCCGCGCGGTGGGGGTGGCGGCCGTCTGCGCCCTCCCCCGATCCCGGGCTCGCCGCCCCGGTCACGCAACATGGCCGCACGGGCCAGCGCACTGCGCTCCTCCGGAGGCAGTCCCGCGGCGATTTCCGCCAGATTGTTGTGCAGAAGTTCCTGATAACGGTTTGTCACCCGACGTAGTTCAGCGAGAGCATCCTTCAGCGCCTTAGGATCATAGTCCTCTGCACTCACGGCGCGCCTCACACGGCTATGGGCGCTGCGCAATTCCCGGCGCAGCGGTCGTACCGCTTCCAACTGTTCTACCATACGACGACGCACGAGCCGCCGGGTTTCCGGGCTCAGCTCCCGGGCAGCCCAGGCCACGGGCGGTGGTTCGGGATGGCCCCGCTCGAAGCCCATTTTGCCGAGAACGATGCCCGCCACCAGCAGGTTCACTGCCACGGAGAGTAACAGGGCGAGCAGCAGCGCGTTGTTGCGGGTCATTCCAGGTACTCCGCGGAGATGCCGCCAAGCAGAGCCTGCTCCTGCGCATCCCAGTCCGTAGTTTCTCCCGCGGAACCGCCGAAGCCGATCATGACTCCCAGAAAGACCGGCATCATGGCCGCCATGGCCGGACGCCACCACTGCTGCGGTGCCGGGGGCAGCAGCCAGGCGAGAAGTTTCTCCACGGGTGACATCGGGAGCGCGTCGAGAACGCGCTGACTCAGGTCTACGGCTGGTACGTCGAACGCATCGAGGGCGGCGTCAAGAGCTCGCGCCTCGGTGAGATAACTCAGCGCATCGGCGTTGCTGGCGATCATAGCTTCCATCTCCGCACGCTTCGTCTCCGGCCAACGCTGCACATCACCGCCGTACACATCCAAAAGCCCACGGAATTCCTCAATCGGCATCATCGGCTTTAAGCTCCTTCTTCAACGTTCGCCGCGCTCGCGCCAGCAAAGATTCAAGCGCCTCGACGCTCACTTCAAGCACCTGCGCGGCTTCGCGGTTCGACATTCCCTGGTAGTGGCACAACAACAGTGCACTTCGCTGGCGCTCGGGCAGGTCGCCAAGAGCGCGGCGCAGGAGAGCGTCGGCTCTGCGCCGCTCTTCGGACTCAGACGGCCCCCAGTGCACGGGTTCGCCGCCTTCGCCGGTCTCTTCGGGCGCAAAGCGTGATTCCCGCCGCAGGGAGTCCACGCAGAGATTGTGGGCGATATTGTGCAGCCAGGTGGTGAGCCGCGCGCGCTCCGGCTTGAAGCCATCGGCCCGGGACCAGAGGCGCAGCAGCGTTTCCTGCACCACGTCCTCCGCCCGCGCCGGGTCCTGCAGCATGCGCTGCGCGAAGCCAAAGAGGGGGCGCTGGTGCAGGCACACGAGACGCTGAAACGCCTCGCGTTCACCGGCCGCCACCGCCCGCACCAAAGAAATTTCCTCTCCGGGCTCCACCGTAGCGCGGGTGGATCAGGACTCTGCTTCGCTTTGATTGCCGCGAGGACCACGACGGCTTCTGTGCATACGACGCCCATCCCAGGCTTCTTCCATGCTAATGAAGCCGTCGTCATCGGCGTCCAGGCGATCGAAGGCGTGGTCGGTAAACTCGAGACGCGTCACGACGCCATTGCCATCGGTGTCGATGCTGTCGAATCTCTGCAGGATTTCATCCTGGCGCTGATCCGTCGCCTCTTCCAGCTCAAGGCGGGACACGGCCCCGTCACCGTCGGCATCGGCCTCCATGAATCGGGGCCCCCGGCGCTCCTCGGGGAGCTGAAATTCCTCGCGACTGACCAGGCCGTCGGCATCCAGATCGAGGTCCTCGAAGGGGCTGCGGCGCTCCGCCTGAACGGCCGGCGTGGCGACCACGGCGGTCAACGCGAAAGCTGCAGTAAGTGCTCTGTACATCGTTCATTCCTCTCGTAGTGTCGGAAAAACCCGTCCTTTGCTGGCGGGTACAGTGTTCCTACGCCGCAGAAGTGCATATCCGTCGCGAAGAATGAATGAGGCTTCGCCCTTGAGCCCGACGCCCTCCAATACTACTGTTGCCTGGAACGCTGAGCACGCCCGGCGTCGGTACCGCGCGCCCCTAGTGGATCTGCCGGGCCGACGTGGACTGGCGGATCCCTTCCCGAGACCGATGATCGGAGTATCACGTCATGACGAACCGTTCCCTGCTCTTTTTCGTCTGTCTGAGCTGTATCAACCTGGCGCAGGCCCAGGGCAGTGCACCTACCTGCGACGACCTTGTCTGGTCCGCCCAGGTACTCGCCGAAAACCCGGATATCCGCAAGTCCTGTCAGGGTGTTTACCAGCGCGGCGATGACCTCTTTGCCAAAGTGACTATCGAGGTGACTCGCGTAAGCGGCAATCGCCTCGGCTTTCGCCCCCAGCACCTCGATGGCAGCATGGGTAAACCCCGCAGCATTTCTGTCCCGAGCACCTGGCGCGCCCGGCTCGACGGGCAGGAGTACCGCGCCCGGGACCTCATGCCCGGGCAGCGCCTCAACGTCTATGTGCCCGAGGACCGCTTTGCCCTGGCCATGGAGAACGAGAAGCTGATGTCGGATGAGGAACTCGAGCTCTTCGAGATCGAGGGCGCAACATTGGTGAAGCCGGAGTAAGTGCGCCTGGAGTAACGCGGAACACCCATTTGCGCCCCTCGGGGCCTTGATCTAGCATCTACGACCCGTTTCAGAGGGCGGCGTTATGTTTGAACGCAAGAGTAGCCGGCAGGAGAACAAGAGTAGTTCGCCGCCGGCCACGGAAGACCACCGCATAGACAAGCGCGTTGAGGAAAGCTCAACGCATACGGAACACAGCGGCGCCACAGGACAGTCGGCAGCCGGTAAAAGCTTTGCAGGAGGAAGACGCGCGATGATCGGATCAAAGGTGAAGGTCAATGGCGACATCGTCAGCAGCGAGGACCTCCTCGTCGAAGGCGAAGTCACAGGTACGATCACGCTTACGGAAAACGAACTCGTCGTTGGCACTTCGGGGCGCGTGAAGGCGGATATCAACGCCAAAACGGTGCGTATCGAAGGCGAAGTGCACGGCGATATCGAAGGTAACGAGCGCGTCGTGATCTGCGCATCGGGCAACGTGGAAGGCAACGTCAGCTCCCCGCGGGTGATGCTCGAAGACGGTGGCCGCTTCAAGGGCAGCATCGACATGGGCGGCGACAAGAGCCCGGCGAGCAAGCCCGCTCCCAAGCCCGCCGCAGCTCCGGACCTGCAAAGCGTCGACAAGGCCGGCTAGGGCGCGGTCGTGGTCGGTCTGCCGGGGCGCAGCAGGACCCGGGCTCCCGGCCCACCTCAGACGCTGACCAGTCGGCTGTTGCCGGCCATGCTCGACGAAAAGCGGCTGGCTGCGGTCGGCACCCTGAACATTCTCGATTTTGGTCGTGCCCACGGCGCCAGCCTGGAGTTTTTCAACCAGTATTCCTGTCGCCTGTGCGTTCTCGACGCCGCCGATAGCCTCATCGGCTGGTCCCGCGACATCTCGGCGCGCGAAGACGACGATCTTCCGTCGGCGTCTCAGATGCAGCTGGAGCTGTCGAATCTGTTGTCCGCCATGGGCGAACACCGCTACGATTTCGTTTTCCTCTGGGACACGATCAACCATCTTCCGGAACACGCCCTGCCTGCCTTTGCCGCCCTGCTGCGGCGCCACGTTACGGCCCAGTTCCGCGGACACGGCTTCGTGCTCCAGAAGCGCGGCGCAGCGCAGCAGCTTCGCCACATGAGCCTGACAGGGATTAACGAGATCGTCGTTCACGAAGCCTCCGAGACCGAGCTCTATCCGCACAACCGCCGCGTTATCAACGACTGCCTCGGCTCCGAACTCAAGCTGGACCAGGGCGTGCTCCACGGCGACGGCCGGCTGGAATTCCTGATGCTGAACGGGAGCCCAAACCCGTCGTGATTCGCCCTTGGCCCGCTACGCGGCTCCCGCTGATGGCGGGATTTTTTTTCTTGGTGGCGCTTCTTGCAGGCTGCACCGGTGGCGAATCCAACGTTGAGCGCGGCAATCGCGAGCAGGTGCTGCATTTCGGTAACGGCAGCGAGCCGCAGGGCCTCGACCCCCATGTCGCCACGGGCATTCCCGAGAACAATCTGATTCGCGCGCTGTTTGAGGGGCTTGCGGTCAACAACCCCTACACCCTGGAACCCGAGCCTGGCGTCGCCGAGAGCTGGGAGTTCAGCGAGGACCGGCGCGAGATCACTTTCCACATCAATCCCGAAGCGCGCTGGTCCAACGGTGATCCTGTCACCGCCGAAGACTACGTGTGGACCTGGATGCGTGCGCTGCACCCGAAGACCGGGAATCTCTACGCCTACATGCTGTTTCCCGTAAAGAACGCCGAGGCCTTCGTTAAGGGCGAAATTGAGGATTTCGCCGAGGTCGGCGTCAAGGCGCTCGATGCCCGAACGCTACTGGTCACCCTGACTGAACCAACGCCCTACTTCATCCAGCTGTTGGATCACTACAGCACTTTCGCCCTGCACCGGCCCACCATTGAGAAGCATGGAGCGTTCACAGACCGATTCACAAAATGGACGCGGGTGGAAAACATCGTCAGCAACGGCGCCTTCGTCCTCGACGAATGGCTGCTGAATCGCCGCATCACGCTGCGCAAAAGCGAGACCTATTGGGATCGCGATCGCGTGCGGCTGAACAAGGTCGTGTTCTACCCAACGGAAAACGGGGTGAGCGAGGAGCGAGGTTTTCGCGCCGGCCAACTGCACCGCACGGAAACAACACCCCTGGACAAAATCCCGGTCTACCGGGCCATGGAGAATTCACCCTACGTACAGACGCCGTACCTGGGCACTTACTACTACCTGCTGAACACGCAGCGACCGCCCTTCGACGACGTACGCGTTCGGCGCGCCCTCTCGCTCGCTGTAGATCGCGAAACGCTCGCCAGGACCGTCATGCAGGCCTCCGTTGTGCCCGCCTACGCCATCACGCCCCCCGGGACGCTCGGCTATGAACCGCCCAGTTTAGTGAGTTTCGACCCGGAGACCGCTCGAAAACTCCTCGCCGAGGCGGGGTATCCGAACGGAGAAGGCTGGCCGGGCGGGGAGCTGGTGTACAACACGCTCGAAGCGCATCGGAAAATCGCGGTCGCCGTGCAGCAGATGTGGAAGGAGCACCTCAATATCGAGATTGAGCTCGCCAACCAGGAGTGGAAGGTGTTTCTCGACAAGCTCACGACCATGGACTACGACATTGGCCGGCGCGGCTGGATCGGAGACTACGTAGACCCGAACAACTTCCTCGATCTGTTTTTGGCGGGTGGCGGCAACAACAACACGGGGTTTGCGGATCCCGTCTACGACGATTTGATCCTGCGCAAGGCGCCGCAGGCGCGCAGCCGGGAAGAACGCTACGCCTACTTCTTCGAGGCCGAGACGCGCTTGATGGAGCAGATGCCCTTCATCCCGATCTATACCTATACGACCCGCCATCTGATCAACCCAAGCGTGTGCGGTATGCCGTCCAACCTGCTGGATTTACCGACTCTGAAGTACGTCTACCTCGACCCGGACCGGACCGACCCGGCCGAGCCCTGTGACTGAGCTCATGGCAATCCCCGCCGCATGGAAGACGCGCTGATCGCCTCACCAGTAAATCCACGGACTTCCTTCGTGATGCGGGCTACGTGCCACGCCATCGGCGCACTCTTGCTAGCCGTGCTTGGCGCCTGCAGCCCCGGTGAGAACAACGTCGAGCGTGGAAATCGCGAAGGCATTCTTTATCTCGGCAACGGGTCCGAACCCCAGACTATCGACCCTCACGTGCTCTCAGGTTCACCGGAAGCCAGGGTCGCGCGTGCGCTCTTTGAGCCCCTACTCACTCGGAACCCCTATACGGAGGCTATCGAGCCAGGCGTGGCCGAGCGCTGGAAATTGAGCGACGACAAACGTTTCCTCACGTTCTATCTGAATCCGGAAGCGCGGTGGTCAAACGGAGATCCAGTCACTGCCGAAGACTTCTATTGGTCTTGGGAACGTGCCATCAATCCAGCCCTCGCCAGTTCGCTCGCCAATGTGTATTTCATCATCCGAGGTGCCGAGGACTACCACCTGGGAAAGATCGACGACTTCTCCAGAGTTGGGGTAGAGGTTCTGGACTCGCATACGCTGCGCGTGGAACTCGCCTATCCCTACCCCTTCGCGCTCAACAACTTCGCCTATATCTACATGGCGCCGATTCATCGCAAATCTGTCGAGGCGCACGACGGCAAAACTCGGCGCTATTCCGCGTGGACGAGGCCGGGCAATCTGATCGGGAACGGCCCCTTCCAACTTGCCGACTGGAAGATTCAGCGCTACCTGACCGTTGAACAAAACCCCCACTACTGGGACCGCGACAACATCGCGCTGAAATCCATTGTCTTCAGGCCGATAGCGAGCGCGGCGACGGAAGAAAAAATGTTCCGCAGCGGGCAGTTGCACGCCACACTGCTGCTCCCGAATAACAAGACCCCCAGCTACCGCGCGCAGGCAGAGTCTCCCCTCGAAGAGAGTGCGCAGATGGCTTCCTACTACTACGCACTCAACGGAAACACCGCCCCGCTCAATGACAAACGCGTGCGTCGTGCGCTCGCGCTCGCCATAGACCGGGAAACCCTGGCGAGCACCGTGCTCATGGACACGATGATCGCCTGGGGCGGCTATGTTCCCGTTGGTATGCCCAACTACGATCATCCGGAACCGCTGGGCTTTGCACCCGAAGAGGCACGCCGCCTTCTAGCCGATGCGGGTTTCCCCGACGGTGACGGCTTTCCCCGCCTTTCCTTGCTTTACAACACCGACGAAAACCACCGCACCATTGCCGTGGCCGTGCAGCAGATGTGGAAAACGCATCTCAATGTCGACATCGAGCTGCAGAACCAGGAATGGCAGGTCTATTTGAGCGCGGTCAGGGAAGGGAACTTCTCCATCGCGCGTCGCGGATGGAATGGCGACACGACACCGGATTCCTTCCTCGACTACATGGTCAGCGACAGCATCATCAACGTGACGGGTTTTGCCAACGAGTTCTACGACGACCTCGTCGTTCGGCGCGCCCGGGAAACAGGCGATATAGACGCGCTGATGGCGCTGTATCAGGAAGCAGAACGCATACTTCTGGACGAAGCGCCCATCATCCCCATCGCAACCTACACCGCAAAACGACTGGTACAGCCCAGCACCACCGGGATGCACGGACGCATCGTGGACGTTTACAACTACAAGTACGTATCCCTCGATCCAACTGCCAAAGCCTGGCAATGGCAAAAACCGGAGCCTTAATGTAATGGGACGTTTTCTCACGGCGCGCTTACTGCAGGCCGTACCGGTAATCCTCGCCGTGATCACGGTGACTTTCTTCCTGGTCCGCGTGGCTCCCGGTGGACCTTTCGACAGCGAGAAGGCCGTAATCCCCGAGGTGAAAGCTGCCCTTGAAGCGCAGTATCGCCTCGACCAGCCCCTTATGAGTCAGTACTTCGCCTACCTGGGGGATCTCGCCCAGGGCGACTTCGGCCCGTCCTTTAAGTACCCGGGGCGCAGCGTCAACGAGCTTATCGGGGCCGGCCTGCCGGTCACCGCGGAACTCGGACTCTATGCCCTGCTCATCGCCACGCTTATCGGCGGAAGCGCCGGCGTCATCGCCTCCCTCAGACCCAATACGCCGCAGGACTACATCCCCATGGCGCTCGCCATGATCGGCATCTGCATGCCCACTTTTCTGCTCGGGCCGCTTCTCGTGCTCGTGTTTGGCATCGAACTCGAATGGCTGCCGGTATCGGGCTGGGGCGACATCCCCGGTGACAAGATTCTCCCGAGCATCACCCTGGGCGCGGCCTACGCCGCCTACATCGCGCGCCTGTCGCGCGCCGGAATGCTGGAAGTGCTGTCGCAGGACTACATTCGCACGGCCCGGGCCAAGGGGCTCCCCGAGTGGCAGGTGGTGCTGCGCCACGCGCTGCGCGGCGGACTGCTCCCGGTGATCGCCTTCCTGGGACCGGCCTTTGCCGGTCTCCTGGCCGGTTCCTTCGTGGTGGAGACCATCTTCCAGATACCCGGCCTCGGGCGCTTCTACGTCCAGGCGGCGTTCAACCGTGATTACACGATGATCCTCGGCACCACGGTTTTTCTCTCCACGCTGATCGTCCTGTTCAACCTGCTCTCGGATATCGCCGCAGCCTGGCTCAATCCACGTCTGCGTCACCAGTTCGGGAGCGGCTCATGAACACGAACACGCTCACTGATATCGATCAGGCTGAGGAAGGTCGTTCCCTGTGGCAGGACGCCTGGGCTCGCCTGCGCAAGAATCATCTTGCGGTGCTCGGTCTCGTAGTGCTGGTGACGATGATCATCATCGCGCTGCTGACGCCCTGGATCGCGCCCTACAGCTACGAGGCGCAGAACCTCGATCTCGGTGCCACGCCCCCGTCCGCCGCCCACTGGCTCGGTACGGACATCTTCGGCCGCGACCTGCTCACTCAGATTCTCTACGGCGGTCGTGTGTCCCTCGCCGTGGGCTTTGTCGCCACGGCCGTAGCGCTGCTCATAGGCGTGGGTTACGGCGCTATCGCGGGCTACGTCGGCGGCCGTACCGACGCCATCATGATGCGCCTGGTGGACATCCTCTACGCCCTGCCCTTCATGATCTTCATCGTACTGCTCATGGTGGTGTTCGGGCGCAACGTCATCCTGCTGTTCCTGGCCATTGGCGCGGTGGAATGGTTAACGATGGCTAGAATCATGCGCGGCCAGGTGCAGTCGCTGCGCCAGCAGGAGTTCGTGGAAGCCGCCGTGTCCCTCGGCCTCCCGGCCAGTACGATCATCCGCCGCCATCTCGTGCCCAATGCTCTCGGCCCGATCATCGTCTACACCACGCTGACCATCCCCAGCGTGATGCTCCTCGAGGCCTTCCTGAGTTTTCTCGGTCTCGGCATACAGCCGCCGCAGACCTCCTGGGGTCTGCTCATCTCCTACGGCGCGGAAACCATGGAGGAGTACCCCTGGCTGCTGATCTACCCAGGGCTCACGCTCACGATCACTCTCTTTTCCCTCAACTTTCTCGGTGACGGACTGCGCGATGCGCTGGACGTTCGCGGATCCAAGGACTGAGCATGGCACTCCTTGAAGTCAGGGACCTGGCGGTCAGCTTCGTAACCCGAAATGGCGTGAACCGCGCCGTGGATGGCATCAGCTTCGACGTGGAGTCGGGCAGGATCACCGCGATTATCGGTGAATCGGGCTCCGGCAAGTCCGTGGCCTGCTACAGCATGCTGGGGCTCGTGCCGACGCCGCCGGGACGCATCGACGGCGGCTCGGCGATCTTCGAAGGTCGGGATCTGCTGCAGCTTCCAGAACGAGAGCTGCGCAAGATTCGCGGCCGAGAGATCGCCATGATCTTTCAGGACCCCATGACCTGCCTGAATCCCTACCTGCGCATCGGGGAGCAGATGATCGAGCCCCTCGTCTATCACCGCGGCGTGGGCAAAGCCGATGCGATGGGGCGGGCCGTCGAACTGCTGGGCGAAGTCGGCATCCGCGATCCCCGGACCACGATCAACAACTATCCACACGAGTTTTCCGGCGGCATGCGCCAGCGCGTCATGATTGCCATGGCCCTGATCAACGAACCGAAGCTGCTCATCGCCGACGAACCCACCACGGCCCTCGACGTCACCATCCAGGCGCAGATACTGGAGCTTCTGGCCGATCTGCAGAAAAATCGCGACATCGGCGTCATCTTTATCTCCCACGACCTCGCGGTTGTGGCGGATATCGCCGATGAGATCGCGGTCATGCAGACCGGGAAAATCGTCGAGAGCGGAGATCGCCGCGCCATCTTCGAGCACGCGGCGCACCCCTATACGCAGAAGCTCCTGTCCGCCATTCCCAGCGGCAGCAAGGAAACCGCCCAGCCGCATGAGGAGACGCTGATTCAGGTGGAAGGGCTGCGCACCTGGTTCGACGTCGAGGGGAACACGGTCAAGGCCGTGGACGACGTGAGCTTCGACATCCGCCGCGGCGAGGTCTTGGGTCTCGTGGGCGAGTCGGGCTCGGGCAAATCCACCATCGGCCGCTCGATCCTGCGCCTCGTCCCGGTAACCGGCGGCCGCATAACGTTTGACGGCACGGACGTAACGGCTCTCGAAGGCCGCGCCCTCAAGGACATGCGCCGCCGCATGCAGATGATCTTCCAGGACCCCTTCGCATCGCTCAATCCACGCATGACGGTGTTCGACACGCTTGCCGAGCCTCTTCTTTTACACGGCATCGAAGACCGCAAGAGCGTCGCCCAGGCCGTGCTGCGCCTGATGGACGACGTAGGACTCGTGCGCAGCGCCGTGCGCAAGTATCCGCACGAATTCTCGGGAGGGCAGCGCCAGCGCATAGCTATCGGCCGGGCCCTGGCGACACGCCCCGAGTTCGTGGTGGCCGATGAGCCGGTCTCGGCGCTGGACGTCACCATTCAGGCGCAGATTCTCGAACTGATGGAGGAACTCGGCCGCGAGTACGGTCTCACCATGCTGTTCGTCTCGCATGACCTCGCCGTGGTCAAACATCTCGCTGACCGGATCATCGTGCTCTATGGGGGCAAGATCGTCGAAGAAGGAACGGGCGAGCGGCTTTTTGCGGCGCCGCAGGAGGCCTACACCCGACAGCTCCTCGGAGCCATACCCGGGCGCTCCCTGGCCGTGGAGGCCTGACACCGAGAAAGGATGAACGTGGAATGAGCAACAGCGATCAGCATGCTTTTTGGAATGGCGATGCGGGACAAACCTGGGCCAGGGGTGACGCGAAGATGGCCGCCCTGCTGGCACCCATCTCCGAGGCGCTCCTGGATCACGCAGAGCCTGGCGCGGCCCAGTCGGTGCTGGACGTCGGCTGCGGCGGTGGCAGCGGGACCTTCCTTCTGGCGCAACGTCTGGCGCCGGACGCCCGTGTGCTCGGTGTGGATATCTCCACGCTACTCCTTGACGTCGCCCGGGAATCGGCGCAGCGAGAGGCGGCCGGCGGCGCAGCCATCAGCTTTGTCGAAGCCGACGCCGCGGTGCACGACTTCGGGAGTGACCGCTTCGACTTGCTTTTCTCGCGCTTCGGCGTGATGTTTTTCAGCGATCCGACGGGGGCTTTCGCTCAAATGCGCAGTGCCATGCGCAGCGGTGCGCGCCTGGCATTCTGCTGCTGGCAGGCCCTGCAGCAGAACCCCTGGACCGCTCTACCGCTCCAGGCGGCGCTGCGCGTTCTCCCGCCACCACCGAAGCCGGGCCCTCGGGAGCCGGGTCCTTTTGCGTTTGCCGAGGCGGCGTATGTTCGCGCGATCCTTGAGGATTCGGGCTGGGTAGACGTGGATATCACACCGCGCGAGCTCGAACTCTTCTGGCCCGGAGATCATCTAGAGGACGCAACCCGTCAGCTCCTGAACATGGGCCCGGTGGGTCGCCTGCTCATTCCCGCAAGCGACGAGGAACGCGATGCCGTGTATGCCGAGGCGGTCTCGGTGTTGGCCGAACACTACCGCGACGGAGGTCTGCGTCTGAGCGGCGCCACCTGGCTGGTCACGGCCCGGAACGACTAGTCCCCGGCACGAGTACACTATGGCTAATCACGACCCCAAGGAGTAAGTCGGTCCATGCCCACTATCGGAACACCGTTTTCAGATTCCGCCACCAAGGCCCTGCTGTGCGGCTCAGGCGAACTGGGCAAGGAAGTCGTCATCGAGCTACAGCGACTGGGCATGGAGGTCATCGCCTGTGACCGCTACGCAAATGCGCCGGCCATGCAGGTGGCGGATCGCAGCTACGTGTTCTCCATGCTCGACGGCGAGCGCCTGGCCGAGGTCATTCGCGCCGAGAAGCCCGACTTCATCGTCCCGGAAATCGAAGCCATCGACACGCAGAAGCTCGAAGAGCTGGAAAGCGAAGGCTTCAACATCGTGCCCTCGGCTCGGGCGGCGCGGCTGACGATGAACCGGGAAGGCATCCGGCGCCTCGTGGCGGAGAGCCTCGCTATCCGTACCTCGCCCTACCGCTTCGCCGACAGTCGCGAGAGCTTCGAGGCGGCGGTCGAGGAGATCGGGCTCCCCTGCGTTGTAAAACCCATCATGAGTTCATCGGGCAAGGGCCAGAGCACACTGCGCAGCGCTGACGACATGGATACGGCCTGGCGAATCGCCCAGGAAGGCGGCCGCGCCGGCGCCGGCCTAGTGATCGTTGAAGGCTGGGTGGAGTTCGACTACGAGATCACCCTGCTGACCGTGCGCCACATCGCCGGCGTCAGCTTCTGCGCGCCGATCGGACACCGCCAGGAAGATGGCGACTACCGCGAGTCCTGGCAGCCCCAGACCATGGAGCGGCAGGTGCTGGCCCAGTGCGAGGAGATCGCGACCAACGTCACGGGAGCACTCGGCGGCAAGGGGCTTTTTGGCGTTGAGTTCTTTATTAAGGGCGATGAGGTGTACTTCAGCGAAGTGTCACCGCGTCCCCACGATACGGGCATGGTGACCCTGCGTTCCCAGGATCTTTCCGAGTTTGCCCTTCACGTACGCGCCTTTGTCGGCCTGCCGATTCCGGAGATTGCTCTGCGCAAACCCTCGGCCTCCGCGGTCATTCTGCCCGAAGGCCGCTCCAACGACATTCGCTATCACAACCTGGCCGCCGCGCTCGGGCAGCCCGACACGGACCTGCGGCTGTTTGGCAAGCCGTCCATCGATGGCCGGAGGCGCATGGGGGTTGCCCTGGCCTCCGGCGACAGCATCGAACGCGCGCGGGAAAAGGCAAGGCAGGCTGTAGCGGCGGTGCAGGTGGAGTTACGCTGAGCCTCGCCGCTCCGTCAGAAGTCGTACAACACGCTTAGGAAAGCATTGCGCGGCGCGCCGAAGTTCGTAATCGCCGATGTAAACAATGCTGACTCAAGATACTCCTCATCCGTCAGGTTCTGGACCGTAAGAATCGCCGTCCAGGGACCGGCCTGATACGTGATATTGGCGTCGAAGACCGTTACCGAGGGTATGCTGATGCTGTTCGCGGGATCGACCACGAACATCCGGCCAATGTGTCGAAGACCTCCTCCGATGATGAAATTGCTGAAGCCCAAACCGGCGAGACTGTGGGTCGTAAACAGACTGGCGGTATGTTCCGGAGCATTAAGCAGCGAGTTCCCCGGGTTGTTCGCCTTGTCCTCGGTGTCGGTGTAGCCGTAAGACGCCACGATGGACCAGTTGTCGGTGATGTTTCCGGCGATATCGATCTCAACGCCCCGGCTGGTCTGGACACCGCTGGCGATCGAAAAGTTAAAAGGATCCAGGGGATCGGGTTGTGCGACATTTGTTTTTTCAACGTCGAAAAGTGCCGCGCTCACGCTGAACTTGGGACTGGGACTGTAGCGTAGGCCAAGTTCATACCCTTCTCCGGTTTCCGGATCGAGGAGCTGGCCGTTGCGGTCGAAAGCCGTATTCGGAGTGAAAGACTCGGAGTAGTTTGCGTAGGCTGAAAAGTCGTCGGTGATGTCGTAAACGATCCCGAGCTGCGGCGAGACCGCATCGAATTGGTCCGCGTCAGCGGCTTCGTACTCATCAAAACGGACACCAACGCTGAGGACCAAACGACCGGTCAAGCTGATGTGATCTTGCACCACAACCCCGGCCTGGGTCGTTTCGATTGTGTTCGCACTCGGATTGGTTGGAGCCGGCAGATCGCCGTAGTCAAAGTCCGTGTCGAAGACGTCCATGGGCGTGATCGGAAAAAAGATGCCCTGCCCAAAACCCGCGTCCGATTCTGTGTAGTCCACACCGATTGTCAAACGATTGCGCAACCCAGCGATATCGAAGTCGCCATTAACCGTGAAGGCAGCGAGAAACTCATCCCCTTCATAGACCTGTTCCGAGATCACACGACCGACTGTGTTGGTGTCCACGAAGAAGGGGAAATTGATGACGAATGGCTGCAGGTTGTTTTCGAAATCGTTCTGGATATAGCGCAGATTCGTTGTCCAGTCTCCGAAGCGACTGTTGAGCTCCAGGCCAAACTTCAGGTGGTCTTTCTCGCCGGAGTTATCTGGATGCGCCGTGATTCGCTCTTGCGCGATAAGTATCTCGCCATTCGCGCCGATGGGATTGTTTGCCTCGAGTGGGTATGACTCGTCGAGGTACTCTGCCCAGGCAGAGAGACTGTGATTGGCGTCGAAATCGTAAGCGAGGGACGGTGCAAAAAAGCGCCTTTCGAACGCATTCCTGTAATCGGCGACGCTGTCCTCATTGCTGTACACACCCACGAGTCGATAACGCAGACTGGAGTCGTGCGTGATCGCAGCACCGACATCGGCCATCGCGCGGTAGCCTGGGAGCGTGGTCGCCCGGGCTCCGATTTGCGCGTGCGCTTCTTTCTTCGGCAACTTGCGAACAAGGTTGATCATGCCTCCCGCGTTGGAGCGACCGTACTGCAGTGAATCTGGCCCTTTGAGAACCTCCATCCTGTCGAGGTTGTAGGTTTCAAAGCCGGCATCGCCAAAGGTGTTAAGCAGCCCGTCGTTAAGCAATGGCGCGTCGAAGCCTCGGATATTGAAAGCAAAGCCGCGCCCGTTGGTGTTTCCCGTGTATGACACATTGGACGCAAAGGTCGCGATGTCACCGATGTCGATGGGTTGAAAATCCTCGATGAACTCGGCATTGAAAATCTGAATCGATCTGGAGAGTTCGTCTGTCGGCACGCTGGAGCGCAGGACGCTGGCACTGCCGTCATTGAAGTAGTCGGACACCTTGGCACCGATCACGGTGACCTCTTCGATCATCGACTCGTCAATGACCTGGGGCTCGGTCTGTGCACCGGCGAAAGGGCTGCCCAGCGCTGCAATGGCGCAGCCAATGACATAGCGCGATGCCGCACCGCAGCGGGTTTCCGAAGTGGAGGTGTGTTTCAAGCGCATTGGACCGCTCCCGGGCTCTGAACTCGTTGTTCGGAATGAACAATCGGATGCGCGGGAAGTTAGTACTAATGATAATTGTTTGCAATACATGCTTAGTCGTATTTATAAGGCGACCAGTCTGCCGGAGTCGGGAGTATTCAGCCGAGCCATGCCCTCCAGCGTGATACGTCGCCAGGCGGCGAGCACCGCTTCCCTATCCGCGCCCCTGCGGGCCAACTCCTCGACCATCGCGTTGCTTATCGCCACCACCATGACGCCAAGGCGGGTCTGTTCAAGGGCGACCAGTAGCTCAATCAGCGTCAGCGCCGAATTTGAATAACGCTTGAGCATTCCCGAATCGGGGGACGGATGGGCCTGCAGGTAGATATGTGCAGCCTGGAGTGCTTTACCGGCAAGGTTCACGCGGTGAGGGGTGGGGTCGGAAGGCATGGTATGCAGACAATCATCACTGCTCAGCCACAGCTCTTTGGCAGCCCGAGGATCTGCCTCCAGAGAGCTGAGATGCTGTGGGCAAAGAAAATCCAGTCGCATGGGGGCCGCCTCGCTTCGCACTGCGGGTTTTGGTTGTGATATGAGCGTATTAATAATCGTTATCATTTGTAATTGATTGACGTCAAGCCGTTCGCGCCTTGCTAAACGCGGCATCTGCCGATTCGTAACATTCATTGATACAGAGCAAATGACACGCAATATTATTTGTTATTGATAATCATTATTGTTACTTTGTGGGGACTATTCAGGAAGTGTCGTACCCATGTGGTTAAACGTGCCTGCAACACCCGCCCCCGAAGCTCATCACCGTGAACTGCGCATCGCCCAGGTTCCCCAGGGAGGGCAAGTATTCATCTGGAGCATCCGGCAGTGGATGGTTTCGCGGCGCAACCTTCGCTGCGTCGGCTGTGATCTCCAGCCCACCTACAGCCGTTTCAACTGCAAGCCGGCGATCATGCACCTCGACGAATTCATGCGCCGTCTCGTCGAGGCGCCGATTCGTGCCCTTGAACTTCGACATCCGCAATTCCCAACCCTCGCGCACGACGAGCGAATCATGCTGCGCGTGCTTCAGGCGGCTTGCGCAACGCGGGAGCAAGCCGCGGCTCGCAGAGCCGCTGAGCAGCTGGTCTGCGTCGGGGCCGGTGAGCTTTGCGACTGTGCACGGCGCTATGGCCAGGCGATTAAGCCCGCCGGTCTTAGGCTGAGCAGTTACCGCCAGCTTCGCCTGGCCTGGAGTGCTCCCCCATGAACAAGCCCGTTGAGAAACGCGTCATCAGGACGGCCACGATAGCTCTCGCTATTGCCTGGACGGGCGCTGCGGCGGCGTTTTTCGCCCTGTATGCGTGGAGCTGGACCTGGGTCCTCTAGCACGTCACCGGTGATTGAAAAAGCAAGCAAAGGAGTGGTGATGTACATCGCGATGAACCGCTTTCGCATCCACAAAGGACAGGAAAGCAACTTCGAGGAGGTCTGGCTTACGCGCGAGAGCCAGCTGGCGACGGTTCCAGGCTTTCGTGCCTTCGTTCTGTTAAAGGGCCCGGAGCGCGACGATCACACCTTGTACGCTTCCCACACAGAGTGGGAGAGCTATGCGTCGTTTGAAGCCTGGACACACTCTGAGGCCTTTCGCCTGGCCCATAAGGATGCCGGAGGCAATCGTGGCCTGTATCAGGGACACCCGGAGTTCGAAGGTTTTACGAGCGTCGCGGGCAGCGAGGAGGTCGCGGACAGCTAGCGATCCATGGCTGACGCTTTATCTCAAGGTGATCCCTATCGTTCAGGATTCCTGGCCATGCTGGGGGCTGCATGCATCGCTTTGATTCTCACTTCGTCAGGGGCCAGCATTGACAACGCGCACCCGGCTCTAGATCTGCTTCGCCCGGGAGGAGAGTGGCTTACGTTCGATGCCGATCGATTCGGGCCCCTCCTGCTCGACGTCGATCTCGACACGATCGGGGATGTGAATCTGTCGCGAGGGCGTGAGCTGTACTTTCGCGATTGGCTCGAGCGCGAGGACGGTAGCGAGCCGCTGGCCGGTCCCGATCTGGACGCAAGCACCTGCGCGGCGTGCCACGTCGAGACGCAGGCGGCAAGCCGCGGCAACGGCGTTCGTATTGCAAAGCCAGTCTTACAGGCGCACCGGGACCGCTACGGTGCGCAACTCACGCAGCGGGTGCATGGCTCGCTCGATCCAGAGGCAGCACACAGCGTGCGCTGGTTGAAATCCGAGTTCACTTACGCCAACGGCGACCGTCAGTCGCTGCGGAAGCCAGCGGCCACAGCCCGCACGCGTGACGGGGAAACGATCCCGGTAGGACTGCGCACCGCGCCGCTCCTGTTCGGCTGGGGCCTCATCGAGCAGGTGCCCACGGCCATGCTCGATGCATTCCACGATCCGGAAGACCGCGATGGCAATGGCATCAGCGGCATGCTCGGGAGGTCTCCGGAAGGAGTCGCCATCTTTGGCTGGAAAGGCTCACAGCATTCGCTGCACGGCCAGATCACCGCCGCGCTCCGCAACGATATGGGAGTAGAGGCGGAACCGCACGCAAACCAAAGCGCAGACCCGGAAATCACCGGCGAAGACCTCCAGAGCATCACGCGTTACGTCGCTCATCTAGGGGTACCACAGCGGCGCCCGGTCCAGGAGTATCAGCGTGGCGAACTGCTGTTCGGCAACGTGGGATGTGCAAGCTGTCACGTGCCTGCGTTGATCACGGCAAAGGGCCAAAACGAGATGTTCTCGGATCAGCTCATATGGCCCTATTCAGACCTTGCGCGCCACGACATGGGCCCAGCCCTGAGCGATCCGGGTGATGCGCCGGACGCCTCCGAATGGCGCACCGCGCCGCTCTGGGGCCTTGGGATCGCGGAAGCCCGACTGCCCGAACGTGGCTTTCTCCACGACGGGCGCGCAGCAAATCTCGAAGAGGCCATACTCTGGCACGGCGGCGAAGCCGAACCTGCGCGCGATCGCTTTGCCACGCTGACAAGGGAGGACCGGGAAATTCTGCTGGCCTTCGTGCGCTCTCTATGACCTGTGCTGCGCCGGCCACCGAACACGAGCGTCTCGGGCCACGGAGAGATATCCGGCCACCGGCTTCCGCCATGCAAGCGACATGCCGCAGCCTGGCGTCGACGAGCATCCAGGCGGATTCAGTGTCGGGTGTGCAACTACGATTCGTGACTTGCCGACTCTCGCACGAGATCCGCTCCATCGGAAAATCATCCTCAGCTCGATCAAATTTGTCGGCCGATAGACGCAGCCACGGAATCTCACGCCGAACGCGATGAGCGTTGGGACTAAGACTCGGCGTGGAACTCGTGAGTTTCGGCGCTAGGCCATGTTTTGGCGCACCGGGCAGTGACGCTGCCCATCGTAGCGAGGCATTGGTCGCACTATTTGCGAACGTAGAGAACGAGCGAGTGATCGATCAGCTCGAACCCGTGTTCTTCGGCGATCTTCTGCTGACGTTTTTCGATGACTGAATCCGTGAATTCGATGACTTCGCCGGTGTCAGTCCGCACCATGTGATCGTGGTGTTCTCCATCATCGAGCTCGAAAACCGCGTGACCGCCCTCGAAGTTGTGGCGCGTGACGAGGCCGGCGCTTTCGAACTGGGTCAGCACTCGGAAAACCGTTGCCAGACCGACGTCTTCCCCGGAGTCGCGCAAGAGTTGGTATACGTCTTCAGCACTAAGGTGACGTGATTTGGCGTCCTGCTGCTGAAGGATATTTAGAATTTTTACGCGTGGGAGCGTGACTTTAAGACCGGCATTACGAAGGTGATGGTTGCTAAAGGGCATAAGCTGCTTCTCCCCTTGAAACGCGTGCGCGCTGTGTACTTATTGTTCTTGCTTGGAGCCTCCTCGCTTTTTTTTGCGTCGTGAAGGCGGTGTAGCGAAAGACTCAGAAAACCAACGTTGCGGTCAGGAGAACCTGCCGGCGCAGACCGCGACGTGCAAACAGCGTGTTGTTTGTGTTCATAACGTACTCGCGGTCGGTGAGATTGGTCACGCCGAGATTCAGGTTCAGGTCACCGAAGGATGTGTCCGTCACGTAGGTCAAGTTCGCGTTGTGCACAACGCCCTGGGCCGGTGTAGCAATGGAACCGAACTGCAGTGTCGCCGGATTCACCAGAGCTCCAGCGTCAGCTTCGCTCATGTAGTCAAAGCCATAGCCGAGAGTAAGACCGGAGATGCCTGTCCAGTCGAGGGAAAGAGTGTTCCACATCACGAGCTTGTGCAACGGCACACCCTGGAAGCGGTCGCCCTCGGTCAATCCGGCCTGACTCGCCGTGCCTGCATCAATCACCTCAGTGTCGATATAGGCATAGCTCAGGAAGATGTCCCAGTAGTCATTGAAACGACCGGTAAGATCGAACTCGATCCCGCGGCTCCTCTGTTCACCGGCCAGCGAAGATACTTCGGGGATGCCCGTGGGAACGACGACGCTTTCCTTGGTCAATTCAAAGACGGCGATCGTGGATGCCAGGCTGTCGTCGAAGAACGAGCCGCGCCATCCCAGTTCATACTGAACGCCGACTTCGGGTTCGGTTATCGGACTTCCGTTGCCGTCCAGCGCTGTCGTGAATGGCGGCTTGAATGACTCACCGTAGCTCGCGTACACGCTGTGCTGATCGCTGATGTCGTAGACCATGCCGACGCGGGGAATCCAGGCGCTCTCATCCTGATCCGGGCCGAAGGGCGTGCCTGGCGACCCGTCCTGCTCGAGCGCAAGGACCGTTTCAGCTCCCGACGTGGTGTAGCGCACTCCCAGCAGCAGTTGGAGATTCCAGTCGGGGATTTCAATGGCGTCCTGCAGGTTCAGGCCCAGGTTGTCGTACTGCCAGATGTCGCGGTAGAACGGCGGAGACGACTCGTAGTTCGTGCGATGTTCGTAGGCGAGCACAGGAGTTGGATCGAAGACGTTGACGCTCGGCGGAACGTTTGCAAGCGCGCTGAAGTCGCCAGCGAGCAATGACGGAATCGCCAGCAGCGGAGTGTTGAAAAAACCGATGTTGTCGATCTCGGACTGCGAGTAGTTCACACCGGCAACCAGATCATGGACCAGACCGCCGGTCTCGACGTTCCAGGCGAAGTGTGCAGCGAGGTATTCGGACTCGGCTTCGCGCCGCTGATCAAAAGCCGAACGAGCCAGGATCCCATTTGCCGGATCGTTGAATCCCGGGATCACGAAAGGAAGCGGCGTCATGTAGCCCGAGTTGCCGCCCTCGCGACCGCCGTCCTTCCAACCCGCCTGAACGCGAAGCTTCAGCGTGTCGCTAAAGGCATGGTCTAGATGTAGTTGAACCCCGATGCTCTCCTGTTCTTCAAAATCAGTGGAGAAGCCGTTGTAAGCACTCTTCGCCACATCGATGTAATCGCCGTCCAGGAAAACCGCATCCTGCGCGAGGGGATTGCTCTCGTGCTGTACGTACTCACCTATGAAACGAATGCTGGTGTCTTCCGTCGGGAACCATTGCAGCTGCAGCGTGGGAGCGAGGTCTTTGGCGTAGTCGAAATCCACAACGCCCTCGGAGTCGCGCCAGCCCAGCGTGAAGCGATATAGCAAAGCGTCGGAGCCCAGGGGGCCGGTTGCGTCCAGCTCGGCACGATAGTCACCGTACTGACCGGCTGTCGCCGAGATCGAATAACGCGCTTCTTCGAGGGGTTTCTTGTACACGTAGTTGATAACGCCGGCAGGCTCCCCCGCGCCGTAGTACAGCGTCGCGGACCCCTTGAGGACTTCGATCCGGTCAAGAGCAGAAACGTGTGCCGGAGGTGCGTCCGTCGCGGCAACGGGAACGCCGTTCACGAGGTAGCCGAGGCGATCGGCATCCAGGGCAAAGCCGCGGATATTGAAGTTAGTGGAGGTACTGCTGTGCGAATGCACGCGAGTAACGCTGGCGTTCGAAAGCACAGCGTCGCGGAGCGTAAACAGCTGACGGGCTTCAATGAGATCCTTGGTGATAACACCAACGTTGAACGGCGTATCGCTGAGTGCCATATCGAAGATGCCGGCGGTGCTGGTGTCTTCGACTCGGTAGGCTGATTCTCGTTGGCCTTGCACGATAACTTCTTCGACCAGGTCCTCGTTGGTGGGCAAAACGTTTGACGTGCCCTGTGCAAACGCAGGGGACGACGCAATGGACACGAAGATGGCCAGACGACGTTGCCTGAGTTGCCTGAATAGAGGAACGTTCGGTTGCGTGGTGCTGCGCACAAAGAGACTCCCATAAGTCCGGATGAAGCTTTTCCCAGCAGGCGAATTCGTGCCCGCTTACAGCCCCAGGAGCTGAAGGCAAGGCGATGTACATTGAGGTCGGGGCTTTGATCTCGAACTGCCTGAATAGCGAGATTAGACGTGATTATCGATATAGTAAATGATAATTATTACTATCAGCGGTTGTTTCTAAGCAGGCAAGTCGTTGATGTTGCATAGGAATGCTGCCGATGAACAGGATAAACAACACGGGTCCGTGAACCATGATCCGCATCAATAGAAATGATTCCCGTTTGCATGAAAATGGGCTACGCTCTGCTCTGCGGCGAAAAACGAACTTCTTGGAATTCCCCAGCAGGTACGATCGAAGGGGTGGCGATCTGCGCGTACCACTGCACAGGCTCGGTCAGATGGTTTAAGCGCTCTACAAAGGTTGGCCCGCTCACACCTTGCCGCTGCTGACTCTCCGCTTTGAGTCTTCATCGCCGCTTACGAGCTGGCCCGAGCACCGGGGCTCTAACGCCTGATTGGGAGGTTTCGAAATGGGAAGTAACGTCTCAACCACCGAATCCGCCGAGGGCTCAGTTATACGTGGCTCTCTGTGGGCGCGGTGGCTCATCGCGGGCCCGCTGACGATCGTGACCGCTATCCTGGTCATGGCAGGAGCGCCGACCTGGCTGCCGGAGGGACCGGGCGGCGTGGATCATATCGCGTTCCCAATCCTGCTCTTCCCCGCCATCTGGGCGGGCCTTTTCCTGTATGCCCTGATGGAGAGCCGGCAGTGGCGCTCCTTTACGCTGATGCTGGCCCTGTGCGTGCTGAACGCCATTCCCGTGGTCAGCGCTATTCGTCACATGACGTCGGCAAGCTGATCGGCTGACGTTCCCCACGAGAGGACTCAACAGTGATCGCGCTTTCTCAAGAGAACACGCGCCGGCTCCTGGCGGTACACGGGTGGTCCGGCACGGTCTTTGGATTGTTTCTTTACGTTGTGGTTTTGACCGGCGCCGTTGCTGTCCTGGCGCATGAGATCGGCATCTGGTCCGTGGGCGGCGAGAAGCTGCACGCACCGATGGAGCGACCCCTCGATAAAACAGTGCGCGACCTCGCGGCAACCGTGCCCGAAGAGCATCTGGAAGAAGTCTCGATCTTCCACAACTCGGCGGCGGACATGGTGCTGTTCTTTCACACCCATATCATCAATCCGGAATCCGGAAACATTGAGGATTTCGGCACACTGATCAACGTCGACCCCGTCAGTAACGACGTCCTTGCCCGACGCGAAGGTTTCGGACGCGACGTTTTTGGTGTCGATCCCGGCGGCGCCCTGGACGAGTTCGTCGTCGACCTTCACGTCAATCTGCTCGCACCCTCACCCTGGGGTCTGTATGCAACCGGGATTCTCGGGCTCGTTATGATGATTGCCGCGCTTACCGGACTCCTGATTCACCGGCACTTGATAAAAGATGCCTTCCTGGCGCCAAGATCGGGAGGCGCTCTCCTCGGCCGCAAGGATCGCCACGTTCTCGCCGGGACATGGGGACTGCTCTTCGCATTCATCCTTGCGTTCACCGGATCGTTCTTCAGCTTCGCCGGAGCCATCGGTATTCCGCTGGTCGCCGTTACCGCCTTCGGTGGCGACCAGACGTCGATGATGGAAACACTGGTCGGCGCGCCAAAGGCCGACGATCCGAGCCCCGCGCCCCTCGCCGATCTCGATGCCATGCTCGCCGAATCCGCGTCGCGCGCCGGCTCAAGCGCCGACTTCGTTGTCGTTTCGCACTGGGGCCGCGCCGACGCCGTGGTGCAGTTGTTCCATGCGCCGCCAGAAGGCAGCCTGCGCGGCAGCAAGTTGGTGTTCAACGGCAGCAGCGGTGAATTCGAAGGCGTAAAACAGCAGCTGGGCACGCAACCTTCGGCCGGAGCAGCCACTCTTGAACTTGTCGGTCCGCTGCACTTCGGCAACTTCGCGGGATTCCTGTCGAAGGTAGTCTGGGTGTGCCTGGGACTCGCGATGTGCTACGTAACGATCACGGGACTGCAGCTCTGGCTTGAGCGGCGCCAGCAGGAGCCGTTCTGGCGTCGCATGCTGCCCACGGTAGACATCGTAGCCCTGGGTACACCGGTCGCCTTGGTCAGCGCTGCGCACGGGTTTTTCCTCAGCTACGGCGTGGCGGACACGCACCTGTGGACGCTCCTCGGGTTCTGCGGCGGTGCGCTTGTCAGCATCGTGCTCGGGATCGCCGTGCCCGCAGCGCAGCGCCTGCGCGCACTCGAAGCGACGCTGGCCGGTACTCTGGCACTGCTCCCGGCGGTGCGCATGAGCATGGGCGGAAGTTCATGGGCCGAGGCGCTTGGGTCGGGCAACGCCCTCGTGATCGGCATGGACGTGTTGATGCTGCTGTCGGCAACGACCTACGCCGTCTTCGCCCTACGCCGGGGCTCCGCCTCTCGCCGCCGTACCGAGATGGTCGAGGCTACTGCGTGACGTTACTACTTTCCTTCCTGGCCTGTGGCATCAGCGCCACGGGCCTGTTCTGGAGCGCGAGCTACGACCCCAAACGACTTCGGGTGTACGGTCTCGTACCGCGCCAGCGTTCGCTGGCGGGGCGGCTTGCACGCAGCGTTCTAATCCTGCTTCCGGGGATAGCCTTGCTGCTGTCGGGTTCCGCTTCGGCCTTCACGATCTGGCTTGGTGCCGCCGGACTACTCGGTTGGTTTGTCGCGCTTCGCCAGCCGAAGGCGCAATCCACCTGATCAGTTAGTGCTGGCAGGTCGCGCTGGCTGCCCGCGCTATCCATCGATCATTTCACTTGAACGCGCTGTAGACAGGGAATATCTCCAACTTCTGTAATGGAGATAATGTTATAACGTAACCCAGCGGATATACGCGCCTGATCGGCGAAGCATTCGAGCGGGTCATGCCGCAATCCCTTCGCAACACGAAAAGTGAGAACTTCCTTGAATACCAAACTGGCAGCCCATATTCGAACGGCACTCCTGTCCGCGACCGCTGGTGGCCTCGCGCTTGGCAATGCCCAGGTTCAAGCCCAGGCTCAAGCCCAGGTCGCAAACGATCAGACTATTGAAGAGGTCTTCGTCATCGGGGAGCGTCGGGCGTACCAGGGAAACTTCGACAGCCTCGAAAATCCTTCGGCGGTACAGTCCATTGATCTCGAGCTGCTGCGCGACGTCGGCGCACTCAATCTTAACGATGCCCTGGATCTCTCCGCATCCGTGGCCCGCCAGAACAACTTCGGCGGTCTCTGGAACAGCTTCTCGATCCGGGGTTTCTCCGGCGATATCAATCTCCCTAGCGGCTTTCTGGTGAACGGCTTCAACGCGGGCCGAGGCTTTGGAGGACCACGGGATATCGTAGGCATCGAATCGGTCGAGGTTTTGAAGGGCCCTCGCTCCGCTCTCTTCGGCCGCGGAGAGCCGGGAGGAACGGTTAACCTCATCACCAAGCGTCCGCGCTTTGAGACGCAGGGCGATTTCCGCGCCACGCTCGGACGCTGGGATCAACTGCGCTTCGAGGGCGACTATCAATCCACCGCCGGGTCGAACGACGAGGTGGGTTATCGCCTCGTCGGATTTTATGAAGACGCGGAAAGTTTCCGGGATACAGTAGAGACTGAAAAGTTCGGGCTCTATCCCTCGGTGACCTGGCAGATGACTGACCAGACGCGCATCACCTACGAGCTCGAATACACCCGGCAGGACATTCCCTTTGACCGCGGCGTCGCCTTCACCGAGGAATCCGGCTTCACGCCGCGCGAAACCTTCGCCGGGGAACCGGGTGACGGTCCCATAGAGACCGAAGTCATCGGACACCAGATCGAACTGCAGCACAACTTTTCGAACAACTGGAGCCTCCTCGCTGGCTTGGGTTACCGCGACACGTCGTTTACCGGGAACGCCTCGGAAACCAACTTCGAAGGCCGCCAGACCCTGTTCCTCGACGGCCGCACGATGTCGCGTTTCTTCCGCTTCCGCGATTTCGAATCGGACTATACGGTCCTGCGCGCGGAGCTTGCCGGGCAGTTCGAAACCGGTGCCCTCAGGCACCGCCTTTTGGTGGGCGCTGATTACGACCGCTTTGATAACAGCCTCTTTATCCTGCGCTTCCGGCCGGGCTTTTTCGGTCCGGATACCGACATCAACACGCTGGATCCCGCCGAGTACCTGTTCCTGGACGTCTTCAACCCGGTCTACGGGCAGTTTCCGCAGCCGGTTCCCGGGCCCAATACGGACCGCGAAGAGCGGCTCGACGGCGCGGGCGTGTACATCCAGGACCAGATCGACATCACCGACAAGCTCCAGGTTCGCCTGGGATTGCGCTACGACGATTTCGAGCAGGACCTGACGAACCTGCGGGCTACGCCGGCCACGACGGTCACCTCCGAGGACTCGCGCGTGTCCCCCCAGTTCGGCGCGGTGTACCTGATTAATGAAGGCCTGAGCCTCTACGCGTCCTACGGCGAGGGCTTCCGGCAGCAAACGGGGTCGGACTTCCAGGGTAATCAGTTCGATCCGAATCTCACGGAGTCGGCCGAAGCCGGCGTAAAGGCCGACCTCGGCATGGTGTTCAACGGGGTCTCGGGCGAGGCCACGTTCACCGTGTTCCAGGTCGACCAGAGCAACATCCTGGTGAACGATGATCGTCCGGAAGCTGTCGCCGCCGGATTCTTCTCACGCTCGGCGGGCGAAGCGCGCAGCCGGGGCATTGAGTTCGACGTGAATCTCGCCACCGACAGCGGCTTTAACCTGTGGTTTTCCTACGCCTACATCGACGCCGAGTTCACCAACAGCAATCCCGACGCCGATTTCGGGGCCCTGATCGAGAAGGGCGACCCCTTGATCAACGCGCCGGAAAACCAGCTGAACATTCAGGCCAGCCAGAGCTTTAATGTCGCCGGCATGCCGGCCCAACTGGGCGGCGGGGTTCTTTACACAGATGAGCGACTCGGCTGGACAGGCTTCGATTTCTTCCTGCCCGACTACACGACGGTACGCCTGTTTGGCGAGCTCGAGCCCATGCCAGGGGTCTCACTTCGCGTCGACATCGACAACCTTTTCGACGAGACCTTCTATACGAACTCCTTCGCGGACGTCTGGGTTGAGCCCGGAGCCCCGCGACGCTATCGCCTCACGGCTTCCTATTCGTTCTGAATCCGGCGTGATGCAGGGCCGCGCCGCCTGAGGCGGCCGGCCCCTATTCCCCGTTTCCGGGGGTGCGTCCAGGCGCGCTGCTTCGTCCGCAAGCAGAGCATAGGGATCGCATTAGGGAACAGTTCTGGCCCCGGAGACGGCGCGATGGCGGCCAGACGCTTGGCCAGCGCCCTCTCCTGGTGATAATGGAGAGGCCCGTGTAGACAGGCCATCGCCTGTCACTCCACGTTTGCAAAGGCCTCATTGAAGCGGTCCGGATTCATTGCAAGCTCGCTGTTGGCGGCGGCGACGGCTTCGGCAGCTGCATCCTTGTTCACAGCTTCACCAGCCTGAATCACCCCAACCATCCCAAACACCACGTGGGGCTGACACACGTACAAGTAAACGCCTTCGGTGCTAAGCGTCACCTTGAACTCCGTGTCGGGTTCGCTCGTCCAGCCTTCAGCGCCTTCTGGCATGAAGGTGGCGTGCGTGTTGTGAAGACCCGCCTGTTCCGGCGTAAAGACAACCGTATCGCCGACGTCCACTTTCAGAAACGACGGCTCGAAAACCATCTGGCCGCTATCTCCCTCATTCAGCATTTTCACAACATGCTCTGCTGCCGTCGCTGTGCCTGCGGCTACAGCGGTAAGCGTCAAGACAATGATTTTGAATACAGACCCAAAGGCATTCGTGCGCTGAGTGTTTTCTTGCATCCCAACTTCCCCCTATCGGTTGGTGTTTGGTTTGGTGTTCAAGCTGTACCGCGCCAGCCTTAGCTTAGTCCGCCTTCGGTGAGCTTTGCGGGATTTAGCAGCGTCAAAAGCTCATCCTTTGGTAGGTCTGTCTCCTCCGCGGCGACGTCGATAATCGATCTCTTCTCGGCGTACGCTTTCTTCGCGATGGCCGCCGCCTTCGCATAGCCGATGACCGGATTGAGCGCTGTCACCAGGATCGGATTCCGCTGGAGCCCGGCGTGAATATTGTCTGTATTGACGCTGAAACCCCTTATCGCCTTCTCTGTCAGCGCGTTCATGCCCGCCGCCAACAATGTAATGCTTTCCAGAACCGCGTCGGCGATCACCGGCAGCATGACGTTCAACTCGAAGTTGCCCGATTGTCCACCGATCATGATCGTGGTGTCGTTCCCCGACACCCGGGCGCAGATCATGGCAACCGCTTCAGGAATCACCGGGTTCACCTTGCCCGGCATGATGGAAGAACCGGGCTGGAGGATGGGGAGGGTAATTTCCCCCAGCCCGGAGAGGGGACCGGAATTCATCCATCGAAGGTCGTTGCAAATCTTCATCAACGCCGTCGCCAGGGTCCGGAGTTCGCCGGAAAGTGCCACTGCCGTATCCTGCGCGCTCATCAACATGGCCGGATTGTCCGAGCATCGAAACGGGAGGCCGGTTCGTTCCTGGAGCGCATCACAGACCGTCTTCGCAAAGCGGGGGTCGGTGTTGATCCCCGTACCTACCGCCGTGCCACCGATCGCGAGCGTCGCCAAAGATGGCTCCAGCGCCACTAGCCGCTTCCGGGCACTGCCGAGCTGCCCCGTCCAGGCCCCGAGGCTCTGATCGAAGCGCAGCGGCATGGCGTCCATGAGATGCGTGCGCCCGGTTTTTACGATGTCGCCCAGCTCATCGGCGCGCTGCGTAATGGCATCGCGGAGGCCGTCGAGCGCAGGCATGAGCTGCTCCCTCAGGGCCATCAGGGCGCTGATGTGGATGCAGCTGGGCACAACGTCGTTGCTGCTTTGCCCGAAATTCACGTGGTCGTTCGGATGCACCGCGCAGCGTGAAAGCTGGTGCGCGAGGCGGGCGACGACCTCGTTCGCATTCATGTTGCTGCTCGTGCCCGAGCCCGTCTGGTAAACGTCCACGGGAAAGTGGCGCATCAACTGTGGATCGTCCAGGAGCTGATCAACGGCCAGACGAATCGCCGTGGCTTCGCTTTCGTCGAGGCGCTCCAGATTCTGGTTCGCCGTCGCTGCCGCTCGTTTCAGCAGTAGAAGAGCGCGAACAAAGCCCTCGGGCATCGTTCGCCCGCTGAGCGGAAAGTTTTCAATGGCACGCTGGGTTTGCGCTCCATAGAGCGCGCCAGCGGGCAGCTCGATGCTGCCGAGGCTATCTGATTCGGTGCGCAGTTCCCCCGCGTCGCTCTTTACGCCATTCATCTTGTCTACCGCCTATAGGAAAAAACGTAGTGTCGCACTGGCGCCTCACCTGCACCTACGGCGTCGAGGTTCGCCTCGATGGGGAGTAGGCCGTGGGCAAATAGTCAGTGTAGCTTCGCAGTAGACGCAGACAGCGGCGCAGGGTCTCGTCTTCGCCATCGAGCTGGGCGAGCAACGAAAGCTCACCGAGCGCTCGATGCACGTTATCAAGGCAGAGGCAGCGCCAATGCGCGGCGACCGCGGTGTCGCAGTAGGTTTCCATGAGGAGATCGAAGACAGACTCCCAGTACTCGCGCTGCTGTGGCACAGACATATGACTGGCCGCTGCGCCACAGGACTTCAGATATCGTTCCAGAAGTTCCGGTGAGTCCGGCTGGCTGCCGAACCGCACCAAGGACGACAGAAGAACGTGCTCAAGGCCTTTGGCAATGGTCAAAGCGCAGTCTCCCGAAGCACCTGCATGCGAACACCTCTCTGTAGTAATTGAGTATCATTCTCAGTTGAGTGTTGCAGAACGGGCGAGCTTGCGCAAGCGCACGTGGTGTTTTGATGGCTACATGGGAGCCGAGGAAAGCCTCAGCGTGACGGCGTGGCTCGAAAAACGGCGACGCCGGCCTTGCATAATAATCGAGAATGATTATTATTTACATATTGTCGATGGGCGCTCATTGGTTTCTCGCCCGCTCTCGCCGTTTCATGCACGCTACCCCTGGAGGCAAGGGCTCTATGGCCGCCGTTTACCCTGCGCGAGTTACCGAGGTAAGACACTGGAACGAGCGCCTTTTCAGCTTCAAGACGGAACGGGAGCCGGGCTTTCGCTTCGAGAATGGGCACTTCACGATGGTGGGTCTCAAGGTAGACGGGAAACCCGCCCTGCGCGCCTACAGCATAGCGAGCGCGAACTACGACTGTGAGCTTGAGTTTTTCAGCATCAAAGTCCAGGACGGCCTGCTCACCTCCCGCCTGCAGCACATTAAGGTAGGCGACGAGGTCCTGCTCGGAAAAAAGCCCGTCGGATCTTTGGTTCTGACCGACCTACATCCGGGCCGCAACCTGTATTTGTTTGCCACGGGTACGGGACTTGCGCCCTTTCTGTCGATTATCCGTGACCCGGAAGCCTACGAGCGCTACGAACACGTGGTCCTGGTGCACGGCGTGCGCCGCGTGAGCGACCTCGCCTATCACGATTGGATCCAGCATGACCTGCCGCAGCACGAATACCTGGGAGAACACATCCGGGACAAGCTGCTCTACTACCCCACTGTCACACGCGAGCCGTTCCGGAACACCGGGCGCATCACGGAGCTTCTGGTATCGGGACAACTCGAAGCCGACCTCGGGCTGCCGCCCATTGACCACGTCTGTGACCGCGCGATGATCTGTGGGAGCATTGCGATGCTCGAAGACCTCTCCGCCCTCCTGGATGACCGGGGCTTCGATATTTCTCCAAGTCAGGGGACCGCGGGTGACTACGTTATCGAGCGGGCGTTTGTGGGCTGAATTCTCTCGCGCCTTCCGTCGAATGAAAATCCTACGCAGATGGCACCGCTGCACTAATCGCGGCACAGTGGCCTCCACGGCCGCGGGCCGCCATTTGACTGCGCCCTTCGGACTGGTTGTGCTTCCCCTGGCCACGGCGTCTTTCGCCGAGGTCCCGGCGGGATTCGATCCCGGTCCGTCGCTCGAGCTGCGCGAACACTTTGAACACCTGGACGTCACCGCGCGGGAGCCCATGCTGGTGTCCGATCTCGAGGGCGCCCTTTTCGTCTCCGGCTACCCTTCCCGGGTTACGGGGAAGGATTGGACAGTACCGCCATTGCTCTGGCGCAGTGACGACGGCGGAAAGCGCTGGGCGTCGGTCACAGTGGGCGAGTCCGCAGACGGCGCGCAGGGCAACTCGGACGTTGATCTCGCCGCGGCCGCAGACGGGACGCTGTACTTTGCCGCGATGGGCTTCAACCGGGAAACGCGCGAAGGCACTCACGTCACTCTTGGCAGCAGTACCGATGGCGGCGAGAACTGGGGCTGGCACATGCTGTCGAGGACCACGCTTTCGGACCGCCCCTGGATTGCCGCCGGCGACGAGGGCTCGGCCTTCGCCATTTGGAACGATGGCGCGGGTGTGCTGTTTACCAGAAGCCCGGATCGGGGCGCGACCTGGACACCACCCGAACGCATTGCTGACAGCGGTGGGTCAAGCCATCTGGCGATCGGTCCCGGGGGCCTTCTCGCCGTGCGCGTCTCGCCGGCATCGGCCTCCGGCAATCGCTTCGATGCCGCTGCCGACTTCGTCCTGGTGAGCGAGGACCAGGGGGGCACCTGGGCTCGCAGGGACCCGCCCGCGCGCTTGCGCTGGGATCCAAACCCCGACGATCCCGAAGGCATCCCCCGCTGGGTTTCGCCCCTTGCTTTCACACCGGACGGGCATCTGCATCACGTGTGGAGTGAAGGCGACGCGGTCCACTACGCCGCGAGCTCCGATCTTGGGAACACCTGGCGACGCGGCAAGCTGGCGGACGCCGATGGCACGGCATTCTTCCCCTTTCTGACCGCCGACGCCGAGGGGCGTCTGGCGGCCACCTGGTTCGTGAATCGGGACAGCAAGCTGACGGTTCAGCTGGCACTGCTGACCCCTCGCGAGGGCGCGACGAAGCCCAGCGTGAGCCTTGCCGAGCCTTTCACACCGGACTCCTGGGAAGAGCGTCTCGACACCCGGCGGGCATCCCCGGCCGGCGAATATGCGGCCGCCGCCTTTCTCAAAAACGGGGATATTGGCGTGGTAACGCCGATCCAGGATCTGCACAATGCCCGCGGCGGATTCAGCCTGTGGCGCTTTGCGACCAAACCGTGAAGGACTACGCAGACGAACCCTTTAACGCCTCAAGCGGGAATACCGATAGCACCTCGGCTTGGACTGCCGGCTCGAACTGGCGATGCGTCGTGAGAGTGGATTCTTTGACGCTCCTTTTCCGAGAACGTAACCTTTTGACCAATACATCGACAGGAAAATCGCGATGAACCCATATTCCAGGCCCTGCCCTTGCGTCCAGGCACAGCACGCGGCAGAGCCTCGCCAGGACCAGGTCCTCGCACCGCTTCGCGCTCTTCTCGCAGCGATACTTCTGTGCGTCACGCCCCTGGTCAGCGCCAATGGAGAGATCGGCGAACATGTGAAGGACCTGTCGGGAAACCTGGACAACTACGCGACCGAGATCGACTGGCTGATGACGCAGGTGGACGGCATCGTTGCCGCCTACGAAGAGGGCGGCCTTGCGGCGGCGAAGCCGGCGGCGGTTGTTGATCATTGGGAAGCCGTCGACTTTCACGCGGCCATTGAAACCAACTACATCCCGCTCTACGCCTCGATCTGGCAGGGTCTTTTCGGCGTGCGCGGAGCCATCGAGGCGGGGCAGCCGCTGGAGGCGGTGCGGAGTGAGCAGGCAAAGCTGGAAGTCACCCTGTGGCAAGCGCTCGGCGCCGTAAAAATGGCGGCAAAACTCCAGGAGACGGGCTACGCGGCACCGCGCAGCAGCGACGGCACTGACCTGTCCCCTGTCGCCACTCTGGACGATGTCAAAAACAATCTCGACCGCGTCGTCGCCAAGTACGCCGAACAGCTCAGCGACGAAGCGATTGAGATCGTGCAGGACACCTACCTGACGCGCTTCGAGGGTGTTGAAGGTGACCTCATCGAACAGGACGCCGATCTCGTGGAGAATCTCGAGGTCGACTTCAATGTCACCCTACCCAAAGCGATTCAGGACGGCATGAGCGTCAATGACGTTCGCGCCGTGGTCGCGGCCATGCACGACAAGATCGACCGTGCCAAGATCCTGCTGAGCGACGCGGAAGCCAACCGCTCCAGCGTTTTCTGAATCGCGCCGCGACGCCTACGACGTGTATCGCCGCCGCTTTCTGACCTCCGTGGCCGCCGCCACGGGGGCCGCGCTCTCGCCGCTCGGCATCGTGCATGCGGCGAGCGGCGTGTCCGTTGACGAACTGCCCAAACTCAAGGGCAAGCTCACGCTCTACCTCGGTCGCGGAGAGGGCGGGCTTTACGAGAACGTCCTCAAGGCCATCGAGGAACGCAACCCCGAGCTCGAACTCGGCATCCGCCGAGGGCCGACGGCGGCCCTGGCCAACGCCATCATTGCAGAGCACGGCGCCGGTCGCGTACGCGCCGATCTGTTCTGGGCCGTCGACGCCGGTGCGATCGGGATGGTCAGCGAGACGGTAGCGCCCAAAGCGCTTCCCGAGGATCTGCAGACCCAGCTCAAAGACGGATTCCGCTACGACACCTGGACGCCGATCAGCGGTCGCATCCGCACCGTTCCCTACAACCCCGAGCGAATCGCTAGCGACGCGCTTCCAACATCGATTGGCGAGTTGCCGGCGACCGAGGGCCGCCCCGGTTGGGCACCGTCCTACGCGTCTTTCCAGTCCTTTGTGACGGCCATGCGTCTGCTGGAGGGAGAGGACAAAACGGGCGCCTGGCTGCAGGCGATGGACCGCGCGGCCAAGCGCTATGCGGGCGAGCTTGGCGTGGTCATGGCCGTGCAGCGCGGTGAGGTCGACCTCGGACTTGCTAATCACTACTACACGCTGCGTCTGAAATCCGGGAAACCCGACGCCTCGGTAGAGCTGGGCTTCACAAACGATGACGCGGGCTGTCTGGTCAATGCCTCCGGAGTCGTCGCGCTTAGCGGGAGCGCGCTCGCGCAGGACTTCGTTCGCTATCTCCTCACGCGCGAAGTGCAGAGCTATCTGTCCCGGGAAGCCTACGAGATACCCATGATCCCCGATGCGCCAGCGCCCCCGGGAATGGCGGCACTTTCCTCCCTCAGGCCGCCGCAGGTTGACCTGACCCAGCTCGCCGACTTCCGCCCGACTCTGGATTTGATGCGCCGCGCCGGCGTGCTCTGATGCGCCACAACCTTGCGTTCATTCTGGCGCTGGGCGTCGCGACGCTGGCGGCCGCGCCCCTGCTCGTTCTGATCGTTCTCGCCGATGATTACGCGGCGATACTTAGCGCGGCCAACCTCAGGTATCTCCTCAACACCCTGCTTCTTGCCGGTCTCACGGCGGCGGGCGCGGTCGCTGTCGGTGTACCGCTGGCGCTGGCGACGGCTTACCTGCGGCTGCCGTTTCAGACCCTGTGGCTGGTGCTTCTCGCTTCCCCACTGGCGATTCCGAGCTATCTCGGGGCATTCACGCTGTATGCGGCGTTCGGGTCCGGGGGCGAAATCGCGGAGCTGACCGGCGTGCAAACACCGAGCGTCCAGGGGCTGGCCGGTGCCGCGCTGATCATGACCCTCTACACCTACCCCTTCGTGCTCCTTACCACCCGCGCCGCACTCCTCGCCCAGGACGCCAGCCAGATCCAGGCGGCGCGGACTCTCGGTCTGTCGCTCCCGGCCAGCCTGTGGCGGATCTCACTGCCGCGCGCCCGGGCAAGCATTGGCGCCGGTGCCCTTCTCGCCGCGCTTTACGCCGTATCGGATTTCGGCACGCCGGCCATCATGAACTTCGACAGCTTCACGCGCATGATCTACGTGGAGTACAACGCCTTTGGTCTCAGCCAGGCGGCGCTGCTGTCCCTGCAGCTTATGGTGCTGGTGGGCCTGATTCTCTACGCGGAAGGTTTTCTCGCGACGCCCCGGGAACGACCGGGGGAAGGGCTTACGATCCGCCTCTCACGCCCGCAATTGCTGGCCCTGCTGCTGGCCGTGGCGCCGGTCGTTTTCCTGGCCATCGTTCTACCTCTGGGAGTGCTTTCGCTGTGGTTAGTGCGCGAGGGCTTCGCGAGCTTCGATCCGCAGATTGCCTGGAACTCCGCGAGTGCTTCGCTCGCCGCCGCGGGACTCGGGACCCTGGCGGCCATCCCTGTCGCCCTCGTGGCGCGGCGGGGTCGCCTGGGGCGCATGCTGGAGCGCGCCTGCTACTTCGGCTTCGGCGTTCCCGGTATTGTGATGGGTACCGCGCTGGTCTACCTGGGCCTGCAGCTTCCCCTGCTGTACCAGACCCTGGGGGTGCTGATCCTCGCCTACGTAATGCGCTTTCTACCGCTCGCGGCGGGGACCATTCGCGCGGCTTTGGACAAATTCGACGGGGGCCTTGTCGACGCCGCGCGCGTACTGGGAGCGTCGCCGGGCGAGGCCTTTCGGCGCGTCACACTTCCGCTGTCGACGCGGGGCATGCTCGCCGGCGCGGCGCTGCTCTTTCTCGAAGCCATGCGCGAGCTCCCTGCCACGCTGCTCCTCGCACCCACGGGTTTTGAAACCCTCGCGACCTATCTGTGGCGCGTATACGAGGCCGGCTACTTCGGACGCGCCGCCGTTCCCGCGCTGCTCCTGATTATTCTGTCCGCCGCGGGCCTCGCGCTGGTGCTGGCCGGGGAGCCCAGACGGGAACGGCGCGACGCGGAGTCGATGGCCTGATGCTGAAGATCGATCAGCTCAGCGTGAGCTACGGTCGCCGACGCGTCATCGATCGGCTTTCGCTGTCACTCGGCGGCGATGAGATTCTCATGCTCGTCGGACCCACGGGCTGCGGGAAAACCACTGTGCTGGGGGCGGTAGCGGGCCTGGTTCCGATTGAAGCTGGTGAGATTCGCCTCGACGACTGGTGCGCTACCGCGACGAAACCTGTGCCGCCAGAGCAGCGTGACCTGGGCATGGTGTTCCAGGACTTTGCCCTCTTTCCCCATCTCACGGTTATGGAGAACGTGGCCTTCCGGCTGCGCGATCCGTCGCCCGCGGAACACTGGCTGGAGCTGCTTGGACTCAGCGCCTTTAGATCCGCAAAACCAAACACGCTATCGGGAGGGCAAAAGCAGCGCGTGGCGCTGGCCCGGACCCTCGCCCACGCGCCGCGCCTCGTGCTGTTGGACGAGCCGCTCTCCAACCTCGACGCCGCCCTTAAAGACGAGCTGCGCTGGGAAATCCGCTCCGCGCTGAAACAAGCGAAGGTCCCGGCGCTCTGGGTCACTCATGACCAGGACGAGGCGCTGTCTATCGGCGATCGCGTGGGCGTGCTGCGCGATGGCAAACTCGCCCAGCTTGCGACACCGGAGACCTGCTTCGCCCAACCTGCCGACGCCTTCGTGGCGCGTTTCCTCGGCGAGGCCTGCTTCCTGCGCGGCTCTCTGGAAGGAGCCGGTGCCCGGGCCCTGACGCCCCTGGGCGCCGTTGCGGTAGCCGTGCATGACGACGCGGCAACGAATGTCGAAGTCCTGGTACGACCCGATGATCTGCGATTTGACGACAAGCCCGAGAGCAATGCGGTCATCGCCTGGGCCCGTTTTGAGGGCGCGACCTGGCTGTACGGCATTCAACTGGATTGCGGCGTTGATCTGCAGCTCCGCACCGGTCACGAAGTACGGCGGGAAGTCGGTCAGGCTGTCTCGATCAGTATTGAAACGGGCGTGCCCCTGGCGGCGTTTGCGGCAAACAGCTAGCGCTGCGCATTGTTCGGCCCGGTCTCCCGGCAAACCCTTGCGCGTCGTGCGTGCGCAGAGCTCATGACCTATCCGGGGCTTGCCGATTTCTCACACTCGGCAATACTCCAACTCTTAACAACGATAACCTTGGAGTATCCCCATGCCCGCTCGCGCTCTGTTGGCTGGTCTCTTTATGTTCCCCTTGCTTTGTTGCGCTCAGACGAGCGATAGCTACAGCTGCGACGACGTCTCCGAGCATCGCCAGTTCGACTTCTGGCTTGGGGAATGGCAAGTCACCGATGAAGCCGGCACCAAAGTCTACGGCAACAACAGCATCACCCGCGGCGCCGACGGGTGTCTGATGATGGAGAACTATTCCTCAGTGGAAGGCTTCACCGGCAGCAGCCTCAATTACTACGACCCATCCAGCGAACAGTGGCACCAGCAGTGGGTAGACAACGGTTCCTCCATCATCCGCCTCTCCGGCGGCAAAGACGGTTCGGCGATGCGTCTGGCGGGCACGATTTATTACCTGGCAACGGGAAAGGCCGCGCCTCTGCGAGGTAGCTGGACGCCGCTCGAGGACGGACGCGTACGTCAGTTCTTTGAACAGGAGAACGAAGACGGCGAGTGGGTCGTCTGGTTCGACGGCTACTATCAGAAAAAACCCTAGAGGCCGTCTTCGACGTCCCAGGCGGGCTGCGCTTGCTGGCGCTTCCACCTCGGCTCAGGCCATGTCTTCGCGCAGGTTGGCCCGAGACAATCTCGTCCCCTGAACACCCCGGCTAACCTCATCACGGTTGGCAATTCCGTCGGGCGTAATTCGCCGGGCACCGCACTCGGTACATCGATCAATGTAACGCAAGAATACGCGGGGCGGTTGGCTCGCCCAGCGCGGCCACAACGTACGAACCCCTGGCTGCGATTACCATAGACCTCTGGAAAAGCTCGAGAGCAAACTGCGAAGCGCGCCAATAGATGAATCCGAGTTTCGGGCCTGACATGAGGCGACCCTCCCCAAAGATGATGAATCGGCAAGAGTTCAGCGTTGAAGAGCTCCAGCGACTGTCCGTGGCGGCATCCAACCCCGGTGGAGGCCTGGAACAGGTGAACGAGGGCCAGGCGCTCGACGACGTCCGCCTTACTGGTATCGCGCGGGGGTTCCCGCTCAGGAGTGGGTTGTCCCTGTTCTACACGGAACTCACCGCCAAGTGTGCCTTCGAACTCGAAGGCAAGATCGACGCATCGCTGAACATCATCATGAGTTCCGGCCCCGATGCCTTCGAGATTCGACTGCCCGGCGAAGACTACCAGCGCTTTTCCGGCGAGCAGGCCCTGCTTTTATCGGTAGGTACTACCGCAGAGATGAACGGCGTCTACAGCAAAGGTGGGTTAAACCGCGCTTTGCGGCTCCGCATTTTCCCTGATCAACTCCAGGACAAGAAACTCGCCCAGGTCGCACGGGAACGAATGCACCCTCCCAGGATTGAACGCTTCCCCTACTTCGCCGAGCTGTCTTCGGTGCTGCCAATGCTTGCAGGTCCAGTCGGAGGCTCCTTCGCCGGGCAACTTGCGGCCGAAAGCCTTGCGCTGGACCTGCTGGCGAGGCTGCTTCTGGTTGATACGCCCGCTGACTTCGCAGGCTCGGAGAAACTCTCCGCGGCGGACCGCGCAAAACTGTTGCGCGTGCGCGATATGATCGTGGCCGAACCGGCCAGGGATCACCGGCTCAAGGAACTCGGCGCGGCGGCTGGTATCGGGGTGAGCGCGCTAAAGGCGAAGTTTCCTCTGCTCTTCGGCCAACCGGTCATGAGTTTTCTGCGCGATGTACGCCTCGACGGTGCGCGGAATCGCCTGGAACGCGATGGCGTCACCATAGCCGAAGCCGCTTTTGGCGCTGGGTATCGCCATGCGAGCACATTTTCCACGGCATTTCGTCGACGCTTCGGCGCCCCGCCCAGCCACTTTCGGAAAAAAGGCCGCACTCCAAACTCTTTCGGCTGACGTCCTAAGTCGGGTTGCATTCACGGTGATGCCGCTGCGATAGGCTGCGAATGAGAATCAATCGGCCGAGTGGGCGCCAGCGGCGTGACGCTCTGACTGCGTATCGAGCGTTTCATTGCTGCTTTATCAATCCGGGACCAGAACCATGAACAACCATCCAGTTCGCGACGGGCGCCGCGCGTTCTTTTGCGCGCTCCTACCCGTCGCGGTAGCGGCCTTAACCACAGGCGTAGCGCGGGCTCAGGGGCTGCCGCCGGATGCCGACCCGAAACGGATTGAAGAAGTTCGCGTAACCGCAACCAAACGCGACACCACGCTGCAGGATGCCGATGTATCGGCGACGGTGCTGAGCGCGAGTGCGCTTAGAGATGCTCGCGTTACCGATATTCGCCGCATTGATGACCTCGCGCCCAGCGTCCAGTTCAATGAATCCAGTCCCCTCGGCGCCGTGTTCATCTCGATTCGCGGCGTCGAATCCAACCCCTTTATCGTCAACCGGGCCGCGGTTTACATCGACGGCATACCGTTCCGGGAACTAAGCAACTCGGTGCTGACCCAGCTCGACGCGGTAGAGATACTCCGAGGTCCCCAGTCCACGCTCTACGGCGCCAATACGGAGAGTGGCCTGGTATTGATCCGCACAAGGCCACCGGGGGAAGAACTCGAGGCGAACCTCACCGCCACTGCGACCAGCTTCGACACCGGCGAGGCCTACCAGCTTGACGGCTTCATCGGCGGACCGATCGTCGACGCCTTGCAGGGATCGATCGCGTTTCGCCAGTCAGATCGGGACTACTACATGGAGAACATCGGATCGACGCCGCAAGGCTCCGGGACCGTGGATGAACTGTTCGTGCAGGGACGCCTGAGGTGGACACCAAACGACGCCCTGACAGTCAATGCAACCGGCTACATGATCAACACCGATGCCCCGGGCATCTACCGCTTCGATGCCTTTCCCATCGAGGTGGACGACTACAACGCGGTGTACTCCGAAGGTCGGCTTTTCGACCCGAGCAACCCCTTGAGCACACCACCGGTAAACGGTTCGCTGCGTGCCTCAGACTTTCGTTTTGTAAACGATGCACCGAAACGTGCGGAGATCAGGGAACGGGTAGCCGGCGTGAGCGCTGACTACCGCCTCGCGTCGGGAATGATCAATGCGTCGATCAGCTACCGTTCCGAAGACCTCGATGATCTGGGTTTCGACATCGACCGGAGCAATGGCCCGTTCCTCGCCGGGGCGTCGATCGATCCCAAGGAACTCTGGAATGCCGAAATTCGCTGGTCGTCGCACGAAGACAAGCCCCTCGTCTACTCCGTCGGTGCTTCCTACTACACCGAGACCGACACGCAGCGGCTCGGCTCGCTGATCGGCCCCGGTGATCTTCCAGACTTTGTTTATTCACCAAAGCAAAGCAACGAGAGCGAAGATCTGGGTCTGTTTGGCTCCATCAGCTACACGCCACCAGCCATGCCCAAACTGACCGCTACCGTTGGTCTACGCTACGATCGCGCCCACCGCGAGACCTCGCAACAGGAGGGCGTGCTCGACCTTGGCTTTACGCAGTTCGTGTTCGATGACCTGGCCCTCGAGGATACTTTTGAGGCCTGGCTGCCGCGCTTCGCAATTCGTTACGAGGCTTCCGACTCACTCACGGTGTACTCAAACATCGCCCGTGGCTACCTTCCCGGCGGTTTTAATCTCGCCGCGGCGCAGGATGGATTCGTTGACCAGGTAATCGAGTACGACGCCGAGAGCCTTTGGAGCTTCGACGTCGGGGCACGCTGGCGCTCCGGCGATGGCCGGATTTTTCTTGGCGCGGCCGTGTTCTATGTAGAGACCGATAATTTCCAGGAGATTTCCGACCTCGTCGATGAGCAGGGCAACGTCGCCTCCACATCCTTTATCGGCGCCGATGCCGCAACCGAGAGCTATGGCCTCGAAATAGAGGGCCAGTGGCTGGCGACAGACCGGCTCAGCTTCACCGGGAATCTTGGGATCATCGATGCGAGCTACACCGATTTCGGCGGTGCGCGACGCGAACAGATCATTGGCAATCCGGTGAAATTGATCCCGGAGTACGACGCTAATCTCGCCGTGAACTACGACCACCCGACGGGACTGTTTGTTCGCGGCGAACTGACCATGCTTGGTGAAACGCGACTGAATGAAGGCCCACGTCCCTTCCAGATCGGAGTCGACAATCGCCAGAAAGCCGTCGAAGTGTTTGGCATACAGGTGGGTTACCGCGCGCCGCGCTGGGCGCTGCGCCTGTTTGCCGAGAACATCACCGACGAGCGTCGCGTCAGTGGCCTCGGCTTTCCCAATGCCGTGTTCCCCACCGATGGCGTGCTCTATGGTTCCATTGATCTTCCCAGGGTTGTGGGGGTCGAGCTGGATCTGAGCTATTGAGCAAGCATTGATTTGACCGGGCCGCCGGGCTGGTCAAGACACGGGCGGATCCTTCGGAAGCGCAGATCACGTGCTAGCCTTTTCCGGATGCCAAGTGCCCTTCGACCCTCCCCCGACACTGTCACGACCCGCGAAGCATTCGAACGGTGGTACTGGTCGGTCGATCAACTGGAGTCGTTTTGTGAGCGCCTGGCCGTGCGCAAAACGGGATCCAAGGCAATCCTGCGGGCCCGCGTTGCCGCCGCCCTGGCCGGTGAAGTCCTTCAGGAACCGGAAAAACCAGCCCGCAAAAGCCGCTTTCAGTGGAATCGTGAACAGCTCCGCACGGACACGATCATCACCGACAATATTAGCTTCGGACCCAAGGTACGGCGCTTCTTCAGCGATGCCGTCGGCCCCGAATTTGTTTGTCACGGTGACTTCATGACCTGGGTTCGTTCCAACACGGGGAAGTCGCTCGGGGACGCCGTCGACGCCTGGTGGGCCCTGGAAGAACGGAAGGCCGACCCGAGTTTTCGTCGCGAAATAGCATCCTGCAACAACTACCTCCAATACCTGCGCGACTTTCGCGACGCCAATCCCGGGCACAGCCAGGACGACGCGAAGACGTGCTGGGACGCGAAGAAGATCCGGCCGGCCGAGAATGGCTTCGTCGTCTACGACGCCAAAGATCTGGAGTTTCTAACCTAGATCGATTCGCTCGCCTGCCCCGGAACATCATCGGGGCAGCGACGCCCGCGAACGGGCGGCATCGTTCACCGGGCGATCAACACCAGCGAACTCTGGTCAGAGCACCATCCCCCAAGGTTAAGGAGCCGTGGCGACAATGCGGTCCACGAGATCGCGGAACAGCTAATGCGACCCGCCGTGCTGGGAGAGTGACGTGTAGCGGTTTGCGGCAAGAGCCTTGCGCAGCGCTACCTCCGCCGCTGCCAGATCCTGCATGCCCATTCCCGTGCTGTCGAACAGCGTGATCTCCTTGACGGATCGTCGGCCGCCGTGGCTGCCCGAGATCACCTCGCCAAGCGGCGTTATCGCCGTCTTACTCATCAGACCGGCGGCAACCGCATGCTGGCACTCACCCAAAAGCGCGTTCTGGTCCGGCGCATCACCGAAAACCTCACCACGCGCAAACAGCGTCGCCTCGACCTCCTGCTTGCCAATCGTGTCCGTGCCCATACAGGCCACGTGGGTGCCGGGGCGTATCCACTCGCGCTCGACATAAGGTGCAAAAGACAGGGCCATGGTGATCAGTACATCGGCGCCGCGACACAACGGCTCCATGGGCACGATCTCTATCTCCGCGGCCAGATCACGCACTGCGTCCTTAAGACGTTGTCCCGCGCCGGAGTCGCGCTCGGGTAAGAGAATTCGATCGAAGCTTCGCTCGCTTAAGCAGGCTCGAAGCTGAGCCTCGCCCTGCCCTCCCGCAGCGGTGATCGCCAGGGTTCGCGCATCGTCGCGGGCGAGATAGCGGACCGACAGCGCGCTTGCTGCCGCCGTGCGCAAAGCGGTCAGGTAGGTGCCGCAGACCAGCGCCGCCGGTGCGCCGCTGGCCGGATCAAAGAGCATGATGGTTGACTGGTGATTCGGTACGCCGCGCTCACGATTTCCCGGCCACAAGCCGCCGGCCTTGATGCCCAGCGTCGGTGCCGCGCGGTCAAAAGCGGATTTAAAGCCAAAGATGGCGTTTTCGTGGTCGAGCTTCCGTCGTACGACGGGAAAGTTGAAGGCCTGCCCGGCGGCGAGACTTGCAAAGCCCACTTCGACGGCGGCTGTTACGTCGGCCTGCGTCACCGAAGCCACGACGTCGGCCTCGGAGAGAAAGTAAATCGTACCCGGCTCAATCCACTCACCGGACGCGGAATCCGCACCAGGAGATTCTTCCTCACTGGCCATCATCAATCTGGCTTCCTTTTTGCGCGACGTACTACCGGGAAGGCGGAATCTTGCTACGCGTGGCAGCCCGATAACAAGCAGAGCGGGATACGGTTCGCCTCAGAAGGGACCCATTGCATCCAGAGACTGCCCCCAGAACCCGGACCAGAGGCTTTCGCCGAGGACAAAAAACACGGCGTCGCCGTCGAAGATCGCCCGCGGTCGAGCCTCCACGTAGTTCTCCGGCGAGATGCGCAGAACGCCAACTTCGAGCAGCCGCGCCTGTCCCGCGACCGTCTTATCCTGGACTTCGAACTGGTAGAGGCGCTCTTCCTGCACATAGCCGTTCTCGGTTTCCAGGCTCGCGCTCAGCGGCACGCTGAAGCGGTCCGTGCCTTCCACGTCGGCGAGATAGGTGAAGGCGCGACGATCGTACCGCGCCTCGCTGTACCCCCACTGCGCGTCCAACGCCAGAATGCTAATGGAGCGCGATTCGGGCTCGGCGGGGTTCGAAACATCGAAGAGCTCGACCTTGACGCGCCCCTCGCCGTCATCACCCACGCCCAGCAGCAATTCATCACTTACGGGATGTAGAAGGTCGGAGAAGCCGAGCACTTCAAGTTCGCCGAGAATCGCCGGAGACCCGGGATCGGCCAGATCGATGACGTAAAGGGGATCAATGCGCTCGAAGGTTACCAGGTACGCGCGTTCGCCGACGAAGCGCACTCCGAACAGGTCTTCGTTGGGTTTGCCGATGACCGTCTCGGAGCCTTCCTCCGGGAGCTGGGCGAGAACCTGAAGTTCGGGACGATCCGTGGCAAGCCGCAGCGTCCAGAGCCGATGGTCGAAGGCATCGTCCTCGTTGCCGGTCCAGCGCGTCGTGACCATCCGCAGCACGCCGTCGCGCTCGCTCATGCGAAAGTCCGGCTGCCCGCGATCGGTGAGGCTGCCTCCGACGCGACCCGAGCCGCTATAGGCGAGCCCGCCCGCCAGATCGATGCGATGGACAATCGAGTCCACGGCCTGGGGGTCGTCGTAGACCGTTTGCGCGATATACAGAGCATTCGGGGAAACGTAGACACCGTCGGCGGGCTCCGAGTAACACAGTACATCGCTGATTTCTTGATTCGCCGTATCGATACGCCAGACCGTTGTCAGGACCGGATAGCCGGAAGACTCGGGCGCGAGATCGTTGTCCTCGTCGGTGATGAGACAATCCCGCGCTGTGAGCGCCGCCGTCGTTTCGCCGTTCACACTGACCGCAGGCAACAGGTCCTCGGCCTGCAGACCGTCGAGGATCGCCTGCACTTCTCCATCCTCGCTCGGGGTGGCTCGCGGGCCGTAGACAAGATCCGGGATGTCCGGAACGTGGCGCGTCACCAGAACCAGGCTGTCCCCCAGCAGGCGACTGGTCACCATGGCTCCCTCCACATCGAGCCGCCACTGCTGCTGTGGATTGGCGGGATTCGATACATCGAAGAGCACAACACTGACGTCCTCTGATCGCCAGAGGGCAATATCCGTAAAGCCGCCACCGTGCTGTCCCCACCAGGCACTGCTCATCAGTGCCGTGAGGCGATCTCCCGTCACATAGAGACCTTCGACCGTGTCTCCCTCGTCTAGCTCCACGGCGCCTAGCTCGCTTGCCGTCGCGCTGCCGGAGTCCGTGCCCATGATGCGTATCCGACGCGGACCCGGATCCGGTGGCGGCGGCAGGAGCGCGGCGTCTGTAGCGATGGGCTCGACGAAGAAGCAGCAGTCAAATCCCCGGGTGGGTGCGATAAATAAACGCTCGCCGTCGTACTTGACGACATCGTGTTCATCCACCGTTGGCTCCAGACGATAGGTGGTTGTGAAACCGCTGGCATCGAGACCCGGTGCTGGCTGCGCCACGCCCTCACCGCCCGTCGCTGTGCCACTCGGCACCGCAACGCCACGTCGAAAGGCATCGACGAAGGCGTCATCGTCGGCCGGAGGAATCAGAAGGCCCGTGGGAGCAACGACAACGGGCGGCGGATCGGAAGTCGCTACGCCACCACTGCTGCCCCCACCACAGGCTGACAGGCAGAGCAGGACTGCCGTCAGGAGCGGGTAACGCGTGGCGATAAAGCTGCTAGAAGGCATACGCGGTGTACCTCCCTGGCACTCAGGGGCTCATCCATGAACCCTGGTATACAACAGCACCTTGTCACGCGCCACCGCGGGCGGGACTGAAAGTACCCTCTGAATCCGCGGCGTGCATGATTGGAGCTCTCGGCCACAATCGACACGGCAAGGAGAACGATCGGTGCGCAAGTCACGGTTTACGGAATCGTAGATTATTCAGGTGTTGAAGGCGGCCGCTCAGTGGGCGGTGAATGCGGCCACGGAACAGGACTCGCCAAAACCCATGATTGCCGGTATCACCCCGTTGCCGTTGCCTGAAGGGTCGGAAGATCGAAACTGAAATCGCTCGCTACCTGCTTCCGGTATTCGTCGATCTCATCTACCAACCACGCGCGAAGCGCCTCCAGGCGAGGATTTTTCTGGTCTTCCCATCGGGACAGCAGGAAATACGAATACTCCGAGCTGCGCCATGGAAACAGGGGGACCAAGAGGCTCTGTCTCAGAAGATCGAAGCTTAGGGACAACCTCCCGATACTCAGACCGACCGAATCGCGACAGGCATTCACGGTCAGCGCGCTGTTGGAGAAGCGCATCATTCGCCGGGGAGGCATGTTGGCCAATCCGGCCTCGTTGAGCCATGGCTGCCAACTCATCCAGGGCTCATCGGGCCTCGTCTCGTAGTCGTCCAGGAGAACACTCTGACTCAGCAGTTGACTGGCGCGAGTCTCACCCAAGTTTCCCAGCATCCGCGCTGGCGCCAGCACCGTCACCGCGTCTCCGAGCAGATATTCGACACGCAGGCCAGCATAGGCACCCGCGCCAAAGCGGATAGCGGCATCAGCCTGCCCTCGGCGCAGATTCGCCCGCTTGGAATCTCCTTCGATGCTGAGCTCGATACCTTGGAATCTATCGCTAAAGCGACTTAGTCTCGGGACCAGCCATAGCTCTGCGAAGGACATTGGCACCGACAGCCGGAGCGGGCCGTCTGCGCTTGGCTTGTGAAGATCGGCGGATGCTTGCTCAATGATATCCAGGGCTTCTGCCACACGATCGCGGTAGCGCCTGCCCGGTTCAGTAAGAACCACACCGCGCGCCTTCCTCTCAAACAGAGCGACGCGAAGCATGGCCTCGAGCTCCTTTATCCGATGGCTGACCGCCCCTGCCGTCACGTTGAGTTCGTCGGCGGCCTTGGCAAAACCACCGTGTCGAGCGGCTGCCTCGAAGGCTCGCAGAGTATTGAGAGGCGGATTACGAGGCTTCATTTTGCATCAATAAAGATAGGTCTTAGCCACAGAAAACATCAGTTTAGCTCAGTTTTCCTAATGCTAAGATGCTTCAACCGCCTTACACGAAACAGGAAACTCCGAATGAGCGAAGGGATACTGCATCGCCTTACCGCCTTCTCCAACGACCCTCAGGGCGGCAATCCAGCGGGTGTGTGGGTCGGCGAACAGCTGCCCGATACCCGGGAAATGCAGCAAATCGCTGCTGAGGTCGGATACTCGGAGACTGTTTTTGTCACTCCTTCCCAGGGCGCGCAGCGCATCGTTCGTTACTACAGTCCAGAGGCCGAGGTCACATTCTGCGGCCATGCAACGATAGCCGCCGGCGTTGTGCTCGGTCGAAGCGAGGGTGATGGCAGCTATACCTTCTCGACCAGGGCCGGCGACGTGACCGTGACCGCTCGAACGCTAAACGGACGAACGGAATCCTCCCTGGTATCCGTCGCGACAAGGCACGAAGAGGTCTCAGAAGCGTTGCTGAAGGACGTGTTGCGCACCCTGGATTGGAATCGCTCCGACCTGTCTTCTGCAATCCCACCGGTTCGTGCCTATGCCGGAGCCTGGCACCTCGTGCTGGCCGTTGCCGAGTCGGATCGATTGGCCCTTCTCGACTACGACTTTGAGTCCCTGAAGCAGGTCATGCTGGATGCAGGACTGACCACGCTTCAGCTCGTATGGCAGGAAAGACCCGACCTGTTTCACTCGCGAAACCCATTCCCCGTCGGTGGCGTGGTGGAAGACCCGGCTACCGGTGCGGCGGCAGCTGCCTTGGGTGGCTATCTTCGCGACGCGGGCCTGATCACGACCCCTTGTCGCTTCGCCATACGCCAGGGAGAGACCATGGGGCGGCCGAGCGACCTCACGGTCGATGTCCCAGCTTCGGGTGGCGTTATGGTGAGTGGCTCGGCCGTAGAACTGCACGAGCCGCATGCGGCGTAGCCGGGGAGCGAGGCCAGCAGCAGGCTGAGTCCTTGCACTACCGCAGACTTCAGTAAGACGGTCGTAGAGCCGGCGCCCGGGGTATGACCCGATGTCGCAAAAAACACCCTGGTCTGGTCGCGAGCACGCGATCCGGGAATTCCGGAGATCAGCGAACTCAAACGCCGGGGTAGAGACGTAGTCGCGCCGGAGCGCGCTAGTTCACAACGAAAGGCGCAGGACCTGAAGCTCCTGGCCTCATCGGCCTCTGAAGCGGCGCTCCGTAATGTCCTTGAGCCTCAATCCCAGCGAGCCAGATTGACTGATAGCCTCACGCCGCCGATATCCAGGTCCTTGAAGCGCTTTTCCCTTAGCTCAATCGGACTGTCGAGGAGTCGACCCAGAAGATCATCGCCTTCTCCTGTGAATGCTCTACCCAGGTTGCTCTGCACCATCAATTCGTCGGAGCGCCAGCCTTCTCCTTGCTGAAAGAACACCTGGGCGCGCATCAATCCGTTGTTGCCCGACCAGAGCTGTAGCAGCACGTATTCGTCCGATCCGTCGGCGTCGAGATCCTGCGCAAGCAGCACCGAGGGTTCGCTGGTGACCTGGTACACCGATTCGGTGATCGTTCGTCGTAAGGGCGGTGGTATGTCCAGGTCCTCGGGTCGATAGCGCATGTTTGCCCACAGCAACTCCCTGTCCGGTCTGCGGATCCCACGACGAGTGGGTTGTTCGATAGCCGCCAGCAGCTCAGGGTTGTCGTCGCCTATTTCTTCTTTCAGTTTCTCAGTGTAGAGATAGCCGGGCCTGGCCAGATTTTGCTGCGTGTACCAGAAGTCAAAATCGGCAAGCTCTATATTCCCAGATGCGACACGATTGATCTGACTGGCCAGAGAAATCTTCCGGAAGTCGAGTACCGGGCTGTTGGCAAGCAGCATGATTGCCAGCACAACCAGGCTCATGGCGGTATTGGTGCGGGCCAGGTCTTCGGTCCATGCGTCGCGCCGGCGGATGACGCCAATCACGTAGCCTGCCGCAAACAGGGAAAGTAGCAGCCAGGTGACAAACGCCCAGCACCGCTCAACGGTCCACCCGTATTCCTGCAGCCGCAGAAACAAACCGTAAAACGCCAGCGCCGAGATGATCGGCGAGGTGCAGACGCCCAGAAAAATCCCGCGGTGCAAGGCTCGGGAATAGGGATCGGCCTGTCTGCCATCCTGGTAAACCGCGTTAACACAGAACAACATCAAGGCCAGCAGCCAGAGGAGCAGCGCCGTTCCGTTACCCGTGTTCCATAGCGGTTCCAGGCCGGTGAACGGGAGTGCGATCAGAAAGACGCTCGCCAGCGCCACGATCAGGGGGAGCAGGAGCTTGAACAGGCTGTGTAGCAGCTGCGTAATGCTGTCGATAACGCGCGTGTTGCTACGAAATAGCAGAACCCCGATACCGAAAGCCAGCGTCAGGGTCGGAACCGCAAACCAGTCTTCGCGAAACAGCTTGGAGAAAAAGCCCACACCGATCGCGTCGAACAGCGCCCCCCAGAGCGTCAGGATCAGCCAGAAAAGTAGGGCAAAAGCGCCTGCAAAAGCGCCAATGAGAAAGCTTCGCCACGAATTCGTGAACAGACTCGGGTAGGAGGAAAGCCCGTATCCCTCCGCTCGACGTTGGATGTGGATGACGGCTTTGAAGCTCGCGATAAATGCGGTCGCAGAATAGACGCCGGCCAGACCGCCGATGGGAAAAGCCGAAAACGGCGTGGCCTGGATACCTACGTAGATCGCCAGCAGCGCGAGTAAAAAACTGAAAACGGCAACATCACGGGACACGCTTTTCCAGTTATCTCGCGTAACCGAGAGCAATAGCATCAATGGACTGATCACGGCGAGGGTCCAAAGCGGGTAGTCCCACACCGGCACGGTCGACGGCCAGCGTTCGGCTTTGGTCGCCCCGTAGAGGTGATAAAGGCAGGCGCCCTGCAGCAGGGACACCCACAATAGCGCCCTTGTCGGACGTTCCGCGTCTGCGGTGCTCATGGCAGCGACTCTACTCCTGGGGACCGGGAGCGACGTGGCTATTCGCGCGCATCAGCACCGTCCCGACTGTTCTAGGGTTATCGTTGATTGAGCGTCTCACGAAGATCCGGGTTGGCGCCGCGGCTCGGTTTTCACCAATACCCAAGTTCCCCGCCACAGTTTGTGCCCTGCCAGATAACGCTACAACACCGTCCTACATCATCGGACTCACACTCTTGATCGGTCGACGATCGTTTCAGCAATTCGCCATTACACGCCCGACGGCTTAGCGATCCTCTACATCAGCACGATTGAGCGCGGACCACCATGTATCCACTTCCTCGCCCCGAAGATACAGCATAGGGTTCTGTGCGAACGTCGGTCCGTAGAGAAACCATGCCGAGGGAGGGCGTTGGCGCCGTGGCTGAAATGCGCTGGGTGCCGAATCTCATCGACGTAAGCGGCAAAGGCGTTCGTTACCGAACACCAGCTGCGCAATTTCACGGCCGAGGAAGCTGGAACTGCGAGTACATCAATACAGGAGTTACATATGAGTGAGGATAAGCACGCGCTGGGTCTCGCGAGACGTCGTCAGGTAATGGGTGACATGTTTGTGGACCGTGCGCTGGAGAACGCCTCGGAGCTCACCCGCCCTCTCCAGGACATGGTGACCACGAACTGCTGGGGTGAAACCTGGGAGCGAGATGATCTGCCCCTGGCAACACGAAGCCTGATCACGATCAGTATTCTCACGGCCCTGCGCGCATCGACGGAGCTGAAGGGTCACATCCGAGGAGCGTTGAACAATGGCTGCAGCGTCGAGGAGATTCGCGGAGCCCTGCTGCATGCCACCGTGTACTGCGGGTTCCCCGCGGGAATAGAGGCTTTTCGCGCCGCCGATGAAGTGATCCAGGCATGGCAGGCTTCGGACTGACTGCCAGCGGTCGACGGATCAGGTCGGAGGGACAAACATCAGTTTTTGATCCGGAACATAACCTCGTTGCGGCGCAGAAAAGGCAAGGTAAAGGGACCGTTGTAGTAAGCAAGAATCGGCTCGCCGGAGATCTCCAGCGATCGGCTGCGGGCGACCTCACGCAATTCGTCGATATGCGAGTAGAAGTTATCGTCACTGTGGCGACCCGAGAAGCGCAGCGCCACGGCACGGTAGGGGCTGGTCGTGTACACGGTGATCCGATCGTCTTGAGGTGTGGGAAGACTGGTTTCGGTGAACTTGGAAGGCATCATGAAGCTGACGCGCCAGCGGTCCGTTCCCTCGGATGTTTGGGTGACTGGCACGGTCATGGCAATCTTCTGCGATTCAGCCTTCCCAACTTGATCGTCCGCAACGCCTGTTTGCGTTACCGGAGCGATCATTGCGACCTTTTCCCGGCTCGTGTTCTTGCCAAAGATAAACCCCGCAAGGATGCGAAAAGCCCGGCCGGAAGCCGTTCCCCGATCGCCTTTCACCGTGACCTCGGCCAGGAGCATGGCTTCGTAGGCTCGAAGCTCTATGTCCTCTGTAAGGACTTCTTCCACTGTGTAGCGAGGACTTTCGTAGTCGGCCATGGCGTCGATGCTCGTGAAGCTTCCAAGACACAGAATCGTAGCCGCCAGAATTCGCGGCCCGCGCGCCCGCAAGAAATACAGAACTTCGGAGACTGCGCACATTGCCGCTTTACCCGGGGCCGTTGGTGCAGGTACTACGACCCGGTCGGCACACCGGATTGATTTGAGGTCAACTCGGCGGCGCGATGCGCTGTCGATTACCGCTGTGCACCGGCTCAGCCTCCAGGTGCGCTTCGTAGATCGCATGCTCACGGACAGAACATTCAGCTTTTGACTGTATCCACAGCGAGGATCAGCAGCAGAAGCGTGACGACACTTCCTGGCACGAACTGCATTTCAAGGTGGTGCTTCGACGAAAGCACTAGTCACGAGCCGTCGGGAATTGATCGTTATCAATGTCTTTGTGCCGCCCAAACGGCATTTTGTCACCCCGTTAGGCGGTCGTCGGTTCTCCAGATACCGGGCCTTTTTTTACAACCGCTCTTTGAGTTTCTGCCGCGCGCGAACCGTTCGAATCACGACCGGCAAAGGCGTATCGGCGATTTTTACCACTGTGTTTTATCCGGGGAGGTTCCCATGTTTGCTCGAGTGTTTATCACCGTTTTGCTTTGCGCACTTTTCACCAATGCGGCATCGGCTGCACACCGTAGCTCAGCGGCAGAGGCAAAGGCGCACCTGGAAAAGGCCACAGCGTTCTACAAGAAAGAAGGGCAGGAGTCGGCGCTCGCCGCCTTCAATCAGAAAGACGGACAGTTCACCCAACGCGACCTCTATGTGTTCGCCATCGATACAAATGGCCGCTATCTCGCTCTGGGGCTGAACCCGCTGCGCGTCGGCGTTTCCATGCGTGACATGCTCGACGCCGCCGGCAATTCGCTCTACGGCATGTTCATGCGCGCCGTAGGCCAAAGTCCGGAGCTGGCCTCGGCGAGCTACGTGTGGCTGAACCCGCAGACCAACCAGGTTGAGAACAAGACCTCGTACCTGCGTCAGATCGACGACGTCATTCTGGGCGTGGGCTACTACAACTGAACGGGTGCGTTCCTTGGGGCGTGTGCGCCTGAGCGCGCTGCGTCCCTGCCCTAGTGCGGATCTGCCCCTACCCCACTTGTGAGGTGGTCCCGTCTCCATCTGCGAACACGGGTTCGATGGAAGGCGATGACACAGCGACGCTACGGGAGGCCGCGCATGGCTGGCTGGTGCTTATGTCGGACGAGTCTTCGCGCGACAAACCGCGCTTGTTTGGCCCGGAACTGCGCCGCTTGATGTCGACCAGTACGACGGGAGCGGACCCAGGAATAGCAAAGATCGCTCGAAAACGTTCTGGGAAAAGAAGAAGAGTGGGGGCCGCAGCCTTACCAGTGCACCTGACCCTCGGTCAGCGCCGTGTGCCAAACCCCATCTCGAGTTCGACACCCAGCACCCGGGGCCGGTCGTAGGACGCGTACGAGTTCCCGTCGAAACCAAAGGCAAAGTTGTCGAAGGCCGAGCCGCTTTCAAAGCGCTCGTTGGTCGCGTTCTCGAGGAACCCGCGAACGGTCCAGCGGCCTCGGGTGAAGCCCGCCTGGAAGTTAAATACCTCCACAGGGTCGCGGATGAACCGGTTGCGCTCGTCCAGGGCGGTCTCGCCAATGGCGCTGACCTCGGCGCGGGCGAAGAAGCCGCTGTGGTGTTCGTAGCGCAGCGCGATATTGGCGTCGTATTCGGGTACGAGTTTGACCTGGTTTCCGCTCAGATCCTCGACGGAGTTGGGCATCAGACGCGTGTACTCGGCATCGACGTAGCCGAAGCTCGCATTCAGCGTCAGCGCGTCGGTCAGCTTGTACTTGAGTTCGAGCTCAAGACCGACGTTTTCAATGGAAGAGTCGGATGCAATAAAGGATGAGGACAGCACCTGCCCCTGCTCGTTGGTAATCACCTGGATTTCCTGCCAGTTGTCACCGTCGATTAAAAATATCGCCCCGTTCAAGTAGCCTTTTCCGTTGGCGAAGCTCGTCTTCGCGCCGATTTCATAGCTCCATATTTCCTCGCTGTCGAAGCTTATGAGGTCGTCCGCGACTGCTTCCTGGGCGACGGTAAGATTGAACCCGCCCGGGATGTAGCCCTTCGCGGCGCTTGCATAGAGGGTGAGGAACGATCCCTGCCGATAGGTGAGAGCCAGGCGCGGCAGAAACTCCTCAAAGGTTTCAGAGAAATTCAGATCTTGAAAGATCACATTGCCCAGGGGGCCGAAATTCAGCGTGCCCGCGGTCTGATCCGTCTCCCGGCGCGCGTGATCGAAGCGCAAGCCTGCCGTGGCACTCAGACCTTCGATACCCAGGCCCAGCGTCGCTGATCCAAAGATGGCGACATCCTCGGAGTTGTTTGTCTGCGGGGGAGCAAAGGCAAAATCGTCGAGCGTGCCCGTGCCCACGAGCGTGCCGACCAGAACCGTCTCCTCTTCCCGATAATATGAAATGCCCACGATGTACTCAAAGCTCGCACTTTCGGGTGACGTGTAGCGCAGCTCCGCGTTGAAAATCTCCTGTTCGAAGATTGCCGCACCGGCCGCCGTCGGCAGAGCCGTGAAGTCGAGATCGTTTCCCCGGGAGTCTTCGTCCTCATCGGCGTAGGACAGGGCCGCGTCGATTGTTCCTACCGGCAGGCGATAGGTGGCCGTGAGGGAGCCGATGTATTCCCGGTGCTGCGAGTCCTTGGGCGACTCCTGAAGTATTTCAAAGCGACCGATGCTGGCGCCGTTGTTGAACATTCCATAGGACGCATCGTAGGCGGCGCGGTCCTTGGGTAGATATTCCTCATCGAAGATGCCCGGTGCGTCCACGTCCAGAACGATGGCGCTGGCCTTTACCGTGAGTTCCTCGTTCGGCTCCCAGACGAGGCGTCCCTGGAGAAACAGCTCATCGATCTCACCACGTTCGCCGATGGATGACGCCTCATTGGGAAAGAAGCTGTCTTCCTGCGATACCTTGAAAGCCAGGGACCCCGCCAGACTGTCATCGACGAGGGGACCGGCGAAGAAGCCGTCCACCGTGTATGCGGCATCTCCGTCGTAGAAGGCCGTGGTTGCACGAACGTTGCCTTCAAAGTCGTAGCCCGGTTCCAACGTATTGACGAGGATCAGCCCCGCCGTGCTGTTGGCACCGTAGAGAGTGGATTGCGGCCCGCGCAGCACTTCGATGGAGCGCAGGCGATTCATGACCGCGTTATCCAGCTCGCGAAAAGGCGCACCGTCTATGTAGATCGCGGCCCGGTTGACAATGAATGGATTGGACTCGATGCCGCGGATCGAAACAAATACCGAACTCAACTGCCCGCTCTCGTTGAATTGGACATTTGGAGCAAGGTCATCCAGGCGCCGAAAGTCCCGCAGCCGAACGTTGTCGAGATCGCGTTCCTGGAACACGGTCATGGAAACATCGCTGTACTGCAGCGTGGTTTCGCGCTTGGCGGCGCCGTAGACGATCACCTCTTCGACATTTGACGGTTCCGGGGCCGAAGCGGCCAGTCCTTGCTCATTCGTGGCATCGGTCGCTGCCTTGATCAGGACGTACGCGCCGTCAGCGGTTTGCTGCGCAACGATTCCGCTACCGACCAGCGCCGCCTGGAGTGCTTCACCGGCGCTGTAGCTGCCGCGCACCGGTGGGGCGCCCAGTCCCCGAACCAGAGCATTCGGCACCAGCACGTCGATGCCATAGGTGTTCGAGATAGCGATGATTGTCTGGTTCAGAGGCCCCGATGGGACATCCACAAGCTGCGTGGCTGGTTCTTCAGCTTCGCTGTCTGGGGACTGGGCCCAGGTCATCGACGTCTGCACGACCGAGATTACCGCGCACAAGCTCAGGACCGCCGTGCGTGCGATCACGGTACGTATTGGGCGATGCTTCACCTCAGTTCTCCCCTAGTAGTTCTGGTGAACGCTGTCGTTCACTCATCTACTGCTAGGACAGGTAAGTGAGAGGAATCGGCCCCAGGGGTGCTAAGTATTTTTTACTTGTTCTCTTCCCAGCGAAGCCTGATCAATTGCGGTTCGGAGCGTTCGATCTGAACCGGGAATGAGAGTTCGAGCATGGTCAGGGCTCTCTCCAGTTCGCGCGCGTCGAAGGCCGCGGTAAGTCGCGCATCGTCGGAGCTTGCGGGGGTTCCTTCCAGAATCAATCTCTGTGGGTGGTAGCGACTCAGGTCTGCGACGAGTTCCGCGATCGTGGCGTCATCGTAGATAAGGCGGTGCCGCTCCCAGGCACCCACATTTTCCGTTGAGAACGGCTTTACATCGCCGAGGCCGTCAGCACGCGTTGCCACCACGGCTTCGCCTTCGCCAAGGCGCCTCGCCTCGCCAGGGGTGGCGCTGTCCCGATCTCGATCCTCTCCCATGCTCACTTCAACACGTCCTTCGGCAACGGCAACGCGAACGACACCACCGTTGTTGCGGACATCAAAACGCGTACCGAGGGCCGTCGCCTGAATACCGCTCGCCGTCACTACGAAGGGCCGCGCAGCATCGGGGTAAACGTTGAAGAGCGCTGATCCGCGATGCAATTCAAGCCGCCGTTCTTGTGCACCAAGGGTAGTGGCGAGGACTGAATCCGCGCCGAGGGACACCGTCGACCCATCGGCCAGCTCAAGCGAACGGGTTTCACCCGTAGCCGTCGTGTAGCGGATGTAGGTCCCGACCGCCGCGGGCGGCGTAGCCTGGGGTAGGAGCAAGACAAGAAGCGATGCCGCAAGGACAGTCAGCCCCGCGAGCGCTGCCGCTACAGCCCAACGCTCGCCCGCGCGATCCGTTGCAAAATGTGCCATCAGTCGGGAATAGGGCTTGGTACTGTCCTGCCCTCGCCCGGCCCGGGACGACACTGTACTCAACCCCCGTGGCAGGAGATCCGCATCAATATCCGAACGCGCGAGCTCGCCGTAGGCGTTCCAGTAGGTAACGGCGCGATCGTAGGCTTCTTCGTTCAGCGCGCTTTCCCGGAGCCACGCGTGGTGCTCCAGGCGCTGCGCCGATGAGGCGTCTTCGTCCCAGATGCGCGACCGCCATTCGTGTGCCGCGCGGCTTCGCTCGATGGCAGCTTTATCAATTCTGCTCAAGGTGCTCACCTTCGTGTCGTCGCCGGAGTTCAAGCTCAATCTCGTGGGCGGCCCGGGTAATGTGCCGACGAGTTGGCGAACGCGCCATACCCAGGCGCCGCGCTACTTCGGCGACGGGCAGGCCCTCCACGCGATGCAGGATGAAGGCGTGACGCCGCCTTTCGGGCATAGCCCGCAGGGTATCGTTGATGGTCCGCAACTCCTCTCGCGCCGCGACGACGCTCTCTACGGCCTCTCCGTCTCCGCGGGTGGGAAAGTAAAGCTGCTCTATTTCAAAATCATACTTCGAGCGGACCTTCTCGCGTTCGATCGCGTTGAGGAAGGTGTTTCGTGCGATGCGCCAGAGGAATGCCCTGGGGTTTTCGATCTCCCCGCGATCCGTCCGACTCAGGAATTTTTCAAAAGACTGATGAGCCACGTCTTCCGGATCCGGCGGCCCGTTACCGAAGGTCTTTCGCAGCGATGCGATGAGACCGCGGCTGTGCGCTCGATAGAGTCCGTCCATCTCGTCGATCACGCGATGCCGCTTCTCGTGAGGCCCGCCCGCTGCGGGAGCCACGAGCGAATCGCAGACGATGGGCAAAGCCTCCTCCACGGTCATGCAATCACTCCCTTACCGCGAGCCACGCGCCACAGCGCAGCCCTGGGTTTATCGAGCGGTCCCTGCTTCGATAGGACACAAATGAGAATGCTTATCATTGTTTCTAGTTTGGCGCTTGTCTACCCATCGTTAGTCGAGGTCGGTAACGCACGGGCGTCGCACTAGCCGTGGTCGCAGCAGGCGATGAGTCGATGGCAGGCGCAGTGATTCTTCAGACCGGGGGAAGCGACCAGGGACTCCTCGACCTAAGTACCACTCCAGAGGCCTTGCGACGGCTGATCTCATTAATGATAATTATTCTTATTTGAGGGCATCGCGGGATCGCCGCCGTATGCAGACGACTACAAGCCACCACATCACCGAGCATTCCGGAGAATCACAAAGCCAAAGGGACACGAGCACCAGCTTTCGCTTTCTCGCCCCCGAGCTGGCGCACAGCGGCAACGCTGGAGAAGTCTGGAAGTCCGAAAGCTTTGCCACGGAACCACGCAGCCTCAGCACAACTCTGACGCCCGGCCTCCACGTCGCTTGTGGGGTGGCTAACGCCAGCTCCCGGGCTCGCCAGGGCGATTTTTTTCAAGCCGCGGGCGCCACGTTTGCGCTTGCCTACTACGACAGAGCCGAGGTGTTTGACACACAGGTTGAGCCCGGCGACGTGAGCTGCGTGGGCGTCTACCTTCCCGATGTGCTCCTCGATGACGATGCCGCTCGCATAGTGGAAAGAACTCGCACCGTGGACGCCGCGCTTGTACAGCGGATTTCGCCCACCGTCGCAGAGGTGGCGAAACGGCTAACGGCGCCGCTGCCCGGCGACTACGGCGAGGCCGCCTGTCGCCTAGTGCTGGAAGCTCGCGGACTCGAACTCCTCGCCGCGGCGCATTCGCTGCTGGTCGATCCCAGGCCGGACCCCCTGTCTCAGCGCCACCGGCGCATCGCGGGCGACGCAAGCGCTTACATCAACGAGAATCTCGCTCAAAAGATCACGATCTCCGAACTTGGGCGAGCCGTCGCCGCAAGCCCGAGAACGCTCACGGAGGCGTTTCGCAAGATCCACGGTGAAACCATCGCGTCCTATGTCACCCGCCGCAGAATGGAGCACGCTTCGGCCCTTTTGCGCGCCGGGCACAGCGTGTCAGCCGTGGCGTTGGCCGTGAGCTACAGTCCTAATGCCTTCAGCCATGCCTTCCGACACTACTCCGGCCTGAGCCCCCGAGACTTCGCCACGGCCTGAATTCTCCGGAACGCTTCCGTCACTCTACATATTTGCCGGCAGGCGGTGGATTCACGCCCGCTCGCGTAGGTCCGACGGCCAATGCGTTCTTGTTGAGGTTCCATAATTTGTGAACGTGAATTCTGGGGAATACGAAGATGAACCATCGCAGGTGCACGGTCCGTCGGCTCGGCCTTGCGATTGCTGTGGTGCCCTTACCAATCTGGGCGCAGGCTCCCGCCGAGGTGAACTCCGCGGACATCGAAGAAGTGTTCGTATCGGCCACGAAGACCGAAACGACGCTGCAGGATCTGGATCTGTCCGCGACGGTCCTCAGCCGCCAGGATCTGATCGACGCCCGGGTCACGGATATTCGCAGGATTGATGATCTCGTTCCCAACGTGCAGTTCAACGACACGGGACAGATCGGCGCGGTTTATATTTCCATTCGCGGTGTCGAATCAAATCCCTTTATCGTCAACCGCGCAGCGGTCTACATCGACGGCATACCATTTCGCGAACTGAACAACTCGGTGCTTGCGCAGCTCGACGGCGTCGAAGTCCTGCGTGGTCCCCAGTCCACGCTCTACGGCGCGAATACTTCCTCCGGGCTGGTACTGCTAAAAACGCGCGCGCCAAGCGATGAACGAATTGCGGACGCGACGCTGACGGCTACCACCTTCGGCAACGGCGACTCCCTGCAGCTCACCGGCTTCCTGGGAGCGCCGCTGGTGGGTGACTCCCTCGTAGGCTCTCTGTCTTACCGCTTCACAGATGCGGACTACTACGTCGAGAACATCGGAGCGACGCCGCAGGGCCCGGGGCAGTTTGACGAGACGTTCCTGCAGGGGCGCTTGCGCTGGGATCCCAGCGAGAAGCTCACCGTCAACGCCACCGGCTATTACATTGACACCGCCGCGCCAGGTATCTACCGCTTTGACGGCTACCCCGTAGAGCTGGACGCCTACAACACGATTTACTCCGATGGCGCACTTTTCGATCCGGCCAATCCCTTCAGTCCTCCCCCGGTGAACGGAAACCTGCGCGCGGACGACTTCAGCTTCGTCAACAACGCGCCCAAACGCGCGGAGATCGAAGAATACGTGTTCGGTCTGAGCGCGACGGTCTACATGGGGTCGGGCAATCTGGACCTGGCGTTCAGTCACCGCAGCGAGGAGATAGCCGACAAGGGCTTTGATATCGATAACACCAACGGCCCCTTTCTCGCCGGCGCACAGTTTGATGACGTGACGGTCACTACCGGTGAAATCCGCTTTACCGCAGACCCCGTGAAGGGCTTCAGCTACAGCGCTGGAGCCTCCTTTTACATTGAAGACGAGAAAGAAACGCTCGCTTCCCTGGTCGGCGGCGGCGGCCTCGACGACTTCATTCGCGCGCCGGAACAGGGTGTGGACAGCCGCGACTGGGGGGTGTTTGGCTCCGTCAGCTTCACGCCCCAATTGCTGGATCGCCTTACTCTCACCGCCGGACTGCGCTTCGACCGCGCGGAGCGAACCACAACGCAGCAGGCCGGTGTGCTGGACCTGGGCTTTTCCCAGTTCTTCTTCCAGGAACTCGAGCTCAACGACACCTTCGAAGAGCTTCTTTACCGCTTCGCCGTGCGCTACGAGCTGTCCGAGGACCTCACGCTGTACAGCAATCTTGCCTCCGGCTACGTGCCGGGCGGCTTCAACATCGCCGCCGCGGAGGAGGACGCCCTCGAAGATGTGGTGCGTTTTGGCCAGGAGGAACTGATCAGCTTCGACGCCGGGCTGCGCTGGCGGAGCGAGGATCGACGCAAGAGCTTCTCCACGGCCGTGTTCTACCTGGAGGCCGACAACTGGCAGGAGATTACGGCTCTCGAAGACGAAGAGGGCAACGTCATCTCCACTTCGATCGTCACTTCCCGCGCCGCGATTGAAAGCATGGGTATCGAGTTCGAGGGCCGGATTCAGTTTGACCACGGGCTCCTGTTAACCACGAACCTCGGATTGATCGACGCCGACTATACGGACTTCGCCGGGCAGGGCGCGGAGCAGGTGATCGGAGGACCGGTCAAGCTCATCCCCGACTACGATGGCAACGTTGCCCTGCGATGGGCCTTCGCCGGCGGATGGTTCCTGCGCGGCGAGGTGAATCTGATCGGGGAGACGGCCCTGGACGAGGGGATTCGCCAGGGCTTTGATGCCAACGCCCTGGCCATACAGAAGGCCGTGGAGATATACGGTCTGCAACTCGGCTGGGAGGGGGAGCGTTTCTCGGTGCGGTTGTTCGCCGAGAACCTGACCGAGGAGCGGCGCTTCAGCGGTGGGGCATTCCCGAACGCCTTCTTTCCCAACGACGGATTGCTCTACGGCGCCGTCGACGCGCCCCGGGTTGTTGGTCTGGAACTCAACTTTTCGCTCTAGGTGTAGACAACCAGAGACGTCTAATCTTTTTGGCGCTGCCCGCGCCAGGAAAAGTCTTGCGAAGGTCAAAAACCGAACGTCCATGAGTCTTTTGCGGTTGAATCATGGATCCACCATGAACAGCTAAAAATTACACAACCGTTAACGAGGACATTAAGAGCGGCGTCGCGGCACGAACCGATTTAGAAATGGCCCGTATGTGGTTTGGCCTCGTTATAGCTTTTGCTTCTTAGTGAGCGCTGTGCCCGCACCTATACTGAGGTCGTTGCGACCGAGGCTTTTAAGGGCCGGCAACGCCGTGCGATGTAACTTCGATTGACCGGTAGCGATAACAACAAGGATGTGCCATGCGTCGATACGATCACCGTCTATACCTCAGTCTGTCTCTCTGCTCGGTTCTCATCGCCATGCCCACAAGCGCCGATGAACCCGGCGACTACAGTTTCTGGAAAACGCTGCGCAATCTGTTTTCACCGGAGACGGCCAATCGGCCGGTGACCGCGGCGCAGACGCAGGGCATGTACCCCCTGTCGCTAGCGCCCAACGGATTCGACGACGGCTTCGATCCAGGCCGCTACGATAATTGGCAGCAGGTCGACGTACCGGTCAGCACCGGGGCCATGTGCGGTAACGGCTCGCCCTACAAGTTCTTCGTTTACCGTGTGCCGGACACCAACAACACGCTCATGTACTTTGAGGGCGGCGGCGCCTGCTGGGACTACGCAAGCTGCTCGGGGCAGGCGGGTATTCGCGGGGCACGCAATATCAACGGGATACCCGACGGCTATGTGCAGAACGTAAACCTGCTTGATTTCGAGAACGCCACCAATCTCGGCACCGCCGCGGCGTCGCCGCTGATCTACACCTTCCATCCCTACAACCGCTTCAAGACCGGACAGTGGAACCTCGTGTACGTGCCCTACTGCACGGGTGACATCTACTTCGGTGACAAGACCCAGGTTTATGAAGACCCGGCAGGGCAGGCGCCGGACCTCGTGTGGCACCACAACGGCCTGCGAAACGTGCAGGCGGTGACGTCGTGGGTGAAAAACAATCTGCGCCGACCGCGGCAGCTGGCCGTGGGCGGCTGCTCGGCGGGAAGCATCGGCGCCCTGCTCAACTACTCCAAGGTTCGTGCCGATATGAACTCGCGCTACGCTTACCTCATCGACGATTCCGGACCGCTCTACGATGCGCCGCTCGCCAGCGACGATACGGATAGCTATCCGTCGTTGCTGCTGCATCGCGAAGTTCTCGACACCTGGACCGACTTCGAAGAAGGCGGAGATGCCTCCGCTGAAAACCCGGTCAACCTGCTGACGTCCATTACCGCGGGATTCCAGTCTGACCGTCTCGCGAGTCTCTACGGCGCCCTATCCGCAAAGTTTCCGAGCGATCGCCTTGGCATCACGCATTTCCTGGCTGACGGGAACTTCAGCAGCTACTCCTACGAGCGCTTCTATCCAGAGATCGGCAACGATCCGGACCCGGCATCAAAACTCGACAAGCTGCGTGAACGCTGGCAGCAGGACACCAACGACAATCTGATACCGCTTCTGGACGGTACCGGAAACTGGAGCTACTACTTCCCGCTGTTCCGAAATTTCAACGAAAGCCACTGCACCACGGTACTGGACCTACGCTACGGCGAAATCCAGGAACTGGGCCTCGATATCTATGATTTCCTGAATACCGTCGTCGACTATCGCGGGGGGCCGCCGCTGCGGGCCGTGGAAACCTCGACGGCGGACTATACGGAAAACAGCTTCGACTTCTTCTACTGGCTGGTCGGAAGCCTGCTGTAGGTACTACAGACGCTAACGCGGAGTGGCTTGCTCCACTCCTTCCCCATAGGCTTCAATTCGCGCCTCGAGCAGGCGCTCCCGGAGATACTGCTGCCGCGTCTGCCCCTGGGGAAAGCTATCCATACGGTTCACCTCCGCGAGAATCTCGGCTTCGCGAGTCTTGTAGTCCGTGTAGCCTGGGATGTTTTCCGGGTTAAAGGCTTCCCGGACCGCGCGATCCTTTGCGGCATAGTCCTCGACGAGAGCGGCGGCTTCTTTCTCGTAGGTCGCTTCGTCGGGCGTGTTCAGCGCCAGCCATGACAACTTGAGGTGCATCGCCTCAAATCCCATGACGCGACCCTCGCTCTCAAGGCGATTGATCGTGTCAGCAATGGCCTGCGCGTTGCCAGCCTGTCCTTCGGGATCGTCGAAATAGTCCTGAATCGCCGCCCGCGTTCTCTCCAGTTCAAGGTAGGCGTCCACGCGTGCGATCTGCTCTTTGGACAGGGGCGTGTCGGTATCTTCGGAGGATAGGGTTACGGTATCGGCACGCGCCTCGCTCCCACCGCCCCCGGCATTGCTTATAGCCCTGGCTTTGGGCAGGGAATCGGAAGGATCCGGAGCGCTCTCATAACGAAGCGTGAGAACCAGCGTACTCGCAATCGCGAGAGCAGCTAGCGTGACGAGGGGTCCTGTTTTCACTCTTGGGTGCCCGACTGCAACCGAATCCCGTCAGTCTAGACAATAATCCGCAGGGCAGTAGCTCGTCCCGCACGCCAGCGCGGGAGTGTTCAGCGGAAAAGTAGGTTCAGAACTCCCGCAGGGAAGAAGCACGCCAGGCGAGAACCAGCGCCAGGCCAAAGGCAGCAAGATTCAGATACGCTACGTAGATCGTTAATCCAAGGCCGACGCCGGCATCGCTCACGCAGGCGAACGCGGCCGCGATAAGAAGTAAAGCACCAGCGAAGCGCGCTGTGTACTGCCTTGCGCGGGAAAACCGCAGTGCGGGAAATACCTGCAGGAAGTGGCGCTTCATCCCCAGGCTCAAAGCACAAACGCCGAGGATTGTAAGGAAGAAACCCGTCACGCCACTGCCGCTCCGGTGTCTGTATTCAACGACGACGAAAGTTCGTCTTCGAGTTCGACCGGTTGCGACGCCTCACGCCCGGCCGCCCTTCGACTCATCAGCAGAGCTGCCATGGCGAATGCAATGCCTGTCGCCAGCGCCACGAGATCAAAAGACGCAAGCACCCAATCGCCGGCCCGGAGGCTGTAGCCCAGATGCACCTGCGTGGTGAGCCCATTCAGCACAGGAATGAGCGCAAAAGCCGCCGCTGCGAACCATGCCTGTTCGCTCCAGGCATGTTTCGTAGATCTGACAACCGGATGAAGCAGACACAGGCCCCAGACCAGGAACATCGCATGCACCTCCCAATCCGCCCGGTGCTCCATGCCTGTCGGCAACAGTCGATTCGCCCAGAAGTACGCCGCGATCGCGATTGGCAGACCCATGATCGTACCCACGTTCAGCGCATCCACAAAACGATAGCCGCGGCTCTGCCTCTGAACGCCCGTGCGCTTGCGCTTGGCGGTCCAGTACACGGCTCCGGTGGCCACCATGGCCGTTCCGATCAGCCCCGAGAACAGGTAGAGCCAGCGAAGCACGGGACCGGCGAACAGTCCCTCGTGCAGACCGATCAGCGTTGCCGCAATAGCGATCGGCGCGTTCGGTACGCCGGGAGCCGCGCGCTCGTAGTCGCCGGTCACACCGTTGTAGACAAAGCCACCACCGCCGATTCGGGCGATGCCCTCACTGCGGTTGACGGCCACTTCGGCATTCGCATCGCCCGGGAGGCGAACTTCGACTCCCGTCGCAGGAGCCCCGTCCCAGCGCATCTGGGCGTCGGCCAGCAGCGGCGCAAGCTCGACCAGGGGCGCCGCTTCGTTCGCGCGCTCCGTCGGCACCTGCCCAACAGCCTCGCTGAGTACGGTTTGCGTACGCTGCACATCGAAACCGAAAGTCCCAAGCGCGATGCCAGGCATCCACACGGTAACCATGAAGATCAGGCCGCTGTAGGTGATCATCAACTGGAACGGCAGCGAGGTTACGCTCAGCAGATTGTGCATATCGAGCCAGGAGCGCTGGCCCTTGCCCGGACGGAAGGTGAAGAATTCCTTGAAGATCTTCTTGTGGACCACGATCCCGGTGATCAAGCCCACGAACATCAGCATCGTGACGACGCCGATAAAGCGATAGGCAATGTCGCGATCCAGGTAATGCAGCAGATAGTGCATGCGGTAGAGCACCTGACCACCGCCCGTTTCGCGGACCTCCGGGAGAGGCTCTCCGGTATCCAGATCCAGCAACTCCTGGCCGCGCAGGGACTCCGGATCGGGGGGCGTCTCCGCATTCTCGGGCGTTGGGAGCTGCCAGAAAACGCGCAGATGGGGAGCGTCACGTCCGCCGGGTGGCGTTATAAACCAGCGATCGGCACCGGGCGCCTCTCGCTGCAGGTAACGGGCCGCCACGGTGATCGCCTCGGCTGGAGCTGCCTGCTGCGGTGCGATCTGCTCCGGCTTCATCCAGCGATCAATTTCGGCGTCCACGTAACCCAGCGTACCGGTCACGAACATGAAGTAGAGAATCCAGCAGAACACCAGGCCGGTCCAGGTGTGCAGCCAGGTCATGGACTGGCGAAAAGCACCGTTCATAGTGAGGCTCCCTTCATGGTGATGACTGGAGTGTGTAGAGCAGCCAGGCGCCGCCGCTGGTAGCGACGATCGCGCCCGTCATGCCCAGCCATACGGTTTTCAGGCGCTCGACGCTGAACACCCACATGACGATCACGCAGTAGATGACAAAACTGAGCAGCGTGGCGGTTGCCACGCTATGGAGGACGTCACCGGGCATGGCGAGGGCCAGGAAAACACCGCTAGTGTTGGTCAGCACGAATCCCGGGATCAGGGCAGCGACGACCCGCGACGTGATATGCCAGCCGCTGATTCGGCCACGCTCATTTCGAGTAACGGTACTGGCCATGTACGCTCCCGTGTGCTCCGTGCCCCCGGGGTTTTGCTCCTCGGGAAGCGATAGTTGACTGCAATCGTCCGCATGGCAGACGTTTTAAAAATTTGGCGCGAAATGATCGGCTTTTGCATATGAAACTGCAAATGCTTTTGATTCTAATCTTCTTTGTTGATATTCGGTTTCCCGCAGACCATCCCCGGGGCGCCGAGGAAAGCCCTAAACACCAACCTGGCATCGCAGTAGCCGGTGAAGTGTTGGCTAGAAGCCGTACATTAGCTGTACTCCGTAGGTTCGTGGCGGACTGAAAGACGTCATGGGAATCGTCTCGATCTCAAAGGTTTCGACAATCGGCTCGAATTCATCGAAGACGTTGTTCACGAAACCGCGAACAGTCACATCGCCGTAGCGGTAGTCCGCTGAGAGGTCGACGACCAGGAGCGATTCTGTTTTGAAGTTGTTGTTCGCCTGCGTGAAAAAGCCGTCCCGGTAGTTCCCTTCTGCGCCAATCGTCCAGTTCTGGAAGGTGTAGAACGCGCCAAGAGCGGCCGTAAGTTCCGGAGCGTTCGGGAAGTCGTTTCCGGTGAAGTCTCCGCTGTCGGTCGAGAACTCCTTGAACTCGGTGTTCGCATAACCCAGCGTGGCGTAGGCGTCCCAGTTACCCGTGCGGTACGACAGCTCAAGCTCTGCCCCATAGACCTCGGACTTACCCGCATTGAGGGTTGCCGATATCACGCTTCCTGGCGGTGTATCCAGGACCTGTTGGTCACTCCAGTCCAGGTAAAAGAGATTGGCGTTGATACCCAGGCCACCGTCGAAACTCGCCTTGTACGACAGCTCATAGTTTTGTACGTACTCAGGATCGAACTCTTCCACGGTGAGAGTCAGGATATTCGCGGTGATGCCGCCCTGACGGTAACCCTCGGAGTAGGTGAATCCGAGACGCTGTGTACCGCTGAGCGCATAGGTGACACCCACCTTGGGCAGGAATTCACTGAACTTGGTGCTGGCATCCAGTTCAGCGTCGATCACGCCAGGGACGACCACGGTGTAGGGCGCCGGGGGAGGTAGGATCAGGTTGAGTTCGGAACGACTTACGGACTCCAGGTCGATTTCTTCGTAGCGACCGCCGAGGGTCAGCGTAATGCGCTCTCCCAGATCGATATCAAACTCGCCAAACAGGGCCACGGTTTCCGTTGTAAGCGGGCTGTCTACGATGAAGTCGGCGTCCAGTCCATTCCCGAAAGCGTTGAGAAGGGCTACACCATCGCGCAGAACGATGTTTGTCTCGTCGGAGTAGAAAACGCCTACCGCTCCGCGTACGCCAGTTCCGTCGTATACCAGGCGCAACGTTTGATTGAATTCCTCCTGGTCCGCCGTGGCAAACCAGGCCTGGTCACGGTCGGGCAGACTCGTCGCGTAGTTCGAATTGAGGTCCTCGGAGATAAACTCGTTGTACGCGGTCTGAGCCTCGAAGCGAAGCCGTTCGTTGAAGCGATAGGCGATGTTGAGCGTCGTGACGTCCTGTTCTGTATCCATACCGCCGGAGCCGAACACGTTGCCGTTCTCAAACCTGCGTCGCTCGGGGAACCAGGAGGACGTATCGTTGAGAGCATCGGCCTGAACGTGCGTATGACTCAGGAGGATTTCCAGCGGTAGCGCCTTGGGCCGGTACAGCAATTTGCCGCGCACCGTATCGGTGTCGCTGTAGTTATAGGCGTCTATGCCAAGGGCGGTGTTCTCGATAAAACCGTCGGTGTTCAGTCGCTGCAGCGTAATCCGATAGGCCAGCTCATCGGTGATGGCACCGGTGTTGGCAAGACCCAGCTCGTAGGTCCCATAGTTTCCATAGGCTGCGATCGCCTGCGTATCCCGCTCAAACTCCGGATCATTCGTCGCTACCACCACGCCCCCGGCCAGCGAATTTCGAGCCTGGGCCGTGCTTTGCGGCCCCCGGAGCATCTCGACCTGCTTCACGTCAAAGAGTGAGTTGAAGCCCCGCGCGAGCTGCTGCGTTGTGAACGCAGCTCCATCGACCATCAGGGAAGCCACCGCTCCGTTTCCTGCGCCGCCCACGCCCGAGGAGTTGATCCCGCGAATACTGAAAGTGAAAGCCTGCAGTCCAACGCCGTTCACGTTCACATTGGCGGCGCGGCTGAACACGTCGGAGATTCGCTTGTCGTTGCTCCGAACGATGTCCGCTTCGGTCTGGACGTTGATCGACGTGTTCGTGTCCAGAAGGCTGCGTCTCAGGTTCTCGCCACGAACGATGACTTCTTCAATGCGTACGATCGGCGGGCTGGCTGGCGAACCATCGCCCTCCCGAAGAGCGAAGTCGATCCCGTTGATCTCAACGACGGTCAGCCCGGAGTTCGCTACGAGCTGCAGCAGAGCATCTTCGGGCGTGTAGGTTCCCCGTACCGTTGGACTGCGCAGGTTGCGGATGATGGCGCTGTCGGCGGTCACCTGGCGTCGCGTCTGCGTTGCAAACTCTTCGAGGGCCTTCTCCAGAGGCTGCGCCTCGATATCGATCTGCACGAGCGTCTCGTCGGCGGCGCCTGCGAAGAGGGCCAGCGAGCTCGACACCAGGGCCAGAAAGACAGCTGGCAAAGCCATGGATTTGTGACAGTCTGCCCCGAGAGCAGGCAAAACACGGTGGAGCATCGTCGATCCCTTCGAATTCCGATGGAGGCCCGATTGCTTCCATCCCCGAATAGACGGCATGGACGGATAAAACCCGGACGTGAAAATTTCACGTCTGCGGAGTGGTTGGACCCTTAACGCGAGCGCTGCGGACAGGACGACAGAACATTGGGGAGGTCGCTTCGCCCCACCAGGGCGAGCTTTCAGCGACTAGGGAAAATCCGGTAGCCGGGGAACAGGGGGCGCAAGCACCAGGCGCGATCTATCCTGGGTGAACTCCAGCCGGTGGGTCTGGATCAGGCCCTGCAGCGCATCATTGGCACGCTCGAGGAAGTAGGTGCCCGATACGCGAGCGTCCAGCCCTGCAATCTGCGTAACGTCGATGCGATAGGCGGTGTAGGGCTCAAGTTCGCGAAAAGCCTCGGCCAGTGGAACATCACGCAACACCAGTCGACCGTCGCGCCAGGCGATAAGCTCTTCGCCGGAGGCAATGGGGGCCTTGGCCAACGCACCGTCTGTGAGTTCGACAGCCTCGCTCGCGACCAGGCTGATCCGATTGTCGTCCGAGCTGACGTCCACCGAGCCCTCCATGACCGACACCGCGACAGGACCGTTTCGCGGGCGTTGGACGACGAACTCGGTACCTGTAACCCGGGTCCTCAGACCGCCCGCGCGCACGATAAAGGGCCTATCAGCGTCTTTGCTCACCGCAAAAAGCGCTCGTCCCTGCTCCAGCCTGACCTGTCGCAGACTCGAAGACAGGGCCACCTCCACCCGCGTGTTCCAGTCGAGCCAGATGGTGGAACCATCGGCAAGGGCGACCTCCCGACCCGAGCTTCGCGTTGCGTAGCGGCGCATCTCCGGGATTTCAGCGCTGGCGGCGGGGACTCGTGGAACCGTTCCCGGTGTCCTTAGAAACCACGCCGCCCCAAAAACGATGCAGATCAGCAATCCGATCGCTGGAGCCAGGCGCTGCGGCTCCGCGAGCCTCGCCCACCTGGCTTGTCGGGCAATGCGCTGCGCTTCATCTCTGGAAAAGTCGCGCTCAGGAAGTGCTCGAAGCAGTTCCCGGGTTTCCCGTGCCCAGGCGAGAGCCCGGGCGTGCCGGGGCGAGCGTGAGCGGAACGCATCGACGGCGGCAACGGCCCCGGGGCCGCCGTCGCGCGCGCGCTCGAGTACAGCGAGCGCTTCCTCGCGCAAGTGCTTCTCTGTGACGATGTGCGGTGTACGCTCAGGCACTGACTCGGGCCCTGCTTTGTCTTCGCTAGCTATGACGGTACGAGACCTTGAAACCCGTAAGCGGGGAAGTCAATCGCAGGACGCGAGGCGGCGGTAGCAGTGACGGCGGGCCTTCGATAGGCGTTTCTCGACAGTCGACACATGGAGGCCCAGCCGCGCGGCAATCTCACGCTGGCTCAGGCCTCGCACGTAGTAATCCTGGAACATGCTCTGGGTGAGCAAAGGGAGTTCGCCCAGGGCGGACTGCAGGCGTTCCAGGCCGCGAACCTTATCGAGCTGAACTTCCATGGAGGCTTCCTCGGCCTCATGGCGGGTTGCGTAGGCCTCCTCGCGATGGCCACGCCGCTCCGTGGCGCGGATTTCGTCTATCGCCGCGTTTCGCGCGGACGAAAAGATAAAGGCACGAAGATTCCGTGCCGGCGGTGGCTCACGGAGAAACTTCTCCGCCACGGCCTGCAAAACATCATCGGCGCGCTCGGCGCAGCCCGTGATACCCGCCACGTAGGATTTCAGTCGTTGGTCGCCACAGATGGTCTGGGCGTATTCGGCAGGAGTCACTTGCGTTTGTCGCCGGGACGGGTTCAGGAAACTGCGAGGGGAAAGCGTAATGTGAACGATAAGCACTTGCAAGCAGATTGCAGGTGATCCCGACCGGTCGCTGGACGGCGCAGGGACCCTTGGGTCAGGAAACGTTGCGATTGTTTATATCGCGGCGCTCGCCGATAGCGATGGCCTCACCTGCGCTCACGATGCGGAGCCACTGGCGCCAGCGATGCGCCGGTCCTCGCCAGCCAGGTGGAGCCTAAGCTGTGCTTCGCCACTACAGGTCTTGAAATCCCAACTAGCGCCCTCATATCAGGAACTCGGGCGCTCGATGAGGCCCGTTAATCAATATTGCTCAAGATGAGGATATGACCAATGCGTAGCACTATCGATTTTTCACCCCTGTATCACTCGGCCATCGGCTTCGATCGTATGGCGTCTTTGCTGGACTCCGTCGCCCGCGACGCCAAGCCCAGCTACCCGCCCTACAATATCGAGCGTCTCGACGAGAACGACTACCGCATCACTATGGCGGTGGCCGGCTTCACCGAGGAGCAACTCGAGATCACCAGCGAGCAGAACAGCCTCGTGATCCGGGGGCGCCAGGAAGAGAGCGATGAAGACCGCAACTTCCTGCATCGCGGCATCGCCGCGCGCAACTTCGAGCGCAAGTTCCAGCTCGCGGAGCACGTTCGCGTGGCATCGGCGCGCCTCGAAAACGGCCTGCTCCACGTCGACCTCGTTCGCGAACTGCCGGAGGCTATGAAGCCCCGCAAAATCGCTATCGACAGCGGCAAGGGCGCGCTCCTCGAGCAGGAAGCGGCCTGACCCTCGCAAGCCAGCGGCGCTTCGGCGCCGCTTTGGATAAGCCATGATCCGGAAGGGCCAGCATATGCTGGCCCTTCTTTGTGTTCGCGAAACGTATTCGGACTCCGTAGATGACACCGGCAGACCGCCCCCGCTCTACTTGAGCTGCTCGCGTAGCTCCATCGGCACTTCTATTCTGAACAGCGCGCTCGACGGACGCTCAAGCAGAACGGCGCCGGTCTGCCACCCAGCGTCGGAATGTGTCACTGACGAGACTGGCTGTGCTCGAGGTACGGCACGGCAAAGGGGAGGTAGGTGGCCGTGTCCTTCGAGCGTCCGTCGAGTGCGTCTAACAGTGCGCAGGCCCTGCTGGAGCTACGCGAGCAGCTCGAAGGACTCGGCCACCTGCCTCCCCGTCTTCCGGAGGCGACCCAGGGAGGAGCGCGCAGTCCAAAGAACACCGCCGCGTTACTCAACTACTGCGAACGACAGAAACCCGATTCTCAAGCACCGGCAATATCGCGAATCCGAGCAACCATGGCGCGCAGCCCGTTACCGCGCGAAGGCGACAGGTGCTGCATGAGGCCAAGCTGATCGAAGTAGGCATCGATATCAAAGTCGAGCACGGCCTTGGGCTCCTTGTCGTTATAGGCCGCCAGCACCACCGCCAGCAGTCCTTTCACGATGAACGCGTCGCTATCGGCGATAAGCTGTAGCTTTCCCTCATGCTCACCGACGTCGATCCACACCTGGCTCTGGCAGCCGCGAACCAGCCGGTCTTCCGTACGCCGGTCGGCGGGGAGTTCGGGCAGCTCCCGGCCAAGGTCGATGATGTAACGGTAGCGGTCCTCCCAGCTGTCGAAGAAGGACAGGTTTTCAACAATATCGTCGGCACTGATGCTCGTGCCGAAAGGATTGGCATCGTAGGCAGGTTCGGTCATTGGCTGGATCTTTCTCGGTGAGAACGCGGGCGCGGCCTCAGTAGAACATACCCGTTTCGAGCTGTGCTTCCTCGGACATCATGTCCCGATTCCAGGGCGGGTCGAAGACCAGTTCGACTTTGACATCGCGCACGTTGGGAACGAGGCGCAGGCGATGTTCCACGTCGCCGACCAGTACCGGTCCCATACCGCATCCAGGCGCGGTGAGGGTCATGGCGACCGTGACGCAACCGGCGTCGCGATCAATATCCACGCGGTAGATGAGGCCCAGATTCACCAGATCAACGGGGATCTCCGGATCGAAAACCGTATGCAGCGCCTGCCACACCTGCGCCTCGTCGATATCCGTGCCGTCCGTGGTCTCGAAGTCCATCACGAAGGGCTCGAGGCCCAGCGCGTCGGCGTCGGTGCCGTCGATGCGCACCATATTGCCGTTGTACACGATGGTGTAATTTCCGCCGAGGCTCTGGGTGAGCGTTACGAAAGCGTCGGCTGGGACATCGACAGGGTCGCCGACGGGAACGAGGCGGCCAGCTACGGCCCGCCGCGTTGTGAGCAGGGTGCGCTCCTGGGAGGACACGCTCAGCCTACGCTGAAGCTTTCACCGCAGCCGCACTCCGCGACCACGTTGGGGTTGTTAAAACGCAGAACGCGGTTGATGCCCTCGCGCACGAGGTCAACCTCGGTGCCGCGCAGAAAGTCCACGGCGGCTTCGTCGAGGAATACGTGAACGCCGTTGGACAGCGCGAGGCTGGTATCCGCGGCGGCGCCTTCATCCACCTCTTCCATCACATATTTGAAACCGGTACAGCCGCTTTCCTGCACGCTGATGCGAACGGCGCCCTTTCCGGCAACCTCAAGCTTGCGACGGAAGTGCTCCGCGGCGGCATCGGTAACCTGCAGCGGCTGCGCCAGGTCAAAGGTCTCTACAGTCATTGCTATTCTTCCTCCCTGCTACTTCTTCAAGCACCGATTCAGCGCGGCGCAAAAAGAGCCTGGGCACGACGCAGAGCCTGCAAGAGTCGCTCAACGTCGTCGACATTGTTGTACATACTGAAGGACGCCCGTGCCGTTCCCGGCAGCTCAAAGCGCGACATCAGCGGCTGGGCGCAGTGGTGGCCCGTGCGAATCGCGATGCCCTGTTCATCGAGCAGCATACCCACGTCCGATGGGTGGCAGCCTTCCATCACAAAGCTGAATATACCCGCCGAGTTTCGCGGTGCGCCCACCCGTGTCAGGCCGGGTATGTCCCGCGCGCCGTCCATCAGCATGGCCAGCAGATCATTCTCATGATCCGCGGCCGCATCGCGGTCGATCCTCGAAAGGTAGTCGATGGCGGCGCCGAGCCCTATGGCTCCTGCAATGTTTGGGGTTCCGGCTTCGAATTTAAAGGGCAGACCGGCGAAGGTCGTACCCTCGAAACTCACCGTGTCGATCATCTCGCCGCCACCGAAGAAGGGCGGCATGGCGTCCAGGAGCTCCTTTCGCCCCCAAAGTGCGCCGATACCCGTGGGGCCGAACAGTTTGTGCCCGGAGAAACAGTAGAAGTCGCAGCCCAGCGCTTTCACGTCAACGTTCCAGTGACCCACGGCCTGCGCTCCATCGACCATGAGCAGGGCTCCGGCAGCGTGGCAGCGCCGCGCGATCTCTTTGATGGGGTTGATGGTGCCGAGGGCGTTGGAAACGTGGTTGACGGCGACCATGCGCACGCGCTCGTCGAGGAGCGCGTCGAGCGCATCCAGGTCGAGCTCCGCGTCATCGGTCACGGGGATTGGCTTGACCTCGGCGCCGCGCTCCGCAGCCACAAGCTGCCAGGGCACGATGTCCGAATGATGCTCAAGCTCCGACACGAGGATGCGGTCGCCGGCTTGCAGATTCGATCGACCCCAGCTGTAAGCCACGAGGTTGATCGCTTCCGTGCAGCCCCGGGTCCAGATCACCTGGGCACTGCTCTCGCTGCCAAGAAAAGCCGCTACGGTATCGCGCGCACTCTCAAAGGCGCGCGTGGCACGGTCGGAAAGCGCGTGGGCCCCGCGATGCACGTTGGCGTTGTCACGGCGGTAGTAATTTGCGATCGCTTCGATGACCGCATCGGGCTTTTGCGTGGTCGCCGCGTTATCGAGGTAGACGAGCGGCGCCCCGTTGACCTCCTGAGCGAGGATCGGGAAATCAGCCCTGACAGCCTCTACATCGAAGCGCGGCTTCGCCACTTGCTGCAGCGATGTCAAAGGATGTGCCTCGTCAGGGCTTCGTCACGGGCAAAACGCGACGCGAGGCGCGGACGCAGGTAGTCCCGCAGCGCCGCAAGCTGAATGCCCTCGATCAGTTCGTTGATGAAGCCGAAGCTGAGCATGACCTCGGCTTCCGCCTGTGAGATGCCCCGCGTGCGCAGATAGTGCAGCGACGCCGCGTCGAGCTGGGCCACGGTCGCGCCGTGGGCACACTGCACATCGTCCGCATAGATCTCCAGCTCGGGCTTGGTGTTCACCTCGGCCTCGGTGCTGGTCAGCAGATTCTTGTTGGACAGCTCAGCGCGGGTTTTCTGGGCGTCCGGATGGATGTGAATGCGACCGTTGAATACGGCGGTAGCACGATCCGCCACAATTCCGCGAAACACCTCGTCACTGGTGCAGTGCGGCACGGCGTGGTCGATGGTGGTGTGGTAGTCGATGTGCTCCTCGCCCCGGGGGAGATACACGCCGTTGATGTCAGCGTGGGCGCCGGGTCCGTCGTGGTGCACTGAAACGTCTATGCGCTTGAGCGTACTGCCCAGGGCGAGGTGGAAACTGCTGAGATGGGCGTCGCGCTGCAGACGGGCGTGGACGGCGCCGATATGTACCGCATCGCCCTCCTCCTCGTGCAGCCGGTAGTGTTCGAGCCGCGCCCCGGGGGCGAGGATGAGTTCGCTGACACCGCTGCAGAAGCTCGCCTCGGCGCCGGGCATGGCGGCGAAGTGCTCGACCACCGTGGCCTGGCTGTTCTCCCCGCCAAGGAACAGCAGACGTTGACTGGATGCGGTTGCCACTTCATCCGCGCGCACCAGCCAGAGAATCTCGATGGGGCGATCGAGCGACGCGTTCGCTGCGATCTCGATCAGGACACCATCGCGGAGGGTAGCGGTGTTGAGTGCCGCAAAGACGTGGTCGGCGGGCTCAAAGCTGGAGTCCAGGTGCTCGGCGATGAGCGCCGCCTGCGCCGCCGACGCCTCATCGAAGCGGCACAGCTGCACGCCGGCCAGTTCAATCGCGTCGGACAGTTCGGCCTGATACACGCCGTCCACGAAAACGAGCCGCGGCCCGCCAAAGCCCGCGCGAAGGCTTTCGGGCAGCGCGTCGGGCGCCGGTGCGTGCTCGTCGGCCAGATGATAGTCATCGCGGAGGGCAGCCAGGCTGGTGTATTTCCAATTCTCCACGCGCCGCGTGGGCAGGCTCGTGCTTCCCCAGTGTGTCAGCCCGCGGGCCTGCAGCGATTGCAGCCAGTGCGGTACGCGACGGCTGGCTTCCGCCAGCGGCTGTTGCATAAACTCGGTCATCAGGCGACCTCATCCTCCAGCCAGGCGTAACCCTTGTCTTCCAGTTCATGCGCAAGGTCCTTGTCACCGGAGCGCACGATCTGGCCGTCGGCGAGCACATGCACGTAGTCCGGCTGCACATAGTTGAGCAGGCGCTGGTAGTGGGTGACGAGCAGGAAGGCGCGCTCCGGCGAGCGCATGGCGTTTACGCCGGATGCCACCACCTGCAGTGCGTCGATGTCGAGGCCGCTGTCGGTCTCATCGAGGAGGCAGAGCCGGGGCTCGAGAAGCATCATCTGGATGAGTTCGTTGCGCTTTTTCTCACCCCCGGAGAAACCCTCGTTCACGCCGCGCTTGAGAAATTCAGCGGGCAGGTTCGCGGCCTGGCAGGCTTCCCGCGCCCGTTTCATGAAGCTGACAGCGTCCAGGGCCGTCTCGCCGCGCTCTTCGCGCACGGCGTCTACGGCCGCCTTGAGAAACTCCATATTGCTGACGCCGGGAATCTCCACGGGATACTGGAAGGCCAGGAAGAGGCCGGCCCGCGCCCGCTCTTCCGTTTCCATTTCCAAAAGATCCCGGTCGCAAAAACGAATCGAACCTGCGGTGACTTCATAGCCCGGTCGGCCCGCGAGAATGTGGCCCAGGGTGCTTTTGCCCGAACCATTCGGGCCCATGATGGCGTGCACCTCACCGGCGCCGACTTCGAGGTTCAGGCCCCGAAGAATGTCCTTGCCCTCGACGCGGGCGTGGAGGTTGTCAATTGTCAGCATCTTGCCTTTACTCCTGCGCCTGGAAGTCGCTCCCACAGCGCAATGTTTCCTACGTTCCTGGGCACCATGGTGATTGCGCCATGGGCCACTGTTTCAGTCCCGCCGTCCGCCTCTCGCGGCGGCGGGGATCCAATCAGCCGACCGAACCCTCGAGACTTACCTCGAGAAGCTTGCCCGCTTCTACGGCAAACTCCATCGGCAGCTCGCGGAACACTTCCTTGCAGAAGCCGTTCACGATCATAGACACGGCTTTTTCCGCATCCAGGCCTCGCTGCTGGCAGAGGTACATCTGGTCATCGCTGACCTTGGAGGTCGTGGCCTCATGCTCAACCACGGCGCTCGGATTACGGCTCTCGATATAGGGGAAGGTATGCGCTGCGCAGCGATCACCGATCAGCAGCGAATCGCATTGCGTGTAATTGCGCGCCCCCTGGGCCCGCGGACTCATGCGCACAAGACCGCGGTAGGCATTAGAGCTACGCCCGGCGGAGATGCCCTTGGAGATGATCGTCGACTTCGTGTTGCGGCCGAGATGGATCATCTTGGTCCCCGTATCGGCCTGCTGGAAGTTGTTGGTCAGGGCCACGGAATAGAATTCACCGACACTGTCGTCGCCGCGCAGAACGCAGCTCGGGTATTTCCAGGTTACGGCAGAGCCGGTTTCAACCTGCGTCCAGGAAATCTTGCTGCGGTTGTGGGCCACACCACGCTTGGTCACAAAGTTGTAGATCCCACCTTTGCCCTCCGCGTCGCCGGGGTACCAGTTCTGCACCGTTGAATATTTGATTTCCGCATCATCCAGGGCGACCAGTTCGACGACCGCGGCGTGAAGCTGGTTCTCGTCCCGCATGGGGGCCGTGCAACCCTCGAGGTAGCTCACGTGACTGCCCTCATCCGCGACGATGAGCGTGCGCTCGAACTGCCCCGTCTTCGCTTCATTGATACGGAAGTAGGTGGATAGCTCCATCGGGCAACGCACACCCTTCGGGATGTAGACAAAGGATCCGTCGCTGAACACGGCGCTGTTCAGGGCCGCGTAAAAATTGTCGCGCTTCGGCACAACGCTGCCCAGGTACTTGCGGACAAGCTCCGGATACTGGTGCACGGCTTCGGAAATGGGACAGAAAATCACCCCTGCCTCGGAGAGCTTTTCCCGGAACGTCGTCGCTACAGATACCGAATCAAACACCGCGTCCACGGCCACGCCGGCGAGCATCTCCTGCTCGTGGAGGGGAATACCGAGCTTTTCGTAAGTGGCCAGGAGCTCCGGATCGACTTCCTCGAGGCTCTTGGGGCCGTCTTTCATGTTCTTCGGCGACGAGTAGTAGGAAAGCGCGTCATGATCGATCTTGGGATAGTGCACGTGCGCCCACTGGGGCGGTTCCATGGCCAGCCACTCTCGATAGGCATCGAGGCGCCACTCGAGGAGCCACTCGGGCTCGCCTTTTTTCGCAGAGATAAAGCGGATTACGTCCTCGTCGAGCCCCGGGGGCAGGGTTTCGGATTCGATATCCGTGACAAAGCCCGCCGAGTACTCGCTGCCGATGCGGTGATCGATGACGTCCTGAGTCATAGCTCTTTCCTTAATGAGCGCTCCCTAGCGAAACGCTCGTTGTTGAACTTTTCCTGCCGGGCTTTCCTGCCGGGCCTTCCCGTCGGGCTTTCAGGCCACGCTCCGGCCAACCTCTCCCGCCGACCGCTCCGCACAGACGGAGCCCCGCCCGACAGCGCCGACGGGTTCAAGCCGTACGGATGAGGATCTGCTCGCCTTCATTGGGCTGCTGCAGACTGCGCCGAACCTGCTTCTCCGAGATCTCGCGAATCTCGCTGCGTGCGACGAGGTCCGCCAGGCTGATGTCGTCGAGAAACGCGTGGATGCGATCCGACAGGTCCATCCAGAGATGGTGCGTCAGACAGATCTCGCCATCGTGACAGTCGCCCTTGCCGCCACAACGCGTCGCATCCGTATCTTCGTTCACGGCAGCGATAACCGACGCCACGCTGATGGACGCCGCTTCGCGACGGAGGCGGTAGCCGCCGCCGGGACCGCGCACGCTACGCACAAGTCCCTCGCGACGCAAATGCGCGAAAAGCTGTTCTAAATAGGAAAGAGAAATACCCTGGCGCTTGGAAATGGCTGCCAGGCGGATAGGACCGCGGGCCTCGTTGATGGCGAGGTCAAGCATTGCGGTGACGGCATAGCGTCCTTTGGTTGTTAATCGCATGGAGGGTCTCCACCTTGCTGGATCGCGCAGAGCGCGAAAGTCATAAGTCCGACTATTTTAGTCAACTATAAGACCCTTTGCACTACTCAAGTTTTCTTTTTGTTTTCTCATACCAAGGTATGAGTCCGGAAATGCCCGGAATTGGCCTAAACTACAGGGTCGGTGCGCTGAGATTTGCGCATTCTTGCGGGCGGCGATTCGGTTTTTTTGCCAGTGATTCATAAGCATAAAGCGACCGCGGGCGTCGTTCCGCCATGAGTTCGCGCAACGTTCTGGTGTTCGCCGCGGGAGGAGACGCCCACGGCACGGCCGCCCAGGCACTGCTTGGACGGTGCCGGGGACACCCGGTCCACGAACGCTGGTGGCTGACGCTCATGGGAGACGCGCAGCTGCGCATCGAACACGCGCTAGACCTTACCCGCAACGATCTGGCCGTATTCGTGGTGGACGTGCCAGGCCTCCGCGAAGCATTCCGCTTTCGAGCTCTGCCCCATCACAACGGTCACCGTATCGCCTCGGCGGAGGAAAGCGTCACTCCGCAGGACGTGCTTCACACCCTGTCCACCCTGGGACGCCGGGACGAACTACCCCAGTGTTATGCGCTTGAGCTGCGCGGCCGGGGCGCCGATTCTGTTTCCGCCGAACGCGCGACGGACATAGACAGCGCCTTCGAATTTCTGGTCGAGCTGCTCGACGATCCCGAATCCGAGCGCTGGAACAAACAGCTCACTGAGGCGTGAAGGCTTTAGGTCCCGATCAGCAAGCCGCGTAATGCAGCCTGTCCGAGGGTAGAGCGCGGGGCATAGGATCTCTCGCTACAGTAATCGCTACATCGGCCGCTACATTAGCCGCCAAATCAGTCGCTATATCGGTGCAGCATCCCCATGCGCTTTGCGATGATTCCCAGCATGGTCTCGTCAGAACCACCGCCGATGGACGACACGCGATTGTCGCGCAGTGCCCGGGAGCAGATGTTGTCCCACATAAAGCCCATCCCACCCCAGTACTGCAGACAGCTGTTTGCGACTTCCGTAGCTAGGCGGCCGGCCTTGAGTTTGCACATGGACGCCATGGTCGTCATGTCTTCCCCCGCGCAGTGCTGATCGACCGCTGAGTAGCTCAGCGCCCGAAGCGCCTCGATTTCCGTCTGCAGTTCGGCAAGACGGAAATGCACGACCTGGTTATCGAGGATGCTCTTGCCAAAGGCCTGCCGTTCCCGGGTGTAGCTGATCGTCTCTTCGATGCAGGCTTCCATGAACTTCAGCAGAACGAGAGCACAATACAATCGCTCTTCCTGAAACTGCTCCATCTGGTACACGAAACCCTTTCCCTCTTCGCCGATCAGGTAGCGCTTCGGGACCCGGACATCCTCAAAGTACACCGGCGCCGTATCGGAGGCGCGCAGACCCATCTTGTCGAGTTTGGGTGCGACGCTTACGCCGGGGGTTTTGGCCGGGACGATAATCAGGGACTTGTTGCGATGCACAGCCCCCTCGCCGGTATTCGCCAGCAGGCAGAAGAAATCGGCCTGCGGGGCGTTCGTGATCCACATCTTGCTGCCATTGATCACGTAGTCGTCGCCGTCCGCTCTCGCCGTGGTCTTGAGCGCCGCCACGTCGGAGCCGGCGCTCGGCTCGCTAACGGCGATGCTGCTGACCAGATCGCCGGCGATGGAGGGAACGAGAAACTCCTCGCAAAGCTCGCGGCTGCCGTGGCGGGCGAGGGCCGGCGTCGACATCATGGTATGCACACCCAGAAGAAGAGGAGAGCTGCCGTGCTGCGCCGCACCCAACTCCTCGGCGAATACAGCCTGGTAGCTGAAGTCCAGACCGAGCCCTCCATAGGCTTCGGGCTTGTCGATGCCCAGGAGTCCGAGCTTGCCGGCCTTGGCCATCAACTCGTGACAGGGCAGCGTTTGCGCCTCTTCCCAGGCATCGACGTTTGGATTCAATTCTTCGGCCACAAAGCGGCCCACGGTTCGCTGAAGTTCCCGGTGCTGGTCGGTCAGACGCATGGCATCCCCTTTCGCTACTTTTTGTCGAGACTTGCGGGCCGCACGCTGCGATGAAAGCCATCGAAGGCGGGCACGGAATTGGGTTTCTCCACGTCCAGCGGCATGAACGTGGCGGCGGACGCGAAGCGGCCACCACCGTCGAAGTGAATCGTGTCGCCGTTGATAAAGCCGGCTGCGGGAGAAAGCAGAAAGCAAATCACGGCGCTGGCCTCGGCCTCCGTGCCCATGCGGCCCAGCGGGATCGATACCGTGGCGCGCTGGAGCTGGGCGTCGATGGCGCCGTCGTAGCTGTCCAGGCCGGAAGAGGCGATCCAGCCCAGGGCGACGCAGTTCATGCGCACGCCGTAGGGCCCCCACTCCCAGGCCGCTGTCTTGGTGAGATTCTCCATGCCCGCCCGCGCCGCGCCGGTATGGCCCATGCCCGGAAAACCGTTGTCGCAATCCGCCGTGATGTTCACGATTGCGCCGCCGTGATCCTGCATGCTCTGGCGGAACACCTCCCGGGCCATATGGAAACTCCCCTGGAGATTGTTGCGCACGACTGCGGCAAAGCCCTTGCCGGACATGTCCACGAGGCGAGAGGGAAACTGGCCGCCCGCGTTGTTGACGAGCCCGTCGATACGTCCTCGCTCCGCCACGACGTCGGCTACGAAGGCGCTGACGCCTTCCTCGTCCCGGATGTCGCAGACGGCAGCGGTGACATCTCCTCCGTCTTCCCGAAGCTCGTCGGCGACTCTTTCGAGCTTCTCGGGAGACCGACCCGTGATCACAACATGGGCGCCCAGCGACGACAGTTCGTGAGCCGTGCATCGACCGACACCACTCCCGCCTCCGGTAACGATCATGGTCGTGCCGGCAAACAACTCCGGCGTCAGCACGGATCGGTAAGACGACTCAGCCATCGGTGCCTTCCGGGCTGATCTCGAGGACAACGGCCCCCGCCGCGACCTGCGCGCCCTCCGTTTCAAAGACGGCGCTGACACGCCCGCGGAGCGCTGCGGTAAGGCGATGCTCCATTTTCATGGCCTCGATCACAGCCAACTCATCACCCTGGGCGACGACGTCACCGACGGCCACGCGCAGCGCGAGAAGATTGCCGTGCATGGGCGCAAGGATGGCACCGGACGCGGCGGCATCCCCGTGGCCCCTATCCTGGGTCAACAGGTTGCTTAGCTGGAGGCTCATACCGCGCCGCTGAAGATAAATCTCGCTGCGTCCGTGACAGAGAAAGGCCACCGAAGACTGAACACCGTCGATATCGACCCGCACACCCTGCGCTGCGGTGTCGGCAAGGATGGCAACCTCATAACGCTCGCCCAGCACCTCAGCCTCATAGCGTTCACCACCCAATGCCGTGACGATGGCCCGCACATCCTCTTCCCCGTAGCGGTATTCGAAGCTGGATGCGAGACGCCGCTGCTGCACCGGGGCCGGGGACGCCGGCGAACTCACGACCCGGAGGCCGGTGGACCGCGCTGCCTCATCGCGCAGCTGAAGCACGGCGGCGAGGGCGAGATCCCTGGGCCCGGGAGCGGGTTCCGCAAAACCGTCGGGATATTCAGCGGCAATGAAAGCGGTGGTAGCCTCACCGGCGGCAAAGGCATCGCGCTGCATTACGTCGATGAGGAACTGGCGATTGCTCTGCAGCCCGAATACCACAGTGGCGCGAAGCGCACGAAGGAGGCGTAGCCGAGCGGTCTCCCGGTCAGGACCGGTGGCGACGATCTTCGCCAGCATCGGGTCGTAGAACGGCGACACCTCGAGCCCCGAACACAGCCCATGATCCACACGGATACCCGCTCCGGCCGGGGGATGCCAAAGGAGCGCCCTGCCGCTCGCGGGCAAGAAGCCCCCCGGCACGTCCTCGGCGTAGAGGCGTACTTCGATCGCGTGGCCACGCAGTCTGACGTCCTCCTGCGAGATCCCCAGGGGATGCCCCTGGGCTACGCGAAGCTGCAGGTCGACGAGATCGAGTCCCGTCACGCTCTCCGTCACGGGATGCTCCACCTGCAGGCGGGTGTTCATCTCGAGAAAGAAGAAGTCGCCGGACTCATCAAGCAGAAACTCGACGGTACCCGCCCCAACGTAGTCAATGCTGCGCGCCGCCGCCACGGCCGCCGCACCCATGGCTTCGCGAAGCGCGCCCGACATCACCGGGCACGGTGCTTCCTCAACGACTTTCTGGTGGCGTCGCTGCACCGAGCAGTCGCGCTCACCGAGGTGAATCACATTGCCGGCATGATCGCCGAATACCTGGACCTCCACATGCCGGGGACGCCGCACCGCCCGCTCAAGAATCAGCTCGCCGCTGCCAAAGGCGTTGCTCGCTTCGGAGCGCGCCGCCGCGAGCGCGGCCGGAAGCTCATCGAAACTCTCCACCAGGCGCATGCCGCGCCCGCCTCCGCCGGCCGCGGCCTTGACCATGAGGGGCAGTCCGATCTCTTGCGCGGCGTCGAGCAGGCGAGCATCTTCCGCGTCGGCTTCCTGAAAACCGGGAATGCACGGCACCCCGGCCTCCAGCATGCGGCGCTTGGCCGCCGCCTTGTTGCCCATCAGCCTGATCGCGTCCGCGGAGGGCCCAATGAACACGAGTCCAGCTGCTTCGCAGGCCGCCGCGAACTCCGCGTTTTCCGAGAGAAATCCGTATCCCGGATGAATCGCCTCCGCGCCGCTGCGCGCGGCCGCTTCCAGGATGCGCTCGGCGTTCAGGTAGGAGTCGCGAACGGGTGGCGGCCCGATGTGCACGGCCTCATCGGCCAGGGCCACGTGCGGCGCGTCGGCATCGGCCTCGGAGTAGACCGCAATGGTGCGCAAACCCGCCTCGGCGGCGCTGCGCAGGATGCGCACGGCAATCTCACCGCGGTTTGCCACAAGCACACTGGTGAAGCTTCGCTTCATGATCCGGCCTCCTCAGGCTTGTCATGGTTCGAGCCGGCATCAGAAGCCCAGGACGGCGATCGCTTTGCCGCGAAGGCCTGCATGCCTTCGCGCGCCTCATCCCCGAGCAGCGCATCGGCGAAGCGTTCGGCGGCAAAGGTCACCAGGGCCTGCTCATCCAGCTCGGCGCTCGCCGCAATGATCTGTTTCGTCAGGGCGACGGCACCGGGAGCGGTGCGACGGGCATCGTCGAGGATTGTCTGAAGACGGGCTTCGAGCTTCTCGCTGTCGTCCTCGACGAAGTTCGCGAAACCCAGCCGACGCGCCTCGCGTCCGTCGAAGCGCTGCGCCGTGAGCAGCAGGCGGCGCGCCTCGGCCGCCCCGATGCGGCGCATGACCACCGGGGTTATCTGCGCCGGGGGAATACCCAGACCCACTTCCGTGAGCGCGAAGCGCGCATCGGCGGCGGTGATGACAACGTCCGCCAGGCAGGCGATGCCCAGGCCGCCAGCCATGGCGGCCCCCTCGATAACAACGATGAACAGCTGGGGCAGCGCCCGCACCGCGGCCATCATGCGTCCGAAGTCGGCGTTGAAGGCGACGATGTCCTCGCGGGGCATCCCGGCCTGGAAGACCTCGCGAAACATGCGCAGATCGCCGCCAGAGCAAAAGCTTCCGCCCCGGCCGCGGAGCACGACACTGCGATAGGACTCGCCCGGCAGCGCCTCGAAGACGCTCGCGAGCTCTTCCGCCATGGCCGTGGACAGGGCGTTGCGAGTCTCGGGTCGATTGAACCAGATCGTGAGCGTCGGGCCCTGGGCCTCCAGAATGAGGTTTTCCACGTTCGGCAACATAGTCAGTGCTCCTGCTTACATCCGCCCGACGCCGAAGGCGTTGCCGCGCAGCTCCCGGTGCCGGGCCTCGCGGCAGATCTGCAGCGCTTCGGCAATCACGCGGCGACTGTCGCGAGGATCGATGAGTCCGTCGTCGAGCATCCGTCCCGAGGTATAGAAAGCATCGCTCTGGCGGTCGTAGTGCGCGATCACGCGCTCCTCCTGGGCCACCAGGGCGGCTTCATCCACCTCCCGCCCCTTGCGCGCGGCACCGGCCCGGAACACTTCGGACATGGTCTTCGCCGCCTGTTCTCCGCCCATGACACCGATCTGTGTGTTGGGCCAGGAAAAGACGAAATCCGGATCGTAGCCCTGGCCGCACATGCCGTAATTGCCGGCGCCAAAGCTGGCGCCGATCATCAGCGTAAGCCGAGGCACCCGGGTGTTGGTTACGGCCTGAATCATCTTCGCGCCGTGCTTGATCATGCCCGCCTGTTCATAGCGCGTGCCCACCATGTAGCCCGTGATGTTCTGGAGGAAGAGCAGCGGGGTATCGGACTGGTCGCAGAGCTGGATGAACTGCGCGGCCTTCGCGGCGCCGTCCGGATCGATGGGACCGTTGTTGGCGATAATTCCCACGGGGAGTCCGTGCACCGAGGCCTGCAGGCACAGCAGCGTGACGCCGAAGGCCGGCTTGAACTCAAGGAAAGCGGAGCCATCGACGATGCGTGCCACCACCTCCCGCGCATCGTAGGGCTGACGGTAATCGACCGGCACAACACCAAGCAGTTCCTCCGGCGCGTAGACGGGCTCGGCAAACTCGCCGCTTTCGGGCACCACGCAGCGCCGGTTCCAGTCCAGCCTGGTGAGCAGGTCGCGACAGATTCGAATGCCCTGGGCATCGTCGTCCGCGAGGTATTCGACCAATCCGGAAACGCTGGCGTGCATGGCCGCGCCGCCGAGTTCCGCGTCGTCCGCCACCTCGCCGGTGGCGGCCTTGAGCAGCGCTGGACCGGCGAGGTAGGCCTTGCCGTTCTTCTTTATGCCGATCACGTAGTCACTCATGCCGGGCATGTAGGCGCCGCCCGCCGCTGAGGCGCCATGCAGCACCGTGATGACTGGAAGCCCCGCCGCCGATAGCCGCGCCAGGCGCGCGAAGATTCCGCCGCCGGCCATCCACATCTCCACCTCATACTCGAGGAGGTTGGCGCCCGCGCTTTCCACTAGATGAACGAATGGCAGCTTCTGCTGAAGGGCGATGTCCATGGTTCGACAGCCCTTGTTTGTTGAGGTGCGCGTCATGGCTCCGGCGTTGATCCCCGAGTCGTCCACCTGGACCATGCAGCGTGTTCCGCTGATAAAGCCGATGCCACAGATCTGCGTCGCCCCCGGGACGGAAGTATCGGGATCCTTGTCGTCGACCAGGTAACCGGCCAGATTGCCGATCTCCAGGAACGACGACGCCGGATCAAGAAGCCTCGCGAGTCGCTCCCGGGGAAGGAGCTGACCGCGCTTCTCGAAGCGGGGTCGCGCCGCCTCGGACAGCATACTGCTGCGCTCGAGCAGTCCCTGCATGCGCTCGATCAGCCGCAAGTGGTCCTCGCGATTGCGCGCAAACGCTTCGCTGGCCGTACTTATCGCCGATTGGAAAGAGGATCCGGTGTCAGGCATGGGAAGGCTCATGGATGTCGTCATCGATGCTGCATCCGCTCTCGGTTGTCGTCATAGCAATTCGTGGGCTTCGGCCAGCTCGCGCGGCAGAGCGATGAGTTCACCCAGCAACAGCTGTGCATAACCCTTCCCCTGGGGGTCGGCGCGAAGGCTCGCCACACCGCCGCCTCCCAGTACGTCGTGGAGAAGAAAGTTGAGCGCGTGGCTCCCCGGGAGGTAGAAGCGCTCGACGGCACCGTCGGCCTGCGATGCGAGGAAGTGGGCAAAGTACTCGCGCACGTAGGTCGCGCTCAGACGCTGTGCGATCCAGGGCAGGAAGTCGCGGTGACGCGCCATAACTCCGATGTTGGCCTTGTCGCCCTTGTCGCCACTGCGAGCCACCGCGAGGCGTTCCAGGGGAACTTCGATGAGCTCATCGGCGCCAACCGGGGTCGGGACCGGCACATCATTGCTCTCAACATCGGACAGGCCTCCCCCGACGACATCCGCCGCCGGCTCCGCGTAGGAAAGCGGCAGGCCGTCAACGCTGACGCTCGCCGGGACGCTGGCCTTGTCGACGAGCATGGAGAACAGGCGAACCACCGGCGTGGGCTTCGGCCGGGCGCCGGCAAAGCCCGTAAGTCCGGGCGGCGCCGTGAGTGCGAGACCGACCATCTCCTTGAGGAAGATTCCGATGCCGGCGGTGCTCGGGTGCTTTGCCGCGATTTTGAGATCCACCTCCCGCACGTTTGCGGCCCGCGCCGCCGCGCCAAAGTGTGTCTCGCTGCCGAGAATTTCAGCGCTCTCCTCCGTCAGCGCCGGCAGCCCGGCCTCCGCCAGCCGGCTCGAGGTCCGCCTGAAAATCCCCTGCGCCAGGCAGTGTGCCTTGGCGTCGGCATCGCGACCGTAGATCGTCCACAGCTGTCCCGCGCGAAAGCCGTCCGCCCAGGTCGCCGACACCTTGAGTTGATCGGGCACCCCACGGCCTCGGGCGCCGCTGACGCCGACCACGTCGGGCGCGAGCTGCTCGAGGCGGACGTCGCGGAAGTCGCAGCACACATCGGGCAGAAGATAGGCGCCGGGATCGCCGATTTCGTACAGCATCTGTTCACCGACCGTAGTGACACTGACCAGCCCGCCCGTACCTTCGGGCTTGGTCACGCGGAAGCTGCCGTCCGCCGCCACCTCGGCAATTGGATACCCGGCATCGAACAGGCTGTCGGCGATGCTTTCCCAATCGGTGAAGTTGCCGCCCGTGGCCTGGGTGCCGCACTCCAGGAGATGCCCGGCGAGGCTGCCCTGGGCCAGCCGGTCGAGGTCCTCGCGGTTCCAGGAGAAGGCGTGGATGCAGGCGCCGAGGGTCACGGCACTGTCTACGCAACGCCCTGTGACCACGATGTCCGCCCCGGCATCGAGGGCGGCGGCGATGGGAAAGGCACCGAGATAGGCGTTGATGCTCGCCACGGCCTTGGGATCGGGAAACACCGCGGAGCTGAACATTTCCCGCGCATCGAGAAACCCCGCCAGTCGCTCCATGAGGTCGTCGCCGGTGACGACCGCGACGCGCAGCGCCAGGCCCCGCGCGGCAATCTCGGCCTCCAGAGCGGAAGCGCAGGCGGCGGGATTTACGCCGCCTGCATTGCTGATAACGCGGATACCCCGGGCGGCGATCTCCTCGAGATTGGGTGCCATGGCAGCACTGACAAAGTCCGTGGCATAGCCGCGGGAGGCGTCGGCCGCCCGCGCGCGGGCCATAATCGACATGGTGATTTCGGCAAGGTAGTCGTAGACCAGAAAGTCGAGATTGCCGTCGGCGATCAGCTGCGGTGTGGCCAGGGCGGCATCGCCCCAGAACCCGGAAGCCCCGCCGATGCGGATTGTCGAGGTATCGGCGGAGGTTGCCGTGGCATCGCTGCCAGAGGTTTGTTGCGCCGCCATGGGAAGCCTTCCTCCTTTGCGGAAGTGTGCGCATATTATGCAACACTCAATATTTTTCAAGTATTACTCAATTTTCGTTTACGCGCTTTCGCGCAGACGCTAAGGTTTGCCGGGAATCCATGAGGGGAAGTCACGATGCGGGACAGTGCGCGCCAACGATCGCGGGAACGGCTGGAAGAGCGCGAACGCGTCATCCTCGACGCGGCGGCCCGCCTCTTCGCCTCTTCCGGTTTCCACGCGACATCAACGCGCAGCATCGCGGCTTCGGCGGGCGTCTCCGAAGGCACGGTGTTTCACTACTTCCGGAGTAAGAACGACCTTATGCTGGCGATCCTTGATCGCTTCTACAACGGAGTCCTGAATCCCGGCGCCGCGCAGATCCTCGATACGGTCATGGACACACGGGAGCGCCTCCTGGCTCTGGGCCTCGCGCATACCCGGGCGCTCGCGGCGGACAGCGCCCTGATGATGGGCCTCCTGCAGGTCTACGTGGGTGTGCAACTCGATTTCCTGGACCAGAACGAGGAATCGCCGCTCCGGGAGCTCAATCGAAGCTATGTGGGGTACTTCGACCGCATTCTCCGCGAGGGCATCGAGCGCGGTGACCTGCGTCGCGAGCTGGAGCTGCGTCCGCTTCGCGACCTGTACTTTGGCTGCCTGGAGTACGGTTTGCGCACTCACCTGTATCGCTTCGGGGAAGAAGGGTTGGAGAGCTACGTGGAATCCCTCCTCGACCCGGTGTGGCACTGCCTGCGCGCCGACCCCGGCGCCAGCGAGCCCGAGGGCGCGATGCTCGCGCGCCTTGAGAGCGCCGCGACGCGAATTGAGGCCGCGGCGCAGCGCCTGGATGCGAGGAACAAGAACTCACCGTGAGCGATGCGCAACCGTCTGCCGACCTCGACGCCTGCGAACGAGAGCCCCTGGCCTATTCAGGGCGGATTCAGGACGTCGGCGCGCTCTTCGCCGTAAACCCGCGGAACCTTCGCATCACCCACCACAGCCGCAACCTTGAGCGCTTCTTTGCGCTGCCGGATAGCCTGGATCCACAGACAAGCCTGCAGGACTTTTTCCACGACGACTGCGCCTACTTCATTCATCGACGGCGCCCGCTATTCGATGAGCGCCACTTCCTCATCCGCGGCGCCGTCAGCAATCGCGGCATCGAAGGCGACATTCTCCTGGCGGCGCACAGTGACTCGCAGCACCTCTACGAGTTTGAGGCCCACCGAAACGCGGCCACTAACCCGGGCGCAGGCTCGAGGGCCCGGGTAAGTCGCAGCGAGCGCGATCTTCCGGAAGACATCGAGGTCGAAGCGGCGCTGCAGCGTATCCACGCACTCACGACCTACCCGAAGATTATGCTCTACCGTTTTCTCGACGACGGCACGGGCGAAGTCGTCGCGGAGCTCAGCGATCAGCAGCTCGACAGTTACCAGGGCCTGCGCTTTCCGGCCTCGGATATTCCCCAGGTGGCGCGGCGGCTGTACATCGACAATCCCTTCCGGCTGATCTTCGACACCCGCGGTGCCGAGGTTGCCGTCGAGCGCCGACCCGGGGCCGGAGCCGAACTGGACCTGTCCCTGTCAACGCTGCGCAGCGTATCGCCAGTGCACGTTGAGTATCTCGGCAACATGGGCGTGCGCTCGTCCGCCTCCTTCCCGATCATGATCATGGGCAAGCTCTGGGGCCTGCTGGCCATGCATGCGGTAGAGCCCACCGCGCTGTCGATGGAAACTCGCGTCAAGGTCGTACAGATCGTCGAACAGGAGTTCGCGCGACGCATCATGGATCAGCGGGTCCGCAATGATCACCAGCGTTTCAACGCCAACGTGAAACTGCTCGAGGACTGCGCAGCCGCGCTCACGAGCCTCGATGCCACGAGCGAATCCGCAAGCAACGCAGCACAGGCCTTGAGCCGCTTGATCAGCTGCGACCACCTGCTGCTGCGCCTTGACGGGTGCCTGCTCAACCTGGGCGAAGACATCAGCGCCGAGGACGCGGACCGACTCGCCGACCTTGGCGCGGCGCGGGCGATCGGGGGCCAGTTCTCGACCAATACCCTCAGCCGCCACCTGGATCAGGATGAGGGTTTCCGGCGGCATGCCAGTGGCCTGCTCTACAGCACGCTGGACACTCGCCGCCAGAGCGGTCGCATCGAGGTGCTCTGGGTTCGCGCCGAACAGGCCGAGACGGTGACCTGGGCCGGTCGGCCGGAGAAAGAGCGGCGCGTCGTCGACGGCGAAGAGCGCATTTCCCCACGACGCTCTTTCGAGGCCTGGCAGCAGACCAGTGAAGGCACGGCGACGTCCTGGCGAAGCAGCGATCTGATGCTGGCGAGCAAGCTTGTCGTGAATGTGCTCGCGCGGGAGAGAAACGCCGCCGGCAGCACGGATACGAATATCTGAACGCGCCGGGCAGGGCGCTGGTCTACTACTTCCGCACTACTGCTGGCTCGGGGCTTCTTGGTTACACTCACAGACGTTTCGCGCTCCGGACGCGTATCGGCGCAGCATGCCGCGGCTACCTTTGCAGGGCGCCGGCTGCGCGCGATCCAATCCGCAATCGCGAACGATGCGCAGCGGGGTGTGGGCCCCGGGCGCGTACGTGAACAGGACTCCGGTGCATGAATGACGTTTCCGACGATTTCTACCTGGTAGCCATAGGCGCCTCCGCGGGGGGCCTCGAACCCCTGCAGGCATTCTTCGGAAAAATCGAGAATCCGGAAAACACGGCGCTGGTGGTCATCCAGCACCTGTCGCCCGATTACAAAAGCATGATGGGTGAGCTTCTCGGGCGAAACACGAATCTTCCCATTACCACGGTCGAAGACGGCACCCAGATCGCGGCGGGAAACATTTACCTCATCCCCCCAAAGTTCAACATCTTTCTTCGTGACCGCCAGACCTTTGGCGTAGCCCCCAAACCTTCCGGGGTAGTGAATCTTCCCATCGATGTATTCGTTTCCTCGGCGGCGGGCTTCTACCACGACTATATGGTGGCGGTCGTGCTGTCCGGCACGGGAAGCGACGGCGCGCGGGGCGTGGTAGAGGTAAATGCGGCGGGCGGTCTGTCCCTGGCCCAGAGCCCAGAGACCGCTCAGTTTGACGGTATGCCCAACTCCGCCATCGCCACGGGCTTTGTGGACGACATTGGAGAGCCGGGCTTCCTCGCCGAACGCGTACGCAACCACATCGCCCGGCGCAATGGCGTCACCGCCATACCCGACCCGGACGCGGACGACTTCAGCAGCGAGGTCAAACTCGGCGACGTACTTCACGAACTGCGCCTGCGCACGGGCGTTCCCTTCGACGAGTACAAAAAGTCTACCGTCGCGCGGCGCATCGAGCGGCGCATGGCGCTCAAGCACGTCAATACGCTCGCGGCCTATCTGCAAATCCTGCGCAGCGAATCGGATGAACTCGAGACCCTGCGCCGCGAGACCCTGATCGGGGTGACCAGTTTCTTCCGCGACCCCGAATCCTTCGACGCCCTCAAGGACGCCATCGCGGAGATCGTGGAGGGCAAGCGTTCTGGCGAGGCGCTACGTATCTGGGTCGCGGGATGCAGCACGGGAGAAGAAGCCTACTCGATCGCGATGATCGCCGATGAATGTCTGCAGGAAACGAGCAAGGTCATCGAGCTGAAGATCTTCGCCACCGACCTCGAACAAACCTACCTCGACGTCGCCACCACCGGCACCTATCCCGAGTCCATCAGCTCCGAGGTATCGGAAGACCGTCGCATGCGCTACTTCCAGCAGGCCGGGGACCAGCTCCGGGTGCGTCCGGAAGTGCGTAAGTCCGTGATCTTCGCCCGGCACAACATGATTTCCGATGCGCCCTTCACCAAGGTCGACCTGGTGAGCTGCCGCAATACGCTGATCTACTTCGAGTCGGACCTGCAGGAGCGCGTACTGAAGCGATTCCAGTACGCCCTCGGCACCAACGGCGTGCTCTTCCTCGGTTCGAGTGAAAGCCTCGGCCGCCTGCAGCGCGATTTCACCGTGATCAATTCGGCGGCGAGGATCTTCCGTGCCCTGCGCCCGGCCGTGCTGTCGCTGGAGGCGCTGCAGACCGATACCAAGAGCCTTGCCGGGACGGGTCGGCTGCGCAATGCCCTGGGGGGTCGCGAGAACGAACCGGGCAGCCCCGTGGATCGCGCGCGTCAAATCCTCATCGACACCCTTGCGCCGCCCAGCCTCCTGCTCTCCCGCGCCCGCGAGGTGGTGCATATCTTCGGCGACGTTACGCCGTTTCTTAAGCTACCGAAGGGAGAGGCGACGCTGGATGCGTCGCGAATGCTCGACGCCACGGCGGCTTCGGCGCTGCTCAAACTTATGAAGCAACGCGAGGCCGAGGACTACGGCGGCGGCCTTCTGCAGTCCGCTCCCCTGAAGTTGCTCGAGGCGAAGGACCGCTTCTACCGCCTGCAGCTTATTCCGCTGCGCGATCTGGCGCAGCAGCAGGGCATGCAGATCCTGGCGTTCGTGGAGGTCGAGTTTGCCACCGACGAGGAGGCGGCGAATCGTCCCGGCGAAGTCGCCGATGCCAAGGTGGAAGTGCTGCAGAGCGAACTGACCCTGACCCGGCAGAACCTTCAGAACACGATTGAAGAGCTGGAGGCATCCAACGAGGAACTCCAGGCGACCAACGAGGAACTCCTGGCGTCCAACGAAGAGCTGCAGTCCACGAACGAAGAGCTTCAATCCGTAAACGAAGAGCTCTACACGGTGAACAGCGAGTATCAGGAGAAGATCCGCATCCTGGATCGCGTGAACGAAGACCTGGATACGATGGCCACGGCCACCGGGATACCCACCCTGTTCCTGGACGAACGCGTCAATATCGTACGCTTCACACCCTCGATCACCAATATCTACCAGCTTCGGGACTCGGACATCGGCCGCGGCCTGGAGGAGTTCTCAAGCAAGATCGGCTTCGAAGAGCTGCCGGAACGTGCGCAGGAAGCGCTGGACTCACAGCAGTCCCAGGAGCTGCCCATCGTAGCCCCGGATGCGACGCCCATGCTGGTACGCATCGTGCCTTACAGTGAGACCGCCTATGGCGCTCGCGCCCTGGTCGTACTTTTCATCAACGTCGCCGCCATCAAGGAACAGGACGTCGAGGCCATCGGCAGCGGTGCCTGAGGCACCGCCGCGACCTACTGACTACGGAACCGCACGCATGCCCACAATCAGTGACCCCACCAAGCTCGACAAGGAAGAGCTGATCGCGGAATGGGCTGTCCGCGAGGAAGAGCTGCGCCTGCAGTTCGAAAGCCTGAAGTCGGCGCAAACCCAGGCTCAGCTGCTCCTGCAGCGCTACGAGCGCATCTTCTCGTTTTGTCCCCTGCCGCTCCTCGTGATCGACAATCGAGCGGAGGTCAAAGAAATCAACAATGCCGCACGCCAGCTCCTCGGAAGGGCCTTGGCGTCGCGCAGCAACCTGCTCCTCAACACCCTGACTGAGGGTGCGCGCCTCAGCTTCACCCAGGCCATGCGCAGCTTCATGAATGAAGGCGCGGCAAAAGCGCAGCAGCTTCCCCTGGAGTTTCGCGACGTCGAAGGACGGCACGACACTCTCCTGGTATCCCTGGACACCCGGGAGCCACCGGACACCTTCGTGGTGATCCTTACCCCGGAAAGGCTGGAGACGATCTAGCCACCGCAGTTCGCCCACCCGGCAGATACAAAAGGTCGACGCCAGTAGAAGAATTGCGGACCACGCTTGAGGTTTCTCACCGCCGCTGACGCGCGGGAGCGATGCGGATCCATCCGCTACCTATCTATTATCTACGCGATGCAGCTGAAGCGCGGAAGAAAATGCTATCGCTTCCCATTCGCGCAGCAGCTGCATTCCGAGTGTTGATGCAAGTCAAGATTCGGTTTTCTTCGGCCCAAAGCAGTACCGAAGTTCAATGTTTGACCCACAGTGCCATTGCTAGCTTCAGTCAGAACAGCAAAAAAACTGGCAGGGGAGCGGGGCAGCATGGGTCAAGCCAACACCTTCTACGAGGTCTTTCGCGAGCAGGGCATAAGCCGCCGCTCATTCAACAAGTTCTGCTCCCTGACCGCGGCTTCGCTCGGTCTTGGCCCTGCATTTGCGCCAAAGATCGCCCACGCCATGGAGACCAAACGGCGCACGCCCGTGATATGGATGAACGGGCTTGAGTGCACCTGCTGCTCCGAGAGCTTTATCCGCTCGGGTCACCCACTGGCATCAGACGTTGTACTTTCGATGCTGTCGCTCGATTACTCGCACGTACTCATGGCGGCCGCGGGACACCAGGCCGAGGCTGCGCTGGAAGAAACACGCCGGGAGCACGCCGGTGAGTACATTCTCGCGGTCGAAGGAAACCCGCCGCTCAATGAAGACGGCATGTACTGCATCGTGGGCGGGCGCCCCTTTGTCGAGCAGATGCAGGAAATGGCCGAGGGCGCCAAGGCCGTGGTGGCCTGGGGCTCCTGCGCCAGCAACGGATGCGTGCAGGCGGCGCGTCCCAACCCGACCCAGGCCACGCCGATTCACAAAGTGATCCGGGGCAAGCCGATCATCAAGGTTCCGGGCTGCCCGCCTATCGCCGAGGTTATGACCGGCGTGCTCACCTACATGCTGACCTTCGACCGCATTCCGCCCCTCGACCGGCTGGGTCGGCCCGAGATGTTTTACGGCCAGCGCATCCACGACAAATGCTACCGCCGTCCCCATTTCGATGCGGGACAGTTCGCCGAAGCCTGGGACGATGACGGCTCCCGCAAGGGCTTCTGTCTGTACAAGATGGGCTGCCGGGGGCCGACCACCTACAACGCCTGCTCCACGGTGCGCTGGAACGACGGCGTTTCCTTCCCGATCCAGTCCGGTCACGGCTGTATCGGCTGTTCCGAGGAAAACTTCTGGGACAACGGGCCCTTCTACGACCGCCTGGCCACGGTGCATACGCCCCTGGGCGTGGAATCGAACGCGGACAAGATCGGAACCGCGGCGGCGGGCGTCGTCGGCACCGCCATCGCGGCCCATGCGGCGGTCTCGGCTTTGAGCCGGGCGCGGAAAAAGCCCGGCGAATACGCCGGCAGTGACCAGTAGGGGGAATAAGCCATGACTATCCAGACACCCAACGGCTTCAACCTCGACGACAGCGGTCGCCGCGTGGTCGTAGACCCCATCACGCGTATCGAGGGCCACCTTCGCATTGAAGTGAACGTGGACGACGAAAACGTCATTCGCAACGCTGTATCCACCGGGACCATGTGGCGCGGCCTCGAAGTCATCCTCAAGGGCCGCGATCCCCGCGACGCCTGGGCCTTCACCCAGCGCATCTGCGGCGTCTGCACCGGAACACACGCCCTCACATCCGTGCGCGCCGTGGAAGACGCCCTCGGGATCGCCATTCCGGAAAACGCCAACACGATCCGTAACATCATGCAGCTGGCGCTGCAGGTTCACGACCACCTCGTGCACTTCTACCACCTTCACGCGCTGGACTGGGTGGACGTCGTCTCGGCCCTGTCCGCGGATCCCAAGGCGACCTCGGAGCTGGCGCAGTCCATCTCGCCCTGGGCGAAATCCTCACCGGGCTACTACCGGGATCTGCAGACGCGGCTTAAGAAATTCGTGGAGTCGGGCCAGCTGGGCCTGTTCCGCAACGGCTACTGGGGTCACGCGGCCTACAAGCTGCCCCCGGAAGCCAACCTCATGGCCACCGCGCACTATCTCGAGGCTCTGGATTTCCAGAAAGAGATCAAGAAGATCCACACGGTCTTCGGCGGCAAGAACCCGCATCCGAACTGGCTGGTCGGGGGCGTGCCCTGCCCCATCAACGTTTCCGAAGTCGGTGCCGTGGGTGCGATCAACATCGAACGCCTGGCGCTGGTGAAGAGCATCATCGACCAGTCCATCGTCTTCGCCAAGCAGGTGTATCTGCCTGATTTGGTCGCCATCGCCAGCTTCTACAAGGACTGGACCTACGGCGGCGGCCTGTCCAGCACCAACGTGCTGTCCTACGGCGATATCCCCGAATACGCGAACGACTATTCCGGGCGCAACTTACTCCTGCCCCGGGGCGCGATCATCAACGGCGACCTCAGTACCGTGCACGACGTCGATCAACGCGACTCCGAGGAAATCCAGGAGTACGTCGCGCACAGCTGGTACAGCTACGACGACGAAAACGTGGGCCTGCACCCCTGGGACGGCGTCACGGAACCGAACTACGAGCTCGGCCCCAGGGCCAAGGGCACGAAGACGCACATCGAAGCCCTGGACGAAAACGCCAAGTATTCCTGGATCAAGAGCCCGCGCTGGAAGGGCCACGCCATGGAGGTGGGCCCGCTGGCCCGCTACATCGTCGGCTACGCGCAGGGCAATCCGGAGTTCAAGGAGCCGGTGGACAAGCTGCTCACGGACCTGGATCTGCCCGTCGCGGCGCTGTTCTCGACCCTCGGCCGAACCGCCGCGCGCGGTCTCGAATGCGTCTGGGCGGCGGAGAAGATGAGCTACATGTACGACAAGCTCATCGCCAACATCCGCGCCGGGGACCTGGCCACGGCCAACACGGAACTCTGGGATCCCTCAAGCTGGCCGACGGATGTTAAAGGCGTGGGCTTCACGGAGGCGCCGCGCGGCGCCCTCGGTCACTGGGTGCATATCAAGGACACCAAGATCGAGAACTATCAGTGCGTAGTGCCAACGACCTGGAACGCGGGTCCGCGCGACGTCGAGGGCAATATCGGCGCCTATGAGGCATCACTCATGGATACGCCCATGGCCGATCCGGAGCAGCCCCTGGAGATCCTGCGCACCATCCATAGCTTCGACCCCTGCCTGGCCTGTTCCACGCACGTGATGAGTCCCGATGGCGATGACCTCGCCGACGTGACCGTTCGCTAAGGAGAGCTTCATGGACAGCAGCGAGAGCACGGGTCAGCGCGAAGGCTTCTTTCGGTCGCTTGAGACCCACTCCACGGAAGTCATCTCTCCGGCGAGCAAAGTCTACGTGTACGAAGGGCCGCTGCGCCTCTGGCACTGGGTGAATGCACTCTGCCTGATTACGCTGGGGGTTACGGGCTATCTCATCGGTGTACCGCTGCCTTCCGTGGGTGGAGAAGCCTCTGAGAGTTTCGTCTTCGGTTACGTGCGACTGATCCACTTCACCGCGGGCCAGATCCTGATCTGCGCGTTCATTTATCGCGTGGCTTGGGCCTTCCTTGGCAACCACCACGCGCGACAGCTGTTCCTGACACCGTTCTGGAGCGGCAAATGGTGGGGAGAGGTATTTCACGAGCTGCGCTGGTACCTGTTTCTGGAAAAGGTGCCCAAGAAGTACATCGGCCATAACCCGCTGGCGCAGTTCTCCATGTTCTTCATGTTCCTCCTGCCGCTGATCAACGCGATTTTCACCGGGGGTGCGCTGTACGCCGAGGGCGAGGGTATCGACAGCTGGTGGTTCACGGCCTTCGGCTGGGTCTTCAGCGTGTACGGCGATTCGTTCACGGTGCATACGATTCATCGCATCACGATGTGGGTGATCACCTGCTACGCCATGGTGCACGTGTACGTGGCCTTCCGCGAAGACATCATGAGCCGCCAAAGCCTGCTGTCGACGATGATCTCCGGCTGGCGCTACTTCAAGGACGACCGCGAGTGAGCGAGCGTCGCGCTCTCGCTCTGGGAGTCGGCAACATCCTGTGGGCCGATGAAGGCTTCGGCGTGCGCTGTGTCGAGGCGCTCGGGGCTCAGTATCACCTCCCGCAGGAGCTCACCGTTGCCGACGGTGGCACTCAGGGCCTTTATCTCGTCGACTTCTTCCGCGACTACGACCCCATTGTCATTTTCGATGCCGTGGATTTCGGAGACGCGCCGGGAACGCTGCGCGTGGTCCACGACGAGGACATCCCGGCCTTCGTCGCCGGGCGCAAGATCAGCCTGCATCAGGCCGGCCTGCAGGATGTGATTGCCTGCGCGCAGATGCTCGGGGGCTGTGCCCAGAACATGCTCCTGATCGGCATCCAGCCCGTGGAGCTTGAGGACTACGGCGGCAGCCTGAGGCCGCCCGTGCGCGACGCGATCCCGGCCGCTCTGGAGCTGGCCGCGGAGTACTTCGCGGGCCACGGGCTCCAGCTGCAAAAACGTCGGGAACCGGCAGTAACCGACGTCATGACACGAGGTCTGGAGCTCGGGACCTACGAATCGGGCCGCCCCGATGCCGAGGCGGCCTGCCGCGTCGGAGACGCGCGGGTTCTGGCCCGGACGGGACAGGACTGAGCGCCTGCGTCGTGTGTATGGGTATCCCGCTTCGAGTTATCGCTGTCGGCACCGACGGCCGCGCCCAGTGCGTCGATCGGGAGGGTAGGCGCGTGGCGGCGTTGATGGACACGGCGCTCCTGGACCGCACGCCGGAGCCAGGCAGCTGGCTGCTCACACACATTGATGTCGCGATTCGCAGTCTCGATGAAGACGAGGCCGAACACATCGCCGATGCCCTGGAAGCGCTGCAGCGCGCCGCCCGGGGCGAGGACTTCGAACACCTGATCAGCGATCTCGTCGACCGCGAACCCCAGTTGCCACCGCACCTGCAGGAGCAGTCCGGGACCTGAAGCCCTTACCCGTAAACAGATACCGCGAGGAGAGCGAAAAATAATGATCGCCGAAACCGATTCCATCGCCATCAACGACATGCTGGACACCGGCCTGCTCACGGCGCTCGACGCCGACAGCATCGGTACCTTCGCCGCGCAGGAGCGTCCCCAGGTGCTGTTTTTCCCGGGCCCGAAAGCGGTACGTCGAGAGGCACACGATGTTGCCGTTGCGCTTCGCGAAGTCCTCCGCGACTACGGCGGCGGGGTCCACGGCGGCGTGGTGCGCGATGAAAGCGCCGCAGCGTTGAGCGAGCGCTTTCGCGTCAGCGCGACACCCAGCCTCGTCCTGCTCTATGGCAATGACGTGCTCGAAGTTTTGCCGCGGGTACGCGACTGGGCTGAATACGCCGAAGCGTTCCAGCGCTATTTCGGACCCGCTTCCCGCCCGCTGAACACAGGAGCCCAGGCATGAAGGATCCCAACCTGATCGCGAGCACCAATCCCGAGGCACGCGCCAATCCCATGATCTGGGAGGGCGAGGACGCCGCCGAAGGTGTCTTCCTCGGTACGGCGGATAGCGATCCCCTGGCCCTGCTAGGCACGCCGTCGATGCAGGTCCCCGAGGCACCGCGTCTGCCCGAGGACTTCGCTCCTTCGGAAGCCCTGACCAGCTGGCTCGGTGAACTGACCGCGGCGCTGGCGGCCGCGGCGGAAGGCCGCGACATGAAGATCACCCCGTTGGCGGCGCTTAGCGAGCTTTCGATCCAGGCGGTTGTGGAGATTCTGGGGGCCGGGGAAGTCACCGGCGCCGTGACTCTCGACGGCGTGAACTACAAGATCCGGGAGTCAGTGCTCGCCGGCGTCTGGCGGCTGGAAGGTGACGACGGGAGTCATTTTGTCGAGGTGGGAAGCTTGCCGCGGGCCGTCGCCGAGGCCGCATCGAGTCTTGAGCGAGCGCCCTTCGAGGTACCGCCCGCCCTGCCCGGCCTTATGAACGCGCAGCCCGTTCTCGCCGAAATCAGCGAGCGGGCGGCCGGGTGGAGAGACGGTGATGCGACCCACGTTATCAACTTCACGCTGCTGCCCATGAGCGAGGCGGACCAGATCGCGATCCGGGACACCCTCGGACGCGCCGAGCTCGAGCTGGAATCGGGAGGCTTCGGCAACTGTCGGGTCTTCGCCACTCGCTACCGTCATGTGTGGGCGGTGCAGTATCTGAATGCCCTGGGCCACACGATCCTCGATACGGTGGAAATCGGGGCACCTCCCGGGGCGGTTACCGCAGCGCGGGAAGACTTCGAGGATTCCAGCACGAGGTTGAGGGAAATTCTTGATACCTATCTGCCGGACGAGGCGATGCCGTGAACAGCTTCGAGGGCTCCTTTCTGGGAAAGCACGAGCGCATCGACGCGTCGACCATCCTTGAATGCGGCGTGTGCTGGTTCGTCTACGATCCGCGAAAGGGCGACCGCATCTGGCAGATACCTGCCGGAACCTCGTTTTCCGACCTGCCCGAACACTGGCGCTGCCCGCACTGTGACACGCCTCGGGAACAGTTCATGGTGATCGGGCACCATGACGCGCCGCAGAACGTGAAACCACGGCTCACGGTGCTGCGTCGCTCCGATTCACTCAGGGAGCAGCTCCTCACCGCCTATGAAGCGGTGCGGGAACGCATGGCGCGACTGCCGGTTTATCGCGGCGATCTGCCCCTCGGAGTCCTCGGACCCCGACGCTGCGATGCAGGCCTGGTCTCGCTCGTCTATACGCCCTGGTGCATGAATATCGTGCTTCGCGCCGACGAGGCTCCGAGCATGGGCGAGGGTAGCGAGCGCTGGATGGAACTGCCCTCCGGCAGCTATCCCTTCGTACGCGGCCATCTCGACGACATCGGCGTCGTGGAGAACTGCTCCCTGTTTTCGCCGATGGATGAGTTCGAAGACGCGGCCGCCGTGGAAGCCGTTGCCCGGGAGGCCTTCCGCGCCCTTTTCCAGTCAGCCGGCGATACCAAGGCGGCCCGGGAGGCGCCTGCCGACCCGTCGCGTCGGCGTTTCCTGGGTGCCGGAGTCGCGGCTCCTTGAGCGCGATGGCAACAAGGATCGAAGTTTCCGCATCGCGCAGCGGATGGCGGGTCGCCTATCATCGGGTGGACCCCGGTCGAATCCTCGTTGGGACAACGCCCAGGGACGCCCTCCGCCTGGTGCCGTCGCTCCTGCCGGTGTGCGGCGAAGCGCAGCGGATCGCTGCGGCGCGGGCCCTGGAATCGGCACAGGGCATATCGGCCAGCGCAGCAGACGAGCGCGAGCGAGAACGGCTGCTGCTGCGCGAACAGGGCCTTGCCGCGGCCTGGCGTCTGCTCGTGGACTGGCCCCGCGCGGCGGGCCGCCCCGCCGATCTGCCTACCATGAAAACTCTGCGCCGGGCCGACGACGTCAGTCTCGGCCGGGGAATCCTGTCGCTCCTGCCGGAGTCCCTCGCGGTGCCGGCCAGCGGACCGTCGCTGCTTGCGCGTCTCATCGAGGAAGCGATCTCGGGCGAATCCTGTATCAGCACCACCTTGCTGCGCCATGCGCTGCAGCTAGAGTCGGCAGCCGAGGCTCCGCCCCTTGCCACACTCACGCCTGCGTCCCTGTTCGCCCGGGCCGGCGACTATTTTGCGTCCGAACGCTGCGATCCGGTGAAGCTGGGGCTGGCCAGCGATCCACTGCCCGTTACCGTGGGCCCGCTGGCCATGGCGCGACACCCGGCGATTGGGGCGATCGGGGAACGCGGGGATCTGGCGTCGCCGGTCAGGCTGCTGCTTGCGGCGATTGTCGATACGGCTGCCATCGCCACGGCGCTCGCTGGCGACGCGCCCCTTCCTGCGTCGACCCCGGAATGGGGAGACGCCACAGATCACGGCCTGGGACACAGCCTCACCGCCCGCGGCCCGCTTCTGCACAAGGTCGGTCTCGGAAACGATGGTCGCATCACGCGGTGGCGCCACCTCGCACCGACGGACTGGCACTTCGCTCCCGGCGGGCTGGTTGAACGTCTCAGTGCGGCCGTCACCTCGCGAGGTGCTGTTGATCTTCTTCTCGCCGCCGCGGACCCCTGCGCGCCCTGCACCGTCCTGAGCGAGGGAGACCCTCTCCCGGAGGCCGCCTGATGCACGAGATGGCCCTCTGCCAGGGCATGATCGGCCTGATCGAAGACCAGCGCGAGCTACAGGACTTCGCTGTGGTGCGGCGCGTCGTCGTGGAGATCGGCGCCCTGGGGCACGTGGACCCCGATGCCCTGGCCTTCGCCTTCGACGTCGTCGCCGCCGACAGCATCGCAGCTGAGGCGGCGCTGGAAATTCGCGAGATTCCCGGTCGCGGCTGGTGCATGGACTGCAGCGAATCCATAGACGTTCCGCGCCGTGGGGAGGGTTGCCCGAAGTGCGGGAGTTTCATGCTGATCATGGAGCAGGGCGAAGAAATGCGACTAAAAGAACTGGAGGTAGCCTGATGTGCGGCGTGTGCGGATGTAGCGAAGGCGAAACAAGGGTTGAGCATGAGACCGCGGTGCAGGCCCCGCCACGAGAAGCCGACCCACCCGGGAGCGCGTGTTGCGAGGCGAGTTCGATGCGCGCCGATGAAGAGAGCGATACGCGCCTGGTCAAGGTCGAGCAGGACATTCTTAGTAAGAATAACCACATCGCAGCACACAACCGCAGCCACTTCGCCAAAGCCGGCGTTCTGGCCCTGAACCTGGTTTCGTCTCCCGGCGCGGGCAAGACAACGCTGCTCGTGAAGTCTCTCGAGGAACTTTCAAACCGCCTGCCCTGCGCCGTGATCGAGGGCGATCAGGAGACCAGCGCGGACGCCGACCGCATTCGCGCCACCGGCGCCCCGGCGCTGCAGGTCAACACCGGGCGCGGCTGCCACCTGGATGCGGACATGGTGCACCGCGCCTTTCACCACCTGCCCCTCGAAGACGGTGTGCTCTTTATCGAAAACGTCGGCAACCTCGTGTGTCCGGCGGGCTTCGATCTCGGCGAGGCGCACAAGGTTGTCATTGCCTCGGTTACCGAAGGCGAGGATAAGCCGCTCAAGTATCCGAACATGTTTGCCGCCGCCTCGCTGATGCTCGTATCCAAAGTGGACTTGCTGCCGCATCTCGATTTCGATGTGAACGCGCTCATCGCCAATGCCCGTCGCATCAATCCCGGGATCGCGGTGATCAAGGTCTCGGCGACAACGAACGAGGGGCTGGACCGCTGGCTGCAGTGGATCGATGCCGCCCGGGCCATGGCTGTAGCGGCGCGGTGAACACCCCGCTGATTCCACCCGTCTCCGCCGGGACGCGTCGACGCCTTGGCTTTGAAGCACGCGGCCTCGTGCAGGGCGTCGGCTTCCGGCCACACGTTTTACGCACGGCCCAGGCCCTGGGCCTCGACGGCAGCGTCTGCAATCACGGCGAAGGCGTGCGAATCGAAGTGGAGGGCATCCGCGTCGGCGAGTTCGCCGACCGCCTGCGCGCCGAGCTGCCGCCCCTGGCCCATCTCACCCAGCTGCGCGAGGAGAACCTGACGCTGCGCGGGGAGCGGGGGTTCATCATCGAGGAAAGTCGCACGGCCGCAACGACGAGTCTGCCCGCCGCGATGGTGCCGGCCGACACGGCCATCTGCAGCCATTGCCTGGCTGAACTGTTCGACCGCAGCGACCGGCGCTACCTGCATCCGTTCATCGCCTGCAGCGACTGCGGTCCACGCTACAGCATGACGCACCAATTGCCCTACGACCGCATCAATACAGCGATGGCGGACTTCCCCATGTGCGAGCGCTGCGACGGGGAATACGCCGACCCCGCCGGGCGCAGGCTCCACGCCGAGCCGATTGGCTGCCACGACTGCGGACCACGACTCTCGCATTCCATCGCAGATATCGTCCAGGTGCTGGCGGGCGGCGGCATCGTCGCCCTGAAAGGCATTGGCGGTTATCACCTCGCCTGCGACGCCCGGAACGCCGCGGCGATCACGGAACTGCGCCGGCGCAAGCAGCGCGATGGCCGGCCGTTTGCCGTGATGATGCTGAACACCCGGAGCGCGGCTCACGAGATAACGCTGGAGGGCGACCAGCGAAGCGTCCTGGCATCGCCGGAGCGGCCCATTGTTATCGCCGAGCGAACCGCGGGCTTCAGCCTTCCCGACAGTCTTGCCCCGGGGCTGAATACGCTCGGAGTGATGCTGCCCTATACGGCACTTCACTATCTCCTCTTCCACGCCCTGGAGGGGTCCCCCGAACACTCGAACTGGCTCGAGACCTGCACCCCGACGGCACTGGTCATGACCAGCGCCAACCGCAGCGGTGAGCCCATGATCACCGACGACCGGGAGGCCGCTGAGGAACTGGCCGGCATCGCCGACCTGATCGTCAGCCACAACCGCCGCATCGCCCGGGGTTGCGACGACTCGGTGCTGCGTACGAGCGGAGATCGCAGGATCATGCTGCGCCGCAGCCGCGGTTTCGCACCCGGGGCCATTGCCCTGCCCGAGACGCTGCCATCCGTGCTGGCGCTGGGAGCTCATCTCAAAAACACGATCTGCGCCACTCGGGGTGATGAGGCGTTTCTGTCCGCGCATCACGGCGATCTCGACAGCGCGGCCATGCACCGACTGCTGGACCGCAGCAGTCGCGATCTTCGAACCTGGCTGGGCATAAACGTCGACGCTCTCGCCTGCGACCTGCACCCCGACTACGCCTCGACGCGTCTGGCTGAGCGTCTGGCCGAGGAACTGGACGTTCCCCTGATCCGGGTCCAGCACCACCACGCGCACATCGCCGCGATGCTCGCGGCCCGGGGACACGAAGGTCCGGCCCTGGGGCTCGCGCTTGACGGCCACGGCTTCGGAGCCGACGGCGAAAGCTGGGGCGGAGAGCTGCTTTTCGTAGATCGCGAGGGCATGCGGCGACTGGGGCATCTCCGCCCTCTGCCGCTTCCCGGCGGAGACCGCGCCGCTCGCGAGCCCTGGCGAATCGCCGTGGCTCTGGCCGAGCAGCAGCGCGCCTTCGCGTCTCTACCCGAGGAAGTAAGGAACAGGCCTGCGGTAGACATGCTGCGCCACTTCGCCGCCAGCGGCCTCTGCCCCACTACCACGGCCTGCGGCCGCTACTTCGACGCCGCCGCCGCGCTCCTGGGCGTCTGCCATGAGGCCGGCTTTGAAGCCGAGGCTCCGATGCGCCTGGAAGCCCAGTGTCGCTCACCGCGTTCAGCGCCGGACCTCTATCGCCTGAACGAGGGACAGCTGGATCTGCACCCGCTCCTCATGCATCTGGGGGAGCTGTCCTCGGCGCGCGAGGGGGCGGAGCTTTTCCACGGCACGCTCGTTGACGCGCTTGCCGAATGGGTCGGCGACGCGGTTCGGGAAAGCGGCGTGAACAGCATCGCGCTCGGCGGCGGCTGTTTCCTGAATGCGGTGCTAGCGCGCGAGTTGCCGCGACGCCTGCGCGCGGAAGGGATGACGATCATTGCGGATTGGGAGGCGGTGACGCCCGGCGATGGCAGCATCGCCCTCGGTCAGGCCTGGATTGCCGCTCACGCTTTGAATAGTGATAAGGAAACTCCGGGAGGAAGCGCCTGATGTGCCTTGCCATACCCGTTCGCATTGACAGCATCGCCAGTGATGAGCGCGCCGTCGCCTCTGTGGGCGGCGTGCTCCGCGAAATCGATATCACCCTGGTCGACAACCTACAGGTCGGTGACTACGTGATCCTCCACGTGGGCTACGCACTGTCAAAGCTCAATGAAAGCGAAGCCCTGGAGACGCTGCGCCTCATGGAAGAGGCCGGCGCCCTGGAGGAGACCGAGCTATGAAATACGTAGACGAGTTCCGCGATGGCGACCGCGCCCGAAGCCTGACTCAGGCCATCGCGGCCGAGGTCCGGCCCGGTCGCAGTTACCGGTTCATGGAGTTCTGCGGCGGCCATACGCATGCCGTATTCCGCTACGGCGTGCCCGACCTGTTACCGCCGAATGTCGATCTGATCCATGGACCGGGCTGCCCCGTGTGTGTTCTGCCCATCGGTCGCCTCGACATGGCCATCCGCCTGGCGATGGATAATCCCGAGGTGATTCTATGCAGCTACGGCGACATGCTGCGCGTACCGGGGAGTGGGAGGCTGAGCCTGTTCAAGGCGCGGGCCCAGGGTGCGGACGTGCGCATGGTCTACTCCGTCGGCGACGCTCTAGAACTGGCTCGCGCCAATCCCGATCGGGAGGTTGTGTTCTTTGCCATCGGCTTTGAAACAACCACCCCACCTACGGCGCTGGGACTACTCGCAGCCCGGCGCGAAGGTATCGAGAACTTCTCTGTGTTCTGCAATCACGTGCTGACCCCCGCCGCCATGGGCGCGATCCTCAATGTGGACGAAAGCGCCGATGAGCACGTGGACATCGACGGCTTTATCGGGCCGTCCCACGTCAGCGTGGTTATCGGTTCGGACGCCTATCGCTTCTGCGCCGCGCGCCATCATAAGCCGGTGGTGATCGCAGGCTTTGAGCCTCTCGACGTCCTTCAGTCATTGCTGATGTTGGTCCGGCAGATCAACGAAGGTCGTGCCGACATCGAGAACCAGTACCGCCGCGCCGTAACCCCCCAGGGCAACGGGCGCGCCCAGGCTGTGATGGCCGAAGTTTTTGAACGCCGTGACAGCTTCGAATGGCGCGGCCTGGGCGAGATCCCCCAGTCGGCGCTTGCTCTTGCCGAGGGCTTCCGCAACTATGATGCGGAATTCCGCTTTGACATGCCCTACACCGCCGCCTCGGGAACGAAGAGCTGCGAATGCCCGGCGGTGCTGCGCGGTACGAAGAAGCCGACGGACTGCAAACTCTTCGCTCGCGTGTGCACGCCGGAGAATCCTCTCGGCTCCTGCATGGTGTCGGATGAAGGCGCCTGCGCGGCTTACTACACCTACGGTCGCTTTCGCGATACGACGCGGGGAGATCTCGACCTTGCGCACAGCGCCTGAAGGGGGGACCGGGCGCAGCCGGGTTCTATCTGGGTAAGAAGCGAGGGCCGATAGGGTGATAGACACAGTGGCGGATACACCGCAGGCGGGGCGGCGCCAGGCACGGCGGCTGGATATCAAGGATGGCACCGTGGAACTCGTGCACGGCGCCGGAGGTCGTGCCATGGCTGATCTCATCGACCTGCTGTTTCGCGAGGCCCTGAGCAACCCGCTGCTCGACCAGGGCAATGACCAGGCGCGTTTCAGCGCTCCCAGCGGCGATCTGGTGATGAGTACGGACAGCTTCGTGATCTCACCGCTGTTCTTCGCCGGCGGCAACATCGGCAGCCTCGCGGTGCACGGCACAGTCAACGACCTTGCCATGGGCGGCGCCGAACCCCTTTACCTGAGTGCCGGCTTCATTCTCGAGGAGGGCTTTCCCCTCGCCGACCTGAAGAAGATCGTGGACAGCATGGCGGCTGCCGCCGCCGAGGCCGGCGTTAGCGTGGTGACCGGGGATACCAAGGTCGTCGAACGGGGTAAAGCCGATGGCCTCTTCATCAACACCGCCGGCGTGGGACGGGTGCTCCCGGGAGTTTCCCTGTCGGGAGAAAACTTGCGACCCGGGGACCACGTGATCGTCTCCGGGACCATCGGCGATCACGGTGTCGCGATCATGTCCCAGCGCAACGGCTTGTCCTTCGATACGACCCTCGAGTCGGACTCGGCCGCGCTCCACGGCCTCGTGGCCGAAATGGTGGACTGCTGTGGAGGTGATCTTCGCGCTTTGCGCGATCCGACGCGTGGCGGCGTGTCCGCCACCCTCAATGAGCTTGCGGCCCAGTCCGGGGTCGGTATCCGCCTGCGCGAGGCGCAACTGCCCATCCGAGCCGAGGTCCAGGGCGCCTGCGAACTCCTGGGTCTCGATCCTCTTCACGTTGCTAATGAGGGAAAGCTTCTTGCCGTGGTGGCGCCCGGAGCCAGTGCGACGCTTCTTGAACGCATGCGCGGTCATCCTCTGGGGATCGACGCCACGCTGATCGGTGAAGTTCTGGAAGACGATCTGCAGCTCCTGCGCATGGAGACGCACATCGGCGGCGAACGGGTGATCGACTGGCTGCACGGCGAACAGCTTCCGCGCATCTGCTAGAGCGCCTTGCGCAAAGGACTACTCGCTCAAGACACCAGGATCTCGGCGGTGAATCGGTAGGTCCGGCGCGCGCCCTGAATCGCGTCCTCGATTTCTTGATCCGACTTGATACTGCCCTCGAGGTGGCGGAGAAAATCCGGCCAGCGGCGCTCGCCGCGTCCATCGAAGTGCTTCAGCGGCAGATCGGGGCCGAGCCGCTGCCGCAGGTGCCGAGCGATAACAGCGCCGCCGAGGGCCGCGCCCTCAAGGACGTACCAGGCGCCCAGCGCCTCGGCGCCGGTGGCGAAGGGCGGTGCGGATCCGGCAACCCGGGGTGACTCCCACTTCAACGCCGCGAGATCCGAACGCAGCGCCGGGAGCAGGTCGTTGGCGCGCAGTTGCGGATGAGCGTAGGCCGAGATGCTGCGAGCCAGTTCGCTGCAGAGAGCTTCGTGCAAAAGCATCAGGCGTGCCAGTGCCGTTCCGTAGTCCGCCCTGGACACTCGGACGTGCAGCAGTCGCCGCATCAGGGGTAATGAATCGACTCGCTTGTGGTCGGCCTGGGTGGCTTCGCGCAGGGCTCTGCGCGCTGTGCGCGGGCGCCGCTGTAGCGCTGGGGATGCCGGAGCTTCAGCTATCGAGGGCACGGCCAGCGCCGAGGCGTTCTCAGCGTCGCTCGACGCGAAGATACAGCGAATCTCCGCTCACGCTCTGCGTGCCATAAACCTTCGCACCGCCTGCCGCTGCCGATGACGGCCCATAGAGCTGCGTCCATTTTCCGGGCTCGGCAACGACCGTGGAACTGAAGCGCTGCAGACCTGTGCCTTCCTTGCGCGCCACCGAGAGACTCACCTCAACATTGCCATCCTCGAGGAGCCGAGGCGTCATCTCGAGGCTCTCCGAATTCAGCGGCACGTCTTCCACCTGCGTCCAGAACCAGCCGCCTCCGGCGACGAGCCGCTGTTCGCGACCCTCGGCACGCGCGAAGCTCAGCGTGTGTCCCGGCGCCGCAACCAGGGACAGCTCGTTGGCCTGCCGCGTACTCACCGTTCCCCGTACCGTCGGCTGCGCACTCAGCGTCAGCAGCAAATTCTGCGCCTGCGCCGCGGACGACAGCGAAAGGGCACTGATCAGGGCGAGCTGAATGAGGCGTCGGTACATGACTCAGGACCCGGTTCCCGATCCGCTGGCCGCGGATGTCTTCTTGCGTGGCACCGCCTTCTTCCGTGACGCGACGTTCTTCCGCGGTGCGGATCGCTTCTGTGGCGTGGCTTTTTTCCGTGACGCGGTTTTCTTGCGTGGCGCTGTTTTCTTGCTTGGGGCAGCCTTCGCACTCTTCGCGGTGGTCTTGTCACCGCTTCGCTTCGGCGCGGTTGCGAGACCTTCCCTACGCGCCATTCCGAGCAGTTCGGCAAGCGATGCTTCGAGACAGGCCATGAAGAACTCGATGTCCGGCAGTATCTCCCGGGTTGAGATCACGCAAAAGCTCATCTTGCCATCGTAGCTCGGCGTGCCGATGAACAGTCCCATGCCATCGGCCAGGGGGGCAAGGCCTACGCTTCGAACCACGCGGGCGCCGTTCATATACATGGGCACCTGCGGTCCGGGGACGTTTGAAATGAACAGGTTGCACATGCGCGCCGCCGCACCGCTGCGGAGAATCAGGCGGCTCGCCAGAACCTGCGTCGCCGCGGGTACGTGCCGGGTAATATCAGTCATGAGCCGTGCCGATATTCCGCTGCGCGCCTCTTTGCTGGCCAGGGTGGCCTGGTTGATGCGCTTAAGACGCTGCAGGGGGTCGGGCTCGTCGGTGAAGATTGGTGCCGTCATCGCCGCGATATTGTTCCCCGGCAGATCACCGCCATCCTTGTCCTTGGGACGCGCATTGATCGGCACCCAGGCGATGAGCGGATCGTCCGGAAGTTCGTCGTGCGCCAACAGATAGCGACGCAAACCCCCGGCGCAGATCGCGAGTACCACATCGTTGATCGTCACCCCGGGATGAAGTTTGCGAATCGCCTTGAGATCGTCAAGCGGTACGACGCGCGCATCAAACATCTTGTGCGGCGAAACATCCACGTTGAAACGCGTCGGCGGTACGGCCTGCCGGTCCCCTCCCTCGCGCCGGGCAACGACATCCTGCGCCGCCTGTACAAGGCCCGGCGCCGCCCGCATGACTGTCTCCGCAATCGCCAGGGGCGAGCGCAGATTGTTGCGCACCGCGCGGGACAGGATGGCGGGCATCTTTGGCAGCTCGCCGGCCTCGATGGTCGGCTCCTCCAGCTCAATCAGCGGCGTCCCGAGGTTGTCCGAGTCCGCCATGCCGGCGAAGAACTTCATGAGCGACGTTCCGTCGACCGCCGCGTGGTGAATCTTGGTGGCGATCGCGTAGCAGCCCGCGGGCAGTCCGTCGACGTTGTCGAGGCCCTCGATCACGTAGATCTCCCAGGGCGGACGATTCATATCGAGGGGACGGCTGTGATAGCGCGCCATGTGGATGCAGAACTGGCGCCAGTCGCCGGGCTCGGGAAGGCGGCTGTGCAGCATGTGGTACTCGAGATCGAAGTACTCGTCTTCGACCCAGTAGGGGTAATCGATCTCGAGCGGGAGCCGCAGCAGACGACGGAAGAACACCGGGTTGTAGGCCAGGCGTTCGCGCACGTGCGCAATGATGTCGGTATAGCGCACCGTACGGCCGCCTGGGACCGTTGAAGGATCGTAGATCGACACGCTGGTGACGTGCGTGAGGTTGTGCTCGGTTTCCGCGTAAAGGAACTGCGCGTCCTGCGGACTCAGCTGGTGCATTTCTTCCCCTTCCTGGGCGGGTTGTTATGTCGTGTCCTGAGCCTATGGGTGGCGTTGGGCTCGCATCATGGTAAGGCCGCCGCGCGAACGCGCTCAAGGCGGCGTTGGAGGTCGCGGAAGGTTTGCGCCATCTCCAGCCGACGCTCGCCCTGCGCGGCGGCATCCTCGCTGGGAACGGCCGCGGTCAGACCGAAATTATCGAACAGGCTGTAGGCATTGCTGAAGAAAAGGCGACCGATGGACGCCTGGGAGCTTATGCGGCGCTGGAGGTAGGCCTGCCGTCCGTAAGACAGCGCCTGCTGAACGCAGTCCTTCTCCTCCAGGGCTTCCGCGTCCGGCTGCCTCGCGAGCACGTCGGCCACAACCCGGTACGCCTCAACGAAAGGCAGCAGAACGCTGTGCGCAACCCGGGGCTGGAGTCTCTGGAAAAGCGAAGCCGCTGCCGATGCGTCCGCGAGCGCCGCCTCCCACGCCGGCTCATAGCGGGACAGCTCATCGCTCATATCGCGACGGAACTGTTCCCGCGGCGCATAGAAAAACTCGAACTTGAAGAAGTCGCGCAGGCGCTCCGCTTCCTCCCAGAACGCATCGACGCCGCTGAGCTCCTGCTGCGCCATGTGCACGAGAGTAAGCTCCGCAAGCGCCTTATTGAGGAAGTAGTGGATCACCATGTTGCGGTAATAACTGGCGATGCCGTGCTCGTCCGCCGCAATCGTGTACACACGCTCGGGCCCGTCGTCGTAGCGCGTGAGCAGACCGGACCCGACCATTTTCTCCGTAAGACTGTCGATCTGCGCATCGTCCTGTTCGCAGAGATTCTGCGTAAGGGGGATAGCGCGCTGGCGCGCCCAGTCCACGAGCGCATTGATTTCCGAGGACAGCTCATCCGCCGTCAGCGCCCGCGGCGCGGAGCCAAGAAGCACCATGCAGATCAGCGAGGGCAGCGTGATGGGCGATACGCGATTGACCTCAACGCCCACGGCGAAAGCCACGCGCTGCAGCTCCCGGGGATCCTCCGGGGAAGGCACTTCGTCGAGCACCACGGGTTCTCCGAAGTCGAAGTAGATCTTTCCCATGGGTTGGCGCAGCCCGCGCAGGTAGCCCAGGAACCAGCTCAGGCTCTCGGGGCGCTTGGTAGCTCCGGACTCCTGGGCCGCGTAGTCAGCCACGTCGCCGATCATGTCGTAGCTGATCGAAATGGGAATGATGTGAAGCTTCCGCGCCCCCGTGGCGTGGGCCGCGTCCATCACATACTTGAGCAAGCCGTAGCGCGGCGGCATGAGCTTGCCGACCCGCGAGCGCGTGCCCTCGAAGGCCCAGGACAGCGGGAAGCGTTTCTCCATCAGATATCCGATGTACTGACGCAGGACGGTCTTATACAGAACGTCGTCCTGAAAGCTTCGTCGGATGAAGATCGCGCCCGCGCGGCGCGCGAGGAAACCGAGGCCGGCGAAGGCCATGTTCACGCCGCCGAGAATGTGCGGATTGGGGAAGTCGTTGTCGAAAAACACCGAGTTCATGGCAAAGCCATCGACGTGCGTTTTGTGCGTCCACAGCAGCGCAGTGGGATACTCACGACTCCAGCGCCGCACGCGTTCGAGACCCTCGCGGTCGATCACGACCTCGGCGTCGTAGCCCAGGTGCATCACCCAGTGATTCAGCTGTCCCATCACGTCGAGCCAGAACGGCTGCGGCCGCGAGATGAGTTCGCGCATGATCTCGTCGGACTCGCGCAGGAGGTCTTCCTGGCTGCGCCCGGTCTCGTCGGCGACACTCTCGAGGGCTTTACGGAACTTGGCGCTTTCCAGCAGGTTGCTCGCCACCCGTCGCGGCACCTTGTAGCGGCTGCCCTGAAGGCGGCGTTCGGCGACATCGAGGGCAAGGCCCGCCTGCGAAGCTATAAAGGTCGCGACGTCGGCGTCAGAGCCGGCTTCACCCTGGCGATCCCGCAGCCGCGTGCGCAGCTCAGCGAGGCTGGCGCTTTCACCAACGACGCATTCAGCGCTTTCCCGATCCTGGCGCAGAAGACGCCGGGCGCGGCCCGGACTGGGGCGACGCGGATTTCCAAACAGCAGATCCCGGGGCCTCGGCCGCGTATCCTTGGCCTGCAGCGACGTGCGCCAAACCATACGCAGAGGAACCACGGGCGTATCGTCGGGAAGCTTGAGAAGGTGGTTCAGCGGTGCACTTGGCGGATTCTCCGGATCGCGGGAGAGCGGCAGCACGCAGCGGTGCACCTCGCCTTCAACACCGTGCTCCTGCAGTCCGGCATTGAGGCAGCGGTCCAGCTCCTCTTCCTCCACGGCATGAGCCGCGTCGAGGATGGCAATTACGTGATCGCTGCCCTGCAGCGCCTGCCAAGGCTGTCCTTTCATCGATCCCCCGGGGCGCCGCCGCCCTGCTCCTCGAGTGAACTCTCGAAGCGCGCTGCGCTCCAAAGAGAAGATCATACCAGCGCAGGGCGCTGGCGTAGTGGCCGGCGGCTCGGCGCGATCCGAAGGCTGGGTTTCAAAGCCGGCACCTTGAATTCGATGTCGCGGCCCGCATTTCCAGTACCTGACGGCGAGGCATTCATGCCCCGCCCATGGGAGCTGTATGGATCCTCAACAAGAGCAGCGTCGCTTCGGCACGGGCATGCAGGTCCTGGCCTGGATTTCGGTGCTTGCCCTGCTTACTCTCTATTTCGGAGACGTGCTGGAGCGACAGCGCAATCCGAACCGCAGCGTCGCCACGGCGACGGGCGATGGTGGCGCCCGCGAGGTCGAGCTTCGACGAAACCGGATGGGGCACTACGTAAGTTCGGGCACGATCAACGGCGAGCCCGTGGTGTTCCTTCTCGACACGGGCGCAACCGGCGTCGCCATTCCCTCGGCCCTTGCCGAGCGTCTCAGCCTGCGTCGCGGTCGGGCGTTCATCACCAACACCGCGAACGGTCGCGCGCGCAGCTATCAGACGCGACTCGGTGAGGTCGCTATCGGCGATATCCGTTTGAGCAACGTGGACGCGTCCATTACCCCAGGCCTCGCCATGAATGAGGTGCTGCTGGGCATGAGTTTTCTCAAGCACATCGAGTTCACCCAACGCGGTAATACCCTGACGCTGCGCCAGTATCCCTGACAGCGCTGGCGGGCGGGGCCCGCCCTGCCCCGAGAAGTCATTTGGCAGGGTACTGAAAGAGTGCGGCGAAAAGCGCGTAGAATGGGCGCCGAAACACGGGTTTGGGCACGCTCCGCTATGTCGGATGAACGCAGGGACTTCATCAAGGCGGCCGTCACCGTCGCTATCGCGAGCGGTACGGGTGCCTGCGCGTCCAGCCTGCGCGAACGTCGCGCAACCCTGGATGAAACACCCCGGTTGACCCTGACCAACCTCCCAACCTCCTTGAACCCGATGCCGAATTTATCCCGGCGTTTGGGCGGCCCCGATCTTTTTGTTAAGCGCGACGATGTGATGGAGCTTGCCCACGGCGGGAACAAAACCCGCAAGCTTGAGTACACCCTCGCCGATGCGAGCGCCAAGGGCGCAAAGGCTGTGGTGACTGAGGGCGGGCTGCAGTCCAACCACGTACGGCAGACCTGCTCGGCGGCCGCGCGCATTGGGATGGAAGCCCACGTGGTGCTATCCAACCCCGTCCCGGAAATGGAGGCGCAGCTCACGGGCAGCGGGAATTTCCTGATGGATCAACTCATGGGCGCGCACATCTACCGCGCCGAAGGCGAACGCTCGCCGGTCGTCGAGCGCGTCATGGGCGAACTCCTGGATCGCGATATGGCGCCGTACAACATTCCTACCGGAGCCTCGGACGGTATCGGCAGCCTTGGTTACGTCAACGCGGCCCGCGAACTCATGCAGCAGTGGGACGCGATGAACATCGTGCCAAGCCATGTGGTCACCGCCTCGGGCAGTTACGGCACCCAGGCAGGGCTTCTCTTCGGACTGCGCTACTTCGGCAATCGGGAAACCCAGGTGGTGGGCATTTCCGTTAGCGCCGACCGTCAGCGCTCGCGGGCGCGCCTGCGCGGCATCCTTAGCATGATCTCCGAGACCCTGGGCGCACCGCCCGATCTCGTGAGCGACGCCGATATCATCGTCCACGACGAATTCATCGGCGCCGGCTACGGCCACCCCACGGAAGCCGGTATCTCAGCGATGCGTACGGTGGCGGAAACCGAGGGCATCATCCTGGATCCCGTCTACACCGGGAAAGCCATGTCGGGGCTTCTTGTACTGGCGATGGTGGGCGATGGACCGCTGAAAAACGGTCAGGACATTGTTTTTCTCCATACAGGTGGGGCGCCGGCGATTCATCCCTACGCGGAGTTCTTGCTCTGACCGGATCGCACCGTGTCGCACTTCGGGCTAGTGCTGCCAGGGCGGAAGTGTTTCGAAACCGGGTCCCAGGCGCACCTCCATGCTGTTGTCTTCGGGCGCATAGCCCTGGCCAACCATCTCATCGTAGGAGCTGCGTTGCCACAGCACGCGCTCGGCCGCATCAAGGCGTGAGAGCGCCGTTTTCATATCGAGGAGATTCTGCGTTTTCAGCGGCGTGCCGTCATTCCCAGCGATGAGATAACGCTCGCCGTCAATCTCGGCGTGAGCGATATACAGGCTCAGATCGACGGACTCGATGAGCAGTCGATCAAGGCGTTGGCCTCGTAGCGATTTAACACTGCGTTTCATTGCGCCCTCCTGACGTTGGACTCGACAGTGTGCCCTGCGCGTTGCTTGCTCGCCCGTGATTTTCCCCAGTGCTGTTGACCGCTACGCCTCTGAGTCGGGACACAAGCTGGGCATGGTGTCAGAAGCACGCAATGCCGGGTTTGAAATGTGCCGGTCAGTCGTCGTCTCGAAACAGATCCTGAGAGCCCGCTACGGTCCGATCCCGGTAGCAGCGCCCACAAACCGGCCGATAGCGCTCATCGGCGCCCAGTTCAATCTGCGGACCGTCGGTAACGGCGCCGCCCTCGGAGATGCGAAGGTTGAACACCGCTTTCCGGTTGCAGAAATGACACACCGTTTTTATTTCTTCGATGGCGTCGGCGACTTCCAGGAGACGTGCCGATCCCTCAAATGCCCGGGTTTGAAAGTCCGTGCGCAGGCCGTAGCAGATTACGGGGACGTCGAGATCCCAGGTGATTTCACGGAGCTGGTCAACGACTGCCGCCGAGAGAAATTGAGCTTCGTCGACCAGTACACAGGCGGCGCCGGCAATATAGCTGCGATCCAATGCCGTATCGCCATCCACCAGCAGATCGGCGGTGCGGCTTAGGCCGGTGCGGCTCCCCACGGTTTCGGCGCCGAAGCGCTCATCCAGGCGTGGCCGAATCACGACGACTTTCTCGCCCTTTTGCTCGTAGTTGTGCGCCACAGCGAGCAGGTTCAGCGACTTTCCGCTGCTCATGGTGCCGTGTCGAAAGTACAGTTTGGCCATAGCTGCTCCTGTGAACGCGGCAGCTTACGCGTTGGAATCCGGCGCGTCAGCCGGTGCCGGAGGGGCGCCGCCAAGGAAGGGCAGCAGTTGCCGCGCCGCTCTGCTAGGCTCAGGCTCTGAAACGCATCAACGGCCGCTCTCCATAATGTGTGCCGTTACTATGCGGAAATCGCACACTTCAAGGAAAATTCACATGCGCGTGCTGCTATGGATCATCGGCGTACCTCTAGTTCTCATCGTGCTGGCGGCGGTGCTGATTCCCATGCTTCTCGACAAGGATGAGCTGGTCCAGCTGGCCGCCGAGCAGATCGAGTCCGAGAGTGGAATCCAGCTGACCGTGGATGGGGACGCATCGCTTCGCCTCTTCCCCAAGGTCGCGCTCTCCATGAGTGGCGTGCGAGCGGAGTTCCCGGACGATGGCGGACTGGTCGAGGCCGAGTCCCTTTCCACGGGAGTCGCTCTGCTGCCGCTGTTCACCGGCACGGTGGAAATCTCAAGCCTTAACCTCGACGGTATCACCTACACCACGGTTGTCGTCGACGAGGCGATAGCCGAGGCCGCTACCCTCGATACGAGTACGCTCAGCGACGCGGAGCTCGACGTTTTTTATGCCGTCCGCGACCAGATGCGCGAAACCTCCGCGGCGCAGGCCGCGGCCGACGCCATGGTCGTTCCCCTGAGCCTGGAGGTCGGTGAACTTGCATTGCGTGACATCCGTGCCGTAACCGTGGATCGCAGCGGCACCACAATTAGCGAGGTGCTCCTGGAGGAGCTGGTAGCCCAGGACATCAACACCGAGGGACGTGCCGTTCCCCTGACCGCGATAATTACGCTGCCGGACGACGAAGCACCGATGGACATCACCCTCGACATGATCTTTCGCACCGATCTCGACGAGCGCATGCTGCACATCGACGAACTCACCGCGCGCGTGGTTGGCGCGACACCAGAGCCCCTGGCGCTTACCGCGGAGGGCGACTTCAACATTCAGACTCAGATAGCCGAGATCGATATCGCGCTGCAATCCGACGGGCTGGCGGGCGACGGCAAGCTGCGCTTTGCGAGTTTCGAGAGCCCGCAGATCGATGCCAGTCTGAGTCTCAGCGAGTTAACACCGGCCCTGCTGGTTCTAGCTGGACCGGATGCCGCTGCAGCCGAGGCCGAAGCCACGGAGACAGCACCGGAGGAAACTTCCGCGTCCGGCCCAACGAGTCTTCCGCTTCATTCACTGCGCATGATCGATACCAAGGCTGACCTGCGGATTGCCCGGGTGACCGTAGACGCCCATGTGCTGGAGAATGTTGAGGCCGGCCTGCGCGTAGTCGACGGCGTTGCGACCCTCGATCCGGTCAAAGCCAACCTGCACGGTGGAGCGATCGATTTTCAGGCAGTATTCAATGGTCGCTACAACACGGCGCAGCTCTCCACGGAAGGCTCGGTGACGGACTTCGATGTAGGTCAGGCGACAGCGGCCCTCGATGCCGGCGTGGAAGCTTCCGGGACCGCGATGCTTAACTGGTCCCTCAACGGCCAGGGTGCGGACGGTGACGCGCTCATCGGGTCACTCAACGGTCCCATCGGGTTCAGCACGGAAGACATCACCGTAGTGGGCATCGCGATGCAGCAGATGGTCTGCCGCGGTGTAGCGCTGGTGAACCAGGAGGCGCTCAGCGCCGAGTTTCCCATCGATACGCACTTCGATGCGCTGTCCGCTGACATCCAGCTTGAAGACGGCGTGGCCCGCCTCGACCCGCTCACCGCGCAGCTCCCGGCAGTGGGGCTGACCGGAAACGGCAACCTCGATATCGCCTCCGGCGACCTGCGCGCGAGTCTCCGCGCACAGCTCGCCGACGGTCTTGGCGAACTCGACCCCGCCTGTCGCATTAACGAACGCTACACGGAGCTGCGCTGGCCCGTGGAATGCAAAGGCAATCTGGAGGGCGATCCGGGAGAGTGGTGCGGTATCGATGCCACGGAAATCGTCAAGGACCTTGCCGAAGGTGAATTGAAGCGCAAGGCGGGCGAGGAAGCGGGTCGGCTACTCAAGAATCTCTTCAGGCGCGACGGTTTGTAATCGGGATCCGCTGACGTAAGCGATAGCGATTGGAGCGCCCTCCGCGGTCAACCGCTGCAACTGGATCCTCCGAGCACACAGAATTCAGCGCAATAGGGATGGTTGAGCTTGACGGCGCCATCGCGAAAAGAACCGCCGTCGGCGGTTCGCGCTTCGCTCAGCGTTGACCCCATCTCAAAGCGCGGATCGTAGGGCAGGAGAGTACAAGGGAGCACAACCGGTGATGCCGCGCCCCGGCGCTTGACCACCATCCTGCTCGTCGCGCACATCACGTCGCCCGGCGACTTGCCGAGTATGTCCCAGCAGGCCGTGGTGATCTCGGGCACATCGCGGCTTTCAAGCATTTCAGGAAAGAGAACCAGCCCGGACGGGTCATACGCATCGATGGGCCAGGCATTTTTCTCAAACAAATCCTGGTACCCGCTACGAGCCTCCTCCAGGTCTTCAGCCCAGCACGCGCGCCCCGCAACGCTAACTTTAAAGCCGTGCTTGCAGAGCCAGTGGAGACCTTCGCAGGCTTTCGCGAAGGAACCGGCGCCCCGCTCCCTATCGTGAAATGGGGCGGCGTAGTGGTCCAGGGAAACCCTGAGCGTCAAACGATCGCGGAAGTGCCGGAGCAATGCCCGCATCCCTTCGCGCAGGCGAGGGCGCATCATCGGCTGCATGGCATTGGTGAGCACAAGCACGTCGAACCCGCGCTGCAGCGCGTTGCGCAAAATCGGAACGATCTCCGGATTCATGAACGGTTCGCCGCCGGTGAATCCGATCTGCCAAGTACCTAGATCATTCACCTGTATCTCGTCGAGGAAGGCCGCAACTTCAGGTTCAGAGATGTACGCGAGGCGGTCGTTCGAGGGGCTCGACTCGATGTAGCAGTTCTCACACTCGATGTTGCAGAGGCTGCCGGTATTGATCCAGAGGGTTTCCAGGCGGGCCAGGGCCACGCTGGCGCGGGCCTCTCCGGCTGCGGTGAAGTCCGGGTCAACGAACTTCTCGCAGGATATTTCCGTGGCCTCAATCAGGCTAGGCATACGAGTCCAGATTCTCCGTACCGCGCATTCCGTCATCCCCAAGCTGTTGGCGCGCACTCATGTCGCCTACCCCACAGACGATAACAGAACAGGAAAACACCCTGCTGCACCTCGCCCGGTGCCTTCGCTTAATTATCCGCAGCTACATGTCAAGCTGTTGCGAATCGGTGTGAACCACCTTTCAACAAAATGCACCGATACCGTCGACAGGCTCCGAGCTTGATTGGCAGCAGCGCCGCAGAGTGCTCCCCACACTTGGATTGAATCCCTGCCACTGGTGCGAACGCGTACTTTCAGTCCTTGAGTTCGTCCCGGATCGAGAGCAGCATGACGGCGAGCTCCCAAAGTTGGACGTGCCCCCGTGAGCAACGATTTCATTCTTCACCACTACGAAAACTCCCCCTACGCGGAGAAGATTCGCCTGATGTTCGGGCTGACCGGGAGCCGCTGGGCCTCGCTACAGTCACCGCCATGGCCGCCGCGTCCCAACGTAGACCCTCTGTCGGGCGGCTACCGCCGTATCCCCATCGCCCAGCTTGGAGCCGATGTGTTTTGTGACACCGCGCTGATCGCGCGCGAGGTCGCGGACCTGACCGGACAGCCCTCCCTGGACCCCCAGAACGCGAGCTCCGAAGCCCGGGAACTCATGGACCTGGCCGAAACAAAGGGATTCTTTTCCGCCATTGTCGCACTGCCCGCCAGCAAGCTCCTTGGAACCGTGCTGCGGAGCTTCGGTCCGATCGGTGCGTACCGGTTCATCAAAGATCGCAGCGGCATCATGAAGGGCGGCACCAGCAGAGCGCCCGCTGCTGACGATGCCCGTCAGGTTATGCAGCAACTGTTCGCCGCCCTGGATGCCAGACTCTCGGAATGCGAGTGGGTCGATGGAGACGCGCCATCGATCGCTGATTTTTCCACCTATCACCCGATCTGGCTGCATCTCAACTGCGGTGGCCGCTTGCCCTCCGAGATGGCGAAGCTGCGCGCCTGGTTCGAGCGCGTCGGCAAGATCGGACAGGGCGATCGAAAAGAGATCAGCCGGGACGACGCCTTTGCATCGGCAAGGGACGCGGACCCCCGGGCCCTTCCCCCGAGTGAAGACGACGGCGAATCGGAGCTGGGGGGCAGCGTTCAGGTCGCGCCCTGCGACTACGGTGTGGTACCGGTGTCCGGCACGCTCGTCGCTCGTACAGCCGATCGCATTGTTATCGCTCGGGAGACACCGGAGTTCGGCACGCTGCACGTACACTTTCCCAACTCGGGCTACCGAGTCTCCCCGTGCTAGGGCCAATAGCTTTTCGACTGCTGTCGCGTTCGACCCTGCCCGGCCGGACTGCCTTCGCTGTGACAGCATTATCGCTTGTACCCGTGACCACCGCTTTCGCCGGCGAGGCAGACGTGCTGAAAGTCGACGTGTCCTGCGACAGCAAGCGAATCTGCCGCTTCTCGGTAACTCTCGAGCACGCTGATGAGGGCTGGGAGCACTACGCGGATCAGTGGGAGGTCGTCGCCCCCGATGGAACCGGTCTGGGCACCCGGGTCCTTGCTCATCCCCACGTGCGCGAACAGCCTTTCACTCGATCGCTAAGCAAGGTACCTGTGCCCGATGGCGTCAAAGAAGTGACTGTGCGTGCCCGGGACTCGGTCCATGGCTACGGGGGCAAGGAGAAGCTTGTCTCGCTGCCGCGCTGAGGAAGTCGTATTGCTACGCGACTCACCGGAAGCCCCAAAGCCTCCCAGGTGAGGTCGATCCTCTTCCGTCCAACCACATCTATGCAGCCCCAGCCGATGCTTCAGACCCAACCTACCTCGTTCGTGCCACGCCTGGCGGGAGTCTTGCTGCTTACTCTGTGCGCCGTTCATGTTAGCGCCGAAGGCACTTTCAAAATCGATCGCGGAATCTACGCAGAGAAACTTCACGGCTTCTGGCTGGGCCAGTCCATCGCAAACTGGACGGGTCTAGTCACGGAATTGGACCGGGTGGAGCCACCGTTCTACACCGACGCGGACTGGGGCGGTCTCGATGAGCCAGCGATCTTCGGTCGCTACGTGGCGCACAGCAGTCGCCGCGCCTTTTATCTGCTCGATCCGGAGCACGTGTGGGGCGCCGACGACGATACGGACATCGAGTACATCTATTGGCACCTCATGCATGAGTCCGCTGATTCGCTGCTTGGCGCAGATCAGATCCGCGATGGCTGGTTGAAGCACATCTACTCAAACGAGGATGCCCCGCCCTCGCCCACGGAGTTCAAACGCGAGAACTTTCTGTGGGTGTCCAACGAGACCGCCTACTACCTCATGAAGGATTCAGCGCTTCTGCCACCGGCAACGAGCGACCCCGAACACAATCCGGATCACGCCATGATCGACGCGCAGCTCACGACCGAGTCTTTCGGTCTGATGGCGCCGGGACGACCGGATGTTGCGCTGCACCTCGCCGAGCTTCCCATCCGCGTTACGGCGAGCGGTGAGGCGGCGGCCATCGCAGGTTTTTATGTGGTGATGCACAGCCTTGCAGCAACCGTAGACAGCAGCAGGGACCTGGGTGACCAGCTTCGTGAACTGGCGCGAGAAGCGAGCACCGTGCTGCCGGAAGATGGCTACGCACGGGACATGTTCGACTTCGTAGACACGGCGTACTCAGCACGGACCAATGACGAGGACTGGGCAAGCGTCCGCGATGCCCTGTATCGCGAGTATCAGGCTGGAACCCGCGCTGGCTATCGCTATCAGCGGCCATTCGATGCGGGAATCAACTTTGCCGCGAGCCTCGTCAGTCTCTATTTCGGTAATGGGGACTTCCGGCGCACAGTGCAGATAGCCTGCCTCGCCGGCTGGGACAGTGACAACCCCGCCGCGACCTGGGGTGGACTGCTCGGGTTTATCCTCGGTCGCGAAGGCGTTGAAGCGGCATTTGGTGGGCAGCCGTTTTCCGAGGCGTACTGGATTCACCGTACCCGTCGGGCCTTTCCCGATCGTACTCCGGGCGAACCCGGCGAGGACCGCTTTTCCCTGATGGCGAAACGAGGCGTGACCGTGGTGGACCGGGTCGTCGAGCGCTACCTGGATGGTAGCATCCGTGACGGGGGAGCCCGATGGGAGATTCCCGGCCGATAGATCTCAGGCGCTAGAAGACTGTAGGTACCCGCCGTTCATCGCGCCGTACCCGGTTTTCAGCTTATTGATTCAAGCTGAGCGCGGAGCTTCCCCTGAACAGAGCCCTAGTAGGTGTACACCTCTGAGCGTGGATTCAGAAGAAAATAGTTCTCGGCCTGGAACGCCCTCTCGCAGATGGGCAAGTCCCAGAACAATCCCGGCATGACGCCGTTGGGAGTGTGAACGACCTCGCCGAAGTCGCGGTGGAAGCGTTCGCAGTAGGCTCTGTCACCTACCCCTTGCTCCATGCATTGCTGAATCTCCGCTCGCCGTAGAGGCACTATCCGTCGGCGACGCTCCGCCTGGCACTGTTGCATGACCGCAGCGGCGTCCTCTCTCCGAATCTCCCCGGCGTAGACGGGATTCATCGCGGTCAAGCAAAGCATGTACAGCCCTGCATAGAAACTTGCTGCGTTCATCTGCAAGCCCGACATCACTCCGCGGACCGCTGGTTGGTCTTCCGCTGTGATTAATTCAGGATTCGGTAGCCACGCCCACGCAGGCACTGCTTCACCACGCGTACCTTGGTGCGCTGACCCTCGGCGAGTCCCCGCGTTGTGCCGAGGACGGCGCCGACACCCGCGCCTTGCGCGGCATCTTCAGAGCTGTCGCCGCTGATGCCGCCGACCGCTCCGCCGATGACTGCACCGGACGCAGCGCCTCGGGCCGCTTTTTCGCCAGTGCGAACTTCGTCCGCGTAGGTCTCGCACTCGGCTTTGTCCGCCGCGTAGCGCGCCATATCGACGCCCTTGCGGTCGATGATGATTTCGTCGGTTGTGGTGCAGCCCACGCCCGCCACCACCATCGCCATGAACAGCGTGCCCATGGCGACGCGGGATCGCGCTCGACGCCGCGGGGCGGACCAGTGAGTTGGATAAGTGTGTCTGTAGGACTTGCGCATTCCGGCCTCCGGGATCGGATTGAATTACTGCTGTACGCAGTCCCTCCCCTTATCCGTCGGACCTCTCTGCGCGGCGAAGGTTCCCGGTTACTGCCGGGCGTACCGCATTTCTTACCCGGATTCCGAGTGCGGATTTGCTCCTAGTTTGCACCCGCACGAGCTAGTTTACCCGGGATTTCCTCGTCTGCTTCAAGGCTGGCGGCTCGCTCCGCGACAACGAGTTCACGCACATCCTCGAGCAGTATCGCTGCGAAGCCCGTGACCGTGATCAATTCGCACAGTCACTTGGATCATGGGGACGGGAACTACGCATTTGACGATATCACCGGCCTCAATACGGATTTCACTATGCGACTGCATTGTCGGAGCGGGATGCCGGATGGATGTGGACCGGGGACAGCTTTATATGTGGGGCCGATCTGGTTGTATGCACCGGAGACGGATATGCAGGCCTATCGAAGGTCTTTGCAGCGGCTCGTAGAGTTGTGAGAGGAAGTGCATGGGACAACGGCTGCAAAGCTTTACTCGATTCCCCCCATCGAGGAAGGCATGGCAAGAACGGCGTGAATGGTACGGCGAACATTTCCGGAAGTATTTCGACGACCACTTCGCAACGTACTGACCGAGTGGCTCGGTTTCTAGTTCCCTAGAACCAAGTGGGCAATGGCAGCAGGGGGTCGCTAACGGGGGTTGCTCTGCGCAGACCTGGACGGCAGCGATCGGCCAAGCAGAATCAACAAAGCTATCGTCATCCTGTGCAAACTACCGAGTCTTGCGAAGCCGTGTCGCGCCAAGAAGTCCTATCATCATCAAGGCAATCGTCGCGGGAGATGGGACGTCGCGGACCAGAAGACTTGCTGTTTCGCCCATCCTCAAACCGGTCGGCAAACTATCGTTCTCTGCATTCACGCCCAGGTCGGCCCCCCATTCTTCATCAATCCAACCGAGTCCTTGAATGGTGTTTGGATTGCTTGAGTAAGCGAATTCAAAGCGACCGGTCGTCACGTTGAGGCTTGGAATGTCGCCAGCGGCGTCTAACGCCTTTTGAACAAGACCAATGCACGAAAGGACAGCGAAGCCTTCGCGATCACACTCACCGATGTCGCCGAAGAAAAATCGGCTCCAGTTCAGACCGTTGAAGAAACGGCTGTCTGTCGACTCGAACGTTGCGCCGAAGGTGTCGACAAACCAGCTGGCCCCCGCGAAGTTGTCGGCGGACCAACCGTCATAGATGCCGCTCCACAGTGAGGTGATCAACGTTTCCGTCTCGCTGCGTGTCGCGTAGCGCCAGCCCGTGGCAATGAACGCCACACCGTCGTTGTTCGTTACGTCGTCCCGGGACAGACCCGCCGTTTCGCTCAGATGCAGCCATTCCAACCCCTGCAGGTTCGCGCGGCCATCGGTGCCAAAGCGGGTGTCTACGGTACTGCTGCTGATAATGCCCGCGCGCGTCCCGCTGGAAGCCAAGAGCAGACAGGCTATCGTCAATGCCATCGCTGATCGCGTCATGGCGTATACCCATTACTTGATGGTGTTCTATCCGAGTTGTGGTCTATCCGCATCGTTCTACTCTTCCTGTTCATATCTCGTTGACCTCTGTGCAAACGATTGGCATGAAAGCCAGTTCCCGGCTGAACAACGGGGGCATCACCTCTATCCACGGACTAGCGCTATGCACGACGTTGGACGAACACTAGAGCGCGCTGTCGCGGGGAGCCTGACCGGGAGGCGATGAATACCTGATGAATACCTTACGGAAACACGAAGATGTTGATTTTTATGGGAATATTGCCCGTCATCGACAGCCTTCTCAGCCGTGCTAAGGTGCGGGCGTCATGGTTTTCGAGGAAAGCGACACGGTGGGAGGCAATGCCGATCCACGTCCGGCGTTCTATATCGGCGCGTTCTACGTCGAGCCCTCACGCAATCGCCTGAGCCATGACCGGGGCGACGCCTCCCTGGAACCCCGGGTGATGGATGTGCTGTGCCTGTTAGCGGAGAACGGGGAACACGTCACCACGCGCAAGGAACTGATCGAGCGGCTCTGGCCCGTGGAGTTCGGCGCCGACGATGGACTGACCCGGGCCGTCTCCAGCCTGCGGCGGGCGATTCGCGATGCCGGCGAGAGCGACACCTATGTCGAGACCATCCCGAAGCGTGGCTACCGGCTGGTTCAGGCGGTCACCGCGGCGCAACGTCCGACGACTCGTACCGCTGACTTGATGGAAACGGTTCCCACGTCCCAGCCCCAACCGGTCCCAGACCTGCGGGAGCCTGCTCGCGCGCAGCGCCGGACCTCTATCCCGGCAGGGCCGGCGATCCTGCTGATCGCAGTAATCGCGGCGGCTCTCGCCTGGATCGGTTTAGGAGACCGGGTGGAAAATCCCGCGGCACGACCGGTCGCAACGAAAGCGCCTGACACGCCATCCGCTCCCATCATCACGGAGCCCTCCATCGCAGTGCTGCCCTTCCGGCCCCTGTCGGACAATCCGGCGGACGTGTACTTTGGCGACGGCATCGCGGAAGAAGTGCAGCATCTACTCGAACGCATTCCCAACGTACGCGTGGTGGCCCGAACCTCGGCCTTTGCCTTCCGAGACCTGACCGTGGATGTCAGCGAGGTCGGGGATCAACTCGCCGCCGACTTCATCCTCCGTGGCTCCGTGCGCCACGATCGTGATCGAATTCGTGTCAGCGCCCAGCTCATACGTACGGGCGACGGTGAACATCTCTGGTCAGAGACTTTCGATCGCGACCTGAGCGATGTGTTCGCCGTGCAGGACGCCATTACCGTCAGTATCGTCGGCGCACTGCAGATTCGGCTGGGCACCGGCTTCACCGAGAGCCTGAAGGTCAGCTCCGACGTGGACCCCCGGGCGATCGACCTGTTCTACGAGGCCCTGCATCTGTGGAGCAATCGCTTCGAGGGGCAGAGTGACATGCGCGCGCCCTTCGACGCACTGCGCGCCGCGGTAGACATTGACGAGCGCTTCGCCGCGGCCTGGGCGCTCATGGGCTACTTTGGCACCATATCCGACGCCAGCCCTGCGGCGAACGACCGCGAGGCCTACAGCGTCATGACCCAGCAGGCCCTGGATCGTGCCCTTAGCCTTGAGCCAGACAACGGACTGGCACACGTTGGGATGGCGGCCTGGCATCTGCAAAATACGCACAGGATCGAGACGGCGCGCTATCACCTGGACCGGGCGCGCGCCCTGCAGCCAAACGCGCTCACGACCCTAAGCGCCCGTGCGGCGTTTGCCTGGCTGCTCGGCGATCCAGGCGAGGCGCTGCGGTTGCTGCGGCAGATGAAACAGCTAGATCCACTCAACCGGGAGGTCGACCTTTCGCGGTCCACGCTCCTCGCCCAGGTCGGCCAGTTTGACGAGGCCTTCCTGTTCCTTGACGACTGCCAGGCCACGAGTTGTCTCGGTGCCGGGTTCATCACCTTTGCCGCAACCGCCGCGTTCCTGTCCGACGACCCGGCGCGCCTCGAGCAGTGGAAGCCGGTGGCTCTGGAATTTCTCGACCTGCTGGAACGCGTTCCCGCTGCGCGAAAGCCAAAGTCCGCGAGCCTGCTCCCCGCTGTGTTCGCCGAGTGGTTCGACCTCCCGGATAAGGACGCTCAGATGGCGGCGGCCGTTGAACTGCTGCAGCAGGATCCCATCACGGATTACATTGGCGTGTGGGGTCCCAGCCTCGCCCGTTACGCGCCGCCCGACCTGATTATCGACTTGCTGGAGCTCGCTTTCGAACGCGGTGATCTGCTGTCGGCGCCTTATGCGATGGCACCGTTTTATGGCTTCCATCCCTACCCGGATACGCTGCTGGCCATGCCACGCTATCAACGCCTCTGGCAGCGGGAGGGGTTGCGCGATATCGCCGCCCTGCGCCGCGCGGCGGGCTATGATCACGGGCTTCCCATTGGGGATATCTAGTCCGCCGCTATTGCTTTATCTCTAAACAAGCTGGCACCGATTCGCGTAAAGCCGCGTGCTCGGCATCACTGACCACCACGGAAGTGGCGCTAGTACTTGGGAAGACAAGCTTTTCAGATGTGGTCAATCTCCGTCCAAATGACCGGCAGAAATTCCAGGTCTCGGATGAAGAGCACCGGAAGTGTCCCCCACAAAAGCCCGTGCAATCGGACCGAGCCCCGACGTTGTCCATGCTGACCAGACACCGTACAGAGTCGAGTCAACTGCTACTTCGACGAAATTTTTTGGTGCCCATAGTCAGAAAATATCAGCTAATCAACGGTCGTCCACTGGCCGTTCTGGGTCGAAATCCTGCTGATCCCCGCGCGGTGTGAACAGCTGCTTGCTCAAGTCTTCGTGATTTGAAATTTCATACCCCATCTGGGGGATGACAGATTTCGGCGAGTTTCCTAGGTTGAGATCGGTAGCGAGCGAAACGTCGAAGCGGTGAACCAAGTCTTCCCTACTCATCGTGATGCTGGTTGTGATTCATGAGAGACAGCCGAAGCAATGGGTCGTTTGTCGACTCCGCCAACGTTGCAGACAGTCTTGGGTGAAGTTGAGAAATAGACTACTAGTGCCGCGAGGTCATGATGCGGACAGTAGTACATAGACTCTCTCGGGCGAGAACTTTCAGGCGGCTCGTCCATAGCTTCTACCAAGTTCGCATTTGCGCGGCGTCGGGACGGTCGCCTCTCCTTCCATCGTCCCAACCCGCATCTAAAAAACGGGTCAACGGAGCACAGCTGTGACGAAACAACGTACCTTTGCACTTGTCTTCATCCTTGGAATGCTTATATCCGCTCATACCAGAGCCGGTTTGCTCTTCACAATTTCAACGGCATCCGGGGACGGTAGCTTCGAAATCGATACCTCGGTTGCGCCGACCGTCTCAGCGACGTGCGGCCCGTCTGGATTCATTTTCGATGTGTGCTACGAGGACGCCGTGACGAACGTGACGGGCGCGGCGTTGGGTGTATTTACGGGTACGACTGATCTGGTTGTAACGGCCCCAGGAGGCCCAGGAGGCGGCTTCTTTACAATTGATTTCAATGTTCCGCCGCTAGCTATAGCTGAGCGGTTTGTATCCGTCTTTTTTGACAGCTCTGCCGACCTTCTGTCGGGGCTGCCGACCGATCCCACAGACTTCTTCTCATCACTAGTAAGCGGTTCCACTGGTGGGATCGTTTCGGCCGACCAAGAAACGGGAATGTTCACTGTGACAAGTTTAGTGACAAATTCGGTACCGGCACCACCCACGTGGCTTCTATTGACCCTCGGCTACCTCGTCGGCTTTGGCAGCTTGCGCCGCCGGTCACTCGCCTTCCTATCCCGGTCACTTTTCCGAACTCACTATCAGACCAATGAAAACTACGCGGCGACTTGCTCTGGGCAGAGTTGAGCAAACGCCATTGGAGATTCTCGATTTATCGGGCTCATCGCGCTATGGATGACACCCTGAGCTCTTGCCTGCAGTTGCGATTCAAAGACCGCAGGTTTCTCTAGCATCTGATGCTCACCCTAACTCCTGATCGAGCACAGCGAAGGCGTTCTCAACGTCCACGTTGACTGGACATTCGCGCGTATTGGAGTTCTGAGTTTGCCCCACGGTACATCAGAAACTGTCTTGATTGAGTTGGAGTGTCTCGGCCTGATTGAGACTTCCGAGCGATGTCAAGGAACGATCGACTGATATCAAGTCCGATAGGTGCTGCTTCGTACTCGGCGGTTTGAGCGTACTCAACCGATACCTTTGCGCGCTATCTCCATCTGCCGCGTTGTTAGCGCATTTGTCTTCTTTACCGCCGTAAGCGGGATCACGAATTCACTACCCTCCAAAGTGCAAAACACGAACCGGCCTATAGATATGAAACCCTCGCCCATATTCGCATGGGAAACAGGCTGACGTTCTCATCTCACCCGCGTACAGGGTGATTCGAATGCAGGAGTACGATCAATAGGATCCAAAGGCGACTGTCAGCAATGCGTCGACTCCGGCCTGTCGCGCCCCGGTCGGCGAACGATCGTTTTCCTGCGAGCAGACGCTCAGAAAGACATCAGGACATGCGTGCTATCGGCGACAAGCGGTCCCAGTCATCTTCGGTCTAGTTGTCCAGTTACTGTGCGTTCACTATCGGCTGTAAAACTGCGGAACTCTTAAGTGCAGGCTGATCGTGAAATGCGGATTCCCAGTACCTGTTCAATACCGGAAAGGTCTGCATAATCGTTACAACGTCAACTTGAGTCGCAGCAAACTGGACCTCTGTAAGCAGGCCGTTCGCATACGCCGTCTCTTGGGTCGTCCAGATATTTATGAATCTCCGCGCCAACAGGTTGATTTGCAAGACCTCTAAACCAGAGGGCTCAAACTGCTCGTCTCGTAGCTTAAGCAGCAGCTCAGCAAACTCTGGATCAGAGTAGCCAAGCTCATTGAATTGATTGATGTCTCTTCCTATTTCGTAGGTGGTCGTCGCTTGTGCGATGCGATTTGACTGCCTGACCTCATAGGCAACCAGTAACAGCGACAAGACAACGGCAGCTATACCAATGAGCTCAATCGTATCCTTAACTGAAGTCGGCGCTAGCTTGTTCACGACGTGATTTCCCCAGATCTTATTTCGACGTTGGACAAATTCTAAGCGTCAGAGCGAGTCTCCAGAACAGATCTGACCGCGCTGTGAGGGCTCGGCGTATCGCCGCTCAGACGCTACATGACAGCCGTACCGAGAGCGATCGCTCCGAAGGCGATCGTTCGGGCAGAAGCCCACGTGATAAAGCCCGCTCGTCGCCGGCTTCTAACATCTCCTTCGCGACCTATGCCTTGGCGCGACTCCGTCTCCACCTCCGGGCCCAAGAAACAGGACTAGGAGAAAACCTCAAACGCCCCGATACTTTCACTCATCGGCGCAGACGACAGTCGCGACGCCCAAGTATTTCAAACGCTGCGTCCTCTATTGGAGAACGGCCATGTGCGAACTTGACCTTAGCTTAGTTGATCCAATTGTCGGTATCGAAGACATCCTTGGACTGGGCATGGTGATCATCAATGTCCAGGGCACCAGCGACTGTGATGCGGTCAAGGTCCGCCTCTATAACCCAACCACAGGTGCCAACACCCCGGAGAAAGTGGTCGATGTCACGAACGGCCAGTGGTTTGTGCAGTTTACGGAAGCGGCCGGCGACTTCGGCCTCGGCGCCTTCGTCTGCGGCGCCGATCACAAAGTCGAGGTACGTTTGGAGTGCCGCGATGACGATCAATGCAACGAGACCTTCATTCCGGGACCGATTCCCTGCCGGCCAAAGGAGGGCGATTGCCCCGCCGCCACCCTGACGATCACACCGTCCACGACCTGCACCGATGGCGTCCGGGAGGTCGCGGTCCAAGCCGCGATCCAGAACGGACCCGATGCCTTCTATACATGGTTCTTCGGCGTGGATCAGGACTTGCAGCCGGGGGAAGATTCACTCGCGGGCGGATGGCTCCCCGCGCCGGACTCCGATGGCGTCCGCACGGTCGAGACCAGTTTTTTCTACGACGCCACTGGGGACGAAGCCCAAACGCTCATCATCCGGCTGGAGACGTCCTCCGGGCCGGGACTGCCCTGCATCTATCAGGAAACCTTCACCCTCGAACCTTGCGCCTGCGATGTGGATGTCACTCTGGAGGTCCGCGACGCAAACGGGATCGTTGACTTGTCCGGGTGTTTGCCGCCTGGCGACTATGAGGTGCGCATGGTCGCGCCCGCCAACGCCGCCAATGTCAACCGCAGCTGGTCCCTGAACGGGGCCGATGCCGACGCCTCGGGTCAAAGCTTCCCCGTCACGCTCACCGCGGACGCGACGGCGACTGTGTCGGTGGCCGTCTCCGTAGGGACCTGCATGGGCAGCGCGGCCTTGGACCTGGCGGGCTGCGCCGATTGCAGCGACTATCAGGTTGCTCTTCTTGTGCGGGACCGAGACGGCACAGAGCGCGATCCGGAGGCCTGCCTGCCGCCCGGTACCTACACTGTGTCCATCGCCGAGCCCTCGGGCGGCGACATCGCGGCCAGCTGGTCCATCGACGGGGTCGCGCAGCCGGAGACCGGGACCTCCATCGACATAAGCCTTGCGGAGGGCGACAACCTCTCGGTTTCCGCCAATGTGAGCCAAGGCGGATGTGAGGCCAGCACCGGCCTCACCCTTCGGGCCTGCCCCGATTGTTCGGATTTCAACGCCGAGCTGACCGTCCGCGACGCCGATGGCACCGACGTGACCGGCGACTCATGCCTGGAGGTCGGCACCTACACGGTCGAACTGAGCTCCCCCGATCCGACCACAAGCGATGTGCAGTGGCAGGTGAATAACGAAGACCGGGAGGTTACGGGCACAACCCTCGATGTCACGCTGCAAGCGGAGGACTCCGTTCTCGTCGCCGTCCGGGCGAGCCAGGGTGAGTGCGACGATCAGGCAGCGGTGAACCTGCAAAACTGCCCGGAGACGGACACGCAGTTCTTCCCGTGTGTAATGCTGAAAATCTTCGCCCTGATCGGCTTTGGCATCTTCTTCATTGGGATCTTCCTGGCCCTCTGCCCGGCCATGGCCGCGCCGCTGATCCCCGCGGGCCAGGCGCTCCTGGCTGCCGCGGCGCTGATCGTCGCCGGCGCTGCCCTCTTCGCGCTGTTCTTTGGGCTCTGGATCGCACTCTGTCGCCCGGACCGCTGCGCGCGATCGGCCTTTATCTGGCAGGCCGTGGTCTTACTCGGGCTAATCATGGTCTATGCCGGGTTCTGCCCGGGTTGCAGCTGGATGTTGGTAGGCGTCCTCGTTCTAGTTGTGGGTTACTTCCTGTTCCTGCGTTGGCGTGAGGAATGCCGGCCCACCGCCTGCACCGTGGTGACGGAATGGATCAACCTCTTCACCTTTGTGGTGAATATCATTGCGGTACTGGAGGCCGTTTTCGCGGCCTGTGTGATCGCCAGCAATCCCCTGCTTGCAGTCCTCTGGGGCCTCTTCATTGCGGGCGTGCAGGCGTATCTGTGGTGGCGGGCGAACGTTCTCGGTTGCATCAACCGCTGACTGTGCCGCGCGCTGTGAGGGGGCGGGACCTGTGTCTAGCCCCCTTACCCGACTCCGGTGATCGCCAACGACCTCTCACACGCCAGGCCATCGTCGAGCCGATCGACGTGCCGCTACACCTGATGCCGCAGACTCAAGAAACGTCAGAGTACTTATTCCACTTGACGCTAGAGCAGCCGTGCGTCAAAGTCCGCCCCGCTAGATAAAGGCCTTGCGCAACAACCTCGCTCGTCCGATCCCCCCAGATCTTTCGTCCCGATTTTCTTGTTCTACAGCTCGACATCCAGCATGTGCTGCATGTGCAGTGCGACTAGATTTACATCGAAAATCAGGAAATACACATGTCAGAGACAGTAACCGGTACCGTCAAGTGGTTTAACGAGTCGAAGGGATTCGGTTTTATTGAGCGTGAAGGCGGAGCCGATGTGTTTGCGCACTTCAGCGCTATCCAGGGAAGCGGCTTCAAGACCCTCACGGAAGGGCAGCGAGTAACGTTCGTCGTGACCCAGGGCCAAAAAGGCCCTCAGGCCGAGAACATCGTGCCTGAATAACGTTCTACGCGATCGTGAAAGAAGCGGGCTCGATGCCCGCTTTTTTTGTTTTTGGTGTGAGCAAATCATGAGCCGCGATTTTCCTACATTCGGACACTCGAACACGGTTTGCTATCTCTTGCGCTAAGGGTCGATAGCGCGCATTCAGCAAGCGGGCACTGAACCTCCGCTTCCAGGAAGCGGTCACTCGGGCAGCGTCTCGATGTCGGTCGCAGTCGGCCAAGAGCTGGCGCTTAACTCTATTTCGATGGCTGCTTTCGATCCAGCTGGCGAGAAACAACTACCTCTAATGCGGTACCTTAACTCCCGCCAAAGAAGCCTCTCTGAGAGTGTCACGTTGTCTTTGCAGGACCTTTTGAGCCGCTCACAAACTGAACGTGTGGGCCAGATGAGCGTAGTGTCCCTGCCCAGCCAGTTAGCGGCGGGTTCGCCGTTGGACTACTCAGTGTTAACTGATTGGTTTGAAGGTGAGTTTCGGGCAAAGCGGCTATCACGTGCGATCAGCCTGATCGCTGACTCGAACAATACCTTTGACTACGCAGTCTTTAACAAGCAGATGTTTTGCCTGTTTCTTAGGGGCACGAAGATGAGTCGCATAGACTTCGTCGCTGAGGGCTATTACGTGTTTCGACTAATCGTCGATGGAGGACTGAAGCAGGCGCTGGGCGCAGAGTCAAAGGAGATGAGTGGCTATGATGCTTCGGTGCTAAGCCCCGGTGATGCCGCCATGGGTTGGTCTTCATCGACCACCTCGGCAAGAGGCGCTACCGGTCTCGTGATTTTCTGCAGGAGCGACTTCCTCGGCGAAAAGCTCCAACATCTTGGCGATCCGGCCTGTGCTCTTCACGAGCCTTTCAGCGGATCGAGGAAGGGCAGCTACTTTAGGATGAGACTTCCCTGCACCCAGGACATGATGCGCTTAAGCAAGAGCTTGCTTGAGCTGGACCTTTCAAGCGATCTTGCGCTCATAAAAAGCGAAGGCATGGTGCTATTGCTGGTCACAGAATTTTTGCGATCGATGTCGGCAGGCCACGCAGCCGACTCGAAGGTGAAGCGCATAAGTGCGCGGGACGCCCAGCGTATAAGTGCTGCTAGAACATATATAGAAGCACACCCGGCCGAAAACCTGACGGTAAACCGTATTGCTCGAGAAGTTGGCTTAAACAGAACCAAGCTAAATGATGGTTTCCGCGAGCTGTTTGGCACCTCGGTCCATAGCTTCGTATTTGAGCTGCGAATGCTGGCAGCAGTTGACCTGATGCGTCGAGACCTCCCACTCGAAGTGGTCGCCGAGCATGTCGGTTACAGCGGCGTTGTCAGCTTGAGTAGGGCTTTCAAAAAACACTTCGGGGTGCCCCCCGGCGAGTACCGGCGGGCGGCTACTTGAGCTAAACCTACAGCCCGATGCCAAGAAGATGTCAGTTGGTTTAACGCACGGTCATTTGGTCAATGATCGGGATTACCTACGAGTGCACAGTGCGACCCTCCTGAATTGTCGAGGAAAGTCGCTATGCACAAAAACGAAGAGTTACTGCGCACGCTGGTCGCGGCGTTCCGTTCCAAAGACGTGGAAACCATTGCCAGCTTGTTTACGCCAGATATCGTATGGCGCTGGCTAGGCACTGAGTTCATCACGGACATCGAGCCGGGCACCTATGTGGGTCTCGACAGCGTCGCCCAAGCCCTGGGTGGCGTTGATAGCAACATCACGGACTACCAGATTGACGACATTCTCGCTGTCTCCGCGAGCGACCAGATCGGAACACTTTGGATGGCTTGCTCTTACACAGACGCAGAAGGCGTCTTCCAGAAAATGGAGGAGAACTGGGTATTCCTTTTCGCCGACGACCGGGTAAGCGAGGTATGGGACTACAGCCGCATGGTATTTCTCGAAAAAGTCCGAAACGGCGAGGTCGCTTAAATTGTGAACAATACCCTTCAACGTGGGCAGATCCTGGATCGCTACGCGACTCACATCAATGCGGCACGCGTAGGGTTGCTTAAAGCCCTGCAAATTGACCTCGTGGTGGATAGGTCCGAGGGATATCGCGTATGGGACATGGATGGACGAGAGTTTCTAGACCTTGATCTGCGCGCCGGAGTCTACAACCTCGGACACCGGAACCCGAACATCATTGCTGCACTAAAAGACGCGCTTAAGAATGACGATATGGGGTTTGCACTTTTTCCCGGTGCCAATCAGTCACTCCTAGCGGAACAACTCGGAAAATCCTCTGGACTCAGTCACACGCTTTTTGCTGCGAGCGGAACAGAAGCCAACGACATGGCAATCCAGGTTGCGCGCCGCATTACTGGTAGGCGGCGGATACTAAGCTGCTCCTCGGGATATCACGGTGCGACCGGGCTTTCTTCGGCTGCAGGTAATCCAGAGTTTTCAATGCGATTCAACTCAGACTATCCCAAGGAGTTCGTTACGTTTGGGGTCGACGAAGTCGAGACTTTAGAGCTGGCTTTAAAGGGGGAGGATATCGCCGCTGTGGTGCTCGAACCAAGCTGCAATGCGGCGGGCTATCCCAGTGTGCGGCCCACTTTCTGGTCCGATGTTCGTCGACTGTGTGATGAGAACGGTAGCTTGTTGATAATCGATGAGATTGTCACTGGTCTCGGACGCTCGGGGGTTCCGTGGGGTTTCCAGAATGTGGGCGCCAACCCCGATATCGCTGTGACCGCGAAAGGACTCTCGGGGGGTGTTTATCCGATCGCGGCCGTGATGCTGTCGGATCGATCGGCAGCGTGGTTGACCCAGGACTTCGCCGGATTTGCCGGGACATTTGCCGGGGGAGAGCTGGCCTGCGCTGTCGGAATTGCGGCGCTGGAGTTGAGCACGTCCGAAAGCACCTTGGCGCGGGTCAATCAAAATATGCAGTGCTTTGGCCGGGCGCTGCATAAACTCTGCTCGCGCCGTAGCTGGATAGCCGGGGTTCGCCAGTTTGGACTGTTGTTCGGACTGGAACTGGAAGGCGAGGACTCTGGAATCCGGATGATCAAGCATCTTTTTGATCAGGGGGTTCTCACGTTCCCCGCGGCAAATGCTGGCAATGTTGTGAACCTGAAGCTTGGTCATCTCGTTGATGACGAATTCTGTGACGGATTGCTGGAGCGTATGGATGGGGCTTTCGAGAGTTTCGGAAGGACGATCTGATGAGAGCTCCCTTTGATGAAATCGAGGAAACCATCTCCTTTTACCTTGACGGTATCCACCAAGGAGATGTCGCACTCTTGCAGCGCGCGATGCACCCTGATTGCCGGATGGCGTGCATCAGTAGCGCACGTTATCTGAATATCGGGATGAATGAGTACTTCGACCTGGTCGAGAACAGACAGTCGCCGCTAGACGTTGGCGAAACACGCTGCGACAAGGTACACAGTATCCAGCATGTCCAAGAAGAGATCGCGTTCGTGCGCCTCGGCTGCCTGGTGCTTGGTAAGGATTGCGAAGATTTACTGACGCTGATTCGTGACGGCGGGAAATGGCAGATCATTTCGAAAGTGTACGCGGTCAAGCCATTTAGCGCCGCTTCCTAGCAGATCAAAGCGCACGCGTTGGGTCGGACGCCGGAGTGACCGCTGTTTTCAGCGAATGACTGCTTCCTGGAAGCGGTCATTCAGATGCTAGCTCACATCAATCAGCGGCCGGCGACAAGCGGACGCTATTGGCCAGTAATCACTCCGTCGACCCCGTCATACCCTTATCCGAACCAAGAGTTAGTTCGTCTCGCTGGCACTGATAGTCACTCGCTTGATTCGGCCGGTAAACGCAGTCTCGTTCGCACCCTCGCCAATGCCCTCAGCTACTGGGCTTTGAAAATCACGCCCAATATCGGCGGTTTCATCGGCTGAAAAGATGATAGGTTGCGTTCTCTCCACCCGGCCCGTTGCCACGATTTCGTCGTTCAACAGAAGTTGTACATCGCCCCCTTTGCCAACCCCGCCACCGTCGTAATCAAACACTAGCCTTATGGTGGAATCTCCGGGCGGTAACTCCCGCTCAGAAGAGAGCGTGTAACGCTCAACCCCAAGATAGTTGTAGGTGTAGTCAGGTTTGCCGTCCCGGACATAGAGTGACCACCCCCCGAAGCTTCCACCCTGAGTGATGATGACGCCGGACGCATCCTTGGTGGAGACGCTAATCTCGGCGATCACCTCCTTGCTCCGGTTCTTGACGTTGATAAACGTGTTCTCAAGAAGCGGTGGTGCCGTCCCGGGGAGGCTCAGCGTGGTACGCCCCGCCATCAGATCCGGCTGGCCGGCAATGTCAGGGTTCAGGCGTTCGACCACACGATCATCAATCGGAAGTACGTGATTCTCTTCCGCCTCATTCATGAACAAGGCTTGCAAGTCTGCGAGCCGCTCTGGCTCTTGCTCCGCAAGATCGAGGGCTAAGCTGAAATCCTCCTCCGTGTTGTACAGAGACCAGCTATCCTCTTCGAGAGAAGCCAGTGTCGAACCCCAAGGAAGCTTGTGGATCGTTCGTGCATACCAACCTTCATGATAGATCGCCCGATTACCAAACATTTCGAAGTACTGCGTGGTGTGTCGCTCCTCGGCATCTGGACTATCAAAGCTGTAGACGAGGCTTTCACCGTCCATCGGCTGTTGGGGTACCCCGTTAACACTGCTTGGGATGGGAAGTTTGGCGGCTTCAAGAATCGTGGGAACAATATCGACAACATGCGAGAACTGTGTCCTCAATTCACCTTTCGCTTCGATACCGTCAGGCCAGTGTATGACCATGCCATTTCGAGTGCCGCCAAAATCCGAGGCTACCTGCTTCGTCCAGGTAAAAGGCGTATCGAATGCGACCGCCCACCCAGCCGCCATGTGGGGATAGGTTTCGTCGCTCCCCCATTTGTCCAGGAGCGGGACCAGATCCTCGACGTTTTCAGCATAGTTATTGAAATATGTCATCTCGTTGAAGAGGCCGGCCATCGTGCCTTCGGCGCTCGTACCGTTGTCGCCGGCGATAAACACTATGAGTGTGTTGTTGAGAATGCCGAGAGCCTCAACGGCATCGATTAATCTGCCGATGTTGGCATCGGTATGGTCAACAAATCCGGCGAAGACTTCCGCTTGCCTGCTAAAGACTCTGCGTTCCACATCGGTGAGCTCGCTCCAGGGCTGAATGTCATCTGGTCGAGGAGCAAGCGTCGTTTCCTCCGGAACGACGCCGACAACTTTCTGACGAGCGAGCGTCGTGCTTCTAATGGTGTCCCATCCATCGTCGAATTTACCGGCATACTTCTCGATGTTTTCTCTAGGCACGTGGTGGGGCGCGTGCACGGCCCCCGTCGCGAAATACATGAAGAATGGCTTGTCAGGCGTAAGGCCTTGCAGCGTTTCCATCCAGCCAATGGCCTGGTCCGTCATGTCATCGGTGAAGTGGTAACCCTCGTAGGTCGGCGCCGGAATCTTTGTCGTCCCATCAAAAATCGCTGGATGCCACTGGTCTGTCTCTCCGCCTATAAAGCCGTAGAACTTTTCAAAGCCCTGACGAGTTGGCCACCGATCGTACGGCCCAGAGAGGCTTGTTTCCCACGCCGCTGTTTCGTGCCACTTCCCAAACGCCCCCGTGTTGTAGCCGTTTAGACGCAGTACTTCAGCAACTGATGCGGCCGTCGGCGGAATCTGCCCTGTGTTCCCAGGGTAGGCTGTTGCGGACTCTGTGATCGACCCCATGTTTACCGCGTGATGATTCCGTCCGGTTTTGAGGGCGGCGCGAGTCGGTGAGCAAAGTGCAGTGGTGTGAAAGCGGTTGTAGCGAAGCCCTTTCTGCGCCAGGCGATCCAGTGTAGGGGTAGAAATCGGCCCACCGAAGGTACTTGTTGCACCGAAGCCGAGATCGTCGATCAATACAACGATAACGTTCGGTGCATCCTCGGGTGCCTTCACCGAGGTCGCAGCTGGAGGTTTCGTATTCCGAGCATTCAGCTCCGCGTATGTTGCTGGTTCAACAAAAACGATAGGAAGACTACTTCGATCTATCTCAACCGCCGTCGCTGCGAGTGAGCTTGGAGACAGGCAAATGTTCGATGTGACAAGTATTGCGACAGACAAAAACGAATCGGGACGGTGAAACCGCATAATTGAAGCCCTCCACGTGGAAGTAGCTGAGGCACTGAGTTCAAGGCAACTAACCACTACTCTTCCGCTATTATCAGCGGAGCGTTATGCAATTTGTGCCACTTTTCACCCCACTGACAGAGAGAGATGGAGAACCCGCCGACCATTGACCGCTTTCGTCGCCTTGAGGTTGATGGCATCGAATCGATGGTCGAAGGCGTTCGCGGTGCGACCGTAGAACCGACTCAGCTTACCGCAGGTCAGGTGAACGGCGATCTGACGTTTGCCGACCTGGGAGGAGCGTCGCTCTCAATAGGAAGGATCCGCGGTGATTTGCAACTTGTAGGACCACTATCAGACGATTCGGTAGTGTTGGGTGTCGTATTCGCCCACGATGGTCCTAGTCGTGTGATGTCACGTGACTTTTGCGCGGGTCAAGTGATGGCGTTCCCCGAGGGTATCGAGCACACCGCGATTTATAGAGAGAGCGTGGGCTATCTGACTCTATCGGTCGATCGATCCACGCTGCGTTCCTTGCGCATGGAAAAATCTGACGTTGATCTCTTTGATTCACCTGTTGCGTTCGCCGGAACCACTGCATCGATGACTCGCCTGAGATCGATCGCCGCCCATATCGCTGAACATCCGTTTGCTCTTCAATCTGCAACGAACTCGCAAGTCGGTGCTGCTCATCTGAAAGACAGGATAATGGATGCGTTTGTTGAGATAATTGATCATTCAGGGTCTGGATGCTCAGCCGTCAGCCGGTCGACACTAAAACGGAGAAGACTGCGCGAGACGGAGAAGTACGCCCGAGACCGCCTGCATGAGACGCTAACGGCGACTATGTTATGCGAAAAATTCGGCGTATCTCGACGAACGCTTCACAGGGCGTTTGCTGAGGAGATGGGCACTTCTCCAGCTCAGTACTTACGCCAGTGGCACCTCAGTCAAACGAGAAGGGCTCTAGCTCAAGCTCGGCCCAATGAGACTTCGGTGAGCGAGATAGCGCACGCCCATGGCTTTTTCGAGCTGGGGCGATTCGCCCAATACTATCGTCAGCTGTTTGGAGAGAAGCCCTCAGAAACTCTGAAATTGGCCGAACGCTAGCGTCCTTACTGCGTTCCCCCGAGGCAAACCTTGTGCCACTGCCGCAGGCAAACACTCAATGTATTCGAAGCTGGCGCTTGCTCATTGACGCCTGATCGCGGGAGCAATACTCGTCGGCGATGGGTCGACGGCGACTGCTAGTGAATCACCGTCCGAGCGGCTGCTTTCCAGATAGCGGACGCTCGTAGCCAACTCACGCAACAACCGCCTCCGGCCAGGAACGGACGGTTACGGACTCCACGTGATGCTAAGACTGCAGATTTTAGTGGACCTACCACGGTAGGGTGGCCAATTGAGCAGGCTATTGATGGGCTGCGTTTTGTTAACCTTGTGACGACTTGCATTTTCTCTGGTAGAAGGTATGTCAGTTTCGCAGCGTCTCAATGCGTGGATATTTCTCGGGCTCATGGGAAGCGGCGTTCCTATGTCGTCTGTTGTCGCGCAACCGGAAGAGTGCTCCTCGGCGGATATAGCCCTCGCTACCCAGGCTGAGGTCGACGCTTTCCAAGTCAGTTTTGGCAATGGGGCTACCTGTAGCGTCGTTGCGGGTCGTCTCACAATCTCAGGCTCAGATATCACTAATCTCAACGGTCTAGGCGAGATCACCGGCGTGGGAGAGGGCCTAGTTGTTAATGACAACGACGCCCTGACCAACCTCGAGGGTCTTAGTGGGATTACCAGCGTCGGGGGGAATGTGATCGTCAACAGCAACGACGCACTGACAAATCTAGACGGTCTCGACGGAATCACCAGCGCGCTGGATTTGCAGATTGTACAAAACAGCGCTCTAACTAACCTAGACGGTCTCGGCGCGATCAATATTGTTGGAGCGAGCCTGTTTGTTATTGGCAACGACGCCCTGACCAACGTCGACGGTCTTCGCAGGATTTCTGACGTGGGAGGGAATGTGTTTGTCACTCGCAACGACACCCTTACCAACCTCGATGGCCTGGGCAGGATCGCTAGCGTGGCACTGGACTTACGCATTGAGCAAAACAATGCTTTAACCAATTGCGCTGCCCTTGCTCCGGTGCTGGGCTGGCCCTTGGCTCCACATGATCCCGGCAGCGATTCCGTGGGCTCTAACGTCATTATTCAAAACAATGCGACCGGCGCGCAAAGTCCCGACGACTGCCTGAATGCATTCGCGCCTACCACCACCGTGGCAGTGTTTGACGATCGCCAGGCGTTCCTTGAGATCACCGACGTGGAGCAGGCCTCCAACCCCTATGTTGTAGAGAATAGGCCCAATGAGCCCTACGTCAGTGGCAACGTCGCGTTTTCCACCGGGACCGAGTCGTCTCTGAACTTCGCCGCATGGCCCGCCGACTTTGCGGGCGACAACAATGTCGAACTGGCGCTCAATGGGATTGAAGACCTGGATATCCGAAGCGAGATCGGCCCGGTGTTTGCGCTCGGCGTGGATTTCGACGACGAGTCCGGCGGTGCATCGCCATCTACTTTCACGGTCACTGGGCTTCGTAATGGAGGTGAGCTGTTCGTTTTCGAGTTCACTACCCCGCCCTCAGAGGGCCGCAATTTTATCGGCGTACGTTCCAACACATCATTCGATACGCTGCGCATTCGAGAGGTCCAGGCGGCGAATGAGAATGAATTTTTCGGCTCGGTGTATACCAGCACCGCGCTAGTTCGCGACGGCGATAGTGATGGGCTTTTCGATGACCGCGACAGCTGCGACGCCACGCCGGGTAACGAAGTCGGGGATATCAATGCCGAGGGTTGCGCCCCTTCGGAGCGTGATACGGACGGCGATGGCGTAAATGACAGTCTGGATGCCTTCCCACTAGACCCCGCAGAGCAGAGCGATTCGGACGGTGACGGCTTTGGTGACAACCAGGAGATTGATGCGGGGAGTGATCCCAACGATGCCGGCGACGTGCCGGGGCGGAGCGGACTACCGGTGTGGTTGCTCTTTGAGGCGAGTCAGTAATCGACAATAAATATAGTCAAGAAGCATCGTCGTCCCTTGCCTTGGTGCTGAACTTGGAGTGAGGGTGAATTCTGGAGGTTAGTACTCTCAACTTTTACCGTGAATATGACGGCAATGGGTAGTAAACGGGGCTTGGCGACGAGTTAGGTTGCCTACCGCTTTCGATCATCAGCCGCCATTGATATCGACCATCTCGACGGTTTGCTCCTTAACCGAGTCCAGCGGAAAGAAGCGGATACCACCTTGACTGAAATCCACTTGCCGTAGGTCTATCTTACGGAGAGTCCTATTTGCCATAGTGTGATAGTAATACTGTAGACCTTTCGTATCTGTAGCGGTCGTCCACTGAGTAGAGCCAAGAGTTCCGTCAGTTGGCACTTCGTCGCGAGCGGCCGTCGAGCCGCTCGGTATGTTGAAGTTGTCGAGTATTCTGAACGACTCAAATACCACTTCTTCGCCCGTCTCTCGTTCGACAGCAGTGTTACGCAGCGCCGCTGCCCGAATGAAGCGCGAAGGAGGCGTATAGTCGCCTGGTAAACCTAGCATTCCAGACCCCACGCCTATGGGAGTAATCTCGAGTTTGCCAACGGTCACCGGATTCGCCGATTGCGGTTGTAGACCGACGTAATTGCGTAAATTTGTCAGATGCCACGGGAAGCTCGGGCTGTTCGTCATCACGCCGACCGGATTATCGTAGATATCAAGATTGCCGTCTGTATATTCGACAACAATCGATTCACCGTTGCCATCTGAGACCATAAGGTGGATCGGGGGGGCAATGTTGCCGAACGACGGCAACTTGACGTCGACTGCATTGATCTTCGGCAACTCGGTCTTGACCTCCTCGACGCTTTCCAGCGTAGTCAGTATCCAAAGGGAGACCTCTGCCCCGCTAATCGTGTTGCTTGCTTCGGAAGGCATGTACGTCTGGAACTCGGAAAAGCCCGGCAGATACAGAACACTCACCGCCAGCCCCTTCTCATTCATGCCATCGACAAATACCGGCAGATCGTTCGCGTTCACGCCAATCACGCCGTACTTCGCGGCCCAGGCCAGTCCGGGTTTTCCGTCTGGCGTTGTACCCACAAGATCGGTACCCCGAGACACAAACATGACCTGTGAACGCAAATCAAAAGGGCCCCACTCCTGTGTTCTCGCTTGGATGAGCGATCCATCTGCCGCGATGAGGGTTATCGCGGTGCAGGCAATCAACTGCTGAGAAAAGGGAAGAACCATCAGAAGAACATAGGTGGACAAAATCCTTAGCTTTCTAGTCATGATAAATCCCGCTTAATACTCTTTAGTGCTGTCCTTTTAGGTTAGCAGAACGTCAGTTACCGCTCCGTTAACGTCCGGTTCGACTCCTGCCATTGGCGACTAGCAGCCTGTTGAAAAAAGCTCGATCAGGGATAATACGGTAACTAATTGCAGAGGCGCCGACCCATGCGCGGCGACAGCAATCCGCAGCCTGAGATGTTCAGCTACGTGAGCC